>JAZNZE010000055.1:0-177653 GCA_045594785.1 Eubacteriales bacterium
GAGGAAGCGAGCAAATAAGATTTGCCGCTTCGGCAACTGCAATGAAATTTGCCCGATAAATCGGTCAAATGAAATACGCTAAAGCGAATGAAATGTTACAAATAACATGAAATGAGCCGCAATTTTCGAATTGCGGCTCATAAGTATCATAGGGCAAATTTCATAGAACGATGCCGTAGGCATCATTTCATGACGTGCGAAGTGTGTCATTTCATGATTTTTAAATAATTTCATGTGCGCAGCACATTTCATTCTCTAGGAGGCATTATGTCAGAAAATCTTGTCCTTGACTTATCAATGCAGTTTGCAATAGATATAGTCAATCTTTGTGAAAGCCTTAAAGGCAAAAATTCCTTAACAAATCAGCTTTTATAAAAAGAAAATCACAAATGATATTGACATATCAATCTGCCAAATATATAATATAAAATATACAAACGGATGCATTATTCGATGAAAAGAAGGAGAAAAAATTATGTTGAAACCAATTAAGCGTGCAGTGCATTTTGATTTTCACACAATGCCCGGCATTGATAATATATGTGAGAATTTTGATGCCGAAAAATTTGCTCAGCAGATGGCGGACGCAAACGTTGGATATATTAATTTCTTCGCAAGATGCAATATTGGATTTTCTTATTATCCCACAAAGGTGGGAACTCAGTATCCCGGCCTTAAAATCAATATGCTCGGAGACGTTGTGAGAGAATGCCATAAGAGAGGAATCGGCGTTACAGGATATATCAACGCAGGTCTTCACCACGAGATGTCTATTATTCATCCCGAATGGCTCCAAATGACGCGTGACGGAAAAATATATAATTTTTCAGATGGCGGTCCTAGCTTTTTTCGTAACATGTGCTACAACACTCCGTACAGAGATCATCTCCTTGCTGAGGTAAAAGAGGTTCTCGAGCTCGGAGTTGACGGTCTGTTTCTTGACTGTATGAAGCTTCGTCCCTGCTATTGTTCAAGATGTATGCGCGATATGATCAGACTTGGAATTGATACCGAGGACGAAAAGGCGGTAACTGCTTTTTCGTTTGAAACAAGAAAGAAAATGTGCGAGGACATTCGCAAGATAGTTCCTGAGGATAAAAGACTTTTCTTCAACAATGTGCGCCAGCCACATGCAATAGGTCTTGCCTCGCATCATGAGGTGGAGAGCCTTTGGAGCTATGATTATTTTGATGCTAACGTGGCATACGCGCGTTCAATGCGCTATACCTGCGTATATATGAACGGAAGATTCCAGCAGGCTTGGGGCGATTTTGGCGGATATAAGGGAAAGGCATCTGTTGAAAACGATTTCTACGATGCTATTATGAACGGCGCCATTCCTATGCTCGGCGACCATCTTCATCCCGCAAGACTTGCTGAGCCCGATATTTACCGTGACCTCGGTGAAATATACGCAAGGGTGAAGGAATACGAGAAATGGACGGATAATGCGAAATTTATATCCGAAATAGCAATCATAACAGATGATGCTTACCTCCGCGAAGATAAATATCACGGAGCGGCAAGACTGCTCTCCGAGCTTAAGTACAGTTATGATATTCTTGATCTCGATGCTGATATTTCAAAATACAAGGTAGTTATCCTTCCCGATGATATTAATATGACACAAAAGCTTAAGGATAATCTTTCAGCATATCTTAAAGCAGGCGGTAAGGTTATTTCCTCGGGATTTGCTGCACTTACGGATGATAAAAGCGGCTTTGCGCTTCCCGAATGGGATTTTGAATATCTCGGCAAGGACACGACCGATACCTCGTATTTCCATTTGAATGAGAAGATAGACGGACTTGCCGATATGGATTATTCTTACTATAGGTCGGGTATATGTATGAAGGCAAAGGAAGGGAACATCTCCCTTGCAGATACCATAGACGGATACGTTCCAAACCACGGCTATCATAATCTGCATAATTACAGATACGTTCCGCCTAAGGCAAAGAACGGCAATAATGCGGTGCTAATAAATAAAGCGGAAAACGTTGCTCATATTTCGTTCCCGATATTCACTGATTTCCATTCCTTACAGCCGATGGTTTATAAGGAGATAATCCGCATCCTTCTTGAAAAATTTATGCCGGATAACCTTATAAAAACCGCGGATATGCCCTCGTTCTCACGTATCACCGTCACAAAAGGCGAGGATTATACCCTACTTCACGTAAAGGTAACTCACCCCGAGATAAGAGGCAACAGAGGCGTAGTTGAAGAGCATACCGAGCTTCTTCCCGGAAAAACGGTAGCCGTGAAGGGCGAATACAAATCGGTAGCAAAGCTTCCGAGTGAGGAACCGATTCAATCCGAAATCAAGGACGGATATACCTATATAACCCTTCCGCAAATTATAGGATATGATATGTTCCTTTTAAAATAACCCGATAAAAATTAAATTCGATAGCACTGTCAGGCTTAGTCCTCGGTGCTATCGGTTTTTATTGCCACTGCGCGCGAAAAATGGTATTATACATCTGTAAATCTTTGTTGAATGGTATTGCTATGTCAGAAGATATGAAAAGAGAAGGGCATTTATCGAGTTTAATGGGTGGTGCACTCTTGTGTTTTATTTACAGCACAATCATAATTCTGCTTATGGAATAATTGACTTTTATTTGCTTATATGATATTATTAAAACGAAATAATTTTCAGGAGAAAGTCATATGCTGCTTGATTTCAGAATTGATTTTGGATATTCTTATCTTTATTCAAGAAAGCATTATCATCCGTATTTTATATGGGATGGATCAATTGAATGTGAAAACGGAAGTATTTTAAATACATATAAGCTTGATTATCCGTATATTTGGTTTGGACCGGGACATACAGCGAGGGAAACCGAGCTTTCGTCTCCTGTTTGGCAGTTTAAAACGAAGAGGGAATTTACAGGTGTAAGAATAGTTGCAGACGTTAATGAAAATACCGTGTTTCATCTTCATACGGCAACTTTTGTTTGCAATTTTACCGCAGATGAGCTGATTTCCAAGGGGAGACTCGATTATTCCGTAGGTCCAAAATATATCAATGCCTCTGTTATTATAACCAAAAAGGATTATCTTTGGTTTAGGAGACCTCTTAAGTCTAAGGAAGTTGAATTTCTTCCTGAGCAGTTCTCGCTTCCAATCCATAATTTCGCTCGTATGAAGCTCGCGTGGCTTGCTCCCGGAGAGTGTGCAACCTGGGAATACGAGGTTCAAAAACCTAAAAAGGATTATTTTGAAACCCTTCTTCACATAGTTGCAATGGCTGCCCCCGAATATGACGGCGGGCAGGAAAAGCAGGTGCATGGATATATTCCGCTGTCTCTTTACTGTGACGGTGAGCTTGTTCTCACATTCGAGCGATATTACAGAATGCACGACAAGTATATGCAGATTCTCGAGGACGATTGGCAACGCATTTCTGTAATGCCCGGAAAGCATATCTTTTCGCTTAAAAATGAAGCGTCAGAGCTTTGCTTTGCAATTTCAAGGATAACCATGAAGCCCTGTGAGTGTATGCACGGTGAATTAAGCATTCCCGAATGGGCGCTTCGGGATGAGAGGATTGTTGGTAAAGTATTCTCGGTTAAAGATGAAAAAATAACCGTAAATGAGCTTGATATCACAGTTGACGCTAAGCCGGGATGGAATGAGTTCACGTTCAGCATCTCAACTCAGGGAATAAATACGTTATCTACGGAGACAAGCAGTGCAAATATCGAAATATTTGACGTGGAGGAAGAAGAGCGTCCTATCAAAGTTGGTTACGATATGACTACAGTTCCGCATGATAGCACAGGCTATATGGATTGGCTTCTTGATTACACAGCGAGAACAAGACTTGGTAATTATGTCGTTTTTCGTAATTTCTGTAGCCATCAGCCTACAAACGAGGAATGGGAACGCTTTGGTAGATTTTGTAAGGATCACGGAATATACGTATCCTCTTGCTCTGAGGAGAGCTATGATGCGTTGGTCAGATCAAGCGGTGATGCATTCAGTGACTGCGGAAGCCACGAATACACAGGTATGGTTTATGCACGAGATCCGAAAGAGCTGTATAAATCCGAAACAATGAAGGAAGCCAGTGAAAAATTCAGGCAGTATATAAAGGTAAAGGTTGACGAAATTCATACGCATGCGCCTTCTGCGGCATTTGGCGACGCCTCCGGCGGAATAAGATACTCTTTTCTCGAGGGTGTTGATATGGTCAGGGCTGAAACTATGGTTCCTCATACAATGGCACTTCTTTCACAGGCGCGACCTGCGTCAGAATCACTTGGTAACGGCAGATGGGGAGTTCACATAGCCATACAGCATGCGCATCAGCCCTATCACGAAACTCACCTCGGTCAGTATTTTCTTTCACTCATGCAACCGTGGGTGATGGGCGCCGAGGTTATTTATGAGGAAGATTCGCTATTTAACCTTTTCAAAGAGGAAAGACAGAGCTGGGATGACCTTCTCACAGGTGGCAAGCGTGACATGACAAGAAACTTCTTTAAGTTTGCAAAAACGCACCCCAGACGTGGTAAAAACGTAAGAAATATTGCTTTTGTAGAAGGCAAATATGCAGCTCCGTTTAACGGATTTATCTGTGGTTCTGAGCAGGATCCGCATTATTCTGTTTGGGGTGCATTCGGTAATGATGATCCGACATGGGGACACGCACAGCCCGAAAAAGCGCGCCAGCTTCTTGACGTGCTTATGCCGGGGGCAAGCACTCATCCTCTCAGACAAAAATTCGAAAAAAGAAGGTTCTATTTCTCGGGAACTCCTTTTGGTGATTTTGATTGTGTTCCGATAGAGGCAAAAACCGAATACTTCAAAAATTATAAGCTTTTATTAAATCTTGGATGGAATACTGCGGAAGAGGAAGATATCTTTCGCCTTATGGATTTTGTTCGTGGCGGTGGTATACTGCTTACGGGATTGCCACAGTTTTCAACTCACGTTCGCCGTGATTTTCTTCGAGATATGGAGGAGCTTGCCTTCATCCGCAGTGGCGATCTCTCTGAATTTTGCGGAATTCGCGTGAATGGACGGGGTAGTGAATACTCCGGCTCGTGGAATTGCCTTAGCAGAGAATCTATTTCCGAACCGGAGCTTTCTTCTTTGCCCAGCGATTGTGTAACAGAGGATGGCCCTCTTTATATCGCTGACGTTGAACTTTGCGGTGCAGAGATTGTCGCTTGGGATTCCTTTACCTCAAAGCCTATGCTTGTCAGATTCAAGCTTGGCGAAGGATACGTTTATACCTTTACAGCTTGGGCATATCCCGGGCATGAGCAGCTGCAATCTTTTTCTGCGGCTTGGATATCAGAGCTTTCTAAAACTGTAACGCAAGATGTATATATTGAGGATTCTTCCCGTGAGGTGTTCTATACCGTTTGGGATGATAACGGAATCAAAACGGTTATGCTTCTTAATACCGATTGGACAACTCGCAACAACGAAAAAGAAATTATCCTTGTAGCAGAGAATAAAAAAATTCCGCTAAGTATAAAAGAGCGAAAGCTTATCGTTGTTCAATTAAGCGGTACTCCTAAAATTGAGGAATTTGAAATTTGACAGTAGACACATTGCGAAAGCGGTCGCTAATTAAGAGATAGGCAAATAAGCCTTGATTTTGGCATAAAAGCAGAGTTCTGTTTGCTATCTGCATATGATTAGAGAATATATACACTTACTTAAAAAAGGAGACATAAGCTAATGTTTAACGAACTTAATTTATCCGATATAAAAGCAAAGGGCTGGGCGCTTGAATATTTGAATACTCAGGCTGACGGTATGACCGGACATATAGGTGAAACAGGAACTCCATTCGCTGAGCCTACGTGGGAGGGAAAAACCAGAGTTGGCGGTGACGTTGAGAATTTCCTTGGCGGTATTAATTCAAAAGACGATGGATGGGTGCCGTTTGAGCAGAACGGATATTGGATTGACGGAGCTGTAAGAGCCGGTTGGCTTGCTGACAATGAAATGCTCAAAAAGCTTGCAGCTGGCAAAATATATCCCGCAATAAAGCAGGCTGACGAAGACGGATTTATAGGCCCCCGTTTCCTACGAAACGGAATAAGCTGGCAGCACGCGGTATATTTCCGTGCCCTTATTGCCGAGTATACGGCAACGAAGGATAAGACTATTCTTGAGGCCATGAAAAAGCACTATCTTAGACGTCCGATAACAGACGTTTACGATAACGTAGACTGGCGCATAATCAGCGTCCGAAACGTTGTTGACGTAGAAATTTTGCTTTGGATATACGGAGAAACCAAAGATGAACGTTTTCTCAAAATGGCAGAGGATTCCTATGCTAAGTTCAATGAAATATTCTATGACGATAGCGGTGCGGGACTTACTGAAAGAATGCGTGACGTTACCCTTAAGGGAATGCTCGCTAACAGAAAAGTAAATAAGAACCACGGTGTTACCTATAACGAGGTTTGCAAAACAGCGGCAATACTTTACAAATATACGGGTAAGGAAATATACAAAAAAGCGGTAATAAATGCTTATGAAAAGCTTTACCGCGACCAGATGCTTGTAGACGGTGTACATAGCTCTAGCGAGTATCTCAACGGTAACGAGGATTCACACGCTATGCACGAGACCTGTGACGTATCCGACTTTACCTGGGCACTTGGATATCTTTATATGATAACCGGTGATGCAAAGTATAGCGACTGGGTGGAGAACGCTATATTTAATGCAGGATTTGCCTCGGTTGACGATGATTTTAAGGGAAATCAGTATTTTTCCTGTCCTAACCAGGTTATAGCTAACGATACCTGCAATCATGCAAAGTTCTATCGCGGCAAAAACTGGATGTCTTATGCTCCTGCACGCATGAAGGGTTGCTGCGCAGGAAACGTAAACAGATTTTTCCCTAATTTCATTGCAAGAGCCTGGATGCGTGATGAAGACACTCTCGCCCCCTTTGTATATGCTCCTACAGAAATTAAGGTGGATATAAAGGGTGTTAAAACTACCATAACAGAAGAAACGGTATATCCTTTTGAAAATATTGTAAAATTCAATATAAATCCCGAGAAAAATGTTAAGTTTGCTCTTGTTCTCAGAAAACCTAATTGGGCAACTGCAGTAAAGGTTACCTTGAACGGAAACGAATACAAGGCAAACTTCAAAAAGAGCCTTTGTAAAATCGACAGAGAATTTTCCGCGGGTGACGAAATCGTTATTTCCTTTGAGGACAAAATAGAATTAATCGAAAGCGCTAAGGGCGTAAGCGTTAAGAAGGGGGCACTTCTTTATGCATTACCCGTGAAGGAAAGAGTTGTAATTGAGGGGCTTAGAAACCTCGGAAACCCGCTTCTTCCTCATTATTCCGTTTACGCTGATAGTAAGTGGAATTTCGGACTTTGCATTAAAGATTCTTACGTAGAATATGTTAAGAGTGGAGAAAACGGTGCTCAGCCTTGGAGAGCAGAGCAGAACTGCGGCAGAATAAGAGTTGCTGCTAGTGAGATTAAAAACTGGAAAATAGTAAATGCTAAGAAATTCAAGGCTAGATTTGCTTCAAGAGGACCTATGATTGAGGTTGTGGATGAAGCTCAGTTTACTCCTGTGGTTGGAAAGGTTAATGAAAAATATTTAGGAGAAAGAGAAGTGATAGAGCTGGTTCCGTACTGTTCTACGAGACTTCGCATAGCAATTTTTCCTAAAGTTTTCAAATAACAAGCCCAAAATATAAGTTTAGTTTGCATTTTTGCCTATTTTAAGCAATTTGCGCAAAAATTAAATATTTCTTTAATCTGTGACTTATAGAATTTGTACGATTCTACGAATTTACAAAATCAAATAGTAATGCTTTTATGCTATTGATATGTTGACATATAGCGCAGAATATATTATAATAATTATTATATTTTACAAAATAGGTAAGGAGTTGACGTTTTTCCATGGGTAGTGACAGTATACCTTTGTGGATAATTTTTATTATTTGTGTTGTTGGCGGTGCATATTTTGCTGCGACAGAAAGCTCGTTTTCTGCGGTGAACAAAATTAAAATCAAAGCGATGGCAGATGACGGTAACAGACGCGCCAAGGGTGTTATGTACGTGCTTGGTAAGTTCGACAAAGCACTTACAACTCTTCTTATAGGTAACAACGTTACCAAGATTGCGGGTGCTGCTGTATTCACCATTCTTTGTACCGATATTTTCAGAGATGGTTTTGGCAAGAGTGATGAATTTCTTGATTCGTTTGCCTTCTCAATGATATGCTCTGTACTCAGTACCGTTATTATTTTTCTGTTTAGTGAAATGATACCGAAGAGTATGGCTAATGACCGCAGCGAGTCTGTTTCACTCTTCTTTCAAGGAACACTTCGTTTATTTATGAAGATTTTGTCTCCGTTTGCAGCGTTCTTTAATATTATATCCGCTAAGGCGTCTAAGATGTTCTCCTCTAAGGACGCAGAGCCGTCTATAACAGAAGATGAGCTGACAGAGATTATAGAAACCGCGGAGGAAGAGGGAGTAGTTGACGAAGAGCAGGGAGATATGCTTAAATCGGCAATAGAATTTACCAAGACAACTGTTGAGGACATTATGACGATGGAGAAGGATATGAACTACATCGTTGTTAACTGGACTAATAAACATGTTCTTGAATTCATTACTAACACCGTGCACTCACGTTTACCTGTAAAGGCGGCAAATTCTGACAGAATCATTGGTGTTTTACGTGTTCGTACTTTCCTTAAGGAGTATAGAAGGAATCCGCGCATTGAGGTGCGTTCCGTTATGACTTCTCCATACGTTATACGTCAGAACACGAAAATAGATAAGCTTCTTACTCATATGCGTCAACATAAATTGCAGATGGCTATAGTGCAGGATGAGAAGCGTAAGGTTGTGGGTCTTGTAACGCTTGAGGATATACTTGAAGAGCTTGTTGGAGAGATATTTGACGAGGAAGATATAGTCGATACCAATTTCCAAGCTCTAGGTGGAAATAAGTATATGGTAAATACTCATATGGTTATCGCTGAAATATACGATAGAATGGGTATTGGCAAGGCTGCTCGCGGAATTGCAAACAAACCGTTACTTTCGCTCGTTTTGGAAACGCTTGGCAGAATGCCCGGCGAGGATGAAGAGCCGTTCCTGTATGAAAATCTTGAAATCACTCCGAAGACCGTTGAAAACGGTAGATTGACGGAAGTTGTTATACATATTCTTGACGAAGAGGATATTGCTGCACTTAAATCGGAAGAGAGCCGAGAGGAGGTGCAAGCATGAGCTTTTCAGAACATTTTTCTAAGATGTGGTGGGCGTACGTTGTTATACTTGTAATGATAATGCTTTCTGCATATTTCTCGGCATCTGAGATAGCCTTTAATTCCGCTAATAAGATGCGTCTTCGCCGTGCTGCTGAAGGGGGAAGTAAGACCGCAAAGATTGCTTTTTCGATAACCGAGAGATTCACAACAGCTCTTTCTGCTATACTTATCGGAAACAACCTTGCAAATATAGCCGTTTCCACCTGTTCCACACTTATAATTCTTAATTTGTTTAAGAATAACGTAGCCTTAGCATCTACTATTACCACTATTCTTATTACGATTATTATCCTAATATTCGGCGAGATCATTCCCAAGGTGCTTGCGAAGCAAAATGCCGATATAGTGGTGCGAATAGTAGCTGTTCCCACAAAAATTTTGACAATAATACTCAGCCCATTCGTATTCGTAATTATGGCGCTATTGTTTGTGCTTCGCAAGGTATGGGGTAAGGATCATAAAAGCGATGACCCTACCGTTACCGAGGAAGAGCTTGTTACTATCATTGACACTATCGAAGAAGAAGGTCTTATCAACGAGGAGCAGGGCGACCTTCTGCAATCTACTCTTGAGTTCCGCGATACTACTATCGAGAGAATTATGACCCCCAGAATAGATATGACTGCGATAAATATTGACGATGATGAAAATGAAATTGCAGCTCTTCTTTCCGATACCGCACAGTATTCAAGACTTCCGGTATACGAAAACAGTATAGATAATATTATCGGAGTTCTTTCTCTTTCGAGGTATTATAAGGCTGCACTGCAGGATAAAAATCCAGACCTTCGCTCTCTTATGATGAAGCCCTGCAGGCTTTATAAAACGATGAAGCTTCCTGCTGCTCTTGCTAAGCTTAGAGAGGCACAAATGCATCTTGCAATAGTTATAGATGAGTTTGGCGGCACACTGGGCGTTGTTACTATGGAAGATATTCTTGAGGAGCTTGTCGGTGATATTTGGGACGATACTGACGTTATAGTTACTCAATGTACTGCAACGGGTGAGAATACCTACGAGGTCAAGTCCGATATGGATATTGACGACTTCTTTGAAGAGGTCGATTTCACAAAGCCTGAGGATTTCAGCTGTGAGTATTCTACCGTGGGCGGTTGGGCAATAGAAATGCTAGACTCTGATCCCCATGTCGGCGATAGCTTCAGATATGAAAATCTATTCGTTATCATATCCGAAATGGACGGAGAACGTGTAATTAAGCTTACCGTGCTCGTAGAGCCTAAGCCTGTTGAAGATGATATAATTTAAAAGGTATAAGACACGTCCCTTGAATAACCTTGTGACGTGTCTTTCTTTATTTGCTTAATAAGAAAATGAATATTGACATAATAGTCGTATTGTGATATTCTTAACAAGATAATATAATTTCGGCAAAGGCAAATCTTGCCTCGAGGACTTTATGAAAAACAGTTATAAAATAGTTGCAAGCGACCTTGACGGTACGCTTCTCGGAAATAATCAGTTGGTGAGTCGCGAAAACACTGTTGCTATCGCCAAGATGCGTAAACTAGGGGTGAATTTTGTACCCGCAACCGGCCGTACTCTCAGTGAAATTCCGTGTGAGATTATGGATTGCTCGGATATAAGATACATCATAACATCGGATGGCGCGGCTGTTTGGGATAAAAAATCTGAAAAAATGATAATTACAAGATATATTCCGACTGACGTTGTAAAATTTATACTTGACACGTTAAAAAGCTGTAATTCATATCCGCTGGCACATAAAGACGGAAAGAACTATTACGATATAGAAAAACATAAGACAAATATACTTGATGATTGCCGTGTTGGTGAGTATTTTCGCTATATAATCAATAAAACTGCTTATTCTGCAACCGATTTTTACGATTACCTCATAAATTTCGAAGACGTAGAGATGTTGTGTATATTTTTTGAAAAAGACGAAGATCTTGAAAAGTGCAAGCAGATTTTTCTGGATACAGGCAAGCTCTGTGTCGCTCAGTCCGATCCCCATAATCTTGAGGTTTATTTAGCTATCGGAGGCAAGGGAAACGCACTGAAAGCTCTTTCGGATGCGCTAGGAGTTGATATATCCGATACTATTGCAGTAGGTGACAGTACTAACGATATAAGCCTTGTAAAAGCTGCCGGACTCGGACTTGCAATGGGAAATGCGTGCGATGAGCTTAAAGCAGTTGCTGACAAAGTTATATGTAACAATTCAGAGCATAGCGCAAAATATATACTTAAAAATTTCATAATAGGGAATTAACTAAATAATGATTAGTATGAATTAATGTGAGGTGTTTGTTTTGAAGGACTACGGAATTTTTAAACAGTTATGTGATAATAATCACTATTCTTCACTGGCGAAGGTGATGAGCTCCGCCGCAAGCACTGCTGATACGCAGAAAACAATTAAGCGCATAACTCAAAAGCATATTGTATATGCTCACATGGGACAGTTAGTTATAAAAAACGGTATTTGCTACGCCAGCTTTATTCAAAATTCGGGAAACGACACCGAAGCTCACTACAGTAAAACCAGCAATGTAACTTTGGCAGTGTTTGCGCTTGAAAGAATAATGTCGCATAACTTTGATGCAGATAAGGATATAACGTTCTTTGACGTAGGCTCTATGGGAGACTTCTGTGCAGGATATAAAGCAGAGTCTATCTACAAGGATAATTCTATGTGCCTCGTTGGTAATATGCTTCACGTTTGCTTTAGCTTTATTACTGACGACGGCAATTCACACATCTTCAGAAAAACCTTCGACGTCACAGCTCGCGCTTGGGTAGATGAGGTTAAGATTTCGCTCCGATATAATGGGACCGATTACGACTTTTCAGATGAAACGCTTAATAAAATTTATCTCGACAAAGGCTTTCAACCGAACGCAAAAGGGTTGATTGAAATGGTTTCTGCGTGGAATGAGTATAATGGGGAATACTATGCAACAGGTCTTGCTATTGAGCATGCCAATAACGGTTTTGTTGTAAAAACGCGTGATTTTATTACCATGGAGCTTGTTGATGTCATTCCTTTCAATGATAACGGTATGGCAGAGATAGCTTCTTATATTCACAAGGACCGTTTGTTTGTTGCTTGCCGGCAGGATTACGGAATTCCATATATTTATCTCGGTTCGCTTAATCTGAAAAAAATGCAGTGGGAGCATTACTACAAAATCCCCGACGGAAATTCAAGACCTTGGTTTTTTGAGCGGGCAGGAGAGCTTTATTTATGTAACACACTCGATGAACAAAAACGTAAATATATGAACATATCACGCGTTCGCATACTTGAGGGGTGGCCTCAGCCTTTCTTCAACGACCAGCATCCCGTAGAGTTTGTGGCAACAATCAAGGATTGCGGATCGTATATAGCTACATCGGAATATGAGGGAGAAATATATTTCGTAGTTACTCATAATACCGAGAGCTTTGGAAAACTCGTTTTGCATTTTTACAACGACGATGAAGTTAATCAAAAACTGCTTTCGTTATTAGGATAGATAAGAAAAGCCTCAGCATATAGTGACATCTTAACCGACAATCATACTATGCGGATGTATTTCTTTATTCGTAACTTAGATTGCTAAATAATTTAATACAAAAAGCAGGCGGTTCGCGTTAAGCGTAAGCGTCTGCTTTTGTTATATACTAAATAATGGCTCTCAGATTTTTTACTACGTGCGAGCCGAGCTTTGGTAAAACCGCGTCTTTGTTATACATTTCTGAAATTTCCTCGTCGGAAAGCTCGGGGAAGTCCGTAATCATTTTCATAATATTATAGAGAGGAGTCTTGCAGGCATCTATTGCGGCTTTTACATTTTCTTTTCCTATATAGAACTGACCGAGTGGATGATAATCGTGAGCGGTATAAATTGCGGAAATATCCATTTTTTGAAGTTTATCAAGCGCAGCAAAATGCTCTTTCGGAAGAGATATGTTACAAGCCCAGTTTCCTGAACCGAAAATGCCATATAGCTGAAGGCAGTCACCTGTTATGAGGGAATTATCTCTTATATCGAGAATTGCCTCCGAGCAAGAGCTGTGTCCCGGAATAAATACAACGCTCAGAACTTCGAGAAATTTTTGGTTCTCTTCGGGGATAACAACATTGTATTTATCGGAGTAAGTGTCGTAGAGCGATTTGCTTTTGGTAATTACCGTCGTTTCGGGATAGAGTTCAAGAAATCTTTTAAGCCCGCCCATATGATCAAGGTGAGCATGGGATATAAAAACGTATTTCAACTCCTTTTGGGATACGTTCATCTCATCAAGCATCGGTTTTATTGCGTTATCAACGTCGCAGTCAAAGCTTGCGCTGTCAAAAAGCATATACCCACTGTTGGTTTTGATAAGGTAAACTGTCGTAAAAATATCCTTATATGAGGCCGTTATATAAGAAAGATTATCGTTAATGATTCTTGTAGTCATAATAATTCCTCTTTTTATTCGTAATCTTCAATTACCAAAACGTATGAGTCGGAAATTTTTCCGGGAAGCTCTACGGTGAAGACTCTGTTATTGACCTTATCACCAACGGCAAGATCGTTTACGGTATAAGTATCCGATCCGATGAGCATTCCGTCTTTATCATATAGTCTATAGGAAAATCCGCAGAAATACTTTCCGTTACTGAGTGCTCCGGAGTCTTCAGTTTTTTCTGCCGAAAAGGTAAACGTTACGCTTTTTGATGAAAAACGGTACGTAATGTCTGTGATTTTTAAAACGGTTTTTGCTAAGAATACGTTGTTTTCTGTGTAGACGGGGAACTCGGGAAGTGAAACTGCCGGATAAACTAAATTATTACAACGGGCGCAGGTACCCAAAATGGTAGTATGACCTAGTGCCACGCCTTCGGTAGATTCGCATTTTTTGCAGGTTTTCGGCTTGGTGCAGGTGGCTTCCACGTAGTCGTGGCCAAGCTCGTGAATTTCCTCGGAATAATTAGCTCCGCAAGCACAAGTAAAGAGATTCACACCCTTAGCGGTACAGGTTGGAGCACTGGTGACCTTTGGGGAATATTTATGTGCGGGTTCGAGCGTTTCCGGTTCTTCGATATAAACTCCGCAGGCGGAACAAAAAGTTCCTTTTGTATATCCGTGCGTGGTGCATCCGGGTTCTATCGCCTGCGTTTCGGTTACGTTGTGGCTCTTTTTCTCTATGGACGCAGTTTCGATTTCACCGCATTCACATTTTCTGATTTTTTCACCCTCGGCATCGCAGGTAGAATCGGTTTTTGTTTCCCAGTCGCCAAAGCTGTGATCGTGACCGCAAGCTGAAAGTGAGAGTACCGTTATAATAATACAGCTAAAAACAAATAATATGCGTTTCATACGTGTAATCCTTTGATAGTTTGTTGCCTTTATTTTATCATAAAGCTTTTAATTTGTAAATAGTGTCTTGCAAAAACCGCGAAAAAGAGAAAAACGAAATTATTAAAATAAATTAAATAATATTAAAAAATATTAACCTTTATAAAAAAATCTTAAATAAGTCCTGAAGCTATTGAAAAAAATGAGAAAGAGAAGTAAAATCTTTATAGAAATAATAAATTTTGGAGTTAAATATGGAAATTCAGATGTTTAACGGATGGTATTTTTTCTGGGTGATTTTGCTTTCCGGAATAACTGTAGGACTTTATTTTCTTCTTAGAAATAGAAGCTCTAAAACCCAAAAGGCTGTTTTGTTTTCGTTTCTTGCCGTAGGACTTTTACTTCACTTTTTAAAAATTTATATTCCTCCGTATTCCACCGATGAGGCAAGAATGCTAAGAGATGCTTGGTTTGTCAACATTTGCGGAGCTAATATAGCGCTTTTTCCTTTTCTCTTTTTCGTAAAAAACAAAAGAGTGAAGGATTATATGTTTTATATTGGAGTTATAAGCGGTCTGATTGCCATATTCTATCCGCAAGAGCCGATGGCAAAGTCCGATCAGTTGGGAGAGCAGCTTGATATTTTGAGATTTTATTACCACCATTGGATGGTACTCGCCGTACCGCTTCTCTCCGTTATTTTTGGGCATCATAAGCTTTCGTATAAGAGAGTTATGGCAGCGCCAACGGGTCTTTTGATGCTTATGCTCTTTATTATGCTTAATCAGGTCTTTCAGGCGGAGCTTGGATTTGTTCCTCTTCGCAGCACCAGCGACTTTTTCGATATCGGTTACAAAAACAGCTCATATATATGGGGACCCGGAACAGACGATGCGATCGGTGAATTTCTTGCAATATTCACTCCAGAATTCTTCAGAACTGTTCCTGTCGGGGAGTTTGAAGGGCAGGAAAAATATTGGCCTTGGTTCTGGCTTATAGTTCCCGTATACTTGTTGGTACCTGTTCTTTCGTTCCTTCTGAGCCTGATTTTTGATCATAAGGCATTTGTGTCGGATATGAAGAGACTTAAGGCAAAAATATCGGCGCGTTTTTCAAAAAATCCCGAAGCGAGCGATGAAAAAGATAAAAACGCTGTTTATAAGTAAAATACTTTTATAAGTGAAAACACGGGAAAATTTTCCCGTGTTTTTGTTTACCGATTATTGACTTTCCGAGCTTGCGGTGATAAAATGAAATTACTTCATTATTTATAGGATTGGAAAAAAGTTATGCCTTTTGAAATACAAGACTATCACAAGTCCTTGACGGATATTCATATCGGATGCGAAGCACCCAGAGCTTATTTTGTGCCTTACCATAGCGTAGAAGCTGCAAGAGTGGGATACAGAGATAATTCTGCATTTTTTAAAACGCTTATAGGAAGCTGGGATTTTAAATTTTACAAATCGGTAAATGACGTTCCTGATATAAGAAATACCGGAATAGAATTTACGGAAAAGCTTGACGTGCCTATGAATTGGCAGCATGCGCAGGGAAGAGAATACGATAAAATTCAATATACCAACGTAGATTATCCCATTCCGCTGGATCCACCTTATATTCCGGAAGAAAATCCTGCCGGACTTTATCGAAGAAGCTTTAATCTGAGAGAGGATCAGCTTTTTGATAAAGACGTCATAATTAATTTTGAAGGCGTTGATTCCTGTTTTTATCTTTTTGTAAACGGGGAGTTTGTTGGATATAGCCAGGTCAGCCATATGACCAGTGAGTTTAATATCAGCCGCTTTGTGCACAAGGGAAATAACGAAATATCGGTTCTTGTTTTGAAATGGTGTGTAGGTACTTATCTCGAGGACCAGGATATGTTCAGAGCCTCGGGAATATTCAGAGAAGTATATCTTTTGTTCCGTGACAAAAAAAGAATAAGTGACGTTTTTGCAAAATGTGAGCTTGACGAGTTGCTTTCGGCAGAATTTTCTTTGGAGCTATCATGTAATTCTCAGCTTTCGGCAACAGTAAAGCTTCTTGACGGTGAAAATAATGAAATCGAGAAGCAATGCGTTTCTGTATCACAAAATGCTATAGTTAGGTTTGGAAAAATAAAACAGCCAAATCTCTGGAGTGATGAAAATCCCTATCTTTATGCGGTTGAGATTTTGGCGGGCAACGAGGTAATACGCATACCTGTAGGAGCTCGAAAAATAGAAATAAAAGGCAAGGTTGTTTATATAAACGGCAAAAAGGTAAAAGCGAAGGGCGTTAACCGCCACGACAGCAATTGCCTTTTAGGACACTCTACTCCTATGGAGCACATGCTGAGAGATATAATGATTCTCAAAGCGCATAACGTTAATTTCGTGCGAACAAGCCACTATCCCAACGACCCCAGATTTTTAGAGCTTTGTGATAAATACGGATTGTACGTTTGCGATGAAGCTGACTTGGAATGTCACGGCGCAGCTCCCGTTATTCATCCGGATCATATTTTTACGAACAATCCGAAATGGCAGCCTATGTACCTTGACAGAGCAGAGAGAATGCTTGAAAGAGACAAAAACCATCCCTCTGTCGTTGTGTGGTCTGTCGGAAACGAATCCGGTACGGGAATAAATCACAGGGCTATGGTTGAGTTCTATAAAAAACGCGATTCTTCTCGCCTTGTACATCTTGAGGATGAGTCCAGAATGGCAAACAATCTCGATATCAATCCCGAGAGAAGTGAAAAGAGTGCCGAGTATTACAGAGAATATATTGACATAGAATCAAGAATGTATCCCGAAAAGGCGGAACTTGACTACTACGCAAGCGAAAAATGCAAACTTCCGTTTTTTATGTGTGAATATTCGCACGCTATGGGTAACGGTCCGGGAGACCTTGCTATGTATTGGGACTATATATACAAGAATGATTCCTTCTTTGGCGGCTGCGTATGGGAATTCACAGATCACGCTGCAGTAACAGGAGATAACGTATATGCAGATCCTCACTATATTTACGGTGGCGATAGCGGTGAATATCCGCATTTTGGTTGCTTTTGTGTAGACGGTCTCGTTTATCCGGATAGAAGAGCACATACCGGCTTGCTTGAATTAAAGCAGATTCTTAAGCCGTTTTTTGCGGAGTACGATAACGGTGTTTTGAAAATCAAGAGTGCAAGACATTTTGAATCATTATCGGATTGCTCCTTGTACGTTACCGTAGAGAAAAACGGACGTATAATCAAAGAAGAGTGCTTGGGTGCTCTTGACATAGCTCCGGAATGCGAAAAGCTTTATATTCTGGATATAGCTGCAGAAGAATTTACAACGCTTAACATTTCTGTTAGACAGAATAAATCTCTGCCTTGGTCGCCTGAGGGATACGAGATTGGCAGTCAGCAGTTCATTATTTCGGATAAAATAAGCGAAAAGCAGGAGACGAAAATCGGTGCTCTGCTTTGTGAAACCGATAAATATTACGTTGTATATGCGGGAGAAGCGATAACCAAAATCGGCAAGAAAACCGGACTTATAGAAAGCTTTACCGCCAACGGAAAGGAAATGCTGACCTCGCCTATTACACCTACCGTTTGGAGAGCTCCCACGGATAATGACAGAAGAATTCGAAAAGAATGGGAGAACCACAACTTTGACCGTGCAGAAACAAACCTGCACTACGTTAAGGCCGATGTTTCCGAAGACATCGTTATAATAAGGACCGAGCTGGTTGTAGCAGCGCCTGCTTTTAGCCCGATAGCTACTGTAGAGCTTGCTTATACCTTCGGCATAGGAGAAGGCGTGAAGATTGATTGCAACGCTCGTCTCGGTGACGGTACTCCGTGGGATGACGGTTTGCCGCCTCTTCCTCGCTTTGGCTTTAAATTCAGAATGCCGGAGGGAATGGAGGACGTGAGATATTTTGGCTACGGTCCGATGGAATCTTACGAGGATAAACGTCTTGCATCAAGAATATCCTTCTTTAAAACCACGGCAACAAATAATTTCGAGCATTATGTAAGACCTCAGGAGAATAGCTCTCATTATTCTTGCCGTTGGGCAGACGTTACGAGTACAGCAGGTTACGGCCTGTATTTTTCGGGAGAAAGTTTTTCCTTATCTGTTTCTCATTATGATCCTC
Source organism: Eubacteriales bacterium (assembly GCA_045594785.1). GTDB lineage: Bacteria > Bacillota > Clostridia > Oscillospirales > CAG-272 > UBA1740. Next base: position 18,748 of record JAZNZE010000055.1, read on the forward strand.
TCTATTTGACAAAATTTATGCACGATTTTGAGTTGGTGCCGGAAAAAGATACTACCGTAATTATCGATTACAGAAATGCCGGAATCGGCTCAGCATCTTGCGGACCTGCGCTCGCTTCAGAGTATTCTATTATAGAAAAAGAGTTTTCTTTCTCTTTTAGATTTAAGCCTTCGTTTGCAGGAAACATAGATCCTTTTCTTGAATATGTAAAATAAAGTTGTCAAAAAAAGAAAAAAGCAAGTGCTATGCACTTGCTTTTTTTTACTTTTGAAACATTAGAAAAACACGTCGTTTGCTTTTGCTTTGATTTCCTGAGAAGCGATAAAGGGAACTCTTGTGGTGTATCCTGAACGGGCTGCTACGATTTGCTTTGTTGGCCATCTGTAAACGTCACGGTTCCAGGTATTTACTGTGTCGTTATAAAGCTCACGCGCTGCAGTAATTTCTCTTTGCAGATACATGTTCTGCTTCATAGCATCAGCTATTTCATTATGAGCCTTAAGGTCGGGATAGTTTTCGAATGCAAGATTGATGCTTCTTGAAACCGAATCGATTTCTCCCGCAATCTCGTTACGCTGGGCGTCAGTATTCGTCATTCCGCTACGATATTTAGAAATGTTCTCAAACGTAGTTTTGTCTAAGTCAATTGCTTTGTCAAGAAGTCTTGCAGCATTTTGAAGGACTACAACTCTCTGTTCAAGGTAGTTGTCAATAGTGGATGCATCTCTCTGAATTTTTTGTTGCAGCTGCTGGAAGTGGTTTTTAGCCTTTACCTTCATAACGGTGAAGATAAGACCGGGAATGATTGCAAGAACCCAAAGCATTATTTCAAAAATAAGCGAGCCGACTCCGACAGTTACAGGGAGCTGCTTTGCTATAACGTTGGTTTGCAATCCCTCTTCTTTAATTTGAGGATTGAGTTCGTCAAGTTCGTTTGCCATTTTGTTTTCTCCTTTATTTTGTAAGTAAATTTATAAATTTTTCCAGTGACTGTGTTGCCATGCCTGTATGGGCGAACATGCCTTTGTAGCAGGTAGCATTTTCGGGTGCAATAACTTCACTTATTGTGCCCACCCTGGCATTGTATTCATTTTCGGTAAGTCCGATGTTGGTTACCGTCATGAGAGTTGTTCGCTGCTGAGGAACGTATTCAATCCAAGGAACAGGCACTGCGTGCATTCGTCCGTCTCCGCCCAGCACGGGAATAAAATCGGTTCGCGGCTCGGCAGAGTAGGAATATGCCGTAACCGCAACGGTATCAATTCCTTTGCTCCTTTTAATTAACTCTGTTTTGAGAATAACATCGGTTGCCGTGGCAGGATGTGCAAACTTATTTGCACCTATTTTGTTGGCAATAGTTTCGTAGTTGTATTCTGTATAGCTTATGTCGGCGTGAGAAATTTTTTCAAAAGATGCCGTTGGAGCATCCTGGTATGCGGGAATAGCTATCAACGGTGCAAAATCGAAATATACCGATTTAAAGTACTCGTTATTGAAGTCTATAAACGTTTTTTGTGATTTTTCAAGGTCGAAAGAGTAATAGCGTGTAGCAGAGGTGCTCATATCCCATTTTTGAGAATGCTCCGAGCGTATTACGTTGAGTTTTTTTCTTTTGAAGAAGTCAAAGTCATCACCGTATCCCTCTTCAGAACGGATAAGGTCAATCATTTCTCTTTGTGCGAGAGGCGTGAACATAACTCTGAACTGTTGCTCGTTGTCTCGGTTGGTTGCGTCAAAGAGAACGTCAAACTTCGTGTTGGACATCTCAGTAAAGCTTTTTCCGGAGTTAAGCGATTTTTCTGCTTTTTTCTTTAGCTTTTTTTCTCCTCGGCGAACCTTTTTTTCAACCTGTTTTTCAGACAGATCCTCGAAGTGCTTATTTTCTCTTGCAAAGGTTAGGTCCGGAGCAGCTTGAGAACCGTATGAGAGCAGAGTGGTAGTGTCATATATGGGCTTAGGCTTTGTAACCGTTGCAACCAGGGTTTGCGTGCGTCTCTTTCGTACAGTCCTGCCCTTGCTGTCTCTGCCGTATTCGGTCCAGCTTATAAGCAGCGTTCCCGTGTATGTATGGGACGATATGCCTTCGTTGATGCAGCGTTCAAAAAGAAAGGGATTTTTGTATAGCCTTCCGGATACTGTATCAAAGACAGAGCTTTTTTGTCCTATAACGCCGTTAAACCCGTAGCCGTTTTTTAGGTCGTCAAGATTTTCAAGGGAAAACTGCCTGTCAAATGATGCTTGCGGCAGAGTTTTTTCGATAAGGCGGAAAGTGTCATTATCCGAAAAAAGCGCATTCAGAGGAGTCATCTGCAACTCCGCTTCCTTGCGAATTAATAATGCTGAAGCTTCTTCGGTCTTAATAAGTTCTTCAAGGAGCTTTATTTTTTTCTTGGTTGCCTTGAATGCCAGTATGATTGCAAAAACACCGACAGCGAGAGCTATAATGGGAAGCAAAACGTTAAGGGGAGAAGATAGGCTCTGTGATACGGCAAAAGCTACTATGAATATTGTTATAGCAGCAACAATAGAGAGCGTGCGTATAAGCTTGTTTTTGCCCAGCTTCTTGTTTAGCGTGTCGATGTGCTTTCTCTTATCATAGTATTTTTTTACGGTGGCTTTGTTTGCCTCGCGATCTACACCGCTCTTATTTACAAGAGCTTCAAAATATTCGGAAACGTTTGTATTGTGAGTCTCTTTTCCGTAATCTCTATAGTATTCAAGCGGTTCGAAAATGCTTTCTTTATAGCTGTCCATATTCACCTCCGCAGATATTACTGTAAAAATGATATCATACCGAAAATGTGATGTCAACTCTTTTCACCCAAAATGTTAAAATATTTACAAAGTTTTATGCAAAAGTATTGCAAAAATTGCTCGGACGTGATAAAATATAGACTGAAATATTTTTGTGTTTTGGAGGTGGCAATGAGAAATTTTCATATTTTTTCAGGCGCGATAGACGTTGAACGCTGCAAAATTGAAAAAGTGTCGCAGGAAAACGGTTTCTCTCATTGTCATGACAAATACGAAATACTGTACGTCATAGAGGGGCATGGAAGATGCGTTATCGAAGGGGTTGAATTCCCTGTAAAGCCAAGGTGTGTTTTTCTTTTTCCTCCAACTGTATACCGTGCGCTATACTTAGACGATGGTACAACCTATGACCGAGCATCTATTATTTTCGATGAAAGAAACGTTTCTTCTTCCGTTATGGATATATTAACCCGATTTGGCACGGATTCGGATAATCTTTCACCGGCAGCGTTCTACAGCGCAGATGCAGTTTGCGATCAGATGGCATCTCTGGTTGAACGCTTCGAATCTGTTGTTGATTTTCCCGAGCCCCAAAAAGCGAAGCTTCTTGGTCTTTGGGTTTCCGAATTTATTTTGCTTCTTTCTATGGCGGGAGCAGAGAATGAAGGATATGATGATAGCGATCTCGGCGCAAGAGTGATTCGCTATCTTAATGAGAATGCAGAGCGGGACATCACTCTTGACAGACTGGCAAGGCGCTTCTTTGTCAGCAAATATCATCTGTGCCGCGCTTTTAAAAAGCATAACGGAATTTCTGTACATGGATATATAACAAGGAAACGCATAATGTATGCAAAGCAGCTTATAGAAGCAGGCGAGACTGCATCGGGAGCTGCATATCAGGTAGGATTTGGTGATTATTCTGCTTTCTACCGTGCTTACGTAAAAATTATCGGTAAGGCTCCGACATCAAGCGAAAAGCCAATTTAAAGAAAGGATAAGCTATGGAGAACCGCTTTTTTGACAAAATCAATTCGCCAAAGGATTTAAAAGCACTGTCTCTTGAAGAGATTGAAATACTCTGCTCGGAAATCAGAGAATTTCTTATTAACAGCGTTGAAAAAAGCGGCGGGCATCTGGCATCTAACCTTGGAGTGACAGAGCTTTCCGTAGCACTTCACAGAGTTTTTGATTCTCCAAAGGATCACGTGATATTTGACGTTGGGCATCAGTCTTACGTTCACAAGATTCTCACAGGAAGAAAAGACGAGTTTTCTACGCTTAGAGCTCCGGGAGGACTTTCCGGATTTACAAAAATGAGCGAAAGTCCTCACGACCCATTCGGTGCAGGGCATAGCTCAACCTCGATTTCCGCAGCTCTTGGATATGCAGAGGCTGATAGGCTTAACACAAGCGATGCATATAGCGTTGCCGTGGTTGGTGACGGTGCTTATACGGGTGGTATGATACACGAAGCGCTTAACAATGCCGATCCGGAGCTTAGGCTTATAATAATACTCAATGAAAACGGAATGTCAATATCGGTAAATAAGGGCAGATTTGCAAGATATCTTACCGGTTTCCGTATGTCTAAAGGCTATAACGAGTGGAAAAAAGGAACAAAATCGCTTCTTTCACACGTTCCGCTGGTTGGAAAGCCTATAACGGCAGCGCTTACTTATGTAAAACGAAAATTCAAAAATTTATTCTTTTCTTCAAATTATTTTGAAGATCTGGGACTTTATTATATAGGTCCAATAGACGGAAATAACTATAAAAAGCTGGAAAAAACTCTGCAAAAAGCGAAAAATTTCGGAAAATGCGTAGTAGTTCATATAAAAACCGTCAAGGGAAAAGGCTATCTTCCGGCAGAAAATGCACCTGAGGGTTATCATAGCGTTTCGGGAACGAAGAAAGCTGAGGATAGCTTTCACACTGTCTTGACGGAAGAACTTATAAAATTTGCAGAAAAGGATTCTACGGTTGTTGCCGTTACCCCTGCTATGGGTATCGGAACGGGCTTTGACAAATTTGGTGAAAGATTTTCAGACCGATATTTTGACGTTGGAATTGCAGAAGAGCATGCGGTAACCTTTTCAGCAGGACTTGCTGCGGGAGGAATGAAGCCATTTGCAGCAATATACTCAACCTTTTTGCAGCGAGCGTACGATTCAGTTCTGCATGATGCCGCGCTTCAGAATTTGTCCGTTCGACTTATGATTGACAGGGCGGGGCTTTCGGTGCGTGACGGTGCTACGCATCACGGAATTTTTGACGTTGCTTTTCTTTCTCATATACCAAACGTTACCCTTATTTCTCCTGCTAGCTATTCGGCGCTCAGAATGGCGGCAAAATACGCCCTTCTGCACGAAGGAGTTATTGCAATACGTTATCCTAACCGTTCTGAATCAGAAAAAACAGTACAAGCATTCTATCAGAACGAAACCGAAGAGCTTTCTCTGAAAGCCGATTTTTCACCTGTTTCTTCTCCCGAAAAGGTGTACGTTACTTACGGTACTATTGTCGAAAATGTGCTGATTGCTGCCGAATCCCTTAAGAAAGGCGGAGAACACGTAGGTGTTATTCTTCTTGAGATGCTTAAGCCTTATGAAAAAATAGCTCAAAAAGCAGTTCCGTATCTATCCGCTGCAAGAAAAATAGTTTTTGTAGAGGAGGGAATTAAGAATGGCGGAGCAGGCATGCTTTTTTATGATGCGCTTAAGGAATCCGGCTATGACTTTTCAAAGACAAGCTACGATATTATTGCTGTAGATGATAATTTTGCCTCTCCCGAAATTCCTTGCGATCTATATGATTACGTAGGTCTTTCACCTGAAAAAATTGCAGAAAAAATGAAGTAAACGAGAATATGAACGTAAATATTAAAAACACAGATGCACAGAAGTATATAAATTCGGTTTTTGAATATAACAAGGGTAAGAATATGCTTGCTTCCGTTATAACGCTTGGCTGCCAGCAAAATGAAGCTGATAGCGAAAAGCTGCGAGCTTTTGCTCTTGAAATGGGGTACGAATTGACAGAAAATCCCGAAAAAGCCGATCTTATAGTCGTTAACACCTGTGCCGTACGCAGACACGCTGAGCTGAAAGCTCTCTCCATAGTAGGAAATTTTAAGGTTCTAAAGAAAGAAAAAAACGACCTTGTTATAGGTGTTTGCGGCTGTATGGCAGCCGAGCCTCATATGGCAGAAACGATTAAAAAAAGCTATCCTCAGGTGAGCTTTACGCTTGAGCCTTCAATGCTTCACAGATTTCCGGAAATGGTCTTTACTGCATTGCTGAAAAAACGCAGAACCTTCCTTTTCGGAACGGAGGAAAGTGACGTAATTGAAGGAATGAGCAGCGAAAGACAGTCCGGTTTTAAGGCTTGGGTTTCCATAATGTATGGTTGTAATAATTTTTGCTCCTACTGTATAGTTCCGTATGTTAGAGGCAGGGAACGAAGCAGAGAAAGCCTTGAGGTAATAGAGGAGTGCCGTAACCTTGTTAAAAACGGCTATAAAGAGATAACACTTCTTGGACAGAACGTTAATTCTTATAAATCCGACAGAACATTTGCAGAGCTTATAGAGGAGATAGCAAAAATTGACGGTGATTTCATCATAAGGTTTATGACAAGCCATCCCAAAGATGTTTCGGACGAGCTTATCAGCGTTATAGGTAAATATACCGGAAAAATCGTTCCCGCTTTTCATCTTCCGCTTCAGTCGGGAAGCGATAGAGTTCTTAAGGATATGAACAGGACATATGACACTAAAAAGTATCTTGAAACTGTAAGAAAATTAAGGGAGGCTGTGCCCGAAATAGCTCTTACAAGCGATATAATAGTCGGATTTCCTACCGAAACGGATGAAGACTTTGAGGATACGATGAAGATTTTGGAGCTGGTGCGCTTTGATATGGTTTATTCCTTTATTTATTCGAAAAGAGAAGGAACAAAAGCCGCAAAAATGGAAACAAGTATCAGTGAAGAAACAAAAAAGGCGAGAATGGCGAGGCTTCTTGACGTTCAGTGCCGAATTTCTCACGAAATAAACGATACCTACGTTGGAAAAACAGTGAAGGTGCTCGTTGATTCGTACGAAGAAAAAAACGGAGCTCGTATATACAATGCTCGAACTCTTACGAATAAGCTTGTACATTTTGAAAGCGAAAACGCTACCGTAGGAGAATTTACAAACGTTAAAATAAGCCGCGCGGGTGCATTTGACCTGTTCGGCTCTCAAATATGAAAGGAAAATGAAAATGACTAAAATTATTGAACTTGCACATGCTCTCGGTGAGGAAATAGCAAAGAGCGATGAAATCAAAAACCTGGAGGCAAGCAAAAAAGCTTTTGAGTCCGATGCAGAGCTTCAGTCTAAAATGAGCGAATACGAGACCGAAAGAAAGCTTCTGAGAGAAGAATTTAACAAAGCAGACGCAGAGGATAATCAGGCAGCAATAGAAGCTCTCAAAAAAAGGCTGGAGGAGCTTTCCGTAGAGATAACCGCCAATACGCATTATACTGATTTTGCAAATGCACAGAACGCGCTTAATTCTCTTATGGATTCTGTTAATGCTGAGATTAAATTCTGCATAACCGGAGAGCGTCCTGCAACTTGTACGCACGATTGCTCAACCTGTGGCGGATGCGCGCATTGATTCATACTTAATTTATCAGAAGAGGTAAAGTGTCACTATGGCAGTGATAATTAACAAAAGAGCCGATCTAGGCGATACAACGCCGATGATGAAGCAATATCTGGAAGTAAAGGAGCAATATGAAAACTATATTCTCCTTTACAGGCTCGGGGATTTTTACGAGTGCTTTTTTGACGATGCTCTTATAGCGTCAAAGGAGCTTGAATTAACTCTTACCGCTAGGGACTGCGGAAACGGAAACAAAGGCGCGATGTGCGGTGTTCCGTTTCACAAAGCGGACGTTTACGTTGCGCGCCTTGTTGAAAGGGGCTATAAGGTTGCTATTTGCGAGCAGGTTGAAGATCCTAAATCGGCAACAGGACTTGTAAAGAGAGAGGTAACGAGAGTTATAACGCCAGGTACTATAACCGATGGCACTCTTTTGGCAGCGGAGAAAAACAATTTTCTCGCTTCCGTTTGCTTTGGCAAAGCAGGAGCAGCCCTCAGCTTTGTAGACGTTTCTACGGGTGAAGTATTCTGTACGCATATAGAAGGCGATGATTTAACGGCAAGAATTGAAACCGAGCTTGCTATTTATCAACCCTCCGAAGCTATATTTAACCGTCCTGCTGAAGAATGTTCATCTATAGTAGCGTTTCTTAAGGATAGATTCGGTACATACGTTACGGACGGTGTAAAAAGGCTTTTTGACTATACTAGATCTCTCGAATCGGTAAGAAGAATTTACGGTGATGATGCCGATAGACTTTCTACACCCGAAATGATAGTTGCTGTAGGTGCGTCAATAGCCTATATAAAAGAAACGCAGAAAACCGATATAACCTTTACAAGAGAGCTTAATATATATTCGAAGGGTCAGTATCTGGAGCTTGATATAAACACTCGTCGTAATCTTGAGCTTACGGAATCGATGAGGAGCAAAGAAAAGCGAGGAACTCTTCTTTGGGTGCTTGATAAGACGAAAACCGCAATGGGAGCTCGTCTTCTCAGAAGCTGGGTTTTAAAACCGCTTATAAATCCCGCTATTATTTCTAATAGACAGGCCGCCGTTTCGGATTTTGTAAAAAATCCGGCTATAAGTGACCGTATAGCAGAAATTTTCTCCAGCACCCTTGACATAGAGCGTCTTACCGCAAAGGCGGTTTACGGCACTGCAAATGCGAAAGATCTGCGTACTATCTGTGACAGCATCAAAGGACTTCCTGAAGTAGTAAGAATAATCTCTTCGCTCAAAAGCGGGTATCTTTCGGATATCGCAAAAAATATGGATACGCTTACCGATATTTGTGAGCTTCTTGATCGCGCGATAAAAGAAAGTCCTCCTCTCACAGTCAGAGAAGGCGGAATGATAAAACAAGGATTTTCGCAGGATATAGACTATTACGAACAGATAAAAAATAACGGTACGTCTATAATGCAATCTATTGAAGAGAGGGAGAAGGAAGAAACCGGCATAAGAACGCTTAAGGTTGACTATAACAAGGTTTTTGGGTATTATATAGAAGTTTCAAAGTCCTTCATATCAGAGGTACCGGATAGATTTATACGAAAGCAGACGCTTACCAATTGCGAGCGATACATAACACAAGAGCTTAAGGAAATGGAAAACACCATTTTCGGAGCTGAAGAAAAGCTTGCTTCTCTCGAATATGATATATTCGTAAGCCTTCGTAACTTTGTTTCGGAGAATTCAGACAGGATAAGAAGAACGGCAACGGCTATTGCAGAGCTTGACGTTTACCGTTCACTTGCTGAGGTTGCAACTAAAAATTCTTACGTATGCCCTGAGGTAGATCTTTCGTCAGATTTAATAATAAAAGACGGAAGACATCCGGTGGTAGAAAAATTTGTAAACGATTCTTATTTTGTTCCCAACGATACCGAGCTTAATATATCGGATAGCCGCGTTATGATAATAACAGGTCCTAATATGGCAGGTAAATCGACATATATGCGTCAGGTTGCTATTATAACGCTTATGGCTCAGATAGGATCGTTCGTTCCGGCGGCAGAGGCGAAGATAGGCATAGTAGATAAGATATTTACCAGGGTCGGAGCATCTGATGATTTGGCTTCGGGACAGTCGACCTTCATGCTTGAAATGAGTGAGGTTGCATCGATTCTCAAAAACGCAACTAAGAAATCTCTTATTATCTACGATGAGGTCGGAAGAGGAACGAGCACGTATGACGGCATGGCAATAGCAAGAGCTGTTGTGGAATACACTCATTCCAAAAAAATAGGCGCAAAAACTCTGTTTGCAACTCATTATCACGAGCTTACCGATATGGAAGAATCATTTGATGGAATTGTCAATTACAATATCGCTGCAAAAAAACGCGGTGATTCGGTAATTTTTCTTAGAAAGATAGTGAGAGGCGGAACTGATGACTCTTACGGTATAGAGGTTGCAAAGCTTGCCGGTGTACCTTCCGAGGTCGTAAAGCGCGCAAGAGAAATACTTAAAGAAATAGAAAAGAGTGGTATGCCTTCGCATTCTGTAGCCGGTTCCGTGAAAAATGAAGAAAGTCAACTGGATATGTTTTCAACCCTTCTTTCTTCAAAAGAAAATGAGGCTGCCGAAAAAATCAGAAGCATCGATATTAATACGTTGACACCTATCGAAGCAATGAATTTGCTCTACGAAATCAAAAAGATGCTTTCATAATTGGAGTTAAAAGATGTCAAAAATTAATGTTCTAAGTTTTGAGATAGCAAACCTGATAGCTGCGGGCGAGGTTGTAGAAAGACCTTCGTCCGTGCTGAAGGAGCTTATTGAAAATTCTATAGACTCGGGCGCTACTGAAATTGTAGCCGAAATTAAAAAGGGAGGAGTATCGCTCATTCGTGTAACCGATAACGGTTGCGGAATGGAAGCCGAGGATCTTCCTGTTGCACTTAAGAGACACGCTACGAGTAAAATAAAGGATAGAGACGACCTGGAAAGCATTATGACGCTCGGCTTCAGGGGGGAAGCTCTTGCTGCAATTTCCTCTGTCTCCGAAATGACGATTATAAGTAAAACCAAGACTGCCGAAATGGCAACGATGCTTACTGCTGAAGCAGGAAAGGTTGTTGATATTAGCGAAGTAGGCGCTTCTGACGGTACAACTGTGGTCGTTGAAAATCTTTTCGGAAACGTTCCCGCGAGAAGAAAATTTTTGAAAAAAGATGCAACCGAGGCGGCGAGCGTTACTGCTCTTGTAGAGAAGGTGGCACTTTCCCACCCCGAGATTTCTTTTACGCTCAGAATTGACGGTGAACAGAAATTCAAAACTATTGGTGACGGCGAGCTTTATAATGCCATTTGTTCGGTTTTCGGTAAGGATTTTGCGTCAAAGCTTATAAAAGCAGAGGGCGTAGCCAATGGAATAAAAGTTTTTGGATACGTTGGCAGAAGTGACAACGTAAAAAAGAACAGAAATCTTGAAAACTTTTTTATAAACGGAAGATACGTAAAAAGCCTGACTGCCATGGCAGCTATAGAAAAGGCTTACACCTCTTACATAGCCCCTGAGTGCTTTCCTGCTTGCGTGCTGTTTATGGAAATAAATCCAAGATGTGTTGACGTAAACGTTCACCCTGCTAAGCTTGAAGTTAAGTTTACAGACGAAAAAGAGGTTTTTGAAGCAGTTTATTACACGGTTAAATCTGCGCTTGAATCGCACGAGTACAGACCGGAAATGACGCTTGAACGTTCGGTACACTCTGACAGAAATCCTCTCGGTGCTTTTGTTGCAGTAGGAGAGAAAAACTCAGGAGAGCAGCTTAGAATAAATACTCAGCGTTCGGATTCTTTTATACAGTCTATGGGTGTAAGGAAAGAACCAACGGAGCATTCAGATGGAATTTCTTTGCCTAAATCCGAGCGTGCAATCCCCCTTTCTTCATCTGCAAAGGATATTTACGGATACAAAGATGAAGAGCTTAAGCAACGTCAGACGGATAGAATGACTCCTCGTGATTCTGTTGAGCTTCTTGCAAGATACAGAGACGTTAGCCATTCTAATCAAAAGAGCTTAGAAAAAGAAGAAAACAGCGGTGCTCCTGCAAAAAATGAAGCAGAACCGGAAATATCTTATAAAGTAATCGGTGAGGCATTTGACTGCTACGTTATGGTGCAAACCGAAAATTCATTGCTCATAATTGATAAGCACGCAGCTCATGAGCGTATCATTTTCGAGGACCTTAAAAAAACACAAATGACTGACGGAAGAATAGCTGTTCAAACGCTTATGCTTCCTATTACTGTAATATTAAGTCCTGAAGAATTTTCTGTGCTCAAGGAATACAGTGACGAAATTAAAAGCGTTGGTTTTGATTTTAATTTGAATGAATCCGGTGTCGATATAATCGCTGTACCGGGAACTATCAGCATTTCTGAGGCGGAAGATTTGCTTATAAAAATGCTTGATGAGCTTATTGAAGGGATGGGAAATCCCTCGGTTACCGATGCGGTAAGAAAAGAAAAAGCACTATACCAGGTTGCCTGCAAGGCTGCGATTAAGGGTGGAAGAGTTTATGACAGAGCAATTATTGATTGGCTGGTTAAAAAGGTTCTTCTGCTTCCGGATATAACGGTTTGTCCCCACGGCAGACCTATTGCATACAAACTCACAAAATCAGAGCTTGACCGTCAGTTTGAAAGAATAAAATAAGAGGATTCTAATGGGAAAATTTACATTACTAAAAAAAGAGGGCAAAGCCAGACGCGCTCGCTTCGAAACGGTTCACGGAACTATAGAAACCCCCGTCTTTATGAACGTTGGAACTTCGGGCGCAATAAAAGGCGGTATTTCCACCGCAGACCTTAAAGAAGTAAATTGTCAGGTTGAGCTTTCTAACACCTATCATCTTCATATACGTCCGGGAGATGATCTTATATACAAAATGGGTGGACTTCATAAGTTTTTTAACTGGGATAGACCGATTCTGACCGATTCGGGAGGCTTTCAGGTCTTTTCTCTGGCTAAGCTTCGCAAAATAACCGAAGAAGGCGTTGCATTTAATTCTCACTTTGACGGAAAAAGAATTTTCATGGGTCCCGAAGAATCAATTCAAATCCAGTCGCATATAGGTTCTACTATTGCTATGGCTTTTGACGAATGTGTGGAAAATCCTGCACCGTATAAGTACGTAAAGGATTCGCACGAGCGTACGGTAAGATGGCTTAAAAGGTGCAGAGCAGAGCTTGACCGATTGAATGCAGAGGAGGGAACTGTAAATCCCAATCAAATGCTTTTTGGTATAAATCAGGGCGGAACGTATGATGATCTCAGAATTGAAAATATGAAAGAGATACGTGAGGTGGAGTGTGATGGATATGCTATCGGCGGTCTTGCCGTTGGCGAAGAAACTGACGTTATGTATCACATTATTGAGGTTGTAGAACCTTATATGCCTGAGGATAAGCCAAGATATCTCATGGGGGTAGGAACTCCTCAGAATATAGTTGAAGCTGTGTATCGAGGTGTGGACTTTTTCGATTGTGTTATGCCCAGCAGAAATGCAAGGCACGGAAATCTCTTTTCATGGGAAGGAAAAATGAATCTTCTTAACGAAAAATATTTTGATGACCCAAGACCTATATCAAAAACCTGTTCCTGCCCTGCCTGTAAGAATTATTCCAGGGCCTATATTAGACATCTTTTTAAGGCAAAAGAAGCGCTCGGAATGCGTCTTGCTGTTTTGCACAATCTCTATTTTTATAATGATCTTATGCAGAAAATCAGAGATGCGCTTGACGAAGGAAGATACGAAGAATTTTATCGTAAATATAGGTTTAGTCTTGCCGAAAGAGTTGACGATTAAAAAACAGCCGTTTTGCAAAAAAGCAAAACGGCTGTTTTTTAATGGCCGGAGCAATTTCCGTCAAACATTCCTGTCATATCGCAAAAAAGAAGATCGTTTACGGCTGATTTGAAGCCGATTGCGTGAAGCAGTTTTTCGTCTCCCGCATCCTTTTTTGCATAACACTTGTGGCTTCCGCACATATCTATAAAGTTCATAGTGGCTCTTCCGAGTATAAACATTGCTTCGTAATCTGATTTGCCCTCAGGTTCTCTTATGTCGGAAATAAATCCCCCATTCTCGTTTATTTCAAACTGAGAAAATCCCATCAGCTCACCCGTTTCATTATCTATCATAGAGTAAGCAAAAAAATCATGTATGTATTCGGATTTACAAGCCTCAGCGCACTCTCTTTGAAAATTTTTATCGTTTATCGGTGTTATTCTGAACATTATTTTTTTACTTCCTTTGTTGCTTTGTAGAGATAATCAACCTCATTTTGTTCGAGATATCTCCATTTTCCTACGGGGAGACTGTTAAGCTTCAAATTTCCTATTGAAACTCTTGAAAGCCGCTTTACAGTAAGACCTACTGCCTCACACATTTTTCTGATTTGTCTGTTTCGTCCTTCGACAAGCGTCATCTTGAGAACAGTTCCGCTTTCATCTTTCTCGCCTACGGTTACTTCAACCGGACGTATTTTGTAGCCGTCAATTTCCATAGATGAGGTAAGAAGGGTATGCTGAGCCTCAGTTACATCACCGCCAACCTTTACTCTGTAGAGCTTGGGAAGGGAACGGCTGGGGTGAGTAAGTCGGTTCTTTAATTCTCCGTCATCGGTGAGAAGGAGCATTCCTTCGGAAATAAGGTCAAGCCTTCCTACCGGGTAAACTCTTGCGTCAACGCCCGTAAGGAGATCTGTAACACATTTTCTCCCTCTGTCGTCAGAGGTGCTGGAAAGATATCCCCTGGGTTTGTTTAGCATTATATAAGTGTATTCCTTTTTTGTGTAGGTAATTCTTTTTCCTCTATAAGTGACAATGTCCGAAACGGGATCGATTTTCATGCCAAGCTCAGCAACGTGACCGTTTACAGAGACGTGACCGAGCTTGATTTCTTCTTCGGCTGCTCGTCTGGACATCAGTCCTGAGTCGGAAATAAATTTTTGAAGTCTTACGGGTAGCATAAATTCCTCCGTTGTAGTATATTTCTGTGAAAGTAGTTAAATACATAGTTGTGAAAAACCAAAGTCAAAAAGCTTTTTATGATCATTCCAGTCATCAGGTGCGTTTATGGTTATGCAGATAAGTGTGATTCCATTTTTTTCTGCCGCAGTCGCCAGAGATCTTCCGCTTTTTTTGGTATATCCTGTTTTAATTCCTACGCAGCCGTCATATTGTACTAGAAGCTTGTTGTGATTGACGAGAATACGCGTTTGTAAAGATGATTCAATTCTTGCCTTGCGAGTGGAGCAAATTTCTTTGAACGTTGGATTACTTATTGCATATGAGGATAAAACAGCCAAATCTCTTGCCGAGGTATAGTGGTCCGGTGAATCCAGACCGTGCGGATTTTGAAAGCTTGTGTTGGTAAGTCCGAGAGCTTCTGCCTTTTCGTTCATTAAAACCGAAAATTCCTCTATCGAGCCGCTTATTTCGTATGCAAGAGCCACTGCAGCATCATTGGCGCTTCTGAGCATAAGAGCATAGAGAAGAGAATGAATGGAAATTTCTTCTTCTCTTTGTAAATATATAGACGAGCCTTCTATTCCGATAGCGCGATCATCTACTGTTATAATTTTATCTAAATCGGAGTTTTCAATGGCTATTATGGCAGTCATAATTTTTGTCGTGCTTGCCATTGAAAGACGTTCGTTTTCGTTCTTTGTGTAAAGAAAGGTTCCCATTTCGGGGTTGTAAAGAGCCGCAGCCTTTGCACTCACCTTAATTTCGTGTTTTTGTGCTGAGTATGCGTATATTGTAAATAGCGAAAAAATTAAGGCTGAAATCAGCAAAATTATAAAGATTTTTTCTCTGTTATCTTTCATAATAATCCTCCCGATATTATTTTTGCAAAAGAACGGGAGAGTATACAAAGAAAAAGTTTCAAAAAGCTTTATTCGGAAAAAGTGTTTTTAATCTTTTCGATCAGCTCGGGAGTGTGTTCGATAAGCGAGGCAATTTTTTCAACGCTTTTATTTGCATCAGGATTTATTTGAATCAGATTGACGTCTGCGTTTTTTCCCACGGTAAGAAAAGCAATAGGTGTGATGGAAACACCGCTTCCGCTGCCGCTGCCGAAATTTTGAGCCCCCACAAGCTTTTTAATTCCGAAATCCACACCGCCGCCTGCAAAGCCTACAGACACCTTGGATACGGGGATAACCGTGACACCGGACGGCGTGTGAATAGCGTTTCCGATTACTGTTTGCATATCGGTAAAGCTCTTTACCCCTTCCAGTGAAGATCTTATAATATCGCTCATTTTATTTTCAGACAATTTTTTTCTTTCCTCTCTTTTTTATACTGTAAAAGATAAGAACTGAGAATGCTAAAAAAACATTGTAAAGCCTTGTTGTAATCTCGAAATCAAAGATATAATCGTCATTATCTGAAAAATTTCCGTCAGCTGTGTCGGTATAAGAGAGTTTAGAATTTGCGTATAGAATGGAGCAGATATAAAGCTTAGATAAGGAGTTGATTTCTTTTGATAAAAAATATCTGTGCGGTTCTTTTGATTTTGAATGCGGGAGAGAAAAACTAAATATTTTTAGATTTGATCTTTCTAAGAGAAAATTGACTGATTTAAATATTGGAGACAGGAAAAAAAGAAGCTTTTTCGTTTGTTTTATAAGCTTCCTTTTTCTTTTTTTTCGTTTGCAAAAACTATAAAGTATAAGTTTTATCGGAAAGTATTCTATAGTTACCGTGGACAGAGAAGAGAAGTTTATTCTCAAGGAAATGGTTTGCCACAGAAACATTGTCATAATAAGAATGATTATTAAAACAAGAAGTACTTCCGTTTTATACATTTACTGCGGATCCTCTATAATATCGTCCTCTGCCGAAGGCTCCATATCTTCGTCACTAAACGACTCACTTTTGTCGTTTTGCGCAATGTTTTCGGTATTTTCAGAAGGAATTTCGGCTTCGGTTTCTGCCGGTAGTATTTCCAATTGCTCAGCGTTTAATTCTTCTTCGGTATTAGAAAGATTGGTTTTTGCAAAAACTTCTGAAATTTCTTCACCGGGTTTCGGCAAATCCTCGATTGAGGTAATTCCGAAGGATCTTAAAAAGTCGGAGGTAGTTCCGTAGAGCATTGGTCTTCCGGGAACGTCAAGTCTGCCCTTGCATTCAATAAGACCTCTGTCGATAAGGCTATTCATCGCATAAGAAGAATCCACTTTACGCAGGGTATCAACAAAAATTCTTGTTACAGGCTGATTATATGCTACGATAGCAAGCGTTTCAAGTGCTGAGGTTGATAGCGTTCCGCTTTTTTTGATTCCGAGAGCTTCTCTTATTTCGGTAAGATAATGCTGTTTGGTACATAACTGGCAGGAGTCTGAATATGTGAGAAGAATTACGCCTCTGGCAATATCGGAATTGTTGTATTTAAGAGCGTAATCAAGAACGGTATCTTTTATTTTGGTAGGTGTTGTTTCGAATACTCTTGCCAAGGTGGCGTAAGAAATAGGGTGACCCGCGGCAAAGAGAATAGCCTCAATAGCCTCTTCAATAACAATTTCTCTTTCGGGCTCGGCAGGGATATTTTCGGTTATATCGGTTTTAGCCTCGTTGAGCTCTTCATTAATTACTTCGCTGCTCATATTTTAAACTTCTCCATTGTTGTTTTTGTCATCTTCTGCGTTTTCTGCGCTGATATCAAATTCGCTTTCGAGAATATCTCCCGGAACATAGTCTGGGTTAAGTTTGAATTTCATTTCGAGCCCCGTTTGTTCATATTCGGCAACATCTTCAACAAAATGTACCGTGGTGATAGATATTCGGTGTATTTTAATTAGTTCAAGAATGCCCATAAATCTGGCAATCAGCTCTGAGCGTGATTCGGAATTCTTTAACAGGAAAAAGAGTGAGCATTCTTCGTTTTCTTCAAGCAGCTCGCATATTTCTTCAATTTTTTCTTCGACAGAAACTATTTTGTGCTTGATAAGAGGATTTACAAGCTCTGTAGGGGTTCTTTCGGATTGCGCAACTCGAATTCTTCTCATTACAGAATTGAGAGCTTTGATGAGGAGATTGGTATCAAGGTCAAGCGGTAAGCCTTTTTCAGGCGGAATATCATCCGTTCCCTTCGTATACCTGGAAGAAAACTCATCGTATAAAGGTCTCATTTCCTTAGCGGCAAGCTTGGCTTGCTGATAAAGAAGAAGCGCATCTGCAATTTCTCGTCTTGGGTCGTTCTCCGTTCCTTCCTCGTGCGGCAGAAGCATCTTGCTTTTAATAAGCATAAGCTCGCTTGCCATAACGATAAAATCACTTGCAATATCAAGGTCCATTTTTTGAGCCTCTTCAATATATTGCATATACTGATCACATATTATGGCTATCGGTATATCGGTTATACTTACTTTATTTTTACTTATCAGCATCAAAAGAAGGTCAAGCGGTCCTTCAAACTGATCAAGACGGTACGTGAGCTGTTCTATCATTGTAATACCTCAAAATGAGTTTTTTAGGATTTCAAAAAGGGAATTAATTTCCAAAAATCAAGCATTAGCTTGGATACGAAGTTGAATACGTAGGATAGCATATCAGATAAAGAAAATACCTTTGCGATGAGCGAAAGCACAGGGCTTGCGGCAATAAACGGAATTCTAAGAAGCGCTTCCGAAACAACGTAGCCGAAAAATAACCACCCAATGAGAACAAAATATATGGTTCTCTCGTATTTCATAATTTTAAAATATAATTTTTGGGGAAGAAGTGCATTTAAAATTCTTGAGCCGTCAAGAGGTGGGATAGGAATCAAGTTGAAAATAGCAAGGCCAACGTTTATTCGATGAAAAATATAAAGAAAATCCAAAGAGTTTTGCGCTATCTGAAGTGTTAGATTGCTTGAAAATGCAACATCTCTTAGGCACGCGAAGGTAAATAGATATATAAATGAAGAAAGAAATGCGATTATGAGGTTGGAAAGTGGGCCGGCAAGAGCGGATATTGCAAAGTCTCGTTTGGGTTTTTTAAAATTTCGCGGGTCTATCGGAACCGGCTTTGCCCAACCAAATCTGAAAAAAATCATGCATAACGCGCCTACGGGGTCGAGGTGCTTTATAGGATTTATAGATAGTCGACCCATATATTTAGCGGTGTTGTCGCCAAGCTTATACGCAGCAAGTGCGTGTGAGAACTCGTGTATTGACAGTGTAATAAGCGTTGCCAGAGCAGAAAGAATTAATAATCTTATATCGGTTGTCATTAATAATTACTCCTCCGTGTACTTCCGTTAAAGCTTTAGTCTATTGCTTCAAAAATTTTTTTCCACAGCTCGTCCTTACCGACTCTGGTTACAGAAGAGAAGGGGAGAAGCTCTATACCGGTATCTGAAAAATAGTTTTTTTGAAGATCGTTCAGAGCTTCATTAAGCTGGTTTTTTGATAGCTTATCCGTTTTTGTGCAGACTACCGTGAACGGTATATCCATATCGATAAGCCAGTTTATCATCATAACGTCATCTTCGGTTGGTCCGGTACGAACGTCAATAAGCTGAATAACAAGTTTTAGCGCGTCTGATGAAGGGTTTTTAAGGAAAAAATCCTCGGTAAGAGAGCTCCAAACCTTTTTCGATTCCTTTGAACGCTTTGCATAGCCGTAGCCTGGGAGGTCTACGAGATACATTTTTTTATCTATGCCGTAATAATTAATTGTTATGGTTTTTCCCGGAGCAGATGATACTCTGGCAAGTGATTTTCTTCCAAGAAGCGTGTTTATGAGCGAACTTTTTCCAACATTTGAGCGACCCGACAGAGCAACCTGCGGCTTCGGGTCTCTCGGGAATTGCTTTGATGCACCTACCGTTGTAAAAAGCTCGGCATTGTTGATGTTTATTTTCATATTTTTAATATCCTATATCGAGAGAGCGTTAGCGAGCACATCTTCCGCTGTTTTACAGGGAATGAAATTGAGCTTGGCGCGTGCCTCACGGTCCACCTCATCGATATCTCTCATATTATCCTCGGGAATAAGTACGGTTTTTATTCCCGCTCTGTATGCAGCGAGAGTTTTTTCGCGAAGCCCACCTATAGCGAGCACCTTTCCTCTGAGGGTGATTTCTCCGGTCATTGCTACGTCACATCTTACAGGAATATTGCTGAGTGCGCTTACTATAGCCGTAACCATGGTAACGCCTGCGGAAGGACCGTCCTTCGGGATAGCTCCCTCGGGAAAGTGAATGTGTATATCCTTGGTTTTGTTAAATTTAGTATCAATTGAATACTTATCCGCAATGGTACGTACGTAAGAATGCGCTATTTTTGCCGATTCCTTCATAACGTCTCCCAAAGAACCCGTAAGCTCAATCTTTCCGTCACCGTCCATAGTGGCGACCTCTACCTTAAGAAGATCTCCTCCCATTTGCGTATATGCAAGGCCGTTAACGATTCCTACCTTGTTTTCGGATTCGGGAAGCTCAGGAATAATCTTTCTTTTTCCGAGAAAATCGGAAATGTTCTTTTCGGTAATAGTCACGGACTTTGCGTTAGTTTCCGCGATTTTCTTTGCTCCCTTGCGAATAAGAGAAGCGATTTCTCGCTCAAGGTTTCTCACACCCGCTTCTTTTGTATAATCCTTGATAAGAGCTGATATGGCGCAGTCCTTTATCTTAATCTGGCGCTTGGTCATACCGTTCCTCTTCAGCTGCTTGGGTATGAGGTGGTTTTTTGCAATGGCTATTTTCTCGGAATCCGTATAGGTAGAAAGCTCTATGACTTCCATTCTGTCAAGAAGAGGCATAGGGATAGAAGCATAGCTGTTTGCCGTTGCTATGAATAAAACGTCAGAAAGATCTATTGGAATTTCCATAAAATTGTCACGGAAAAATTTGTTTTGCTCCGGGTCAAGAACTTCGAGAAGAGCAGAGGTGGGATCTCCTCTGAAATCATGAGCAAGCTTGTCGATTTCGTCAAGAACGATTACCGGATTTTCCACCTTTGCGTTTATAAGAGCAGTAACTATTCTTCCGGGCATAGCGCCAACATAGGTTTTTCTGTGGCCTCTGATTTCCGCCTCATCGTGCATTCCGCCAAGAGAAACTCTCGCGTATTTGCGTTTGAGAGCTTTTGCTACAGATGCAGCTACAGATGTTTTGCCGACACCGGGAGGACCGACAAGGCATATAATTTGATTTTTAACGTTGGGCGAAAACTGTTTTACAGCAACAAATTCAAGTATTCTTTCTTTTACCTT
The DNA here is from genome assembly GCA_045594785.1 of Eubacteriales bacterium. Classification (GTDB taxonomy): domain Bacteria; phylum Bacillota; class Clostridia; order Oscillospirales; family CAG-272; genus UBA1740. The sequence goes on from JAZNZE010000055.1 coordinate 39,380, forward strand.
GTCGAGACCGTCATGGTCAACGTCAAGTTGAATTCTTGCTTCTTCAACGGTAACGGTTTCATTGGTTTTCTTTCCGAACGGAAAATCAAGGCAGGTGTCAAGGTAAGAACGCAGAACGGTGCTTTCGGCAGCGCCGAAAGGCGTTTTTGCGAGCTTTGAAAGTTCTTTGTAGAGTCTTTCTTTTATTTCATCAGGCATTGACGTAGCGGCTATGCGTTCTTCGTACTCTCTTATTTCATCGTCCTCTTCTTCACCCAACTCCGACTGAATAGCTTTTATTTGCTCTCTGAGAAAATAGTCCTTTTGGTTGCGGTCAATTTTTTCTCTTACTTGCATTTGAATAGAATGCTCGGTTTCAAGGAGCATAGCTTCTTCCTCAAGCGCCCAAAGCAATTTTTCCAGTCTAAGACGAGGCATAAACGTTTCAAGAACGGTTTGCTTGTTTTTGTAGTCGATTACCGCAGAAGAAGCAACAAAATCCGCTAAATATGCAGGGTCTGTTATTGCCTCAGCAGAAAGACGCATATCCTCGGTAAATGTAGGATGAATGTCCTTTATTGTATTCAGGCGGTTTTTTACCTCGCGCATGAGAGCTTCAATCTGCGTTGTGACAGAACATTTTGTCGGCTTTTTTACAGTAGCTGTAGCGGTTATGAAGCTCTGCGTGGTGTCAAAAGCAGCTATTTTTGCTCTTGCAATACCTTCGAATATAACGTTAAGTGTTCCTTGCGGGTTTTTGACAACGTGTTTTATTTCTGCAAGCACGCCGGTGCGGTAAAGGTCGTTTTCGGAAGGGTTTTCCACGTCTATCTCTTTTTGAGCAACCAAAAGAATTTTTGCATCGTTAAGCGTTGCTGAAGCCGTGAATGCCTTCAAAGAAGAGGGACGAGCAATTTCGATATTAAGCTGAACTGCAGGAAAACCTACTATACCTCTTAACGGAAGAACTGGGAGATTGACGTCTATGTAAATGTTATTTGATTCTTGCATTTTCTAAAATTACCTCTGAAACAGTTTTTTGGATATAAAAATACATTATATTATAACATATAAAAAAGAAAAAATCCATAGGTTAAGTGAAAAAAGATAAAAATTAATATCATTCGAATCATTCGAAATAAAATTTATTTTGAAATTTATTTTTCAAAACCTATTGACAAACTAAAAATTGTGTGATATACTACCGAAGTAGAAGTAAGACTTCACTAACAAGCAGAATTTCCGTTCTCACCATGCCACAGAGGTGCGTATGGTTAATACGATACTCCCTTTGGGGTTTTTGTGTGCGTACGGATATTGTCTGTATGCATTTTTTGTTTTTCGGAGGTACAAAACAATTAGCGCTAATAACAACAAGGATTTACTTGTCAACGAGGAAATTAAAGCCGCTGAGGTAAGAGTTCTGGGTCCTCAGAACGAGCAGGTCGGTATTATGAAGATTGACGATGCTTTGAATTATGCCGCAAATAACGGTGTAGACCTTGTTCTTATCGTTCCAAACGCAACTCCCCCCGTATGCCGTGCAATCGATTACGGGAAGTTTTGTTTTGAGCGAGACAAGAGAGAAAAGGAAGCTAAGAAAAAGCAGGTTATCGTAAAAGTCAAGGAGGTTCAGCTCTCCTGCCGTATCGAGCAGCACGATTTTGATACCAGAGTTAATCAGGCAAAGAGATTTCTCGGTGAGGGAAATAAGGTAAAAGCGGTAGTTCGTTTTAAGGGAAGAGAAATGACCCATATGGAGCTGGGACGCGAGGTTATTGAAAAATTCGAGGCGGCACTTACAGGTGTAGGCTCTGCCGAGAAAAAGCCAATACTCGAAGGTCGTTTTATGTCGATTATCCTCTCCCCCGTAAAACAGGATAAAAAGTGATTCCTATATCACTGCAAATTAGTATTAAATAAGGGTAAAACCCAAGAAGGAGAATAATTATGGGAAAAATCAAGACACACAGAGCATCTGCTAAGAGATTTTCTCTTACCGGTAGCGGCAAAGTAAAGATGTCTCACAACAACCACCGTCACAATCTCGGTCATAAGACTTCTAAGCGCAAGAGAGGTCTTCGCAAGGGTGCTATACTTAGCGAGTGCTTTGCACCTACTTACAGATCCCTTATTCAGAAGTAATAAGGCATTAAGAGAAAATTGGAGGAAAAGATAAATGGCTAGAATTAAGGGCGCGCTTATGACGCGTAAAAGAAGAAAGAGCGTACTCAAGGCGGCTAAGGGCTACTGGGGCGCAAAATCCAAGCATTTTAAGATGGCAAAGCAGGCTGTTCTCAAGAGCGGTCAGTATGCATTTATAGGACGTAAGCAGAAGAAGAGAAATATGCGTTCTCTCTGGATTGCAAGAATCAATGCTCAGGCAAAGGTTAACGGAATGAACTATTCCACACTTATGCACGGTCTTAAGGTTGCGGGTATTGATCTTAACCGTAAGATGCTTTCTGAAATAGCAGTTTCCGATAAGGATGCTTTCGCAAAGGTTTGCGAAATGGCAAAGGCTGCACTTTAATAATATTCCCGGATTTCCTACACGGTAATCCGGGATTTTTTAAATAAAAGCTTACATTTGAAAGGGTTAAAATGAATATTTTAAGCGAGATAATAACGAGCAGACAAAACCCTGTCGTTAAATGGGCAGCATCGCTCTCGGAAAAAAAGAACAGAGAAAATGAGCGCGCTTTCATTGCAGAAGGAGAAAAACTCTGCTTTGAGGCTGCAAACAGCGCTTTGCCGGTGACTCATATATTTGTTTCTGAAAGCAAGAGAGCATCACTGATTTTACGAATCAAAGAAGCATTTTGCGATAAAATATATAACAACACGAATCTTATATGTCTTTCTGACAGCGCTTTTGAAAAAATTTCTACAGAAAAAGCCCCGCAAGGTATTATTATAGTGATAAAATATCTTGACTTTTTCTCTGAGTTGGATATAATATATAAGGAAGACTTTTTTCTTTTGCCCTCAGAACGAGCAATCGCTCTGTGTTCACTCAGAGATCCCGGAAATCTCGGAGCTGTAATTCGAAGTGCTGTCGCTTTTGGTGTAGGGCATATAATTTTATCAGCCGATTCGGCAGATCTTTATAATCCAAAGACGGTAAGAAGTGCAATGGGTAGTTTGTTCAAAATAAAGGCTACCATTGTAAAGGATTTTTCTTCGTTTATAAGTGCGGCTAAGGATTCGGGAAGAAGGGTTTTTGCAGCGGAGCTTACAGACTCTGCAGTTCCGCTTACCTCTATCGCTGCCAATAAGGACGATATATTTATTATCGGCAACGAAGGACACGGCATTCCTGCTGAAATTTCAGCAGAATGCAATAAAAGCGTTTACATTCCTATTTCGCCGGCAACCGAGTCGCTTAATGCAGCTGTTGCGGCATCTATACTTATATGGGAGCAGAGCAGATAATTCTGAGATAAAATGAATAAGCAGATTTTATGGATATGGCTTTCTCTGGCTTGTACGCCCGGGACTGAAAATTTTCGCAAGCTTTTTCTTCATTTCGGTACGGTTGAAAAGGTATATGAGGCCGATGAAACGGATATAATCGCTGTCATTGGTTCAAAAACTAATGACGTTGCGGCCTTGTCAGATAAAAGAATAGATAAGGCTAAAGAAATATACGAGTACTGTGTTTCCAAAAATATCGGAATAGTCAATTTCACAGATTCGCTATTTCCCGAATCACTCAAGATAATATCTAATCCGCCGGTTCTTTTGTATTACAGAGGTGTATTCCCTGATTTTAATGAGCATTTCTGTATTTCGGTTGTAGGAACAAGAAGACCCAGTGAATACGGACTAAAAAATGCATTCTCTATTTCCAGAGACCTTGCGGGAGCAGGTGCTACTATAGTATCCGGTATGGCGCTTGGTATTGACGGAGTAGCACATGCGGGTTCGCTTTCTATAGGCGGAATCACCGTTGCCGTCCTTGGTAGTGGAATTGACGTTTGCTATCCTATTGTCCACAAAAACTTAGCGCGTGAGATAGTAAAACACGGTTGCGTTATCACTGAATATGCTCCGGGAACGCGTCCCGACAGAAACAATTTTCCAAAAAGAAACAGAATAATAAGCGGACTTTCTAAAGCTGTATTAATAATAGAAGGGCGTGAGAAGAGCGGAGCTCTTATTACTGCCAGGTATGCTCAAAAACAGGACAGAGTTTTGTATGCGTTGCCGGGGAATGTCGGAAACGTAAATAGCGAATTAACAAATCTTCTTATCAAAAACGGTGCGCGTCTATGTGTATCTGCTGATGATATTATAAGGGATTTTGATGAAAGCTCAAAGGGGCTCTTAAATCCATTCAAGCTTGCACAAATTGCAAAAGCAGACGTATATGAAGCGTTAAAGCAATATTCTGTTTCTGCAATCACTTCGAATGATTCGGTATTCAGACATTCGGCAAAAAAGAGCACATCCGTTCCACTTGCCGAGAAACAGTCTCAGCAAAACAAAATCATTGAGATTCAAGAAGAACCAAAGATGGCTATGGAAGGATTCGATAGCGATACTTTGGAAATATATAAAAAAATTCCTCAAAACGAGGAATGCAGTATAGAATCACTTGTTGATTCAAATCTTTCACTCAGAAAGGTTATGAAAGGTCTTTTGGCTCTGGAGATGGGGCGCTTTATAGTAATGCTTCCCGGAGAAAAGGTCAAGCGTAGCCTTTGAGTAGTAGTAAGAGTGAATTATCAGAAAGGAAGCGCAACGAAGCGCTTAAGCTATGGCAAATTTAGTAATCGTAGAATCACCGGCAAAGGCAAATACAATCAAAGGATATCTCGGCTCAAACTATAAGGTTATCGCATCCAAGGGACACGTGAGAGACCTTCCAAAGAGTACGCTCGGAATAGACGTGGAAAACGGATTTGAACCTCATTATATAAACATAAGAGGCAAGGGAGACGTAATTAAAGAGCTAAAAAAAGAAGCTAAATCCGCAAATAAAATTTTTCTCGCTACGGACCCTGACCGCGAAGGAGAAGCGATTTCATGGCACATTGCCGCTCAGCTTGGAATTCCGGCAAGCAAGGAATGCAGAATAACGTTCAACGAGATTACTAAGACTGCTGTTAAGGAAGCAATTAAAAATCCTCGCAGAATCAATGAGGATCTTGTTAACTCTCAGCAGGCAAGAAGAATTCTTGATCGTCTTATAGGATTCAATCTCAGCCAGGTTCTTTGGAAAAACGTAAAAAGCGGACTTTCGGGAGGACGAGTTCAGTCGGTTGCTGTAAGAATAATTACGGAAAGAGAAGAAGAAATCCGCTCTTTTGTTCCACAGGAATACTGGACTTTAGATGCGCTTCTTTCTTCGTCAGACGGTGATATTAACTTCAAATTTTATGGAGATAAAAAGGGAAAACTAAAAATTTCTGATGCAGAAGAAGCAGAAAGAATAACAAGCGAAGTTTCAAAAGGTGAATTTAAGATTATCTCTGTAAAGCATGCAGAAAAGCAAAAAATGCCCGCGCCCCCTTTTACAACTTCAACACTTCAGCAAGAAGCATCCAAGAGACTTGGATATCAGGCGCAAAGAATTATGAAGGTAGCACAGGAGCTGTATGACGGTCTTAATCTTGGTGCTGAATTCGGTGGAGTGCAAGGTCTTATTACCTATATGCGTACAGATTCTCAGCGTATTTCTGCATCGGCGCAGGAGTCTGCACTCGAATTTATTGAACAAAACTACGGAAAGGAAAGCCTTCCCGATACGCCCAGAGTTTATAAGAGTAATGCAAATTCTCAGGATGCGCACGAGGCAATACGTCCGTCTAACGTTTATATCACTCCTAAGCAGGTCCGTAAATATCTCTCTTTAGAGCAGTATAAAATTTACAAGCTGATTTGGGAACGCTTCATTGCCAGTCAGATGCAGGCAGCGGTGCTTGATACCGTTACTGTAGAGGCAGAAAATTCCGGATATATTTTTAAAACAGGCGGATACGTTATAAAATCACGTGGCTTTATGGTATTATACGATACCGATGAATACGATGCTGCTGATGAAGATAACGTTTCATTGGCAAAGCTTCCGGAAGTAAAGAAGAACCAAATTTTAGTTTGTAACTCTCTTGAAAAAGAGCAGCATTTCACAGAGCCTCCCGCAAGATATACAGAGGCATCGCTTATTAAATTTCTTGAAGAGAACGGAATTGGAAGACCCTCGACCTACGCGCCTATTATTTCGATTATTGTATCAAGAAATTACGTAAAGCGCGAAGGAAAAGCACTCGCCGGAACCGAGCTTGGAGAAATCACCACTAAGTTTATGCGCGAGCATTTTCCTGAAATAATAGACTACGAATATACAGCCTCAATGGAATCTAAGCTTGATTCTATTGAAAACAAAGAGAACACCATTGTGGGCGTCATTTCGGATTTCTATAAAACTTTTGAAAAAGAAATGCGTGTTGCTTACAGCACCGATTCGAAGGTTAACGTTGCTCCTTCATATGAAGAAAGTGATGTAATCTGCGACAAGTGCGGAGCTAAAATGATATATAAAAACGGCAGATTCGGTAAATTTCTTGCTTGTCCTTCGTACCCTGTGTGCCGCAATACCAAGGCTCTTGATAAGGACGGAAACGTTCTTGTAAAAGAGGAAGAAAAAGTGGAGCTTGCAGGATTCAAATGCGAGGCTTGCGGCGGTGAAATGGTTACAAGGCGCGGACGCTACGGAACGTTTTATGCTTGTTCAAACTATCCAACCTGCACCAATACAAAGCAGAAAACCGTTGACACAGGTACGCTTTGTCCGAAGTGCTCTTCAAAGGTGCTTGCCCGTCACGGAAAGGGAAGAACTCTTTTCTATAGCTGCGAAAAATATCCGGAATGCGATTTTTCAAGCTGGGATATGCCGCTTTTGGAAAAGTGTCCTGAATGCGGTGAAATGCTCTACTATCGCAAAAGCAAAAAAAGCGTTATATGCAAAAACAAAGCTTGCGGGTACAAACGCGAGCAGGAAATGACGGTAATAGAGTAATGGCTGATAAACCTATTGTAAAAGTAATAGGAGCAGGCCTTGCCGGGTGCGAGGCGGCATATCAGGCGGCAAAACTGGGGGCTTTAGTTGAGCTTTATGAAATGAAGCCCAAAAAGTATTCTCCTGCGCATCATTTTGACGGTTTTGCCGAGCTTGTTTGCTCCAATTCACTGCGTTCAAACGATATAACAAACGCTGTTGGACTTTTAAAGAAAGAGCTTACGGACCTAGGCTCTCTTATAATGGAGGCAGCTTATGCCTCCGAGGTCCCTGCAGGAAGCGCTCTTGCGGTTAACAGAGAGCAATTTTCTGAGTACATTACAGAAAAAATAAAATCAAATCCGGCAATCAAGGTGATAACCGAAGAGGTTACCGAAATTCCGGAAGATGCTGTAACCGTTATAGCGACAGGTCCTCTTACATCAGAGCCTCTGGCTGAAAAAATTGCGGAGCTGACCGGCGGAAAAGAGCTTCATTTTTTTGATGCTGCAGCACCAATAGTTGATTTTTCTACGGTTGATACAAGCAAAGCGTTTTTTGCTTCAAGGTACGGTAAAGGCAGTCCTGAGGACTATCTGAATTGTCCTATGACAAAAGAAGAATATGATGCCTTTTATAACGAGCTTGTTAATGCGGACGTTGCGCCGTTAAAGGCATTTGACCGCGAGCTTCAGGAAGAGGTTACGGTTTTCGAGGGTTGCATGCCGGTAGAGGTAATGGCATCGCGAGGGTACGACACTCTGAGATTTGGCCCGATGAAGCCTGTTGGACTTCCTGTTCCCAAAACTAACGAGGATGCGTATGCGACAGTGCAGCTTCGCCGTGAGAATCGCGAGGGAACAATGTATAATATCGTAGGCTTTCAGACGCATTTGACTTTTGGTGAACAACGAAGAGTGTTTAGAATGATTCCGGGGCTTGAAAACGCAGAATTCTTTCGTTACGGAGTTATGCACAGAAATACATATCTTAGTTCTCCCGGATTTCTTACTGCTAAGTATTCTGTTCGAAATCGCGAAGATTTGTTTTTTGCAGGACAAATGACCGGAGTTGAAGGATACGTAGAATCTACCTCATCGGGATTTGTAGCAGGAATTAACGCTGCAATGCGAGCTTTGGGGCGCGAAGCCGTTATTTTCCCTAAAGAAACCGAAATTGGTGCGCTGGCGCACTATGTGAGTGAAGGTGGCATTTCGTCTTCCTTCCAGCCTATGAATGCAAATTTCGGTATAATAGCTCCCTTTGATAAAAAAATAAAAGGAGGAAAAAAATGCAGAAACGAAGCTTATGCTCTGCGTTCGCTTGAAATATTAGCTTCTGATTTTGCTTTTTTAAAGTAGTATATGAAAATCCTTGTAGACGTAATGAGTGGTGACAATGCTCCTCTTGAAATAATTAAGGGCGCAATTGCAGCTTCTCAAGAATATAATGAAGAAATACTCGTAATAGGCGATGAAAATGTAATTTCTGACGTAGCTGTTCAGAATGATTTGAATCTCACGGGTATTCAGATTGTAAATTCAAAGTCTGTCATAACAATGGAAGATAAGCCGATGTGTGTAGTGCGTGAGAAGAGAGATTCTTCTATGAGCATGGGACTTAAAATGCTTTCTAACGGTGAAGTTGATGCTTTTGTCTCGGCAGGAAACACTGGCGCGCTTATTACAGGTGCAACGCTTATCGTAAAAAGAATAGTAGGTATTAATCGAGCGGCTATTGCAAGTGTTCTGCCTCTTTCAAATCCTGTTTTGCTTATGGACTCCGGTGCAAACCTGACTGTAACGTCTGATAACATTTCTCAGTTTGCGTTCATGGGCGCTAAGTATATGGAGAAAATATATAACATTGACCGTCCTCGTGTAGGTCAGCTTAATAACGGAACCGAGTATAATAAGGGAAATATGCTTCAGGTTGAATCCTATCAGACACTCAGTGAAAGTGGGCTTAACTTTGTAGGTAACGTAGAATCGAAAGAAGTTCCTTTTAACGTTGTTGACGTTCTTGTAACTGATGGCTATACAGGTAATATTTTTTTGAAGTGTATTGAAGGTATGGGCAAATTTATGCTCAATCTTGTAAAAGAGCTTTTTTACACGAATATAGCTACTAAGGTTTCCGCGCTGACAATGAAGGACAAAATTAAGGATATAAAGAAGCGCTTTGATTCTTCTGAGCACGGCGGAGCGCCTCTTCTCGGAATATCCAAACCTGTAATTAAAGCTCACGGCTCGTCAGATGCCAAGGCAATAAAAAATGCGGTAAGACAGGCAATAGAGTTTGTTCAAACCGGAATTAACAGAGAAATTGCGAAATTTGCCGCTGATTTTGATGATAAGAAAATGATAGCAGATGCTGATAAAATGTACGGAACAGAAGTTTAATTCGTAAGTGTGAAGGAGGTATAATATGGCAATAGGCAAGGATTTGTTTTTGCTCTGTGATGTTATAGGATATAAATTCCGTGATGTTGCATACCTCGAAAATGCTCTTACCCATTCTTCGTTTGCAAACGAGCGAAAATACAAGGGAATATCTTATCCTTCCAACGAGAGACTTGAATTTCTTGGAGATGCCGTTTTGCAAATAACTATTTCGGAATATCTTTATAAGCAGTTCAAAAAATATTCGGAGGGAGCTCTGACTAAAATCAGACAGTACCTCGTTTGCGAAAAAACACTTGCGGCGGTTGCTGCTACAATTAAGCTTGGCGATTATATAAATGTCGGCAGAGGTGAAGAATTAACTAATTGCAGAAACCGCCCAAAGGTTCTTGCCGATACCTTGGAAGCTCTTGTTGGAGCTATTTATCTTGATTCGGAATCGTTTTCTATTACGGGAGCTAAAGATGCGGTTCTCGGACTTTTTAAGGCTGAGATAGACAAATCGGAAAAGATGCAGTCGGGTGATTACAAGACTATGCTTCAGCAGCTTGTTGAAAAAGATGGGGCATCGATTCTTGAATATTCCGTGCTTTCGGAAAACGGACCTGAGCACAAAAAGATTTTTACGGTTGAGGCGAAAATCAACAATAACGTTGTTGGGCAAGGAAGCGCAGGCACGAAAAAGGATGCAGAGATGCTTGCTGCGAAGGCTGCCCTTGAGCTTTTTGGTATCGGAATATGAAAAAACACGTAAATATACCGATTTTTATTCCTCACCTAGGATGTCCTAATCAATGCGTTTTTTGCAATCAGAAATCAATAACAGGTCAAAAGAGCTTTGACCCGAATTCAGTTATTGATATAATAGAAAACGCACTTTCCACAATAGCTTCTGATACAGAAGCTGAGATAGCCTTTTTCGGTGGTTCATTTACCGGAATAGAATATTCTTTGATGTCCGAGCTTTTGAAAATTGCGTACTCTTACGTGCAAAACGGCAGAGTAAAGTCAATAAGATGCTCAACTCGTCCCGATTATATTGACGAAAGAATTCTCGATACGCTCGCGCAGTATGGTGTGCGTGTCATAGAGCTTGGACTTCAAAGCTCCTCCGATGAGGTTCTTAGAGCTTCTAAGCGCGGTCATGATTTTGCGGCAGAGCAAAAGGCTGTTAAAATGATAAAAGACAGAGGCTTTTTGCTTATAGGTCAGATGATGATAGGATTACCGGGCGCAACTCTTGAGAATGAGAAGGCGACAGCGAAATTTATATGTGACGCCGGAGCAGACGGAGCAAGAGTATATCCAACGGTTGTTTTCAGAGATACGGAACTTTGTAAAATGGCTGAGATTGGGGACTATATTCCTCTTTCGGAGGAAGAGGCTATATCAAGAACCTCAGAAATTCTGCGCATCTTTTATGAGCGCGGAGTAGATGTAATAAGGATAGGTCTTTGCGCATCGGAAAATTTATCAAGCCCTGAGGCTTATTATGCAGGGCCTAATCACGTTGCTCTGGGTGAGCTTTGTGAAAATCGCGTCTTTTATGAATTGATGCGAGAAAAAATTAAAAAATTAAAGCTTTCGGAAAAATCTTCTTTAATAGTTAAGGTGCCTACAGGAGCGCTTTCGAAAGCAATCGGACAGAAGAAAAATAACAAGCTTCGCTTAATATCGGAATTTTTGATATCCGAGTTAACTTTCATTGAGGATGACTCGCTTTTCGGATATGAGGTAGAATGCGAAGAAAGGAAAATATAAATGTATTTAAAGTCACTTGAACTTCACGGCTTCAAATCATTCCCGAACAGAACGGTATTAACCTTCGAACGAGGCGCTACCGTTATCGTTGGACCTAACGGAAGCGGAAAATCAAATATTTCTGACGCCATGCGTTGGGTTCTCGGTGAGCTTTCGAGCCGTAATATCCGCGGAACGAAGATGGAGGACGTTATATTCGGCGGTACGGACGAGCGGCGTCCTATGGGATTTGCAGAGGTTTCCGTTACCTTCGATAACACAGATCCCGAGAATCGCTTGGATTCGGAATACGATGAAGTGGTCGTAACCAGACGTTACTTTCGCACGGGAGAGAGTGAATATCTTATTAACCGTCAGCCTAAGAGACTTCGTGATATTTACGAGCTCTTTATGAATACGGGTGTCGGCCGTGAAGGATATTCAATAATCGGTCAGGGTAAAATTGCGGAAATCATATCAAAAAAGAGTGATGAGCGCCGTAGTATCTTTGAAGAGGCCGCAGGTATTTCAAAATACCGTCACAGAAAAGAAGAGTCAGAGCGTAAGCTTAAGGCTGTTCAGGATAACCTTGATCGTGTTAAGGATATTCTTTCTGAGCTTGAAAACCGTGTAGTTCCGCTTGAAAAAGAAGCAGAAAAGGCAAGAAAAGGTCTTGCAATATATGAGGAAAAGAAGCGCGCAGACGTTTCTCTTTGGCTTTTTGATACCGCAAAGGTAAGAGAGGATATTGAGGAGGCTGATAAGGCTCTTGCGCTTGCTACTCACGAGCTTGAAATAATCGATCAGATACTTGACGATTTGCGCTCTCAGGAAAATAATCTTTACGAAAAAGCTCAGTCTAACAGAGCTCATTCCTCTGAACTTTCAGATAAAATAATTGCAGCAAACCAGAAGCTCAGTATGCTTGAAACCGCATTGCGTACTGCCGATTCGGAGTTTGCACACTCGGCAGAGCTTATCGAGCAGTGTCGCCTAAGAATTTCAGAGATAGAAGGCTCGATTTCCGCATTAAAGGCGCAGAAGTCGGAATACGTTGATAGGCGTTCTGTAAAAGAGGACGAGCTCAAAAAGCTTATGGATGACCGTCTTCTTCTTCTCTCTGAGCAGCAGAAGCTTCTTGACGAGGTCTCTGAGCTTCAGAAGCTCTTAACGGAGGCTCTTGACGAGCTTACTGTCGAAGAAGGAAACTCTAATAATCTTTTGGTAAGAATAGGGGTTCTTAAAAATTCAATGGCGAGCGATTCTACCAAATCGGTTGATATAGAATCTGAAATACGCCGTTATGAAGAATTATCCCTTTCTCTCAAAGAGGCAGCCGAACTTGCTGAAAAAAATGCAGAGGAATTTAAAAATAAAATTGCTCAAAAGGATGCCGTTATTACAGAGTCCACAGAAAAGCTGGATTCTCTTGAAGAAGAAAAAAAGGATATTCTTGATGCTCTGAATGCATTGAAACTTGAAAGGGATACAATGGCACAAAGAGCAGAGGTTCTCCAAAGAATGAACGATCATTTTGAGGGGTATTCCGAATCAACGAAATTTGTTATGCGTGAGTATAACTCAGGCAACATATGCGGCGGAAAAATACACGGCCCTCTTTCTACGCTTATTAACGTTGATAAGAAGTACATAACCGCAATTGAAACAGCTCTCGGCTCAAGCCTACAGAACATAGTAGTAGATAATGAAGAAGTTGCAAAATCAGCTATGTATGCGCTCAAGAGAGCAAATGCGGGAAGAGCAACGTTTTATCCCATTAGCGCTATAAGGTCGTATAGCGAAACCGATGAGATACGCGAAGCAAAGAATTTTGGTGGATATGTGGGAAGAGCGGATACTCTCGTTCAATCTGAAAATGAGTATCGTTCCATTATTGAGTGGCTTCTTCTCAGAACGGTTGTGTTTGACAATATTGAAAACGCTACCGTTGCAGCAAAAAAACTGCGCTATAGGGTGAAAATAGTTACGCTTGACGGTCAGCTCATCGGTGTAGGCGGTGCATTTACCGGAGGTAGCACAAAGCGCGATAGCGGAATTCTTTCGCGACTTACCGAAATATCCACTCTCAAGGAAAAAGCAACCGAGCTTAGCAAGAAGATAAAGAAAACCGAAGACGCGCTCGCAGAAATAAATAAAGAAGCAGAATCGTCAGAAGGTATTTTGCGTGATGCTGAGCAGGAAAAAGAACTCCTTCTGAGTCTTTCGCGCTCTCAATTTGCTGCTCTTGACAGCGCAAGTGCAAAATATGATGCCAACAATAATATTCTTTTAAAGTTAAAAGACGATTACGATAATCTTGTTGGAAAGCAGAATGAAGCAGATGAAGAAATCAAAAAACTTGAAGGTGAATTTTCTGCTACAGAAGAAAGAATTTCTGCGCTGAAATCCTTCAGAACCAAGAAGGATGAGGAAAAAGGAATTCTTGATGAAAAAAGTGATGAACTAGGGTCCAAGGCCGCTGACGTTTATATCAATATAACCGAAGTACGTAAGGATATCGAAAGCATACAGCAGATGATTGATAACTACGACCTTCGTATTGATGAGCAGGAAAGAGATAAAGAAGCTCAGAATCTGCGAATAAGCGAGATTACGTCAAAGCGCGATAATATTGACAGTATAAAATCAGAAAACAAAGCGGAGCACGAAGCGCTTCAGGTTCGTATCGAAGAGCTCGTTAAGGAAAGAAAAGAAACCGAAGCGGGCGGAGATGAGTTTGAGCGAGAGCTTATGAAAATTCGTCAAATGCGTGACGAGAAGAGTCACAGCCGTGATGCCGTCAGAGAAGCGCAGCTAAAATCCGAGAACCGTTGCGATTCTCTTAGGGAAAAGCAGGATAAGCTCGGACATCAGCTTTGGGACGAATACGAAATCAATTATGAGGATGCAGTCGCTCTCGAATATCCCGAGGTTACTGCGGAAAACAGAGATGAGGTTGCTGCATTGCAGGTTTCTTGCAAAAACAGACTTCGCGCGCTTGGTTCATATAATCCCACGGCAATCGAAGAATATGCTGAGGTAAAAGTGAGATATGACGGACTGAATGCGCAGTATGTTGACCTTACAAGCTCGTACGATGAGCTCGTTGGCATAATTGATAGGCTTGAAAACGAGATGCGTACAAGCTTTATAAGCGCATTTGAGGCTATAAACCATAACTTTGGCATTACCTTTAAGGAGTTGTTTGGCGGCGGAAACGCAGAGCTTTCAATGACCGATCCCGAGGATGTTCTGACTTCCGGTATAGAGATTAAGGCAGCACCTCCCGGAAAGATAATAAAGAATCTCGCGCTACTTTCGGGCGGTGAGCAGTCTTTCGTTGCAATTGCACTTCTCTTTGCAATTTTGAAGGTAAACCCGACACCGTTCTGCATTTTGGACGAGATTGAAGCTGCGCTTGACGAGGTTAACGTATTCAGATTCGGTGAGTATATAAAGCGTTTTGATGACGGAACGCAGTTTATTCTCATCACTCACCGCAGAGGTACTATGGAAATAGGTGACCGCCTTTACGGTGTTACTATGCCGCAGAGAGGTATTTCTCAGGCAATAGAGCTTAACGTAAATGAAATAGAAGGAAAACAAAAGGAGCTTTTAGATGGGGTTCTTTGATAAACTGAAAAAAGGACTTAGCAAAACTAAAAATGCGATTGTCGGTAAAATAGACGATATTATAAAAAGCTTTCGCAGGGTAGATGAGGAGCTTTTTGAGGAGCTGGAAGAAGCTCTCATATCAGCTGATATCGGTGTGTATACCACGGAAGAAATTTTAGACGAACTCAGGGAAATAGTAATCGAAAAGAATATAAAGGATTCCGAGCTTGTTAAAAATGAACTTTTTGCTATACTCAAGGAAATGGTTGGTGAGCATGAGCCTTTAAGGCTTGAAACGAAGCCCTCCGTTATACTTATAATAGGTGTAAACGGAGTTGGAAAAACTACTTCCATCGGAAAAATTGCCGCAGAGCTTAAATCGCAAGGAAAAAAGGTTGTTGTTGCTGCTGCCGATACCTTCCGCGCAGCTGCAGCAGAGCAGCTTACGGTTTGGTGCGAGAGAGCAGGGGTTGATATCGTAAAGCAGAATGCCGGTGCTGACCCTGCATCCGTTGTTTTTGATGCTATAAACGCAGTCAAAAGCAGAGGCGCGGACGTCCTGCTTATCGATACTGCAGGCAGACTTCATAATAAGAAAAACCTTATGGACGAGCTCGCAAAGATTGACCGAGTAATCGGACGGGAGCTTGCAGGCTGCTCAAAGGAAACTCTTTTGGTTCTCGATGCAACGACAGGACAGAATGCCGTTCTTCAGGCTAAGGAATTTAAAGGAGCATCCGATATAACAGGTCTTATACTTACTAAGCTTGACGGAACTGCAAAGGGCGGCATAGTTCTTTCTATCAAGAAGGAACTTGGAATTCCCGTTAAGTTTATAGGTATTGGTGAAAAAATAGATGATATGAAGCCGTTTTCGGCAGATGAATTTGCCGGAGCGCTCTTTGAGGTGGAGTAAATATGCTTACAAGTAAACAAAGAGCTTATCTTCGTTCTCTTGCAACCGAGCTTGATACTATATTTCAAATCGGAAAGGGAGGCATAAGTGAAGAGACCTGCCTTCAAATTTCAAATGCTCTTGAGGCAAGAGAACTTATAAAAGCCAGAGTTCTTGACAACAGCGGCTATTCTGCAAAGGAAGCTGCGGAAGAGATATCGGAAGCAATTGATTGTGACGTAGTTTCTTGTGTTGGCTCAAAGTTCGTTCTTTACAAAGAATCCGAAAAAAAGAAAAGGATTTTGCTCCCATGACAGAGAAGCACAGAATCGGAATATATGGAGGAACGTTTAACCCACCGCACGTTGCACATATTAGGGCTTGTGAAGCTTTTTACCGCGAAATAAAACCTGATACGCTTTTGGTTATTCCGGCTTTTCTGCCGCCTCATAAGGAAATATCCGATTCTGTTACAACAGAGGATCGACTTGAAATGACCAGGCTTGCGTTTGATGGTCTTGCGTGTGCCGTTGTTTCCGATATGGAAATAAAGCGCGGCGGACGTAGCTATACCGCCACAACATTGGCTGAACTAAAAAGAGATGATAACGAGCTTTATTTTTTGTGCGGAACGGATATGTTTCTTACACTAGATTCATGGTATTGCCCGGATAAAATATTTTCGCTGGCGACTATTTGCTACGTCAGGCGTGAAAGTGAACCGGAAAATGATAAGAGGCTCACGGAGCTTGCCTCTTATTATAAGGAAAAATATAATGCAAGAATAATTCCGATTCTTACAGACGTGACCGAGCTTTCTTCTACCGAACTCAGGGAAAAAATTAAGAATTGTGACGATATCTCAAAATTAATTCCCGAAAAAGTAAACAATTATATACAAATGAGAGGTCTTTACAGATGATAACCGAAGAAATGCTTGTTCAACTGCGTCAAAGTATTTCTTTAAGGTTGTCAACACATCGGTACAATCATACTATTGGTGTAGAGAAAATCGCTCGGTTTTTAGCCGAGAATTGCTTGCCCGAAAAGAAAAAAGAAATTTCAGTAGCTGCAATTTTGCATGACGTAACCAAGGAACTGCCTTTTGATGCAAATCTCAAAATTCTTAGGGAGGCCGGTGTTGTCCTTGAAAACGAAGATGATTACACTCCATCTGTTATTCATTCGTTTACAGCATCTGTTTTTGTAAAAACACATTTTAAGGAATTTGCTACCGAGGAAATTCTTTCCGCGATTTCCAAGCATACTGTCGGCGGAGTGGATATGAGTGTTTTTGACAAAATAATATTTTTGGCTGATTTCATAGAAGAAAACAGAACTTATACAGATGCTGTATCAACAAGAAAATTTGTTCTTGACTCAATAAAGCATGAATCTGTTTCGGAAAATGTAAAGATATTAGACCAAGCATGTGTTATGGAAATTGATTCTACCATAGCTCACTTAAAAAGCCTTGGTAAACCGATAAACAAAAAAGTATTTTTGGTAAAAGATTCTCTGCTTTCAAAAAAATAACACAGCTAAATACTCTTACAATGCAAAAACTAAAAAGAAAATGGGGGTTGCAAATGAGAGTATTAATAAAACTGTTTTCTGTTTCTTTTTTGATTTGTTCTGTTTTATACGTCTTTTCCGGTGTCGCGAGTGCCGCTCGCGCGGAAGACCCTTCGCTAACAATTCTTTTGGTTGGTTTTGACGATTCTCCGTCAAATACCGATGTTCTGGCGCTTGTTTCATACGATAGCGCTTCGAATTCCGTGCGCGCAATTCAGCTGCCGAGAGACACATATGTGAATTACGGAGATAAAAAGGGGAAGATAAACGGTTTTTATTCCTATAAAAAAATCAAAGGTGAAACGCATACCGAAGCATTACAATCGCTTTCGGATAAAGTTTCAGATTTGCTTGGAGTGAAAATAGACGGCTCGTTTGCTATTACTACAGATGGATTTGTCGATTTAGTCGATTATCTCGGTGGCGTATCACTGGATTTAGAAAGTGTTCCCGAGCCGCTTCGCAGCGGTGTTGTATCGGAAAGCGGTAAGCTTAGTCTTGACGGAGAGGCGGCGCTGAATTTTGTACGCTTTAGAAAAGGGTATATCAGAGCAGACCTCGAAAGAATGGACGCTCAAAAGCTTTTTGCAAAGGCTTTGTTTGACACTATAAAAAGCAAAAGAGAATTCTTTTCTCTTTTTAAATTCATTTCGTCTAACAATGAAATTTCGTTCGAAATAGATAAAGGGCACGCACTTGCGTTTGCAATGCAAAATGTTTTTAAGGCTGCATCTGCCGATTTTCAGATTACAACGCTTCCGGGACAAGCTGTAAAGGGTCAGGACACTTGGTATTATATTATCAGCAGGAAAGAATCTGAGTTGTTGCTAGAGGAGTATTTCCCAAATTCCCACAAGAATTTTGATGAAGAAAACAATTTTATATATGAGCTATGAGTTTTTAGCTTATTTACCCGATTTTCGGGAGAAAGGTATTTATGGAAGAAACAAAAAACGAGACGCTAAAAAATGCCACTTCGTCTGAGCTGGCGAGAGCAGCAGTGGCAATTTTGATTGAGAAAAAAGCGCTTGATGTCAAACTGTATGAGCTTCTTGAACAAAGTCCCATAACGGATTATTACGTTAATGTAACCGGACGTTCATCTACTCAGGTTGCTTCTTTGGCAGACGAGCTGGCATATAAAATAGGTCTGTGTGGCAGAGATGCCGCACGGATTGAAGGAAAAAGAGGCAATTCTTGGATACTTGTTGACTACGGTGATGTTATCGTTAACGTTTTTGACAGGGAATCCAGAGAATTTTACAACCTCGATCGCCTTATGCCCGAGAACTCTGAAATCGATATTTCTGATATTGTAGCAGAGGTTGACAAAAAACTTGATATTAATAACGTGAGGTCTGAATAAATGAATTACGATTACAAAACAATTGAAGCCAGATGGCAAAAAAAGTGGGATGAAGCAAATGCCTTTGCCGCAAAGCAGGATTTTAGTCTTCCCAAGTATTACGCGTTGGTAGAATTTCCGTATCCCTCGGGACAAGGCTTGCACGTAGGACATCCTCGTCCCTATACTGCTCTTGATATAGTATCGAGAAAGAAGAGAATGCAGGGATATAACGTTCTTTTCCCTATGGGTTGGGATGCTTTCGGACTTCCTACGGAGAATTACGCTATAAAGAATAAAATTCATCCTAAAATAGTTACAGAAAAAAACATTGCCAGGTTTAAAAGTCAGCTTAAGGCTCTCGGTCTTTCTTTTGACTGGTCAAGAGAAATTAATACTACCGACCCTAAGTACTACAAGTGGACACAGTGGATATTCCTTAAGCTGTTCGAAAAGGGACTTGCTTACAAGAAGGAAATGGCGGTTAACTTCTGTACCTCCTGTAAGGTCGTTCTTGCGAATGAAGAGGTCGTTAACGGAGTGTGCGAAAGATGCGCTTCTCCCGTAATCAGAAAAGTAAAGAGCCAGTGGATGCTCAAAATTACCGAGTATGCAGATAGACTGATATCGGATCTTGACGGTCTTGACTACATAGACAGAGTTAAGACTCAGCAGATAAACTGGATAGGCAAATCCTACGGTGCAGAAATAGATTTCAAGGTTACAGCCGGTGATACACTCAGGGTTTATACTACAAGATGCGACACTCTTTTTGGTGCTACTTATATGGTTATTGCACCCGAGCACGCTCTTATCGAAAAATGGAAGCCGCTTATTGAGAATTACAATGAGATAGAGGCTTATAAGGCTGAGGCTGCAAAGAAATCTGATTTTGAGAGAACCGAGCTTGTAAAGGATAAGACCGGTGTAGAAATCAAGGGTGTAAGAGCTATAAATCCGGCAACGAATAAGGAAATTCCTATTTTCATTTCAGACTACGTGCTTGCCGGCTACGGAACGGGTGCCATTATGGCTGTTCCCGCTCACGATGATCGTGACTGGGCTTTTGCAAAAAAGTTCAACCTTCCGATAATTGAGGTAGTTGCAGGCGGAGATGTCGAGAACGAGGCGTTTACTAACGTTGAGACGGGAACGCTTGTGAATTCTGGTTTCCTTAACGGACTTGATGTTGCAGATGCAAAAGTTAAGATGGTAAGCTTCCTCAAAGAAAAAGGCATTGGAGAAGAAAAGGTTAACTTTAAGCTTCGTGACTGGGTTTTCTCCCGTCAGAGATACTGGGGCGAGCCTATTCCTCTTGTAAACTGCGAAAAATGCGGTTGGGTAGCAGTTCCCGAAAGTCAGCTTCCCGTGGAGCTTCCGGAGGTAGAGTCCTACGAGCCTACGGAAACAGGAGAATCACCGCTTTCTCTTATGACAGATTGGGTAAACTGTACTTGCCCTAAATGTGGCGGAAAAGCACAGAGGGAAACCGATACCATGCCTCAGTGGGCAGGTTCTTCGTGGTACTTCCTCAGATATTGCGATCCCGATAACGATAATGCTCTCGCATCTCCCGAAGCGCTTAAATACTGGATGTCTGTTGACTGGTATAACGGCGGTATGGAGCATACTACGCTTCATCTTCTTTACTCTCGTTTCTGGTCCAAGTTCCTTTTCGATATAGACGTAGTTCCTAATAAAGAGCCTTATCTCAAGAGAACGAGCCACGGGATGATACTTGGAGAAAACGGAGAAAAAATGTCCAAGTCTCGTGGAAACGTAGTAAATCCTGACGATATAGTTCGAGACTACGGTGCAGATACCATGCGTCTTTACGAGATGTTCATAGGCGACTTTGAGCAGGCAGCACCGTGGAATACACAGTCTATAAAGGGTTGTAAGAGATTTCTTGAGAGATTCTTCTCACTTCTCGATATTGCAGAAGGCAACGGTGTTACACCCGAGCTTGAAAAGCATATTCATAAGCTTATCAAGAAAGTAACTGCAGATATTGATGCTATGAAATTCAATACTGCTATTGCGGCTATGATGGGTACTATAAATACAATATACGAGGTTGGAAAGATAACTAAGGATGAACTTGCGGTTCTTGCAAAAATTCTCTCACCATTTGCACCTCACGTTGCAGAAGAAATCTGGTATCTTCTTGGTCAGAAGGGACTTGTTTCGATTGCAAAATGGCCCGAATATGATGAATCTAAAACCGTTGACGATACGGTAGAAATGCCCGTACAGATTAACGGAAAGGTTCGTTCTGTTATTATGGTTCCTAAGGCTGCAGACAAGGATGCTATCATTGCTATAGCAAAGGCTGACGAAAAGGTTGCTGCCGCAATTGCAGGACTTAATGTCATCAAAGAAATCGTTGTTCCCGGAAAGATAGTTAATATCGTAGTAAAATAAAAAAAGCTCGTTTCCTTTTTGGGAAACGAGCTTTTTTTATTCAATTGCGATAAGTTTAGTACCGCTCACACCGTTTATTGCATTAATTTCCTTGAGAAGCGGCGAAATTTCTTGTTTTAACTCAGAAACGTCAAGTGACATAACCACGTGAGCTTTTGAATTAACGGGAAGATTTTGGGTTATAGTCAGAATATTCGCACCGTTTTCAGAAAGGGCGCGAAGAACTTCGCTGAGCACTCCGGGCTTATGGGCAAGGGTGAATGAAATGATTGCCTTTCTGCCGTCAATGTCAGAATTTGTTGTAAAAAGATAGTCTTTATATTTATAATACGTGCTTCTTGAAATTCCTACGATTTTAGTTGCTTCGGAAACATCCTTACATTTTCCGCTGGTAAGAAAAGAGCGCGCTTCAATGACTTTTTCGTAATAAGAGGGAAGTATTTGCTTATCCACAAGTAAATATTTGCTGTTAATCATAGATTTCCTTTGCTCCTTCGTTATCAACGGCAAGACCGTATGCTACCCATTCATTGTCCAGAGAAGAGATGGCTTTGTTAAGTTCGTCCGAAATCGGACGCTTTGAATATGCAAGACAGGTTGGTCCCGCTCCGCTTACGGTGAATGAAATAGCGCCGAGCTTAACCGCCTTATCTTCGACCTCATCAATGTTTTTGTACAGCGGCATTCTGTATTCCTCATGGAGCTTATCGTCTGTTACAAGAGGTATGAGGTCCAGTCTTCCGTGTTCAAATGCATAGGGAAGAAGGGCGACACGCTGCATATTAAATATAGCATCCTCGCGGCTGACAGTTTCGGGAAGGACGGAGCGTGCGTCCTTTGTGCTTACCGCAAAGCTTGGAACGAGGGCGGTAAAGCAAATTTTGGAAGAGACGTTGTACTTTTGAACTACAGGCTTTCCATTTGCAACGATAGAGGTACAAAGTCCACCAAAAAGTGCCGGTGCAATGTTATCCGGATGTCCTTCAATACTGTTACATATTTCAAAAATTTCTTGAACAGAAAGCGTGTTTCCGTTAAGAGCATTTGCTGCATAAGCGCCCGCAACTATAAGAGCGGCTGACGATCCGAGTCCTCTTGCTATAGGAATGTCCGTTTTGTCCATTGTAATTTTTACGTTAGGCGCGGCACCGATTTTTTCGCAAGTGCTTTTATATGCAATATACGAAAGGTTGTTTTCATTTGAAAACTCTTTTTTGAAGCCTTCAAATTCAATTCCCGAATCAAGCTTTTCGAATTCCAGAACGTCATATCGCTTAAAAGCTATGCCGGTGCAGTCAAAGCCGGAACCAAGGTTTGCGCTGGTTGCAGGAACTCGGATTTTTACTTTGTTTTTTACGATTACGTTCGAAACAAGTGATTGCATATTTTCTTTTTCTACTACGTTATCGTGTACAACCGGCTTGTTTCTGATATTTTTAATTGATTCCGGGGGGGTAATTCCGGTTCTCTTTGCCAGAACGTCAATTGCATCAAATTCGTTAGGACATTCTATACCAAGTGCGTGAAGAACTCCTGAAGAGAATTTATATGCTGATGCTGTGGATAGTACAACCGTTTTGTATCCGTTTTTGTTTTTTCTTTTGAAATCCTCGTAAACCTTCCAAGCAACAGCCGTATGAGTGTCCATGAGGTAGCCGTAGTCGTTATATACCTTGCGTATCGTAGC
Organism: Eubacteriales bacterium; assembly: GCA_045594785.1. Taxonomy (GTDB): domain Bacteria; phylum Bacillota; class Clostridia; order Oscillospirales; family CAG-272; genus UBA1740. The sequence continues at coordinate 62,045 of JAZNZE010000055.1, forward strand.
ATACGTATCCTCGTCATCAGCATATCCTGCATCAAAAATTTCTCTGATAGCGTTTAACTCAGCGTTTTCGAGCGCATATCTGCCCTCGTTTTTCAGCATTTCCATATATGCGGCACACTTTTTGCTTCCGCATACCATATAAAGCAGTCTTTCGAGATTGCTTGAAATCAAGATGTCCATTGAGGGAGATTTTGTTACATGGAATTCTCTGTTTCTATTGTAAACGCCGTTTTCAAAGAAATCAGACAAAACGTTGTTTTGGTTTGATGCGCAGACGAGCTTTCCGACAGGAAGTCCCATTTGCATTGCGAAATATCCGGCAAGAATATCGCCAAAGTTTCCGGTAGGAACAACAAAATTAAGCTTATCACCAAAAGATATGTCACCTTTTCTTATAAGGTCACGGTATGTTTTGAAGTAATATGCAACCTGAGGGGCAAGTCTTCCTATATTAATAGAGTTGGCGCTCGAAAGCTGAACACCGTTGGGAAGCTTTAAATCAGAAAAAATCTTCTTTACACCGCTTTGTGCATCGTCAAAATTTCCTTTTACAGCAACAACGGTAGTGTTTTTTCCTGAACAGGAGACCATTTGGCGTTCTTGAACCGCACTGGTTCCGTTTTTAGGATAAAATACGATAATCTTTACCCCGGGAATATCGGAAAAGCCTTCCAGCGCGGCACTTCCTGTGTCACCGCTGGTTGCCGTGAGAATAACTATGTCGTCATTCATCGATGTTGAACGCTTTGCTTCTGTAATAAGGTGTGGAAGAAGCTGGAGTGCAACGTCCTTGAAAGCGCAGGTTGGGCCGTGATACAGCTCCATAACGTATGCATCGCCAACAGCGGTAATTGGGGCATAGTCTTCGTTTTCAAATTTTCCTTTATAAGCCTTTGTTACCGCAGATATGAATTTGCCGTCATCACCGTCAAACATCGAGCCGCCGTCAAATAGAAGCGAGAGAACCTTAGCGGAAATCTCAATTTCACTCATTTTATCAAGATCTGCCATAGGAAATTTGGCACTCTTAAAGCTTTCAGGAACAAAGAGACCGCCGTCTTCTGCTATGCCGCCAAGGATAGCTTCAGCGGGATTTTTTCTTATTTTTTCATTTCTTGTGCTTATGTAAAACATTTTTTGTTTCCCCTCTTGACAATTAACAATTTATATGATACACTATTTCTCGTTGAAAAACAAGTGTTTTTGAAACAAAGACAAAAAATACATTATTATTGACAGTAAAACGTAATTTTTTGGGATTTGTTTTGTGCATTTTGACAAATCAAAAAACACGGGACAATAAATGAAAGGCAAATGCTTATGAAAATTGCTATTCTCGGCTTCGGCGTTGTCGGAAGCGGTGCGTACGAAGTTCTCGAAAAAGCCGGTTATAAAGTTGGGCGCGTGCTGGATATACGCAAACACGAAGAGCTCGGTGACGTTTCGACTACTAATTACGATGATATTCTTAATGATAAGGAAATAGGCGTTGTTGCTGAGGCAATAGGCGGACTTGAGCCTGCTCATACCTTTCTGGTAAAAGCGCTTAAAGCAGGCAAGCACGTTGTCAGCTCTAACAAGCACTTAATTTGTACTTATTATGACGAGTTTCTTTCCTTGGCGAAGGAAAACGGTGTCACTATAAGATTTTCTGCGAGCGCCGGCGGAGGAATTCCTTGGCTTTACAATCTCAGAAGAGCAACGCGATGCGATAATATAGAGAGTGTTTTTGGAATCATGAACGGAACTACCAACTTCATTCTTGACGCTATGATATCTGAGGCACGTGATTTTGCAGACGTTTTGCACGAAGCACAGCGTCTTGGCTATGCAGAGGCTGACCCTTCAGCAGATGTAGACGGACTTGATACTGCAAGAAAAACTGCCATTTCATCAAGTATAGCCTTTGACACTCAAATTGAAGAGAAGGACGTGCTTGTATTCTCGCTTCGCAATATCAAAAAATGCGATATTGAATATATTAGTAAGAAGCTTAACTCTACTGTCAGATATATCGGTACCGGTGCCGTAAACGGCGATGTTGTTTCCGTTTACGTTGAGCCCACCGTTATAGATAGCGAATCAATATTTGCAAACGTCAAAAAGAATAATAACATGATATCGCTCGTTGGCTCAAATGTAGGTCAGCTTTCTTTCTTTGGGCAAGGGGCTGGAAAATATCCTACGGGTATATCTGTTGCTCAGGATATTATTGACGTAGTTAACGGAGATAGCGATATACTTTCCACAGGTAGAAAGCTTAATGTTGATAATTCGGCAGTTGCTCATTCGTATTACGTAAGAACTAAAGCAAACTTTCCCGAAGAATATACGGAAAAATGCGAAAAGCTTGGTTCGGATAATTATATAATCACAAAGTCTGTCAGCGTGCTTGAAATTCATAATATTGCTGACAGAATTATAAAAGAGGATGGTGAATTTTTCTGTGCAGGAATTAAGAGGTAAAATATTAAAGGTTGCCAAATTCGGCGGTTCTTCCGTTGCAACAGGCGAATGCTTTGAAATGGTTAAAAATATTCTTGATGCCGACCCATCAAGAGCCGTAGTTATAGTATCTGCTCCCGGCAAAAGATTCAGCTCTGATATAAAGGTCACCGACCTTTTGTATCTTCTTCGCGCACACATCAAGTATAATGCGCCTTATGATGAGCTGATTGATAAAATCAGGGGAAGATATCAGGAAATTTGCGATTACTGCAAGATTGAAAATATTATTGCAGAGGATTTTGAAAAATTTGCGCAGAGCCTCAACAAAAAGACCAGCGTTGATTACATTGCTTCAAGAGGCGAATATTTCTGCGCTCGACTTATGGCGGAGTATCTCGGATATACGTTTGTAGACAGTGCCGATTGGCTTATGTTCGACTATAACGGAAAGGCAAATCTTGAAAAGTCGTACGAAAAGCTCGCTAAAATTGCTGAAACGCATCACAGAATGGTTCTTCCCGGATTCTACGGAGCGATGCCGGACGGAAATATCAAGACCTTCTCTAGAGGCGGTTCTGATATCACTGGCGCAATTGCCGCTGCAGCGTTGAACGCTACGGCTTACGAAAACTGGACAGACGTTTCGGGTATTCTTGCAGCAGACCCCAGAATTGTTGATAATCCAAGACCTATTGACAGGGTAACCTTCTCTGAGCTTCGTGAGCTTTCATATATGGGAGCTGACGTTCTTCATGAGGAAACCGTTTTCCCTGTAAGAAGCAAGAGTATTCCTCTCTATATTAAAAATACCAAGGATATAGATGCCCCCGGTACTCTTATAATGGAAAGCTTTGAGGAGAACAGGGTAGAGCTTGCGAAAACTTGTCCTATCACCGGTATTTCCGGTAAGAAGAACTATACCGTAATTACAGTTGCAAAAAGCCGAATGAACGAAGAGCCCGGTTGCATCGCAAAGGCTTTGAAAATATTTGCAGACCTCAATATTAACATTGAGCACATTCCTTCGAGCATAGATACCTTCTCTATAGTCGTTGCCGGTGATGACGTTAATCACAATATTCACAATATTATCTCTCAGATAAATGAAAAAATTCAGCCGGATACAGTTAAAATTACTAATGAAATAAGCCTTATTGCTGTTGTTGGTAGAAATCTTACGGCGAACATCGGTATAGCAGGAAGAATTTTCACAGCACTTGGAGCTAACGGCATTAATATCAGACTTATAGAGCAGGGTGCTGATGAAGTTAATATTATAATAGGTGTCGAAGATAAGGACTTTAAGAAGGCTATCAGAGTACTTCACGATTTTTGATAAAGGTTGGTAAAAGAAATGAAACTTTATAATATAGGAATTCTTGGCGCGAGCGGTGCCGTAGGAAGAGAAATGATAAAGGTACTTGAGGAGAGAAATTTTCCCGTAGGAAAACTCAGGCTCTTTGCAAGTGAAAGAAGTGTTGGCAAAAAGGTAACTTTTAAAGGCGAGGAAATAGCTATTGAACTTGCCGATTTCGGTGCGTTCAAGGGCTGCGATATCGTTCTTGGAGCGGCTTCTAACGCAGTAGCAAAGCAGTTTGCGGAAGATATCGTTAACTCGGGAGCTACTTTTGTGGATAACTCCAGTGCATTCCGCATGGATCCCGATATTCCTCTCGTTGTTCCGGAAATTAACGCAGACGATGCAAGAAACAATAAGAAGGGAATTATAGCAAACCCTAATTGCTCTACAATTATAACTCTTGTTGCAATTAATGCAATAAACAAGCTTTCAAAAATCAACGCTATTGTAGCTTCCACCTATCAGGCAACCAGCGGTGCCGGTGCAGCAGGTCCTGTGGAGCTTCGCGATCAGACCAAAGCTCTCGTAAACGGCGGAGAGATAAATCCCAGCGTATTCCAGTATCAGATAGCCGAGAACCTTATTCCGCAGATTGGCTCATTTCTCGATAACGGTTATACCACCGAGGAAATGAAGATGCAAAACGAGGGAAGAAAGATTCTTCACAACCCCGACCTCAAGGTAACCTGCACGTGTGTGCGTGTTCCTGTAGTTCGTTCTCATTCTATCTCCGCAACAGTTGTTACAGAGAGAAAGCTCAGTGTAGCAGAAGTTAAGGAGGCGATTGCCAATTGCCCCGGCTGTAAGCTTTATGACGATCCGGAAAATAAACTTTACCCAATGCCTCTCGTAACCTCCGACCAGGACCTCGTTTTCGTAGGACGAATCCGCGAGGATATAGTAAACGATAAAGCAATCACACTTTGGTGCTGCGGTGACCAGGTAAGAAAGGGCGCTGCAACCAATGCAATTCAGATTGCCGAGGCTCTTATAGAAAAATAATCAATAAAAAAGAACTCGATGTATAAGCATCGAGTTCTTTTAGATTTAAGTGTGAAATTTAATCGTCATTTGAGAAGTTGTCACTTATAAGGTCTTTTGCGCTTTTTCCCGCAAGATCCTGGGCATTACCGTGCTTAACAAAGAACATTGTAACGAAGGAAAGAAGCACGAATATGGTAGCGTAAGGGAAGAGAACTCTCATATTGATTACATCCATAAGGAAGCCCGAGAGTATAGGAGTTATAACCTGCGCCGACATAGATGCGGTATAGTAAAATCCTGTATATTTACCTATATTGCTTCCCTTAGCAAGCTCTACTACCATCGGGAACGAGTTAACGTTTATGGTAGCCCATGCAACACCTGCAAGAGCAAAAAGAAGATACATAACGATGGGCGGCGTAGTGGAAGTGATAAATATTGCTCCGCCGAAAGCTATTGCAAGCATAAGAACTCCGGCAAGAATAGTCTTTTTTCTTCCGAATTTTGATGCAACAACGCCAACGGGAATGTAGGATACTATTGCTGCAGCCTGAGCTATTATAAGGGTAAGGTTAAAGTTTTGCTCAAGTATATTTGTCGCGTAAAGAGAATACTTGGTTGTTACTGCGTTGTAGCCCGTAAACCAGAGGGCAACCGAAGCAAGAATAAGGAGCAGAGAGATAAGCTTATCCTTGGGTAACTTTTCTTCCGTTTCCGAAACAGTTTCCTCTTTTGGAGCTTCGGCATCAAGAACTGCTTGAGCTTCAAGCATTTCGTTATTCCATTTTTTCTCTTTAACCGTGAAGATAAATATCGTAAGTCCTATTGCCATAACTGCGCAAACTGCAATTATATAGCCGGTATATTTCATATATACGTTCTCAGCTCCGGAGGTGTTGAATATCATACCAAGCACGAGCACGAATATACCGCCTGCAGTACCCATAAGATTGATTATGGCATTGGCTTTGCTTCTAAGCGGTTTTACCGTTACGTCAGGCATCAAAGCAACTGCGGGTGAACGGAACGTAGCCATAGAAATAAGAACTACAAGCAGGGCAAGAATAAAGAAAATCAGAGGGAGCGGATTTTCAAGAGTGATGTCCAAAGTCTTCTGTGCTACAGCCTTAAGCATTTCGTTTTTTGTTTCAACGTCTTCCACGCCCACGGGGTACATTGCTTTAATTTCATCGGAAAGCTTAGCCAGCTGTATGTTGTCAATGATTGTAAGGGTAATAAAAGAAACTATTGCACATATCGTTCCTATGAAAATAAAAGGTGTTCGCTTGCCGTATTTTGAATTTGACTTGTCCGAAAGTGAACCAAAAAGAGGAAGCATAAACAGCGCGAAGACGTTATCGAGCGCCATTATAGCACCTGAGGCTGTTTGCGGAAGTCCAAATCTGTTGGTAAGCATAAGCGGAACGATGGCATCGTATGCCTGCCAAAAAGCAGATATCAGAAAAAACGCAAAGCCAACAAAAATCACGCGCTTTGTGTTTAACTTTTGAGTTTGCATAAAAATCTCCTTCTTATGATTTATATGTAAATATTATCATAATTTTCCTAAAAAGTAAACAGTTTTGTTTATAATTTATCTTTTTTTATATTTTAAACCTTATACGAGAAAAAAGTTTTAAATTTTTTTAAGAAAAACGCGAAAAGCTCTTGACAAAAGGAGTTTTATGTGATATTATATAAAAGCTGTAAAGCGAAATGCGAGTGTAGTTCAATGGTAGAATTCCAGCCTTCCAAGCTGGTCGCGTGGGTTCGATTCCCATCACTCGCTCCAATATGCGCCCATAGCTCAGTGGATAGAGTGCCCGGCTACGAACCGGTAGGTCGAAGGTTCGAATCCTCCTGGGCGCGCCACGGAGAATACCGCATTTGTCTTGTTCGACAAATGCGGTATTTTTTAACTAAAGTAAAGGAATAAAAATATGAAATTTACATTTGTTCCGGATTATTATTTTGAAACGTTTGATAAAGCTGATGCAAAATTTCTTTCTTCCATAGGTGTTAAGGGAATACTTCTCGACGTAGATAACACCTTAGAGCCTTACGAAAACCCGCTTCCTACGGATAAGGTTATAAATTGGTTTTCCGCGCTCAGAGAAGAAGGAATTGGGGCAGCAATCGTTTCAAATAACAATAAGGAAAGGATAGAGTTGTTTAATGCCGAACTTAAGCTCCCGGCTTATTACAAGGCAAAGAAGCCGTTTAAAAAGCGACTTTTGATGGCGATGTCGGATATTGGTACAACACCGGAAGAGACTATTTTTATGGGAGACCAAATTTTTACTGACGTATGGGCTGCAAGGAATGCGGGAATTAAAGTGATTCTCGTGCCCCCCATAAAAGATAAAACGGATGCTTTTACAAAATTCAAGAGATTTCTCGAAAAGCCTATCTTGAAAAAATATAAAAGAATGCATAATGAGGAGGAAAAATGAGAGCTTTATTTGGACCGGGTGGAAATAGTGACGCTTTTAAAATATGGGGTGGTAAAAGTACGCTTGATGCTCCGCGTTTCGTTAATGAAATAGGCCTTGATGCGTATGAGTATGAGGCAGGTAACGGTATAGCAGCATCTCCTTCTATGCTTAGTGCAATAGGGAAAGAGGCTAAAAAATATGGAGTTAAGATGTCTTTTCATACACCTTATTTCATCTCTCTTTCCGGAATTGAAGAAGAGAAAAGGCTTAAAAGCATAAAGTACATAGCCGATAGTCTTGATGCTGCGCATCTTCTTGGGGCTGATATAATTGTAGTTCATACCGGTTCTGCCGCTAAAATTTCTCGTGACGAAGCAATGCGTCTTGCTGCGGATACGTTGGTCAAAACGTTAAATTCTGTGGATACTTACGGTATTAAGATAGGTCTTGAGACTATGGGAAAGCAAAATCAACTGGGAACTCTTGATGAGGTTCTTGAGCTTTGCAGGATAGACAGCGTATTTGCACCCGTGGTTGATTTTGGACATTTGAATGCAAGAGATTGCGGCGGAGTTTTTTCTAACAAAGATGACTATCTGAAGGTTTTTGATAAAATTGACAGAAAACTCGGAGCAGAATACGCCCAAAATCTTCATTGTCACTTTTCTAAAATTGAGTGGACCGACAAGGGTGAGAAGAAGCATCTTACCTTTGCAGACCAAATATACGGTCCGGGATACGAGCCTCTTATGGATATGCTTTCCGGGGAAAAGCTTTTTCCTACTATTATCAGCGAATCGGCAGGAACACAGTCTGACGATGCTTTAACAATGAAAAAATATTATATGGAGAGAAAAAATGGATAAGCTTTTAGAATTGAGAATAAGAATGAAAGAAGAAGGACTTGATGCTATAATCGTTTTTGACGAGCTTAATGCACGTTATCTTTCCGAGTATGCTTTTACAGACGGATATCTATGTATATCGCATAACGAGGCACTTCTTATAACAGATTTCAGGTATTATGAAGCTGCACTTAAGGCAGCAAACTCGAATTTTAAGGTTCTGAACCCGACATCAAGAGATGAAGTTTTTCAGAAGTTTATTTCTGATAATTCGGTTAAAAAAATCGGCTTTGAAGGCGGTAGTGTTACCTTCAATCTTTATAAGCGTTATCGCGATAAATATCCCGAGCTTGAATTCGTAAGCATCGGTGCTATGATTGAGAATTTACGCCGCATAAAAACTCCCGAAGAGTTAAAGAAAATGCAGGCAGCACAGGATATTACCGACAAGGCGTTTGCTCATATTCTCAAGGTTATCACTCCCAATATGACGGAAATTGAAGTTGCGGCTGAGCTTGAATATGTAATGAGAAAGCTCGGGTCTGACGGACCGGCATTTGAAACCATTGCAGTTTCAGGTAAAGCTTCATCAGTTCCTCACGGCACTCCCAGAAATGTTAAGCTCGAATCCGGATTTTTGACAATGGATTACGGAGCAAAGTTTGACGGATATCTTTCCGATATGACAAGAACTGTAGTTATCGGAAAGGCAGATGATGAGATGAAGAAGCTTTACAATACGGTTTTGACCGCACAGGAGAAGTCTCTTGAATTCCTTCGTGCAGGAGTAGATGCCGGTGAAGCTGATAAGGTTGCACGCGATATAATAGATGCTTATCCTGAATTCAAGGGTACTTTCGGTCATTCGCTTGGACATTCTATAGGTCTCTTTGTTCACGAGCAACCCGGTCTTTCCCCGAAGAGTTTTGGAACTAAGCTTTCTGTGGGGCAGGTTACATCTGTTGAGCCCGGAATTTATCTCTTCGGGAAATACGGCTGCCGTATAGAAGATATGGTCGCAATTGAAGAAAACGGAATCCATAATTTCACAAATTCTACCAAAGAATTGATAGAAATCTATTAAATATACAGAAATTTGTAAAAATATTTGCATAACCTCTTGAAAAACTTAAAGTTTTGTAGTAAAATATATGCATATACTATGGGTACTGCGCTCTAACGAGTATGGTTGTGGCGGATCGGCAGACCCCAATAAATTAAAACGCCAAGAAAGAAAAGGATCAGATATGTTAACAGCAGGTGATTTTAAAAATGGCGTTACCTTCGAAATGGAAGGTAAGGTTTATCAGGTTATCGAATTCCAGCACGTTAAGCCCGGTAAGGGAGCAGCTTTCGTAAGAACCAAGTATAAGGACGTTATGACAGGAACTATTCGTGAGCAGTCCTTTAACCCTACTGCTAAGTTCGAAAATGCAGTTATCGAAAGAAAAGATATGCAGTATTCTTATGATGACGGTGATCTTTATCACTTTATGGATACTGAAACTTGGGAAGAAACCTTAATTTCTCACGATACCGTAGGAGATAACTTCCGTTTTGTTAAGGAAGAGATGATGTGTAAGATCGTTTCCTTCAAGGGAAAGGTATTCTCGGTTGAGCCTCCTACATTTGTTGAGCTTGCAGTTACCGAAACGGAGCCCGGTGTTCGCGGTGATACTGCTACCAACGTTACTAAGCCCGCAACGCTTGAAACCGGTGCGGTAATCAAGGTTCCGATTTTCATTAACGAGGGTGACGTTCTCAGAGTTGACACCAGAACGGGTGAATATCTCGAAAGAGCATAATTAGGGCTTTGCCCCAAAATATTTAGGGGCTGCTGTCAGTAATTGCGGCAGTCCCAAATTTTGTTATAAGGAGATTTGTTATGAATATTAATAAGGAATCCGCATATCTCAGAGGACTTCTTGAGGGTTATGAGCTTGATGGAAACAAGAAAGAAGTAAAGCTTATTGCAAAAATGCTTGAGCTTATAGATGAAATGGCTGATCACATTACCGCTCTTGAGGCAGATAATGCGGAGATGCGTGAATATATTGAGGAGCTCGATCACGATCTTGGTGCAGTAGAAGAGGATCTCTATATGGACGAGGATTATGGAGATGATGACGATTGCGAAGACGATTATGACGAGGACTCCGATTATTATGAAATCGAGTGCCCCTCTTGCGGCGAAATCGTCTGCTTTGACGATTCCCTTGATCCCGACAATCTCGTTTGCCCTGCGTGCGGTGAGAAAATTGATGACGTAGAGCTTTGTGACGGTGATTGTGATGCTTGCGATAAGGATTGCGAAGAAGCTTGATTGATTAAAACCCCACTGTGAATGCGTGGGGTTTTTAATTATAAAAATACTAAAAATACTAAAAATATTTTGAATTTGTCAATAGTAAATGCGAAAAAAGATTGAAAAAATAAAAAATGTGGTACAATGTTCGTAGTTTCTCAGTCCGTAGGGGGTAAGCTTACCCCCTACGGACTATTTTTCGCGCGGCAGAGCATGACAACAAGAGCAAGTTGTATTCTTGCTCTCGTTTCTTATATTTCCATTGCTATGCCGCTATTTTTGCTAATTCCTTTTCGAATAATTCTTTAGACGTTGCATATCCGAGCACTTTACGAGGATAGTTATTCACCCAATCCTCGACCTCTTGTATTTCTTCTTTCGTATATTTCGAAAGGTCACTTCCTTTTGGTATAAGACGTCTAATTTCTCGGTTCATTCTCTCGTTACTTCCTCGTTCAGATGAACAATACGGATGGCAATAATAGACGCTCGTTCTCTTGCTAAATTTATTAAATATACTTCTCATTATGCCCTCGTAGTCCGAGAACTCTGAACCGTTATCTACCGTTATACTGCGAAAGATCTGTTTAAATTTCTTTCCGTATATCTTTTCGAGCTTATTAAGGGCTCGAATTACGCTCTCTGCTTTTTGATTTACCATAGGAACAATTATTTCCTTACGTGTAAGTCTTTCAGTTAATACGAGCAACGTATTAAGCGTAGGACCGCACACGCAGTCCATTTCCCAATGGCCAAACGTATTTCGCATAGATATTTCTCTCGGACGTTTTTCTATGCTCGTTCCTTTCGGAGCTCTTTTAATTACTACACTTCTTTTTGTTCTTTTTCTTTTTGATTTTTCGGGCAGATGTTTTATTTCAAGCCTTAAAAAATATCCTCTTTCGATATACTTATAAAGCGTATTTATGCTTATTGAGGTATTGAATTTTATGTTGTTACGTTTGATTTGACCGAGTACAGCTCCGGGAGAGAGCTTATCCTCGATAATTCTACGCTCGATATAGTTTGCATATTCATAATCTTTTCCGAGCTTGATTTGTGCGCCTTTTTCTTTTAAATTCTTACGGTATTTTTCTTCTGCAATATCGCAGCTATATGATTTCACGTATTCCCACGTGCTACCGTTCAGACGCATATATTCTCCTCGTTTTACTTCCCGATAAATAGTTGATATATGTACTCCGAGATTCTCTGCAATTTGCTTTATCGGTGTTTTAATTTTTAATAACGTTTCTAGCTGCAATCTCTGCGTTTTTGTTAAATGTCTGAATCTTCGCATTTTATTCTCCTTTTTCCCTTTTACCCCCATTCTCCACCGTCACCTTGGCGAAAGAAGGGCGGTAGTTCCTCACTAAACCGTTTGAGGAATCTACCGCCTTTTTTCTTTCGCTCAAAATCTTTTTCCGTTTGGGAGAATTATGTTTATCTCTAACTCACAGCCGAGTGCTTTTACGAGATTTTCATACTCGTTTACTCGATAATTTTCTGCTCTCATTTTTGCAGACAAATTTGGTTGATTTGAGCCTATTCTTTTAGCTAATTCCACTTGGTTTACGTCCATTTCAAGCATTACCATTTTAAGCTTTTTTGTGAGTTCCATTCCGTTTTCCTCGTTTGCTTTTTTCTTTATTATATATCTTCGATTTTTATTTGTCAAGTATATTTTTGTAATTTATATGACTTTTTATATATTTGTCTTTTTGGCATTCCCTTACGGTCGGGCTTTCGGAGCGACCTCACATAGCGAGTTCCAGACCTCTATCCCTAATGCTTTTTAGCTCTGCGGAGCAAGTTGAAATCCTTTTTCCCGTTCTCCCTTTAGTTTTAAAGGGAGAAGCCTTTTTGCTCCATTGGTAAAAATTTCGTCCGAGTCGAAAAAATCTCATATCGCACACTGCTTTACCTCGCGGGGATTCTACCACATAATCTTACTGATTGCAATAGTTCTGCCGAAGTCCGTATATTCTAAAAACAATTTTAAAAACTTTTTCTTTTACACACGGGAGAAAAACTTTTGAAAATTCTTTTTGCCGAACTATTGCAATCAGTAAGATTATGTAACCCCCTTTAATCGAGGTCAAGCATTATACGATATGGATTTTTTTATTCCGCCTCTCCCTAAATTTTATACCAACCGCAAAAAGTTAATGCCTTCGGCGAGAGGTATGGGCATTACCGATATGAACTTTTTTGGCGGCTCTCGGTTCACTTTGTTATTAATTTTTAATATAAAAGGAGATTTCACACTATGGCACTTACTTGGGATTGGAAAGACAAAATCGGAGAATTACTTATTAAGCAAGGTGATAAGCAATTCACTATCAGCATTTACAAAGGTAATGCTCTCGCAATTTTCCTTGACGAGTACAAAAACGAAAAGGGGCAAGACGTTTACTCTATGTATAACTTCTTTTGCGACAAAGAGCATTTCAAAAACTGCACTAAAAACAAGACTTGGAACTATGCAGAGGAATGGGTTAAAATCACCCTTTGGGAAGTTCCTAACGATTTTTGGGTTATTATTAAAGACCTTACTAAACGTGGAGTTCACATTGAAATAAAAAGAAAGGAGTCCGAACAATGACCGCAACATTATCCAGAGCAGACGAGCTTAGAAACGATTTGAATAATCTAAGCTTTACCATCAAGCACCTTTTCGGAGTTCTCTCCGAGCTTGAATGGGACGGAGCAAGTAATTCCGCAGAATACGGACGTATTCAAAAGAACATTGACGTTCTGAAGAAAAATAAAAAAAGGCTCGAAAACGAGCTTGAAAAAGTTGAAAGTGAGGAATTTGAAAATGTATATTCAAAAGCAAATTATTAATGGCTGGACTGTTGTCGAATACTCCGAACAGACTTGCAGACTCTTTCGGATACCTTATCCGACTTATGCTGCATTCTATGCCTGCGTCAAAGAGTATAACCCCACATTCGAAGAATGCAGTTTTGATAACCTTGCAGACCTCGTTAAGTGGTGTATGGAAAATTAAGAAAGGAGATTTAAAAATGAAAGATTTTGATATTTACAACAAAGTAACAAACCGCATAATTGAACAACTTGAAAAAGGCGTTATCCCTTGGGAGAAGCCTTGGAAAGTTTCCGCCTCTTTTATCAAAGGGGCGGAAGACCTTAGAAAGCTCGCTTTCAATCGAGTTACAAAATCAGCTTACTCACTCATAAATCAAATGATACTTTCAAAGCCGGGCGAGTATGCTTCTTTCAAACAATGGACGGAGCTTGGCGGTAAAATCAAAAAAGGAGCTAAAGCCGAAATGGTTGTTTTTTGGAAGTGGTTAAAATACGAAGACAAACAGAACGTTGACGAGGACGGAAACCCTAAAATTAAAGATATTCCTTATTTACGTTATCTGCAAGTATTTCACATTTCAGACGTTGAAGGCGTTGAACCTCTGAAGCTTGATAATAAAGAAGAACAGACTGAAAAACCGATTTTGCCGACTTTCGACTCGGTAGAAGAAGCGGAGAATATAATAACTGCTTATTCAGAACGTGAGAATATTTCAATAAGCTTTGGCGGTGACTCTGCTTACTATTCACCCTCAAGAGACTCGATACAACTCCCCGAACGTTTTTCGTTTCAGAAGAATGGCGCAGAATTCTATTCTACCGCTTTTCACGAAATTACACATAGCACCGGCGCAAGTCACCGACTCGCAAGAGATTTTTCCGGTTCTTTCGGTTCTAATGCTTACAGCCGTGAAGAACTCGTTGCCGAAATCGGTGCAAGTGCTATGCTCAATATACTCAATATAGAAACCCCTCGAAGCTTTAAAAACTCAGTAGCTTATATTCAATCTTGGATAAAGGCATTAAAAAACGATAACAAGTTAATTGTTACCGCTTCTGCCAGAGCTGAAAAAGCTATCGACTACATATTCAACGGAAAGGACGTTTCCGAGGCGGCTTAATGCCGCTTCGGTTCGCTCTCAACCCCCTAACAGTTTCTCTGTTAGCCTATGTCCGAGCCACCCCACACCATTTATTTAAGAAAGGATTTTATTATGGAAAACTACTTATTTATCATTGATATCGGTGTATATATAGGTATTTCGATAATGATTTTTAATTTTATATCACTGCTTAGCAAGTGTAAAGAAATGATAATCAAAATCGAATACCTTGAGTCTATTTGCTATCAAACAATAGAAACGTGCAAGAGCTTAGACGAAAACTCAAAGCAAGAATTGTTATCAGAAATCAAAAAATTAAAGAAAGATAAAATTGATTTGAAAGAAATGAAGCGAAAAACACAGAAAGCATTTTTCAAAGGTTATAACTCTAAAAAAGGAGAAGACAAATGAATAGTAAAGATTTAATCTACTGCGGTAATAAAGCAGAGGAAATGAGAAAAGCACTTCATAGAAAAGAAAAAATATCAAACTACGATTGTAGAGAATTTAGACTAGGAATGCTACACGTACTCTATAGCTTAGGTTTTATGACATATTCAGACGAAAGTCTTGACATAATGAACTTGGCAGGTGCTTTCGATAAAGAACTAAGAAAATCAGAATAAATGAAAAAAGGAGAAAAAATAATTATGGAAATAGTAAACGATAACCAACTCTACCGTTATGCAATAATTGATTTTATGGACGTCATTTTCTATGATAGTGACGATTTAAAACTTATTACAGATATGTACGATAGCCTTAAATATGCAAATATATTCAAAGGAATTTACGATTACAAAGAAAACAGATACATAAAGGAGTCTGATATATGAAAGTTGCACTCACTTCAATGAACCCACCGCATACCACTAACGTTTTCGAGGGTAGAAAGACTATTGAATGGAGAACGTTTCCTATGCCACAGGGACTTCACTACGTTTACGAAACTAAACGTTGCTTCGGACAAGGTTTAGTTATAGGTTCTATCGAAATTTCACGTTGGTACTCTTTTTATGACGTTGACGAAATTCCAAATTATATGATTATTGCCGGATGCGTTCCGAGAGATTTCCTCAAAGCTTATGCCAAAGGCAGAAAGCTCTATGCAAATATAATCTCTGATAGAAAGCTTTTTGACACTCCAAAGAGAATAAACTGCTTCACTAATTATTCAACAAGGCAGCTTCTTACAAGAGCGCCTCAAAGTTATATGTATATTGAGGTGTAGCAATGGATGCTTCAAATTTTGAACTATTTTGCGAATATTGTTTTAGCAAGATGATTCCAATTTACTTTACAGAGGAAGAATACCACACAGAACACGGCAGACTATCAAAGACCGGAAGAAAAAGAAGAAACGTATCTCATTTTGAATGCCAGATATGCGGTCATAAAGAAGTCGTAGACGATTCTTTCGCAGGAAAATGGTACTAAAACAGAGGTATAATAATGTTCGTTTTATCCATAATCACAGCAATACTAATGCTTATAGTTTGCATTATTTCGTTCATTATTAAGAACGAAAAATTATTATTTGCTTCACTTGTAATAGAGCTTATTTTGACGGCTTTTTATTACGCATTACTATTTTATAAAATTTACCATTAAAGGAGAAATACAATCTATGAAATGTTACATTTGCCAAAGAGATATAAACGCCATAGGTCAAGACAACGTGTCGCACGTTCCCGGTTATCCTGTTTGCGAAGATTGTGCATAAGAACTAACCGATAAAGAATGGAAAGAAATTGAAAAGAAAGCTGAGGAAGAAGAATAACAATGATTAAAAACAAAGTACAAAAAATAGCAAAAGATGTTTCAGAAGCTTCTTATTTTGCAAATAAAAAATTACTTGAAGAAACACAAAAATTTGTTGCAGAAAATCATAAATACAATTATGCCACAGATTTTGAAAAAGCACACCAAAAATCCAATAGTGAACTTATTGCAGAATATCTGATAATAAAAGGATATTGTAAAGCTTCTGATATTACAAAACTCATTTTTGACGATATTGCAAAAAAACTAATGCGGCTTAAACCTATACCTGAATATGTTGCTATAAAAGCTACTGATTTAATTGAAATTTACGATAAATACAGGGAGAATAAAAACAATGATTAAAAATAAAGTACCTACAGATAAAGAACAAAAGATTGCCGCAGAAATACTTACTGCTTTTATGTTCTGTAACACTATGGAAGAAATTCACAAGACGTGGGATAATATTTACAATCAATACGCTTTATGCGATGATCCTTTTACTCACACTCCGTGCTCGAGCAAAGAAGCAATAGAAAATCGGCATGAATATGAAAAGCAATTTATGCTTGAAAAATACGGTCATTGTGACGGAATAGATTAAGGATACTACGAGAAGGAATACGAATGAATTTTATTACGATCCCCGACAAAACAGGGTGGAAACACGTTTTTTATTTAAAATTCTATGGTGGAAGAACATTCAATAGATACGAAGTTAAAGATGTTTGCATTATCGATGTTTTTAAAAAACACGACCACCGATATGATATGAGAGCATTTTTCTATGATAAAAAAATTATTACATACGAAGAAAATATCCGTAGTAAAAAAGAACTGTATAGCGCCATTCAAAAATTGCTTCAGGAAATTTTGAACGTGGCCGTACAGTAATTTGCCCGGGCACAAAACTGAATTTCGAAATACAGTATTTGCCGGGAAGAAAACTGTTTAACGTGATACAGTTGCTCCTGGGCAAATTGCAAAAAAAGAAAACTCGTAGATTTCTCTGCGAGTTTTCCAAAATACGCTATTGACTTTTTATAAAAAATAGCATATAATAATATCAAGAAGTGAGATAGCTGACTTGTCAGCACCTGGACGGGTTAACACCCTACCAATGCTCACTTCTTTTTATTTTTCTTCTTGTTTTCGTACCACATAGGCGGTTTTCTGTTTGTAGATTTTTTGTATTGTTTTATTCTATGACGAACAACTCCACGAGCTTCTTTTGTAAATTGCATTCCCTCAACTTTATCAGAATAGTATTTCTTCTTAGCTGTATGTACTCTTAGTTGCAGATACGAAGGCTCTTTATCGTTTGGATTAGGATTATCAATTTTAATCTTTTTAGCAGTATTGTCTTTTGAATGAGTCAAACCTAAAGATTTATATTTGTTACCTTTTTCACCAAATACATGATGCAAATGTCCTTCCGCTAAAGGACTATTATTATATCGAAATTCGTCTAGAGGTATATACTTTCTAGACTCTTTTTTCTTTCTTGCCATTCTTTCACCCCCTTACTTGTCATTTTCTTGCTTATTTACAAGCTCGGCTACGAAATAGCTATTCTGCATTTTAAGCTCTTCGAGCGTTGCCTTGCTCGTTTTGTATTCCTCGAGGTCATCAATACCTATTTTCGACCTCAGAGCCTTTGTTTCAAAGAAGCCGGAGAAACAGTCGGTTGAAAACCTGTCCGAGTATATTCTCTTGTTATCAAGATAATATGCCTTGTCCGTCAGCTCTCCGTCAAGCGTTCCTGACTCGACCTGAATTTTCATTTTTGCATAGCCAAAAAGGTTATACGTATTCTGATAGTAATTCTGCAGCTTAGATGCTGCTTTTTTCAATAAATACATTACAAGAGTGTTATCTGCTCTGACAAAACGGTACTTCGTGTAGAGATTTACAAACTTATCATAGAAGAACGCATAGAACAGTTCTTCCACAAAGAAGAACGGCAGCGCGAGCTTCGTTTTACCACCGTCTTTTATATGTATTACGTCATAAGTATCACGGACGTCAGCACCAAGGCTCTCGGGACGTTGCTCGTCTCCAAACTTCCTTATGAACGAAACGTAATCTATAGTTGCAGCATGACGCATCATTTTATTAAAATCGGTATATCCGTCATTCTTTTGGTTCGTTCCTTCGTCTTTTCTTTTGATCTCTTGCAACTGTAGATTATTCTTTCGTTCCTTGCCGTTCTCGCTCTCTCCGATAGCTCCGAACTCAATACTGTCCTTCTTGGGATTTTTGTCTGCGACCTTACGACCAAGTCGCATAGCATCGTAGTCTATGATATGAGCGTATCTCGACATTTCGTAGATAAACTTACTGTTACGGTGATAAAAATCACTATCTCGCATAGGCAAATTTCCAAGATCCGAAAGAACAGAGTCCGTTCTGACAGAGAAATTCGCTATTATTAAGCTCGATTTTGTAACGTAAATAAAATACTCTTGAGCATAATTCTCCATTACGGACCATATATTGACGAGCTTAAGCTTGTCGTCATATACGAGGCCGTAACGTTCGAAATCATAGTCAAATATAAGGTTTTTATATTCGAGCTTATAACGTCGTTTTAAATGACGTCTGATATGCTGCTTTGTTTTTGCATCTCCGTTATGATATTCTTCAAAACAGAACCGCAAGTGACGTATAGTCTTACGTATCGTTGCAAGATTATACATTCTATGCTCGAGCATAGATTTTTTTATGTAATTCTCAAGATTAATCCAAGGGAAATTTGGAAATTTCATATCATTCTTGAGCATAAGCTCGAGAGCTTTATCTCGGAACATCTTTTCCTGAAGCATAAGCATGTCCGCTATCAGAGTTGTTTTTTTCTTGCCCATAGTACCGCAGGCTAAGACGTTCAAAGAACGCTCGTTTATAAATCCGCAGTTCATAGCCTCATGGTGATAAAGCACCTCGTAGCCGATTTTCTTACGGATATAGTTAAATATCCAAAGTCCTACAAACACCCACGTTATGCCGGGAAGAAACGCTACCGGGACCGATAGGTCTCGGAGAAGCTTTACTACTTGCTTGTATATACTGATAAAATCAAAAGATACTACAAGATAAAAGTAAAAGGCAAAAAATTCAAGTCCGATTACTATAACGTTAAAATTGTAACACCACACGAAGAGCCAAAATTTTAGGTATTTATCGTGTTCTCGCAAAAACTCGATAAAACACCTTAGCCAACGTATCGCAGGCTTATACGTAAAATCTGCGATTCTTCTGCATACCTTTAAAGGCTTACTATCCACGTTGTAATCGTTGTTTTGCTTATTCAAATACCTTTGGAAGAGCAGCCATAAGATAAGCACAAGCGGCACAACCGCTAAGAGCATTATTCTTGCAAACGTTTCAGCTCCGTTCCCGAAAGCTTCACCAAATGCAAGAAAATTCTCTTTAGATGCCCAACGCACCCAATATTCCCCCCACAACGTTTTGAATTCTTCCCACGTTGCCGGGAGATTGAATATAGGTGTAAAAGGTACTTGCGAATAAATATTGACTGTCGGTTGCACACGAAAATCTAGTTCAAACAGCTCGATAAAATAATAAGCTATGCACGTTCCTAAATCTCGGAACGATTCTCCAAGCCTTATAACTCCGTTACTAAACTTAAAAGCTGCAAGGCAGACAAAACCTAGCGATATAAATACCGCTAGGTAGTGCATGTAATGCAGCTTCTTTATTTTTCGTATTGTTCTATGTATCTTTTCTTTTATCTCTGACTTTAAACTTTTTACCTTTTCACTTAGTTTCATTCGGGAATCTCCATTTGATTACAAGTAAAACAACAATACCAAATTAAAGCTATTACGAGAAGCAATATACAAAGCTTTCCGAGATTTACGAGCTTGCTTTTCAAGGCTTGTCCTCGGTTTCCGGTGCTTCGTACTTATGTACTTCGCAACGAAAATCCAATTCTTTCAAAATTTCTGCCGTTTTATCCTCGATAAGAGAATCGAGTTTATCGTTTACGGTGAGAAGAAGCTCGTAAATATCTTCGTTTGGGCGCTCGATTATTCCTTCTGATACGTCGCAACCGTTCATTTTAAGAACGAGATCGAGCTTATGCTCCATACGACTGAAATAGTCGTCTGCCTCTGCATCAGAGCGTTCCTCTTTGTCTTTTCCTTGCTTTATTGCATATTCTACCAAGGCTATAAGGCCAAGTGCTCCCCAAAGAATTATCATGGACTGATAAATTACGTTAATTACTGCAACTACTGTCATTTCCTTTTATCCTCTCTTTTACAAAAATACTATTATTTAATTTCGCTATTAAGCTCGAACATTACCTTGCCATAGCTCTCAGCTACTCTAACGTAAGTAAGTGAAAAATTCTTGGCGCTACCGATTACTGCATCAAGATAAATCTCGGTGCAGTCCTCGCATTCAACAACGTCTACTACCGAAAATACGTCTATTGCTATACGCTTTCCGGTATCCTTATTGTGAAAACTTGCAAATTTACTCATTTCCTTTTATACCCCTTTTTCCATTTTCCTGTTTTATAATTTCGTTTTTCTTTTATTGTATTCAAGCCCCACAGCAAAACTTGCTGGACCACGAATACAAATACCGTTGTAAAAAATAAAGTCGATATAGTTTCCATAGAAAACTCCCTTTACTTTCTTTTTGCTTTTCCTTGTGACTTGCGTTCTGCGGATTTCAGAGCGTCATATATTCCGTCTGCCATTCCTCGATACGCATTTCGCTCGTTAAGGTTAAGCTTTTTCGTTCCGGTACGTGCATTCTTAGAGCACGTCTGCATAGCTCGGTCTGCTTTTTCTACACCTTGTTTGCCTGAAGCAATAGAGGAGCTGCCAACGGCAAAGCCCCAACGTTTGCCTTTGGAATATGAGTCGTTTTTACTTTTGGACATAGGCTTATCTCCTTAACCTCTTTTTTGAAATGCGTTTTTTAGTTTTCTTAAAACGTTTTTCTCGATATTCACCGACTGCATTTTCTTGCCTTATTGATTTACCGCCAAATAAACGTTCCCAAAAACTAGGCGGTTCGGCTCGATAAGATCTAAAATGTTTGCTTTTATTTTTCATTCCGTCCTCAAACTGCTGACGTTCTAAGTCGCTATTAAATCCTATATGCTTATCTCCGCAAGCTTTTTTTGCATAACCAACTCCGGCATAATAAGCATCAAGCTCAGAGCTTTCAAAAGAAGCTTTCATTCCATCTGCATATCCTTTTTGATATTCAGTTGAGTCAGAATTCATAACATAACGATTTCGTTTTCCAAAATATTCGTCACGTTTTCTTTTTCTAGACATCTTTTGTTTCACCTTTTAATTTCCTTTCTCCCGGTATGCCGGGACTTGACTTTATCAAAAGTCGAAGATATAATATGTTTGCATACATACGATATTTCATTTTCATGTCCTCTCTTTCTCAAAGCTTTCTTAAAGAAAGGAGAAAGTATGAGAAAAAACAAAAAGCGCAAATTAAAAATACAAGCCATTTTTAATTTTTTCTTAGTAATGCTAAAGGAAACCATCACTTTCCTTTTTGCCGTTATGATAGGAATTATTAACTTAGTCAGCTCGCTGAGTGAGTAATTCAAAATAAATCGTATGTATGCTACCGTCCGAAAGGGCGGTATTTTTATATCTTGACTTTTTATAAGCCAAGTATTATAATGGTTTTATTAAATTGTGAGGTGATATTTATGGATTGGATTACCAAAGAAATAATACCTAAAACAAAATTTCAAAAACCTACCGACTTTAAAGAAGTTTTTGAAGAAATGTTTAATTTCGATAAATATCTTGTTGAGAAATTAGGTAAACCTTATTACGAAGTTACCCCTAAAGAATTTGATATTATTGAAGACGAACATTGTCCGAATCAATGCAAACTCTCTCGTAGTCGCCTTTGCAGACAATTTGAATCAGAGAACAACAATCTCCGAGTTCTCGAAGTACAATGTCTTTGCTGTCATCAATACTATTGCTTGCTTCAGGAAAAGATTTCTCAATAGATAAAGCAACTTCTTTTATAATCCACTGTATTATATGAAACTGCATCGTTTCTGTAAGTTTCGGAAGCTCTTTCTTAGCTTCTTCGGCAAACGTTTCTCCTAATACAGTTGATAAAGATATTGATTCATTCATTTTATTTCTCCTATTTTTATTTTGTGAGGTGATTTTTGTGCTTAAGATTTTGAGTAATATTGTTTCAGGAAGTGGTAAATCAGACGGTTATATTTCTGGAATTAACTACGAACAAAGTTCAACGGTATTCTTAATAATTTTAATAGTTCTTATAGCTATTGTAATATTCGGTTCATTCATTGTTAGTTTCTACATAGTAAAACTAAAAAATAGAATAACTGAATTAGAAGAAATAGTTAAAAATTCAAACGAAACAAACCATCAAGAGAGTGCATAATCACTCTCTTGTTTTTTATCTGAAGAAAAATAAAATTATCTTAAAAGGCAAGGTCAAAAAACCGACCATTAAATTAAATAAAAATTTAATTCCAGACCATATAAGTTTGCAAAAAGCTTTTACAGGCTTAAAGAATATGAGTATAATTGCTATCAAAGCAACTATCATTACTGTCATTTTTAACCACTCAATTCCTTCCTCTAAGTTATTTTGAATATTATCTAAAGTTGAAACATATCCATCTGCGTTATCTTTACCTGTCACGATGTCGGACACAACGCCAAGGTTATAAGTCTTTCCGTCAGACAGAAAATGAAGACGCAATATCGCAACATCTGTAACATCTGTATAATCCTCAAAATATTGATCGTTTGTATTTGAAAATGCTGACCAATCTGTTTCAAGAAAACGAAAAACAAAGTCGCTCTGCAACAACAATGTCTTTAAATCATTATCAATTTCCTCGTTCAAATCTCCTTCAACTTCTTCTATAAAAGAAGTGATGTCACTTATTCGATTCCATTCATATTTTCTTGAAAACCAACCATCAGCTTTATTGCTTCCGGTATCCTTATCAGATAAATACTCTGTTACAGTTGTTAACTCACCTTTTGTTACTGTTTCGATAGTCAATTTCATTTCAATCGAAACAGTTTGATATGTATAAGTGATATCAGCATCATAAATCTTATCTACAGCAAAATTTTCTATAGAAAAAGCTACATAATGGCTCCTACATCTATCAGAATACAGTTTAAAACCTTCGTCATACTCAAAAAAACCTACGTGCTGAATATCAATATCAACTACTTCAAATTCAACACATTCAGTAATCAAAACACTGTTATAGTAATAACAACAGTAAGACTTACCAACAGAACAACCTATATAATTTGTCAATTCGCCTTCGCCTACATTTGACGTATCAATAGACCCATCAAACACTCTATAAATAGTAGCAATTGTATAATACCTATACGCTTCATCCGAAACAATAAAATCATTTACAAGGTACTTATCAAAAACTCCATTACTATTAAGCCAAGTAAGATTATACAAAGAATTTGCAACTTCCCCTGAAGCATTATTTACAGTAGGATCTTGAAGTGACATATTTATCTTACTTGCTCGCAAATCTTTTGTTGCATTACTCGGCTGATAAACATACACAAACAGCTCACCGTTCTCGCCCTCAGCAACCTGGATAACACTTAACGAATAATCGTCAGGCTTGTCCGGATAATCTGCCGGGTTAAAGCTACTATCCTTTTTCAAATCGTCAAGCACGTTTGAATAAGTCGTTGACGTTCCCTCTGCCGCACTCGCCCTGACTGCAAAGAGGGAGAGCAGCAGCTCTCCCCCTATTGCCAGAATCACAACGAGAACTAGCAGAAACGTTGTTATTCGTTTTTTGATGGTCATACTTAGTCACATACGGAACAACCGCCGCAGGCGAATATATAGCACTCACAGTCGTAAGGCATGCGCACAGAGAAGGTCATTCCGGACTCCCACTCGGGAACTTCGAATGTGCAGCAGAACCATTCGCCAGGTCTTACGTCAAGCATATTATACGTTGTAGAAGATATTATCGTATTATCCTTCGACACATAAACACCTATGCTATTTACATCAGACTGGATCTCAGGACGGCGAAGATATACGTGCAAGGTCTTGTAATTTTCAAGGATCGGCACACCGTGAACCGTATCAATATTTTCATTTTCGACAAACGTTAAGGTATCTCCTACCTCGTGGGATTCAAATGTCTCTTGCTCCTTAAGGTATGAATCATTATAAAGATTTACGGATATAAGATTATTATCCTGTTCTTTATTAACAGTAATCTTAACAAGCTTTGCGTACTTGTAAACATCGAAGAAACCAATTTCTTCCTCATCCTCAGACAATTCAGGATGAATTACTATTCTTGCGCGATACGAAAAATAATGATCCTCATCGTATACTCCGCTTATTCCTTCTATCTTATCAAGAAGTCCGTCATCGTTATCGTAATAATAAACGTCGTATGTACCTTTAAACTCAAAATCCGGTTCAACTCTGAGTCCGATACAGTCAAACGCTTTCTTGGTGTAAATAGAAGTTTTAGACTCTACATAAACACCGTTTTCATCAAGAGCTCCACGTTCAAATGCTCCCGAACCTATCGTCTTCGTCTCCTTTTTGGAAAGCGCTGCAAGTCCTGCACACGCGCCTATAAGAGTTGCTACTACGAGTATTCCGCACAGAATACTCTTCCATTTAGATTTTCTTTTGAAATTTGCCATTTTGTTCTCCTTTGTTTTTTAATTGTTTTTGTTATAAAGTACCGAATCTACACATTCGGCAAGGTTGATTGACGTATCTCCGAACAACTCGGATATAGCACCGGTGTAAGCTTCATTACCGCTACCAAAAGTACTTACCACGAAATTGTCAAAGCATACACTTCTTCCGTCATCAACAAATCCGGAAGAAAAATACACTCTTAAAAAGTTTATCTCGCTCATAGTATCCGACAATAAGCTTAAATTTCCACACAGATATTCACCGTTGACATATATTCTTGTTCTTGCATACAAAGATGCGTTATCAATAACGTAAGTTATATGAACCTTCTCGGAAGGCACAGAAATAGTCTTCAGAGGAATATCGGTTTCATACGAGCTTGCTAAATAACTATTTCCGTTATTAACTATTACAAGATATGGTAATTTATCAAAACTCGCACTTTCGCTTTCGTCTTTGCCCTGAAATCTAAAAATCATATAGTCAAAGAAATTTGAATCAGTCCATACGTCAAAATCGATTGTCATATAATCAAACGTATCAATTGATATACACTCGGAAAGGTTCTCGGTTGACTGATTCTTCATAAAAAGAGAAATGAACGTATCCACATTCTCATTATCGTAAGCATCAGTTGAAAATTTAAGATATCCGTCTTCGGTGGTTATTATTCCGGTCTTTACTCCGCCAACGCTGTATCCGGCTTGAACCACGTTGTTTTTGATTCCTTCGGTTGCGTCTTTATACATCAAATTTGAAAACGTTAAATCGTTTATCACAATACCGCCAAAAAGGTCCTGACCGTCAGAGAAGGATTCTCCGCACGTATCGCAAGCATTATCATCGTCTGAATCTCTATGTAAGTCACAGCCGTCCTCAAAAGCTTCGTTGCAGTTGTCGCAGAGCGCGTTATCGTCTACGTCTGCATGGGAGCACTCAATTCCGTCCGAAAAAGATTCTCCGCACAGGTCGCAAAGCTCGTTATCGTCTGCATCAACGTGAGTGCAGCTCGGCTCTTCCGGCTCTTCCGGCTCGGTAGGCTCGTCCGGCTCTTGAGTATCTGTTGGCGGCTTCTGAACTATGTTGCCGGGACCAGTAGGCTCATCGCCAAAATCAAAAAGTGACGTTACGCAGCTTAAAAACAATATGAATATCATGCAAAAAGCTAACGTCTTAAAGAATGTTTTCATTTTTTGCTCCTAATTTGATTTTTGAAAAAATCATTTTTTAAGTGGGTGAACGTATTTGATTCTTCATATTTCACTCCTATTTTTATGCTTCGTCAAAATCTATCGGTTCACAGATTTTTGAAAAAGCAGAATGATAATCAAATTTAGTTTTATTGACTCGTTTGGAAGAAGACAACGCATTTTTGTATACCATAGGCAAGCCTATCGGTTCACCTTTTTCGTCTAGACCTTTGTCATATACGAAAATTTCGTCTTGCGTTATCCAAACGTAGCACGTTATACGTCTGTATAACTGCGCTAAATCGTCTCTATTGTTATACCGTAACTCTCTATACCAGAATCTCAGCGGTATCGAGCTAGTTATTGCAAGCATTTCACCAATAAAGATTTTGTTATGAAAACGACCTTTAACGCTTGAAGCGGTATGATTGTCCGTTATTTTAAGAAAATCGGCAAAAGGAAACGTATCGTCACGTAAATCGTCAAGTATCATTCCTTTTTGACCGAGATAATCTTGAAACGGATCGTTCCCGGACGAGCTTACGGTATAATCGTAATTCAATCCCTCAAAAAGCTTTTTTGCATACGTTGTTTTTCCAGTTCCGGTTTTTCCGTAAATGAATACGACTTGCATATCTCTGTCTGCATTCATTGAAGCACAAAGGCACTCAAGCTCCCAAAGCTTTTTAAGCTGATTTAAAGCTTTCGTTTTTTCTACAATAGGCAAAGTGTTTGCGTATTGTAGCATTTGTGCATACGTGTAATGCTCGAAATCTCCGATAATTTTCGATTCTTCGATTTCGGTAACGAAGTCAAAATTTGCTATAACCTCGTCTGTCGAGTATTGATATTTATTCTTTTGGCTTTCATTTCCGTGTGTAAGGTAAAGCAGCATATCCGTTTTTCTGCCTTTTACCTTTTCAATGAACTGTTCTCCTGTCCGTTCCTCTCCGTCTTCGGTTTTATATGCTAAGTCAAACCACTTAGCAACCATAGCCGTATCGCAACAAGAGGGAGAAAAATTCAAATATATGTGATAATGAGCTCCGGTATCGTCTTTATCGTGCAATATGTAAGCCCATTGTTTTATTGTCTTGTATTTTTTACAAACCTCTTGTATATCTACCTTTAAATGCTCTTTGTAGATAACAATTTCCATTTGACGTAAATTCATAGCTTCAGCTCTGCCTTTACGTTGAAATTTGACTGTAAAGACGGATGTAACACACCGTCAGCAGTGCAGCATGTGTAATTCAATACATACTTTTCGTTATGCATTGACAAAAAATTTCCTGAAAGAAATTTACCAATTCTTTCAGCACTTTTGTCTTCGGACTCTAACCATACATGATAATGAGTTTTTTCTACTTGCTCGGTATGATGCGTAAAGCACCAACGTTTCAAAAGTCCTTCATGTTCGCAAGCTTTAAAAAAACTTGCCAAATCAAGAAAATAAACCTTATCTTGAGTTGTTATAAAACAAACACGTTGCATATTTATACCCCCTGCAACTGAAATTTTTATACGTTTTATACGTTTGTCAAAAACCCCTTGACAAGCCCAAGGGGTTTTTGCGTTAAATATTTTATTATTAAGGAGCAAATCCAGCAGTTGTCTTTTTATACGTTTTATACGTTTTGTCACGTTTTTTAATCAAACTGTGGATATTCGACTGTAAGGAGCGCATTTATACGCTCCATTACACTCTCATAAGACGATTTTAAATTGAAATCATTCCCGGTAATGTCAAATATAACGCACCCCTCTTTGTATGGAGTAACAAAGAGGATATGCGATATATTGATTGACAATGTTTCGTTTTTTCGAGTTTCTACTTCGATAAACATAACCCCACCTTAAACGTAGAGAATATCCTTATCAAAGATATTTTCCGTTCCCGCAACAGTTTCAAATGCTGCTATAATTGCCTTGCCATTGAAATCGTTGATTCCAAAAGTAACGTCAATAAGGGTGCCGGGAAGAATTTCGGAATACTTCTTGAAATCGTCAGGCTTTCTCGATTTATTTATGCAAATCGTAGAAAGAAGCTCGTCCTTTTTCGAATACCAAAGATTACCGTTGCTCATTTTTGACGGAAGTCTTGCGATCGTCAAAAACAAAAGCTTGTCCTTGGTCTCCTTGTCTTCACCTTCTCGTGTGTTAATAAGTACAAATCTTTTCATTTTACAATACCTCTGTTTCCTAGGGATGAAATAACCCCAGCTTTCTAAAAATATTTCGGTTAGCCTAAAGTTTTGCATACCACCGCTAAGGTTTGCATGGTGACCGAGGCAAGAATCGAACTTGCACAAAGTGTTCGGGAGTTTCGGGAAAAAGGAGTAACACAAACGTCCGCTACGCTCGGCCGGGGGCAAAAGAGAAATATCCGTTTTCTTTGAGAATTTCTCGCAGGAGTTCGCCAATCCCTTAAAAAAAACAAAAAATGCGAAGATTTCTCTTTCGCATTTAATTATAAAACGTACAATACTAAAAATATTTTCAAATACCACTTGACATTTAAAAAATATAATAGTATAATAATATGACGCTTATTGATAGGCTCGACAAGTGTGGCATTTTGCAACCGCCTATGATAGCGATTTTACACGAAAGTGAGGTGCTTTTTCATGTTCGCTATTTTCGTAACTGGTGGAAAGCAGTACAAGGTTTCCGAGGGTGACGTTATCTTCGTTGAGAAGCTTGGCGTTGCTGAGGGTGAGAAGGTTTCTTTTGATAACGTTCTTGCTGTATGCGGTGAGACTCTTACTGTTGGAACTCCTAAGGTAGAAGGCGCAACCGTTGTTGCAACCGTCATTAAGAATGGCAAGTCCAAGAAGATTGACGTAATCAAGTACAAGTCTAAGAAGAACGAGAAGAAGAAGATCGGTCATCGTCAGGACTATACTAAGATTCAGATCGAAAAAATCGAGGGCTGATTTTAATGACAACTATTATCTTTTATAAGACCGATGGATTTTATTACGGCTTTGAAGAGCAGGGGCATACGGGTTATGGTGAATCCGGAGATGATGTGCTTTGCGCAGCACTTTCCAGTATGACTATGTTGCTTATAAATGCAATAGAAGTTTCGTATGCTTGTGACGTTGATTATAAAATCGATGAAAAAACTACCGATATTCGCGTGATTGCGAAGTCGGCTCTCCCAAAGTACGAGAAAGATGAAAAGAAGCAGTTTGCTGTTTCAGGTCTTATACAGGCTTATTTCTTTCAGCTTATGGATCTCGTTGAGGAATATTATGAGTTTCTTGACGTTAAAGAGATTGAGCGCGAGATTTAAGCAAAACACGGCGACAGCCATAAATTAATACGGAGGTACAAGAAATGTTAAAGCTTAGTTTGCAATTCTTTGCTCACAAGAAGGGTGTTGGTTCTACAAAGAACGGCCGTGACTCCGAATCCAAGCGCCTTGGCGTAAAAAAGGCTGACGGACAGGCAGTTATTGCGGGCAATATTATCGTTAGACAGCGCGGAACAAAGATTCATCCCGGTAAGAACGTAGGTATCGGTACTGATGATACTCTTTTTGCTCTCGTTGACGGAACTGTTAAGTTCGAACACATTTCCGGCGGTAAGAAGCAGGTTAGCGTATACGCTGACTAATATTTTCAAAAAAGAGTGGTTCGAACTGCTCTTTTTTGTTTTCTAAAAAACAATTTACAGTAAAAATTATGAAAGGTTTGGTAATTTTATGTCTATTCTTGTTACAGGCGGAACAGGCTATATAGGCTCTCACACCGTTGTCGAGCTCATTAAAACAGGCAAAAAGGTTTGCATCATAGATAATCTTTCCAATAGTAAGCTTTGTGTTCTTGATCGCATAGAAAAAATAACGGGGGTTCGTCCTGAATTTATTGAATGCGATCTTCTTGATATGGAAAAGCTTGACTCTGTTTTTGCGTCTCACAGTGATATCGATTCTGTTATTCATTTTGCCGGATTTAAGGCAGTGGGCGAGTCTGTCTCTCTTCCTATAAAGTATTATCATAATAATCTTACCGGAACCTTTAATCTTCTTTCCTGTATGGTCAAGTACGGTGTAAACAGAATAGTCTTTTCATCCTCGGCTACGGTTTACGGACTTCCCAAATCTGTTCCAATCAGAGAGGATTTTCCTCTTTCTACAACCAACCCTTACGGTGAGACAAAGCTCATGATAGAGCGTATTCTCAAAGACACAGCACACGCTTACCCGACACTTTCTGTTTGCGTACTCAGATATTTCAATCCCATCGGAGCACATGAATCAGGACTTATCGGAGAAGATCCTAAGGGTATCCCCAATAATCTTCTTCCGTATATTGCTAAGGTTGCGGCAGGAAAGCTTGAGTGCCTTAGTGTCTTCGGAAATGATTATGATACTCCTGACGGAACGGGTGTAAGAGATTATATACACGTTGTAGACCTTGCACTTGCACATCTTAAAGCTATTGAATATACCGAGAAAATGACGGGTATTGATTATATCAACGTTGGAACAGGCAACGGTTATTCTGTTCTTGAGATGGTAAAGGCTTTCGGAGAAGCTTGGGGTTCTCCTGTAAAGTACAAGATTGCAGCTCGCCGTCCCGGTGATATAGCTGAGTGCTATGCCGATCCCCAAAAGGCAAAACAAGTGCTGGGCTGGTCTGCAGAGCGTGATCTTAAGAAAATGTGTGAAGATTCAGCCAGATGGCAGAGAATGAATCCTGACGGATATCCGGATGATTAAAAATTCAAGAGGCGACTAGTCGCAGTCGCCTCTTTTATATAGGAGATAAATATGTTAGAGCTTAAGGATAAAAAATTTTTCCTGCTTGATATGGACGGAACGATATATCTTGATAATGATCTTTTTGACGGAACTTTGGATTTTCTTTCCGAAATTAAGAAAAAGGGCGGGCGATATCTCTTTGTAACTAATAACTCTTCTAAGAGCTCTGATGCTTATGTCGCAAAGCTAATGAGACTTGGCATTGAAGCTTCAGAAGAAGATTTTCTTACTTCAACAGATGCTACGATTCTATACGTTAACAATAATTTCCCCGGTAAAAAATTCTATTCTATGGGAACTAAATCCTTTAATGCGCAACTCTCTAGGGCGGGAATTGATATTACGGATGAAGTATCTGATGATGTTTTTGGACTTATAATTTCCAACGATACCGAGCTTACTTTTAAGAAGCTTGATGATGCAAGCAGACTTCTTACCAGAGGCGTTGAATACATAGCAACAAATCCCGATTGGGTTTGCCCGACATCTTACGGATATGTTCCTGATTGCGGTTGCTTTGCGGATATTTTAAAGCGTGCAACCGGCAAAATGCCTACATTTATTGGCAAACCGAAGCCCGAAATGCTTCTTCTTGCAATGCAGAAGTTTGGATATACAAAAGATGAAACACTTATGGTTGGCGATAGAGTTTACACGGATATAGCTTCAGGCTATAACGCGGGAGTGGATACCGTGTTTGTTTTATCCGGTGAGGGAACCGTTGCTGATGCGGAAAGCTCTGATACAAAGCCTACCTATATCCTTCAAAACGTGCGAGAGCTATATGAAAGAATAAAGGAAAGGTAAAATTCAGTGATCACAGTTAATAATCTCAGCTTTCAGTTTGGCGGACAGCTTCTTTTCAAAGACGTTGATTTGAAATTTACTCCCGGCAACTGTTACGGTATAATCGGTGCAAACGGAGCAGGTAAATCCACGTTCTTGCGTATTCTTTGCGGAGAGCTTGAACCAACGAGAGGTGAAGTCAGTATTCCCAAAGAAATAAGAATGTCCGTTTTGAAGCAGAATCACTTCGCATATGAAGAATATACTGTTCTTGATACCGTAATTATGGGCAACAAGCGTCTTTACGATATTATGAAGGAAAAAGACGCGCTTTACGCAAAGGAAGATTTTTCCGATGAGGACGGAATAAAAGCGTCCGAGCTGGAAGCAGAATTTGCAGAGCTTAACGGATGGGAAGCCGAATCCGAGGCATCTAAGCTCATTCAGGGACTTGGTCTTTCAGATGAATATCTGTATACTTATATGTCCTCTCTAAAAGAAAGCGAAAAGGTGAAGGTTCTTCTTGCTCAGGCTCTTTTCGGTAACCCGGATATAATTCTTCTGGACGAGCCGACTAACGGTCTTGATATCGATGCGGTACTTTGGCTCGAAAGCTTTTTATCAGATTATTTTGGTACGGTTTTGGTTGTTTCCCATGACCGCCATTTCCTTAATGACGTTTGCACCAATATCGTTGATATAGATTATAGCGGTATCAAAATGTACGTGGGCAACTATGAATTCTGGTATGAATCAAGCCAGCTTATTCAGCGAATGATAAAAATGCAGAATAAGAAAAACGAAGAGAAAATTGCAGAGCTTCAGAGCTTTATTGCAAGATTCTCTGCAAACAAGTCAAAATCCCGTCAGGCTACCTCTCGCCGCAAGCTTCTTGATAAGCTTACGGTAGAAGAGCTTCCTGCATCAAGCAGAAGATATCCGTTCATTGGCTTTGATATGGATAGAGAGCCCGGAAAGGAAATTCTTCACGTTGAGGGGCTTACTAAAACGCTTGACGGAAACACGCTTTTTAAAAATCTTTCCTTTCATGTTTTTAAGGATGATAAGATAGCGTTTATAGGAAATGAGCTTGCTATTACGAGTCTTTTTAAAATATTAAACGGTGAAGAAAAAGCAGATAGTGGTGAATATAAGTTTGGTGTTTCAATAACGACATCGTATTTTCCGCACGATAATTCGCCATACTTTGAAGGACATAATGAATCTATACTCGATTGGATGCGTCAATATTCAAAGGATCAAACCGAAACGTATCTGAGAGGATTTCTTGGAAAGATGCTTTTTTCCAACGAAGCTGTTTTTAAGCCCGTTAACGTTCTTTCCGGAGGAGAGAAGGTTAGATGTATGTTTTCGAGAATGATGATGTTTGGCTCGAATATGCTGATTATTGATCAGCCCACCGACCACCTTGATCTTGAATCAATTACTGCAGTTAATAACGGTATGAAAAATTTCAAGGGAAATATTCTGTTTTCTTCTCACGACTATGAAATCGTAAATACGGTTGCTAACAGGATAATAGAAATCACAGAAGACGGATTTATTGACAGAAACGGAACCTATGAAGAATATCTTGAATACAAGAAAAGCTTAAATCAACAATAAAAAAAGAGGAAATTTTTCCTCTTTTTTTATTGTACCAAATAGATTTTGTTTGATTTTCTAAATTCGCTTGGCGTTAAATCAAATTTTTCTTTAAACCGTCTGGAAAAATAAAACTGGTCGCAGAAGCCTAACTTAGTACTTACCGCGGAAATGCTGTTGCTCGAATCTGAAAGCAGCTGTCTGGCTTTTATAAATATCATATCGTCTATATATTTTCCTATTGGCATATTCATCTCTTTTTTAAATACGTTTCGGATCTTGCTTTCGGAAACAAATAGAACTTTGGAAATGTCAGAAACTGTTGTTTTTACCGAGGTATTGTTTTCTATATATTTTATAACATTTTCCGTAAGAGAACTGTATTTTTTGACTGCCACTCGGTTAAACGAATATGTATTGCTGAATTTAATTAAGGTTTCTGTTATAATCATTTTTAACTTCAGCATATCAAGATAGTTTTCTGAAGCTAAAAGTGTTTTTAATGTTTCAAAGTCTTTCTCAGAAAAGGGCAGAGAATATATTTTATCTATATTAAAAAACAGATCATATTTTTCTACAGTAGATACATTGATGTGAAAAAAGGCTTTTTCAAGATACTTACATCCGCAGGAAAACTTACAGTTTATTGGTATGAGATAAACGTTACCAGGGGTCATTTCTACGTATTGATCTTCGGTTTTTAAATAACCGCTTCCTTTGCTTACGAAATAAAGACGTGTGTGTGCCGCACCGTTACTTTGAAACCCCCAGCTTTCGTCAAGCTTAATGAATAACGCTCTTCTGATTGTAAGTTCTGTTTTTCTTAGAATCTCCAACAGTCCGGATTCTTTCATAATAAAATCTCCATATTTAATAATAAAAATTCAATTGTAAAATGTTATATTATGTGTTATATTGAAAATAAAAAACACATATTTAAATTTAATATACAACAAATATGAAAAAAAGTCAAGAAAGGGAATGTACGAGATGGAAAAAACAAAAGCAACTTCTACCGTTGATGCGGTAAATAAAAAAGGGCTTGATGCTCAGGAAATAGAAGAAGCTGAACGCCAAGCCGAAATAAGAAGGCAGGCATCAAATTACAAATACCCCAAAACACAGCTTCTCAGAGACAAGGTTGAATGGTTTCGCGATCAGAAATTCGGTCTTATGATACACTGGGGACTCTATAACCTTATGGGTATAAAGGAATCTTGGGTTCTTGTAGACAGACCTTGGACAAAGTGGCAGTTTAAAGAAGGAACTACCAACCGCGAGGTAAAAGAAATGTATGCACAACTGCATAAGGGATTTCTTCCTCTTCGATTTGATCCTGACGAATGGGCTGATTTGGCATATGATGCGGGCTTCAGGTATCTTTGCTTTACCACAAAACACCATGACGGTTTCTGTCTTTGGGACACGAAGACTACCGATTACAAGGTAACGGGCAGCGAAGTGCCTTATCGAGATAATAAAAATGCAGATATAACAAAGGTTCTCTTTGATTCATTTAGAAAGAAGGGAATGGGAATATCGCTTTATTTCAGCCGTGGAGATTTTTCCTGTCCTTACTACTGGGAAGAAGGCTATGGAATGAAGGATGGCGCGGAAAGAGTTCCTTCCTATAATCCTGATGAAAAACCTGAAAAATGGCGTAAATTCCAAGAGTTTGTATATGCTCAGCTTAAAGAGCTTGTTTCCGATTACGGAAAAATAGACGCCCTATGGTATGACGGCGGATGTGACGGATTGAAGCTTGGAGTTCCTGAAATGACAGAAAAGCTTAGAGAAATTCAACCGGATATGCTGGGCGTTTTAAGAGGTGGTATCGGTATTTGTGAAGACATAATTACTCCTGAGCTTGTTTTTCCCGATTCATATATAGATGTTCCTTGGGAGGTTTGCACTGTTATGGCAAAGCCTAAAACAGAATGTGCACTACCTAAAGGTGCTACCGCGCATACCTCTTTTGGTTATACCTTTGATATCGATTATATGAGTGCAAAAGAGGTAGCACATATGCTTCTTGACGTTGTTGCAAAGGGAGGAAACCTTGCGCTTAATCTTGCTCCTCAGCCTGACGGAAGGCTTCCCGGCAGAGCAGTAGAAGAGCTTTGGGTTCTCTCTGATTGGATGAAGATATTCTCACCGGCAATACACGGAACAAGAGAAGCTGCACCCTATCGCAGCGGCAAATTTGCTTATACCTCTAGCAAGGATAAAAAGACAGTTAATGTTTTTTATCTCTATGACGATGGCGAAACAAGAGCGGATGAATATAAGATTCCTTTTGATTTATTAGCTGCTAAAGTAGTGGATATTCGCACAGGAAAGGAACTTAAATTTGAGCAGAATGTTGATAAACTTAAAGTGTTCCTTCCAAAAGAGATTGCGGGAGCAGTTGGGGACATTGCCGATTGCTTTGCGGTTGAGATTCAGTAATAGTTAGTTTTAAGTAAAAAAAAGACCGAGTTAGTTTCGTAAACTCGGTCTTTTTTGGTGCGGGCGACAGGACTTGTAACCTATGCGTTTGCGAGAGGAAAACAGAGGCGAACGCTTGAAATTCACCTTGCCGAGAGAATAACGGTATTTGCTAACGCAAAACGGTGAATTTCTCACTCGGCAAAAACGAAGTAAAAGAGGATAGCTTGGAGAGCCTCGTGACCAGGTTCTTCGCCACATCACCAGATCAAAAAAACAGAGCATCGCGAGGATGCTCTGTTTTTTGGGTGCAGTTAATAAAGATAAATCCGAACCCCAACATCGTGTGATAAGGTTCGGAATTTTGCTGTCGCCACCCGAGCTTTGGGTGCCGACACTGTCGGCTGGTGCGGGCGACAGGACTTGAACCTGCACGGGGGTACCACCAGATCCTAAGTCTGGCGCGTCTGCCAATTCCGCCACGCCCGCATATTCCCCATAATCATTTGAATCTGGGGGTATAGTTGGTATTTTGTTTTTTGCTTTTTTCGTTTGTCTTGGTTGGTATTTTCTTTTCTACGGAGGTTGTTGACTTTTTAATAATGTAGACCAAGAAAAAGACAAGCGCATAAAAGAATGTAAAAATAACAGCTGCGCTGAATATTGCACTTGCACCGCTGGCCTTTATGTTGCCGTTTACGATAAACACTATGCAAAAGGCAAGAAAGAGTGTGCAATAATGAAGAGCGTATCTGATGAAAAGATGCCAGTGAGCATTCTTCAAAATATATCCTGCAAGAGATATTATCTGTCCAAAAAGCAGAATGAGAAAAAACTGACCGACACCGATTCTGGCTTCAGTAAATTTGCTTATTGCGGCAAATCCAAAGAACAGGGCAATGATAGCCACGGTATAAGCACATCCTGCAAGAAGAATTGATTCGATTTTTTTCATTTTTTTCCTCCGCAATTTTCTACCGTATTATTTTACCACAATATTTTTTGCTTTTCAAGTCCTTTGCGAAAATATTTTCTTAATGCATTGCAAAATTGAATAAAAATTCTAAAAATGAATATTTTTACACAAAATGCGTTGACAAATATTTTTGTAAGAATTATAATATAAATAAATATTTTATTTAAAAGGATTTGCTATGAATAGAAAGACTGCAAGAGAAAATGCATTTATTCTCCTTTTTGAAGGAGCAAGCAAAAATGATGAAACGGCCGAGGAAATTTTTGAGAAGGCTACGGTATGCCGCGAGCTTGAATGCGATGAATACGTTAAAAACGTTTTCTTTGGTGTTTACGCCAACGAGAGAGTGATAGAGGAGTGCATAGCCGGATGCCTTGTGGGATGGAAGAAAGAGCGCGTTTCTGTTTCTTCCAAGGCTATTTTACGCCTTGCTGTATATGAAATGATGTTTATGGAAGATATTCCTGTTAAAGTTTCCATAAACGAAGCTGTGGAACTCTCCAAAAAGTACGATGATGATAAGGCATACGTTTTTGTAAACGGCGTTCTTAACGCAGCAGCCGAGGCACTTTCAAAAAAATGAACAGAAAAATAGTTATGGGCATTG
Organism: Eubacteriales bacterium; assembly: GCA_045594785.1. GTDB lineage: Bacteria > Bacillota > Clostridia > Oscillospirales > CAG-272 > UBA1740. The sequence goes on from JAZNZE010000055.1 coordinate 99,207, forward strand.
ATACAAGTAATTATACAACGTCGGTTGCATTGATTACTTTAGAGGGTGAGCTTTTGGCTAACATAAAAGAACCTCTTTCCGTAAAACCCGGAGAGCGCGGACTTCGACAGTCAGACGCGGTATTTGCCCATATTAAAAATTTGCCGACAGTTATGAAAAAGGCAAGAGCGGTTATCTCTGGCGGTGAGGTCGTGGCTGTCGGTGCTTCAGAGAGGCCGAGGAATGTTGACGGCTCCTATATGCCATGCTTTCTTTGCGGACTTGCGGCAAGAGACAGCATCCTTAGTGCATCTTCGGCTTCGGGATATGCATTCTCTCATCAGTGCGGTCACATAATGGCTGTTTTATACGGCGCAGAAAAATGTGATATGCTTTCCGGTAATTTTGTGGCATTTCACATTTCCGGAGGAACTACCGAAATGCTTTCCGTAAAGGGAAACGGTGATTCTTTTACCACTGACCTTATAGGCGGAACAGAGGATTTGAACGCAGGGCAGGTTATTGATAGAGTTGGAGTCCATATGGGGCTTAAGTTTCCGTGCGGTCGTGAAATGGAGGAGCTTGCTAAAAGCAACGTTAAAAAAATTCCCTCAAAAAAACCAAAGGTGAAGGAGTATAAATTTAATCTTTCCGGTCTTGAAAACATGGCTATAAAGCTATATGACGAAACAAATGATAAAGCACTTTGTGCTGCATTCGTCTTTGAATATATTGCCACTGCGCTTATCGGTGTTTGCGATAATTATGAAATAGATCACGGAAAAACAAATTTTCTTTTTGCCGGTGGTGTTATGTCCAATTCGATAATTAAAAATAGACTTTGCGAAAAATTTGATGCTATTTTTGCAGACCCTTCAATGTCTGCCGACAACGCTGTCGGTATAGCTGCTTTAACTCTTGAGGCTTATCGCAGGGAGAATAACTGATATGGATATTTCGTTTTTAAGAGACAGAGAGACTAGCGGTGCTCTTTCCGTTACAGAGCTTAACGCCTTAATTAAAAAGCTTCTTGACACTAATAAAACTCTCTCTGCTGTGAGTGTAACGGGTGAAATATCTAATTTGAAGGATCACGGAAGCGGGCACTTATACTTTTCACTTAAGGATTCGGGAGCGCAAATTAGAGCAGTTATGTTTCGTTTTCAGCGTTCAAAACTGAAATTCATTCCCGAGGACGGAATGAAAGTGACCCTTCACGGCTCTGTGTCCATTTATGAGCAGACGGGTGCCGTTCAAATCTACGTGAATTCAATGGAGCCTGACGGCGTAGGCGCTTTGTATCTAGCATACGAGCAACTAAAAGAAAAGCTTTCAAAAGAGGGGCTTTTTGACGAAGTACATAAAAAAAGCATACCTCTTTATCCGTGCCGTATCGGTGTTATTACTTCTCCGAGCGGAGCTGCAGTTCGAGATATAATTAACGTAACGAGAAGGAGATATCCGTTAGCTGATATATACCTTTATCCGTCTCTTGTTCAAGGGGAGGGGGCTGAAGCAAACCTAATTTCAGCTCTTGAGTATTTTGAAGCTACCAAGCTTGCTGACGTTATTATAATCGGAAGAGGCGGCGGCTCTATAGAGGATTTGTGGGCGTTTAACGGTGAGCGTCTGGCGAGAAAAATATTCGAGAGCTCTATTCCTATCATTTCCGCTGTCGGACACGAAACAGATTTTACAATCTGCGATTTTGTTTCCGATATGCGTGCTCCTACGCCTTCAGCTGCAGCTGAAATTGCAGTTCCTGATATCAGAGAACTGATTATGCGGATAGATGATATGAGTGACAGACTGTCTTCTGCTCTTGTTCGTCTTACCGAAAGAAAGCACGAAAGACTTACTATGCTTTCCGAGAGCAAAATTTTTTCTTCACCGGAGATAATATTTGACGCAAAGCGCGAAGAGCTTTCAGAGTATTTTCTTAACGTTGAAAATGTAATTCGCAACAAGCTCTCGGAATATAGAAATTCGCTTTCGTTGCTTTCCGAAAAGGCGGATGCGATGAGTCCGCTATCGGTGCTAAAACGAGGATATTCTGTTTGTGAAACTCAAAATGGCGAGATTGCTTTAGCAAAAAGCCTCGATAACGGTGATAATTTGAAAATAACCTTTTCTGACGGTACGGTTTCCGCAACTGTAAATGAGGTAAAAGTAAAAAGGGGTAAAGAATGATGAAAAAAACGCCCAGCTTTGAGGAAGCAATGCTTTCTCTTGAGGAAATAGTTAAAAAGCTTGAAAACGGTGGGCTTTCGCTTGAAGAATCGCTATCTTCTTTTGAAGAGGCTGTTAAGCTTGTAAAATTTTGCAATAAAAAAATTGAGGCTGCAGAACAGAAGGTAAAAATACTTGTGGAAAATGCAGACGGAACGGTAACCGATTTACCATTTGATACAAACGATGCGTCTTGATTTGTATCTTTTTGAAAACGGTCTTGCACACAGCAGAACCTTTGCTAAAAATTTAATTATGAGCGGAAAGGTTGCCGTTGAAGGAAAATGTGTTATAAAACCTTCGTTTGAAATTTCCGAAGGAGCAAACGTTTCGGTTGAAAAGGAAGACTTCTACGTCAGCAGAGGAGCATACAAGCTCGAAGGTGCTGCGAAAGAATTCAAATTTCAAATTTCAAACAGGCTGTGTATTGACGTTGGAGCTTCCTGCGGAGGCTTTACTGATTATTTACTGAAAAACGGGGCATCGCATGTTATTGCCGTTGATTCGGGGGCAGGGCAGCTTGCTGAAGCTCTGAGAAACGATACGCGTGTCACCGTATTTGAAAATTATAATGCTCGATATATGAAAAGCGAGGATTTTGAATATAAGCCAACCCTCGCGGTTATGGACGTTTCCTTCATATCTGCCACGTATATCATTGCGCCGTTATACAACGTTTTGGCAAACGGAGCGGATTTTATATGCCTTATAAAACCGCAATTTGAGGTAGGAAGAGCTTTGATTGGTAAGGGCGGAATAGTAAAAGACGAAAAAGCCAGGCGCTCCGCCATAGATAAGGTTACGTCTTTTGCAGAAAGTGTTGGATTTGTTACTAAAGGAGTAATAAAATCTCCTATTGAGGGCGGCGATGGTAACATCGAGTTTCTTGCACATTTCCTAAAGACATAGAATTGGAGACTGTTATGAAAAAAATTGCAATTATTCCCAACGTTAGTAAAGACGGTGTTCTTGACGTAACGAAACGGGTTGTGCGTATTATTTCAGCCGGGGGAGGAGAAGCCTTCATAGATGAAAAGTACGGAGATAACTACAGAGGATTTGCGACATCCTACACTATTTTTCCCTTTGACTGTGAACTTATAATCGTTATTGGAGGAGATGGCTCGGTTATTGACGCATCTCTGCTGGCGGTTAAGTATGACGTTCCTATTTTAGGAGTAAATCTCGGCAACCTAGGTTATCTTGCGGAAATCGAAACGGAATCGCTTACCACGCTTGAAAAATTATTTACTGGTGAATACAGAATTGAAGAAAAAATGCTCCTTTGCGCTACGAAAAGTGTTGACGGCAACAAGGAAAACACCGCGGCTCGTTTTGCGGTAAACGATGTAATTATTTCACATGAAAATTATCTTGGTGTAGCTGAATTTATGCTTGTAACCGGAGATTGCGAGAATGTAAAATACAGAGCGGACGGAATTATTTTTTCCACTCCCGCAGGCTCTACCGCCTATTCTCTTTCGGCAGGCGGTCCTGTGGTCGATCACGGCATTAATGCTATTTTGGCAACACCTATTTGCCCCCACTCCTTCTTTAACCGTTCAATAATTTTTAATGAGAATTCGAAATTAACCGTTAAAAACACAGGAAAATCCGCGCTTAAAATCAGTATAGACGGAAGACTTTTTGAAGACCTTGAACCCGGAGAGGAATGCATCGTTTCAAAATCTGCAAAAACCCTTAAAATGCTCGCTTTTAACGTAAATAATATGTTTTCTACGCTGTTCTCGAAAATGAAAAAAATCGAGAATATGTAACATATATGTAAAACGGAGAACTTTACGAAATGAAAAATGCCAGACAACAAAAAATACTCGAACTTATTGAGAAATACGACATTGATACGCAGGAGCTTATGATAGAAATGCTGAGGGAAGCGGGGATTAATGCTACCCAAACCACAATTTCAAGAGATATCCGAGATCTTAAGCTTGTCAAAGGAATTTCTCCAAACGGTGTTTACAGATACATACAGTCTACCTCAAAAAAGGAGGTAAGCACGCCTGTTTTAAATTCTGCACTTACAGAGTCGGTGACGGAAATTGTTGCAGCGGGAAATATCGTAGTGGTGAAAACTTATCCCGGAATGGCAAATGCAGTTGCGGTTTGTGTTGATTCTCTCGAAAAACCGCATATTATAGGTAGTGTTGCAGGAGATGACACAATACTTCTTGTGGTTAAAAACGAAGATGTTGCAAATGACGTTGCCGGTGAGCTGAAAAACGCATTTAGAATTTAATTAAATCATATACACTAATAGGAGTAGAAATGCTGCGTTCCTTACACGTTGAGAATATCGCTGTTATTAAACGGCTTGACGTTGATTTTTCTTTCGGCTTCACAGCGCTTACGGGTGAGACCGGAGCCGGTAAATCAATAATAATAGACAGTATAAATTTGCTTCTGGGCTCAAAGGCAGACCGAGAGCTTATACGTACCGGTGAAAGCTATGCGATGGTCAGCGGTCTTTTTTCCGAGCTCTCTGCGACTTCTGTATCGGTTCTTTCTGAGGTAGGAGTATCTTTAGACGATGATGGGAATATACTTATTCAAAGGACTGTTTCTTCCGATGGAAAATCTCAAATAAAAATTAACGGAAGAGCTGCTACTCTGGCGCACTTGCGTACTATAGCGCCTTCCTTGATGTCTATACACGGGCAAAGCGATACGCTTGCGATAACCGATTCAAAAAAACAGCTTGAGCTTATAGACCTTTATTCTCGCTCAGAAAATCTCCTTATCGAATACTCAAATGCCTACGCTGTTCTCGAGGCCTTAAGAAAGCAAATTGAAGAAATCAAGGTTAAAGAAACCGAGCGAGAGCGTTTGTGCGAAATACTTGAATATCAGGTAAAGGATATAGATGCGTTAGCGCTTCATGACGGTGAAGAAGAGGAGCTTATTGATAAGAAGCTAAAAATTAAAAACAGCGAAAAAATCAGCAAAAACGCGTCTTTTGCATTTAAGGCTTTAAAGGGAAGCGAAAAAGGAAGCATATCACTTCTTTTGGACAGAAGCGCGCAGGCGCTTTCGCAAATATCAGACGTAATTCCTGCATTTTCCGATTATTCGGATACCCTCAAGGAAATGCAATACCGAATAGATGACATCGCCGAGGAAATTTACGCCGCAACGTCAGATATTGACGAAAATCCAACAGAATCACTCAACAGAATAGAGTCAAGGCTTGATAAAATATCAAAAATCAAGCGTAAATACGGACTTACGGTTGCTGACGTTCTTATTTTCAGAGAAAAAGCTGCTGCTGAGTTGGAAACGCTCAGAAACTCCGAAGACGTTCTTAAAAAGCTGATCACAGAGGAAAAAGAGGCGTATAACGTAGCGGTTGAAATTGCCGACAGGCTTCATAATCTCAGAGCAGAATCGGTCAAGGATATAGAAAAATCCGTAAAGGAAACTCTTGAATTTTTAGATATGCCCAAGGTTGTATTCTTCGCCTCAATCAAGCAGGACTACAATAACGGAATAAAAGAACTATATCCTGACGGAGCTGACAAGATAGAATTTTATATCAGCGCAAATACAGGAGCAGATCCGCAGCCTCTTTCGAAAATTGCATCTGGAGGAGAGCTGGCAAGAATAATGCTTGCTTTGAAATCTGTAATTGCTGACAGAGACGGTGTTTCTACCGTTATATTTGATGAGATAGATGCCGGTGTTTCCGGAAAAACAGCAAGAAAAATTGGCATTAAAATGCTTTCGCTATCAAAGGAAACACAAATTTTCTGTGTTACACATAGCGCTCAGATAGCTTCGCTTGCCGATACTCACCTTCTTATCAGAAAGAAAACTGTCGGTGAAAAAACAGAAACAGAGCTAGAAAGACTTTCGGAGGAGGGGCGCGTTTCCGAGCTTTCCCGAATTCTCGGAGGAATAAACGTAACCGAGGCTCAGCGCAGAGCGGCTTCCGATATGCTTAACGAAAGAATTTCATACAAATAGGAGAAGTAATGAACGAACTGATTTCTTTTTTGAAAAATCAGGACGTTGAATATCAGTTAGGAAAAAAGCTGTCGCTTTGCACGTCTATCGGAATCGGCGGCAGCGCAAGAATATTTATTTCGCCTAACAGTAAAGAAAAGTTAACAAAAACACTCAATTTTTTATCAAAAAACAAAATTTCACACTGTATCGTAGGAAATATGAGCAACATTTTGCCTTCAGACTGCGAGGTAAAAACCGTTCTTGTTTCAACACTTCGGCTTAATAAATACGCTTTGGCTCAAGAACAGATGTTTGCCGAGGCGGGCGCTCTCTTTTCAAGGGTGATTCTCTTCGGATGTAATAGCTCGCTTGGCGGATGTGAGGCATTATTCGGAATACCCGGAACAGTAGGTGCAATGCTTTCGCTTAATGCGGGTGCTTATGGGGCGGTGATATCCGATTTTCTTGATGAGGTGGAATTATACGATCCTTCTAACGGAACTGTATTTAAGTTAAAAAAAGAGGACATAGGCTTTTTTTACAGAGATTCCGAGATAAAAAGACAGCGACTTACGGTTTTGAGCGCTACGTTCAATTTTTTAAGAACAGAAAAACGAGAAATCAATTTTAAAATACAAAAAATTAAGGAGCGTAGGTTGGATACCCAGCCCATAGGTTTCAAAACGCTTGGCAGCGTTTTTAAAAAAAGCGACACTTTTCCTGCTTCTTATATGATAGACCGTTGCGGACTGAAGGGTGAGCGTGTGGGTAATATTCACGTTTCAGAAAAGCACGCAGGCTTTTTCATCAATGATGGCGGCGGTACTGCCAAAGATTTTTTAAAGCTTGCCGAGCTTGTAAAAAACAGAGTTAATGATAAATACGGTGTAATCCTCGAAGAAGAATTCGAGTATTTGATATAGGAGTTATCAATGTCATTTTCTTTTGAGCAAAAAAAACGGATTATTTCCGAACAATATAAAAATCCCTGCTGTAGAAGGGCATTGCTGACCGGTATTTTGTCAGCAAAAGCTTTTTTTGACGGAACAGGCATTTCATTGACACTCGAAAAGAACGAGTTCTGTGATTTTTGTGCCAAGCTTATTAATGAGTTTTTTGGTACGGAACCGATAATATCTGCGCCCAAAAGTGGAGGAAGATGCAAAATTCTTTCTTTCAAAAGTAAGGCTGCTGCTAAGTATTTGCGTTCTCTTGAGGAGGGAGAGCCTCTTTTTGTCGAAAAATGCCAAGGATGCTCTGCGGCATATTTAAGAGGCGTATTCTTTGCATGCGGAACGATTTCGGACCCAAAAAAGCAGTACTTGCTTGAGCTTTCACCGACATTTAATGCAGATAGGATATTGAATTTCATTTTTGATTCTTCTTTTTCCCCGAAGCTTACCGAGCGTAAGGGAAAAAAGGTTATTTATCTCAAAAAGGCCTCGGAAATTGAAGATTTTTGCGGATTTTTAGGTCTTACCGATGCTATGTTCGAAATAACCAATACACAAATTAAGCGAGAGTTCTTGAATAACACGAACAGAGTGGTTAACTGCGAAACCAACAATATCGAAAAGGCGGTCAGCGCGTCCGGAAAACAAATAGGAGCAATAAAGGCACTTGTTGAACACAATCTTCTTTCCAGCCTTCCGGAAGAGCTTGAATATACTGCTCGTCTCAGAATTCAAAACGACACGCTTTCACTCTCACAGCTTTCTAAGCTGTTCACCCCTCCTATCTCTAAGTCGGGGTTATCACATAGATTAAATAAAATTATCGAAATTGCAGATCAGCTTCTTTCCGATAAAGGCTGATTTGGAAAGGAGCCGTAATGGGAGAATTTGTACACCTTCATTTGCATACGGAATATAGCTTGCTTGACGGAGCTGCAAAAATCTCCGAGATTGCGGACAAGGCTATTTCAGAGGGGCAGGACGCCGTTGCCATAACAGATCACGGCGTAATGTACGGTGCGGTTGAGTTTTATACAAAGCTTAAAGAAAAAGGCGTAAAACCTATAATAGGATGCGAGGTTTACGTAGCTGCGCGCTCAAGACTGAATAAAGAGGGAAAGACTGACGTTTCCGGTCATCATCTCATTTTGCTTTGTAAAAACAAAACCGGATATAAAAATTTGTGCTTTATGGTATCACAAGCTTTTATTGACGGTTTTTATATGAAACCCAGAATAGATATGGACCTTCTTTACTCACATCATGAGGGTCTTATATGCCTTTCCGGATGCATTGGCGGAAAGATTCCTCAGCTCATTCTTTCCGGAAATATGGATGAGGCTGAAGCATATGCGCTCGAGATGAAAGCTCTTTTCGGTGACGATTTTTATCTTGAAATACAGAATCACGGTCTTGATGACGAGCGCAAGGTTGCCTATGCGTTGAGGAGCATAAGCCAAAAATGCGCTATTCCTCTTGTTGCGACAAATGACGTACATTACATTGAGCGCACTGATGCTGAGCTTCAGGCTACGCTTATGTGTATTCAAACCAACAACGTTATTACGGACGGCAGACCTTTTGGCTTTGAAACCGATGAGTTTTATTTTAAGTCTACCGCTCAAATGAAAAATACGTTTGCTTCTTTTGAGGGAGCAATAGAAAATACGGTAAAAATTGCAGAGCAATGCAATTTTGATTTTGAATTTGATAAGCTTCATCTTCCGGATTTCAGACCGGAAGGCGGTGTTTCGCATAAGGACAAGCTTAGAGCCGATACGTATTTAGGGTTTGAAAAAAGGTCAGCGGACGGACGCTTTAATTTTGAAAATCATACAAAAGAAGAGTATCTTGACAGAATAGAATACGAGCTTTCCGTAATTGACACTATGGGATTTAATGCTTACTTTCTTATAGTAAGCGATTTTGTTGCATATGCCAAAAACCACGATATTCCGGTAGGCCCGGGGCGTGGCTCAGGTGCCGGAAGTTTAGTTGCCTTTTGTATAGGAATAACCGACGTAGACCCCATAGCGTTTGATCTTCTTTTTGAAAGATTTCTGAATCCCGAACGAGTATCTATGCCCGATTTTGATATAGATTTTTGTTATACTCGCCGAGAAGAAGTTATAGATTACGTAAAGCGTAAGTACGGAGAGGATAAGGTCGCACAGATTGTCACTTTCGGTACTCTTGCCGCGAGGGCCGCAGTCAGAGACGTAGGAAGAGCGTTGGGAATGCCTTACAGCCGTGTTGATACTGTTGCTAAGTTAATTCCGCGAGAGCTTAACATAACGATAGAATCAGCTCTTTTGACAAAGGAGCTGAAGGCACTTTATGAAAGTGAAGAAGACGTGCGAACCCTTCTTGACATCAGCAGAAAGCTTGAAGGCATGCCAAGGCACGCGTCTACTCACGCAGCGGGCGTTGTTATGACAGAAAAGCCGACCTGCGAATACGTTCCTCTTTCTTACAGCGGAACCGGCGTAGTTACACAGTTCGATATGAATACCGATGCAAGACTGGGACTTGTAAAATTTGACTTTCTTGGTCTGAGATATCTTACAGTGATAAAGGATACAGAAGATGCTATTAAGGAAATAAACCCTAATTTTGACATTTCCAAGATAAATCTCAATGACAAAAAAACCTTTGAACTGCTTTGCGAAGCAAGAACTGAAGGCGTTTTTCAAATAGAATCCGGCGGAATGAAGCAGGTTTTATTGAGGCTTGCACCTTCCTGTCTTGAGGATATTATAGCATGTATTGCGCTTTACCGTCCCGGTCCTATGGATTCTATTGATAAGTTCATAGCACGAAAGAACGGAAAGGAAAAGATAGAATATAAAATCCCGCAGTTAAAGGAAATACTTGACGTAACGTACGGATGCATAGTTTATCAGGAGCAGGTAATGCAGATATGCAGGTTGCTTGCAGGCTACTCTTACGCTCATGCCGACCTTGTTCGCAGAGCGATGTCTAAGAAAAAGGCTTCGGCAATGCAAGCTGAAAGCGAAGCGTTTATATCCGGCTGTCTTGAGCGGGGAATTTCTGCTGAAAATGCTATGGAAATTTTTGATGATATGGTTAGCTTTGCTAACTATGCCTTCAATAAAAGTCATGCAACTGCGTATGGTGTTATTTCCTACCGTACCGCATATTTGAAAGCGCATTATCCCGCACAGTATTTTTCAGCACTTTTGACAAGTGTTCTGGACAGTGCAACAAAGCTTCGCACCTATATTGCCGATGCTCAAAAGCACGGTGTTAACGTTCTTAGTCCGGATATAAATCAGAGCTACGCGAACTTTTCCGTAAGCGGAAATAACATAAGATACGGTCTTCTTGCAATAAAGAACGTGGGCCGCAATTTTGCTCAGGCTGTGATAAACGAGAGAAAAAAGAAAAAATTCTCTTCGTTTGAGGATTTTGTGCGCAGAATGGTGGATACCGATATAAATAAAAGAACGGTTGAAGCGCTTATTAAATGCGGAGTTTTTGATTCTCTTGGTGTAAACCGAAGCGCTCTGATTGCTTCATATGAGGGAATAATCGATTCTGAATATAACAAACGAAGAAATAATATTTCGGGTCAGCTTGATATATTTTCTCTTGCAAATTCTGAGGATATCGGAGTATCTGAGGCTTATTCTTATCCGGACATACCGGAATATAGTCTGCGCGAGCTTCTTATGCTTGAAAAGGAAAGCTCCGGAATGTATTTTTCCGGGCATATGATAGACAATTATTCCTTGCACGCACAGTCGTTAAAGCCGGAGCGTATATCCGATATTCTTGAGGATGCGGATGAAGAAAACGTAACGAGCGAAAGGCGTTTTTTCGATAAGCAAACTGTCAGACTCGTTGGAATAATTACTGCAAAAAAAACAAAAGTTATCAAAAACGGAGATACGATGGCTTTTATCAGGCTTGAAGACCGATACGGCGAGATAGAAGTAATTGTTTTTGCAAAGCAGTATAAAAAGTTTGCGACAGAAATTTTTGCCGAAAATGCAGTTTGTATTGAAGGTACGATTTCTTTTGAAGATGCTGACGAAGTCAGAATACTTCTTTCTGAGCTTACACCGCTTGAAAGTAATTCTGAATTCAAAAATAAAAATCACGCAAAGTCGAGCACCGATAAACGAGAACAGGCGATTTACGTAAAGGTTCCAAGCGTTTCGGATTCAAGAATTCCATCTCTTACCAGGCTTGGACTTCTTAATCCCGGTTCTTCGAAAATAATCATATACGATGCTGGAGAAAAAAAGTATCATGCACTAAAAGACGTTACGGTTTCTCCATCGGAAAAGCTTATTTTACGCTTGAAGTCTATTTTCGGTGATGACTGTGTCGTAATCAAGTGAAAGGTTTCTTGTTTTTGTTTAAATTTTATTTAAAGTTTCATTATTGACTTCATGAATCTTATGGGTTATAATATGATTTGTCGATAGCCTTTGGAGGTGTAAATGTCACTTGTTGAAATAATAATAGAGGTTCTGCTCTGCGCAGTTCTTCTTTTTGGTTTAATATCGGGATACAGAAAAGGATTTTTAAAATCCATTTTAAAGCCGGTTCGCTTTTTTGCTTCTCTTGCTACGGCATTTTGGCTTGCAGATCCTATTTCTCGCTCCTTTTTTGAACCGATGATTAATACTCCCGTCACGAATCAGATAAAGGATTATTTGGTTGAAAATTGCCCGCAAATAACAGCGGACAATGCAGCAGAAGAGCTGCCTACGTTGCTTAAATTTGCAGCATCTATACTGAACGTTGACGTAGGTTCTCTTTCATCAGAGGATACAATTTCGGAAATCGTTGATCACTTGGCTTCGCCGATTGTGCATATTGTATCTGTTGTTCTCACTTTTATTCTTGTATACTTCATTGCAAAGCTTGTCTTTTCTCTTCTGATTTCGCTTCTTTCTTCTTCGATGAACTCAGGAGTGCTCAGTCTTCCGAATAAGATTTTTGGCTGTGTATTCAGTTTTATTTTTGCGGTAGCAATTGCGTGGCTTTTCAGCGTTCTTTTTGATTTTATCGTTCACTCCGCACTTTTTGCGGAAACTGCGTGGGGAAAGGAATTTGAAGGCGGTGCAATTTACAAATTCTTTAACAAAACAAATCCCGTAGACATTCTGCTTGGATTTTGATATATCACTTTTGCTTGTTTTGTACTGAAAACAGGTATATTTCAGCGCTAAGCAACATTTCTTAGCGCGCTAATCCAGAAAGGTTATTAAATGGAAATGCAAAGATGCGCGAGATGTAAAAAACGACCGGCGGTGGTTTTTATAACTCGTATGGATAATAATCAAACGATAAATGAAGGGCTTTGCCTTATATGCGCAAAGGAACTCGGAATCAAGCCGGTAGATGATATTCTGAAAAAAATGGGAATCTCCGATGAGGATATTGAAGGCGTTTCGGGTGAAGTGGAGGGAATGCTTGAGGCTGTTGAACCTGCATTTGATGACAGCGCACTTAATGATGGCGGTGCACCTGCCATTGATTTTCAAAAGCTCTTTCCCGGTTTAGCTTTTCCGTTTTCAATGAACGGAAAAAAGCCCTCTGACAAAAGGGAGAAAAAAGATCGAAAAGCGGGCAATAAGGAAGATGAAAAAAAGCTTCTTAGAACCTATTGCACAGATCTTACAGAAAAAGCAAGACGCGGCAATACCGATAGAATAATTGGTCGCGATAGGGAAATTGACAGAGTTATTCAGATACTGTGCAGAAGGCAGAAAAATAATCCTTGCCTTATTGGTGAACCCGGTGTAGGTAAAACTGCAATAGCAGAAGCGTTGGCACAGCGTATAGTGGATAAAAACGTGCCCGAAAGGCTTGCCGATGCTGAAATATGGTTGCTAGATCTCACCGCACTTGTTGCAGGTACGCAGTTCCGCGGTCAGTTTGAATCGAGAATCCTCGGACTTATCAAAGAGGTGAAGGCTGCCGGAAATATTATTCTTATGATCGACGAGGTTCACACTATTGTCAGCGCAGGAGATTCAGAGGGAAGCATGAGCGCTGCCAATATTTTGAAGCCGGCGCTCTCCAGAGGTGAAATTCAGGTCATTGGCGCAACCACTCTAAAAGAATATAGAAAATATATCGAGAAAGACAGTGCGCTTGAAAGAAGATTTCAGCCCGTTATGGTAAACGAGCCTTCAATTGACGAGACCGTTCAGGTCATACTCGGTATAAAAAAGTACTATGAGGATTTCCATAGCGTAAAGATATCAAACGAAGTAGCAAGAACGGCTGCAATAATGTCAGAACGCTATATTACAGATAGATTTTTACCGGACAAGGCGATTGACTTAATTGATGAGGCGGCTTCAAGGGTCGCGCTTTCTTCTCCCGAGCTCAACGAGAGAATTATCGTAAGAAAAAAGCTTTTGGAAATTGCAGGAAAAGAAGAGGAGCTTTCTTCCAAAACCGAAACTCCTGAGGGGCAGACCGAGGAAAATTACAAGAGCTTGGCTGATTTGAAGGTGGAAAAAATCAATTTGGAAAACAGACTTGCCGAGCTTAACGATATTCTCGAAGGTCTATCGGTGACTACAAACGATATCGCTAACGTTATAGAGATATGGACGGGTGTTCCGGCGCAGGATATAAAAGCAGACGAGCTTGGAGAGCTCACAGGACTTTCCGAACGCATTTCAAAAAAGCTTGTCGGTCAAAGCGAGGCTGTTGATGCGGTTGTCAGGGCGGTTAAGAGAAAAAGAGCCGGCATTTCCTATCGCAGAAATCCCGTATCTATGATATTTGCGGGACCCACCGGAGTAGGAAAAACCGAGCTTGTTAAGGTTCTCGCAGACGAGCTTTTCAAGCAACCCGAAGCACTTATTCGACTTGATATGTCTGAATTTATGGAAAAGCATTCGGTTTCAAGGATAATAGGAGCACCTCCCGGATACGTTGGATATGACGAAGCCGGTCAGCTTACTGAAAAAATCAGACGAAGACCTCACGCGGTAATCCTTTTTGACGAAATAGAAAAGGCACACCCCGATGTTCTCAATATTTTGCTTCAAATACTTGATGACGGAAAAATTACCGATGCCCAGGGACGCCAGGTTAATTTTGAAAATTCGATTATTGTTATGACAACCAATGCAGGAAGCGACAATTCTGCAGCAATATCCGGTTTCTCAGAAAAGCGTGAGCTTATCGCAAAAGATAAGACCGAAAAGGCGCTTCTGTCCTTCTTGCGTCCCGAATTTATAAACAGAATAGATGAAATTATAACGTTCAACAGACTAACAAAGGAAGATTTTGTTAAAATAGCTAAAATTAGCCTAAGCAATCTTGCTTCTCATATGAACGAAAAGGGTACGAGGTTAACTTATTCGGAAGACGTGCTTGATTTTATTGCAGAAAAGTCCTTCTCCGAAAAGTATGGTGCAAGAAATATGAGAAGGTTTATCGAGAGAAACGTTGAGGATAAAATAGCGGCATTGGTTATTGATAATTTTGGTACAAAGCTTTTAGGAATTCATTTAACTGTTAAAGACGGAGAAATTTTTACCAGTTCGATTTAAAAGGAGATATAAAATGGCAGGGTGTTCGCACGACTGTGCAAATTGCGCGGAAAAATGTTCAAAGGAATCGTTACTTGCTCCGCAAAATAAAGCAAGTAACGTAAAAAAAGTAATAGGAATTGTAAGCGGCAAGGGCGGTGTAGGAAAGTCACTCGTTACGTCAATGCTTGCGGTTACCATGCAAAGAAGAGGCTACAAGACTGCAATTCTTGATGCCGATATAACAGGTCCTTCAATTCCTAAGGCGTTTGGTTTGAAGCCGGGTTCTGTTACCGGATCGGAGCTTGGAATGTTCCCGCCTCAAACAAAAACGGGAATTGAGGTTATGAGCGTTAATCTTCTTATGGATGAGGAAACTAAGCCTGTAGTCTGGAGAGGTCCCGTTATTGCGGGAACAGTTAAGCAGTTTTGGTCTGACGTTGTCTGGAACGAGGTTGATTATATGTTTGTGGATATGCCTCCCGGAACCGGTGACGTGCCGCTTACTGTATTCCAGAGCCTTCCTCTCGATGGAATAATTATAGTTACAAGTCCTCAAGAGCTTGTTTCTATGATAGTTGAAAAAGCGGTAAATATGGCAAAGCTAATGGATATCCCCGTTCTGGGACTTATTGAAAACTATAGCTATCTTGTTTGCCCTGATTGCGGAAAGGTGATAAAGCTTTACGGAGAAAGCCACGTTGACGCTCTTGCAGAGCAGCACGGAACCAGAGTTCTTGCCAAGCTTCCTATAGATCCGGAGCTTGCTTCACATTGTGATAAAGGTGTTATTGAGCTTTTTGAGGGCGATTACCTTGAAAAATGCGCTGATTTTATAGAAAAATAAAACTATCTCAAAAGGATATAATTCTGATTTTCGGGGTTATATCCTTTTTTTATTTTATCGACTGCATACGACCTTTTATTTATGTTATCGGTGCTAAAATAGTCTCGTAAACGGAGGAAGACAATGCAAACGATATACGTAGATATATATTTTCTAATTAACTTTACCGTAGATCTTTTGAGTTTGCATCTGGCATCGGTATTCACGAAAGTGCGTGTTTCCGCCGGAGCGCTTTTGATTTCAGGCATTCTTGGCGGTGTGTACTCGGTAATTCTTGTATTTCTTCCAGAAAATCCATGGCTGTTTTTGTTAGGAAGTATGTTATTTTTTGGATTGATTTTGCTTTTGTGCACCAAGGGGTGCAGAACTGTAAGAAAAATAAAGTACATAATCGCGTTTCTCCTGATGCAAATAATTATAGGCGGAATGGTTTATTTTTCTTATGGGTTACTCGAGAGAGCAATTAAAAATTCTTTTATAGAAGAAATCGAAAACGAAAGTAATCTTATTGTACTTTCACTTGTCGTTTTGCTTTCGATTGGTGTGCTTAAGCTTTTGCTAATGCTTTTTAGAAATAATATGTCAGAATCCAGCGTAAAGCTTAAGATAATTATATTTGATACGGAATATTTTGTAGATGCGCTCGTGGATAGCGGAAATTTTGCAAAGGACCCTATGGATATGTCGCCCGTTATGCTGGTGAAACAAGAGTTTGCCCGAAAGGTTTTTCCGTATGGTGTTCCGGATATATTCGAGGTTCAGGAAATTTCAGAAAAAATTAAGAGAAAAGTAAGAGCGGTTCCGATTTCAACGGCAACAGAAACTAAAATCCTTTGTGGGTTGCGTCCGGATTCGGCTTTTGTGGTTAAAAGGAATGAATGCGAAAGAATAAAACTTACTATTGCCTTTGATCAGGAGGGAGGGAGCTTTGCAGGCTTCGATGCTTTGATACCGCTTGCTGCTCTGGAAAATATATAATGAAAATTTTTGACCTTTTCAAAAAGATAAAAAGCTATATACGTTTTTTGTTTAAAAACGGTGTATATTATATAAACGGAACGGATAATCTTCCGCCGCCTCTCAGTACCGAAGAAGAGGAACGGTTAATAGAAAACATAGAAAAGGAAAGCGTAAGAAATATACTAATTGAGCATAATTTGCGTCTTGTAGTTTATATTGCGAAGAGATTTGAAAATACGGGAGCCGGAATTGAAGAGCTTATATCCATAGGTACTGTTGGACTTATAAAAGCAATCAGTACGTTCAATAACGATAAAAATATAAAACTTGCTACCTACGCCTCAAGGTGCATCGAAAATGAAATACTTATGTTTATAAGAAAGCATTCTTCGAAAAAAAGAGAGGTTTCGATAGACGAACCGCTTAGCGTTGACTGGGACGGAAACGAGCTTTTGCTTTCTGATATATTGGGTTCTGAAAGCGATAGTGTATCGCGAAAAATGGAAGACGAAGAAGAAAAGAAAATATTACGCGCCGCGGTAGAAACATTGTCGGAAAGGGAACGAATAATTATAGAAATGAGATATGGCTTATCAGGAGAAGTTGAGCTCACACAAAAAGAGGTAGCAGATGCCTTAGGAATATCTCAAAGCTACATTTCAAGAATCGAAAAAAAGGTAATGCTCGATTTAAGACGAAAGATAGAAGAAAAAATATAAAAAACAGAATATTTTTTTCAAAAGGTATTGCAAATTATAAAAAAGTATGTTATAATAAAGGGCAATTAAAATGAATTACTATGTAATGAGGTGTTAAAATGAAGGCTGGATTACATCCCGAATACAAAGAAGCTACCATTAGATGTGCTTGTGGCGAAACCGTACAGACTCACTCCGTAAAGGGCGATATGAACGTTGAAATTTGCTCTAAGTGTCATCCTTTCTATACCGGTAAGCAGAAGTTTGTAGATGCCGGCGGACGCGTTGACAAGTTCAAGAAGCGTCTTGCTAAGGCTGGTAAGTAATACTACAAACCAAAGAGCGTAGGATAGTCCTAAGGAGTATCCTCGCTCTTTTTCTCTTTTATTAAAGTCGAAAGGAGCTACTGTATGTCGAGTGTCAATAACGAAAAAGCCATTCTTGTTTCAATTGCAGAAAAAAGCTCAGATGTTTCCGAGTGCGAAAGAAGCCTTGATGAGCTCGAGCGGCTTTTGCATACGGCAGGAGGAAGTGTTGCGGCAAGGGTAATACAAGTGAAAGGCAGCTTTGACCCCAGAACCTGTATTGGCAGCGGAAAGGTTAAAGAGATATCCGAGCTTTGTTCTTTGGATAACATAAAGCTTGTGGTTTTTGATTTTGAGCTATCTCCTATGCAGATAAGAAATCTGGAAAATGATATCGGAGATGTTACTGTTATAGATAGAAGTATGCTTATTCTAGATATCTTTGCGTTGCATGCAACCAGCGGTGACGGAAAGCTTCAGGTAGAGCTTGCTCAGCTCAGATATAGCGCACCGAGACTTACCGGAAAGGGAATTGAGCTTTCCAGGCAAGGCGGCGGTATAGGCTCCAGAGGTCCCGGAGAATCTAAGCTTGAAACAGACAGAAGACACCTAAAGGAAAAAATCAACGCACTTGAATCAAGACTTAAAGAGCTTGAACACAACCGTCTTGTTATGCGTGCGCAAAGAGACAGAAGCGGTCTTGCAAAAATCGGGATAGTGGGTTATACAAATGCAGGAAAATCAACGCTTTTAAACAGACTTACCGGAGCAAGCGTGCTTTCCGAGGATAAGCTTTTTGCAACCCTTGATCCTACTACGAGAAAGGCAGAGCTTCCGTCAGGTGAGAGCGTTTTATTTACCGATACGGTCGGTTTTGTAAGAAAATTGCCGCATCACTTGGTAAAAGCCTTTAAATCTACACTGGATGAAGTAAAATATTCCGACCTTTTGCTGATAGTTTCCGATGCTACGGATGATGAAGCCCCGGAGCATCTTAAGGTTACCGAAGATGTAATAGCAGAGCTGGGGGCATCGGACAAGCCTCGTCTTTACGTTTATAATAAGGCGGATTCGCTGGAGGATTGCCCATTATTGCTATCTGATAAAGACGCGGTACTCATAAGCGCCAAAACCGGATATGGACTCGATGTATTGCTTAACCTCATTGAAAAAAAGCTTTCCGAAACAAAGAAAGAATTTGCTGTTTTGATTCCTTACGATAAGCAAGCATTAGTTAATGCAATATATAAGGACTATAGTATAAAATCTACGGAGTATACTGCAGAAGGCACACTCATAGTTGCCGTTCTTGATGAAAAGGGCAGAGCGCTGTTTGACAAATACATTATTGAGGCTTGATTATGGAAAGCTATACAACCATTTTAAACGAAGCAAGCTTTGAATACGAGGATCGAAAATCGATATTTATAGCTACTGCGGCACCCGTACAAACCGAAGAAGAAGCACTCAACTTTTTAGCATATATAAAAAAGAAGTATCCTGATGCGAGGCACCACGTATACGCCTACGTTTTGCGTGAAAACTCAATAATGCGTTTTTCTGATGACAGAGAACCGCAGGGAACTGCAGGAATGCCAACGCTTGACGTTATCAGAAAAAACGGCTGTACCGATGCGGCAATAGTCACTATAAGGTATTTTGGCGGAACGCTACTCGGAACCGGAGGACTTGTCAGAGCATATTCCGCGGCTGCAACAGGCGCGTTAAGCAATGCTAAAATAATAACCTACGATTTGTATACTACGTTGAGCGTTAAGATAAGCTACTCCAACTATCAGAAGATAACTCCGCACATTACGGCAGGGGAGTTTCGTATTAAGGAAACCAAGTATCTTGATAATGTTATCATAGTTGGAAGTATCAATTCACGCCTGGTAGATGATTTTATAAAAACTACCACGGAAATCACGTCAGGAAGAGCAGAAATGCAAAAAATAAGTGAAAATTTTGAATATTAAAGAAAAATAAAAGGTGTTTTCATTTTTTTTGCGTATATTATTAGTAAAGAAAGGGGGAATTTTGTTATGATTAGTCGAGATACCATAGATGAAATACTTTTGCGTAATGACATAGAATCTCTTATATCAAGCTACGTTCCCCTGAAAAGAGCAGGTTCGAATCTTAAGGGACTGTGCCCGTTTCACAACGAAAAGACACCGTCGTTTGTGGTATATCCTGCCGATAATAGCTTTTTCTGTTTCGGTTGCGGTATTGGCGGAAACGCCATAACCTTTGTCAGACAGATGGAACGCCTGGATTATCCGGATGCGGTTGAATTCCTTGCCAAAAGAGCAGGAATTACTGTAGTTCGCGATAACGATAAATCAGACTACCGACCAAAGCACTCTATTTCAAAAGAACGTCTCAGGCAAATGAACGTTGATGCTGCAAAATTTTTTCACGCAATGCTTTTTGCCGATAACCCCGACTCAAGAGAAGCGCTTGCTTATTTTACAGAGAAGCGCCGCCTTTCTGTTGCCACAATTAAACATTTTGGCCTGGGGTATGCTCCAAACAGTTACGATGCAATTTTAAAATATTTAACCTCCAAGGGATATACAAAGGAAGAAATGACCGAAGCCTTTTTTGTTATGAAAAGCGAAAAAGGAAGCTATTATGACGCATTCAGAAACAGAGTTATGTTTCCTATTATTGATACATCAGGAAGTGTAATAGCCTTTGGCGGACGAGTTCTTGATGATTCAAAGCCTAAATACAGAAATACAACGGACACACCTGTTTTTAAAAAGTCGCTCAATCTTTTTGCCCTAAATTTTGCGCGAATGACTTGTTCTGAGCAAATAATTTTATGCGAGGGATATATGGACGTTATAGCTTTGCACGCTGCCGGTTTTACAAATGCAGTTGCCACTCTCGGAACTGCTATTACATCCGAGCAAGCAAGGCTTATGAAACGGTATACAAAGAAGGTAATTATTTGCTACGATGCAGATGAAGCGGGTCAGAAGGCCACGCAAAAGGCTATGCGCCTTCTCGAAGAGGTCGGGCTTGATGTTTCCATAATAAGAATTCCCGGAAGTAAGGATCCCGATGAGTACATTAAAACTTTCGGAAGCGAAAAGTTTAAAGAGGTTATTCAGGGCTCAAAAAGTCGATTCGAATATAATCTGGACAATCTTCTTTCTAAGTATGATATCAATTTGCCTCAAGATAGAATTAATGCTCTTAAAGATGTGGAAAAATTGATTTCCGAGGTTTATTCAAGGGCAGAACAGGATATATATATAAATTCTGTTGCGAAAACTTTTGATGTGAAATATGAAAATATACGTCAGGACGTGGACAAGCTCCTCAAAAGAAATCAGTACAGGAGAAAAAAGGAAGAGGCAGAAAGAATACGAAATTCTACAGCCGGATATTCAGATAGGGTAAATCCCGATTACGCAAAAGCTCCCGAAGTCGCAGGAAACGAGGAAAACGTTCTCGGACTTATGCTTGTATATTCCGAGCACAGAAAAAAGGTTATTGCCGAATCGCTCGTTACAAAAGAAGACTTTTTTACCGATTTTGGAAAACGTGTTTTCGAATATGCGATAAATTTGGAAAATGACGGTGAAAGCGAAGATATTAACCTCTTATTTACACCCGAAGAGGTGGGAAGAATAACAAAAATGAAGCTTTCAAGAATGAAACTCACAGAAAACGGTGACGAAGCATTTTTAGAAAGCGTAGAAATGTTAAAAAATTCAATTGAAAAGAAAAATGTCGGAAAAATAAGCAGTATTTCCGATCTTGATAACTTTTTAAATTCAATTAGAAGAAAAGATAAGGACGGTAACTAAAATGAGTGGAAATAAGGTTAACGCAAACGATTACATCGATTCTAAGTCCGATGGAGGAATTCTTAATTCGGATCTTATGAAAGCGCTCGAGGATATCGATTATGATATAGCTCAGGTTGATATCGATTCCGCGACTCCCGATGAGCTTGAAAGCGAGCACCTTAAGGACATCGAAAAGGACGTTGAGACCTACGAAGCGGAAAAAATGGAAAGTCTGCTTTCTCAGGAAGGTCTCGCAATTGATGACCCTGTAAGAATGTATCTGAAGGATATAGGCAAAATTCCGCTTCTCACTCCGGAGCGTGAGAAATATCTTGCCGAGCAGATTACCTTGGGAAATAAATTTGCAAAAGATGAGCTCATAGAGGCAAACCTGCGTTTGGTTGTAAGCATCGCTAAGCGCCACGTAGGAAAGGGTATGTATTTTCTAGATTTGATCCAAGAGGGAAATCTCGGACTTATCAAGGCTGTTGAAAAATTTGATTACAGCAAAGGATATAAGTTCTCTACGTATGCAACCTGGTGGATAAGACAGGCTATAACCAGAGCAATTGCCGATCAGGCAAGAACTATACGAATTCCGGTGCACATGGTTGAAACCATACACAAGGTTTCCAGAACGGCGCGCCAGCTTCTTCAGGAGCTTGGAAGAGAGCCTACAACCGATGAAATTGCAGAGAAGCTTGGTATAACTCCCGAGAAGGTTCGCGAAATTATGAAAATAGCACAGGATCCCGTTTCACTCGAAACGCCGATAGGCGAAGAAGAAGATAGCCATCTTGGCGATTTCGTTGAGGATAACGATTCTCCCGCACCTTCAGACAGCGCTTCTTATTCACTTTTGAGAGAACAGCTTTGTAATATTCTTCACACCCTTACTCCAAGAGAAGAGCAGGTAATAAAGCTCAGATTCGGTTTGGTTGACGGAAGACCCAGAACTCTGGAAGAAGTTGGAAAGCAGTTCCAGATAACCAGAGAACGTATAAGACA
Source organism: Eubacteriales bacterium (assembly GCA_045594785.1). GTDB lineage: Bacteria > Bacillota > Clostridia > Oscillospirales > CAG-272 > UBA1740. The sequence goes on from JAZNZE010000055.1 coordinate 121,487, forward strand.
AATCGAGGCAAAGGCGCTGAGAAAGCTCAGACATCCTTCTCGCTCCAAAACATTGAAAGATTATTTGGCAAACTGATTTAAACATTTTTACAGAAACGGTATACCCAATTGTATATATTTTGTGTATAATTAAAAAAAGCCTTGACTTTTTTTGAAAAATATTGTAAAATTGTTTAGTAGATTTTTTTAGGAGGCTTCGTTACATAATGAAGAAACTGTTTTGTGTATTGCTTTGTCTTCTCCTTACCTCGCTTCTGCTTGTTAGCTGCGGTGATGTTAAAAGAGACGAGTGGCTTGGCAACGGAAAAGATGATGATGGCAAGATAGAAGGTGGTAAGTATGACGGTTACGGCACCGTTAATACAATTCCTGAGGTTCCGCTCAATCTCTACATTATCGTAGAGGATGAGACTATAGATTCCGAAGGAGTTGTAAAGCCTGTTAATACTGCCGGAAAATACGGTGAGATAACTCAGGCAATAAATACGGTTAACAACGCAATAAAGGATTATACCAGTACGAATTACCATACTCCTCTAAACGTAATTTATGTAAGAGCGTCCGATTATGATACTAAGGTTTTGGAAGCTGTTATGGCTGAAAACACCGATGCAAAGGCTGCTAATATCGTTTTGGTTAACAGCTACGCTCTTATGCAGGAGCTTTATGCTACAGGCAAGCTTTGCTCGCTTGATTCTTATCTTGATACTACAAAGTACGGTAGACTTAATACCGCAATACCCACAGCACTCTTTGAGGCTTCAAAGCTTGAATCGGTGAACGCAGAAGGCAAAACGGTAGAGAATCTCTATACTATCCCCAACAACCACGTTATAGGACATTACGAATATCTCCTTATTAACAAGGAGCTCGCTAAAGAACTGAAGATTAATGAAACTGTTGCCCTCGGCTTTAATTCATACGAAAAAGCTTACGCATATATTTCCGAGGCTATAAACAACGCTCAAGGTTTTAATAAATCCGTAGGTGACGTAGTTGCTCTTGAATCCGGAGCCTATGAGGATAGGTTCGTTTTTGAAAAGCTCGGCTACTATTGTAATGTTGTTAAGAACCCTGTTGCAGATAAGAACGAAGCATTTCTTTCAGCGTTTGCTATAGTTAACCGTAACGAAGGCTCTAAGGTTGACGTTAATGATCGTGCAATGGAAATCATTTACAACATCAATACGAACGCAGAGCTTAGAAATCTTCTTCAGTATGGCGTTGCCGGTACAAACTATAAGCTCGGTGAGAAGGACGATGTTATCGAGGAATTACTTGTCGGCTCTTACCGATACAGTATGAACTGTATTTATACAGGTAACATAATGACTGCATATCTGTGTGATGAGATTGACTGGACCGAAGAAGCTATGGAAAATGCTATTCGCCAGAATTCCGATTCCCAAACGATTAAGCAAATAAAAGAGTCGGAAAGCAAAGGCGAATAAGTTTCGCTAGAAAAAATCAGTAATAGCTTTATAAAAATCGGGCAGTATTGCCCGATTTTCATTGTAGGAGATAATGTTATGGAATTACAGAATAAAAAAGTTGGTTTTCTCGGTGACAGCATAACGTTTGGTGTAGGTACATCAAACGCTGAAAACAATTATAAAGGATCTTGTTTTCCTGATTTGTTTGCAAAGCTTTCCGGAGCTAAGGCTTATAATTACGGTGTAAGCGGCACAAGAATAGCAAAACAGTCTGTTCCGATTCCATATGAGCCGAAAGCAGGGCATTACATACTCAGGGTTGATACGATGGAGCCGGAGCTTGATGTTGTCGTAGTTTTTGGAGGAACTAACGATTTTGGTCATGGCGATGCACCGTTAGGTAATTTTTCGGATCGCGGAGATGATACGTTTTACGGAGCATTACATTCGCTTATTGTGGCATTGATAAATAGATATCCGCGTGCAACGATTGTATTTTTAACACCTCTTCACCGTGACGGTGAGTTTAAGCTTATAAACAGCATGGGCCTTAGGCGTGAGCCGCTTATAAGATACATTGAGGCTATAAGAGAAGTCGCTGAGTATTATTCCGTGCCCGTACTTGATCTTTATAAAAATAGCGGAATGCAGCCGTCTGTTGACGTTATAAGAGAAATCTATCTTCCCGATGGACTTCATCCGTCAGATGCCGGTGCTAAAAAAATTGCGGATATGCTTTACTCCTTTTTAAGGGTTATGTAATACGAGCCGTTTTGCATTTTCTTGACAAAATTCTTTGTTTTTTTGTTATAATTAATTTACTAACGTATATAGGGGTTTATTATGAAAAAGAAGGAAGTAACAATTAAGGATTTGGCAGAAATTTTATTGCCTAAGCTTTGGATAGTGGTAATTATTTCAATTATTGCTTCAGGACTTGCGTTTGTGTATTCTCGCTTTTTTAAATCGGATACCTACACCTCTACATCTACACTTTACGTAAACAGTGGAGCAAGTACCGATATGGCAACCGGAGACAACATTCTTGTTGCAAGCTATATGCTGGATAACTATAAATTTATTCTGAGAAGTGAAAACTTTTTGAAAAACGTAGTCACGGACTTGGCAAATAACGAAATGTATAAGGAATACAGAGATATTACGGCCAACATAAATGTTTCCAGTATTGATAGAATGATGAATATATCGCACCATGAAGATACTGCGATTTTTTCTATTTCCATTACTTCTTCCAGCCCTGAACTTTCCTGTGTTATCTTAAAAGCAGTTCACCTTAATGCTTTAGACTATGAAAAACTAGCCAGCATGATTGATAATGCTGAGTATTTTAAGCTTTCATCAGTTAAGGATCCCGTAGAGCCTGAGGCACATAAGGCTATCGGAAAAAATAGCAAGCATGAAGTAAGAAATGCCGTTCTTTCTTTTATGATTGCAGCAGTTGTTTGTGTTGTCGCTATATGGGTATACTCTTTCTTTGATGTTGTTATAAGAGATAAAAAGAATCTTTCTGATAACATAGACGTACCTATTCTGGGCGTTATACCAAGACATGATTTGCCCATTACGACTAAAGGAGACGGTAGCCATGCTTAGAAAAAGAAAAGTTGCGCATTCTTCTATAAGAGAAGACCTTGAAAGAGTTGTAGATAAGGATACGCCGTTTGCTATCAGCGAATCCTTCAGAATGCTTCAAACGAATATTTTGTATCTTCCCATAAATGATAAATGTAAGAAAATCGCAGTTACAAGCCCTGTTTCTGGAGAAGGAAAAACATATATCTCTATCAATCTTTCAATTACCCTTGCAAATAACTCTGATAAGAAAATTTTGCTTATAGATATGGATATGCGAGTTCCTCGTGTCAAAAAGTTGCTTCAGAAAAGGGTATTGGAAACGGAGAATTTCAGCGGTCTCAGCGAGTATCTTGCCGGCATTGATGAAACTGCAAATATTTTGAAAACAGACGTTGAGAACCTTCACGTTCTGTTTTCGGGAAAAGAAAACACCAACCCTATCGGTTTGATAAACTCTCCCAAAATGACAAAATTAATCGAAGAGCTTTCGGAGGTTTATGATTATATCATTATTGATACGCCGCCGGTAAACATCGTTACTGATGCGCTCCTTATGCTCGATAAGGTTAACGGATACATTCTTTCTTCCAGAGTCAATTATTCGAACGTTAATGCCTTGAATACAGCCATTGAGTCGATTAAGAATGTGGGCGGAGAGGTTTTTGGTGTAGTTCTTACCGATGCAAACTTCAAAAACTACGGAAAATCCAAGTATAAATATCCCAGAGGAGATTATAAATAATGCATTCCGGCTTCGTTGAATCCGGCTATAATGATATTATAGACTTTCATTCTCATATTTTGCCCGGTGTAGACCACGGAAGTCCGGATGTAAGTACGAGCATTGCGCAGCTACAGCTGGCAAAAAAATATTCGGTTAAACGTATCTTGGCTACCCCTCACTTTTATCCAAATTTGCATACAACGGCGGCTTTTTTGGAGATGAGAGATAAAGCCGTTTCTGAGCTTATGAAAGCTCGCAGGTTTGATTTACCCGAGTTTAAAGTCGGAACAGAAGTTTTGATATGTGATGGCCTCGAACGCTTTCCGGATTTGGATAAGCTATGCTTTCAAAATACAAAGTATATTATGCTTGAATTGCCGTTTTTTGAATTTTCGGAGAGCTATGCCGAAACGGCTGGTGCAATTTCCGATATGGGATACAAGGTTATTTTAGCTCACGCTGATAGATATCCCAAAGACGTTATAGATGTTATGCTCGACTACGGTGTTAGCGCTCTTCAGATAAATGCGGATTCATTAACCACTGTTTTTAAAAGAAAACATATTTATAGGTGGATGCAAGATGAGCTTGTATGTGCTATTGGAAGTGATATTCATTTGCTTTCTAAAAGAACGTATTCTAAATTTTCTCATCTTCAAAAACATCTTAGAGAGCTTATACTTCCAATAAAAGCTTCTTCAGATAGGATTTGGAATGAAATTGAAGCGATAAAATGAAGAGGCTGCCGCATTTAGGCATAAACGAATAAAAAAGATGGGTATTGTGAAAAAACACAGTACCCATCTATTGTTAAGTAGAATCTTAGGGGAAAATAAGGTTGAAAACCTGCGGTTTTCCTCGTTTTATTGTGGTTTTTATTCGATAGTTATTAATGTGCACACAATATTGTTAAGATATTCTCGGTTATCGATTAGATATGAAGGTGTTGCCGTTATCAGCACCCATGCAAAAACATCATCTTCCGGAAAGTCAATTAAATATGGCGCATAATAATTCTTAACGCCGTCTTTTTCTGCAGAATACAGTGCTTGTGTGATCGTATGATTTGAAAAAGACTGCGATTTCGTCTCTTCGATTAAATTGACCTCAGTTCTGCGACTAAAAATATCTTCGTTTTGCTTATCAAAAATATCCAAAGGTGTTTGCTCGTTTGAAAGGTCAATATATTTGAACGCAAAAATGCTAATGTAGGCTTTGTCATTTGTGATTTGCAGATCAAAATTACTGTCGTTTTCTTGGGAAAACGTGCTGTCTGCCGTTATCTGTAAATTATAGTTATCAATAGAAAAAATCTTTTCTGACGGCTGTATAAGAGTGCAGCCGATATTCGAAAATAGTATACAAGAGATCAAAATGAAGAGAATTGCTTTTTTCATATTAAAACTCCTTTTTAAAATCGTTTTAAGGCACAAAGCCATACTTATTATAGCATAGCATCAATCAAAACGCAATAGTGTAAACCCACAAAAACTACTTACTAAAGAAGAATCCTATTTATTTAAAGTATAAATCTCCTTATCTTACAGATAATAGCATTGTAGAAATCTGTAAATTAAGGAGATTTATATATATGAAAGCAACCGGAATTGTCCGTAGAATAGACGACCTCGGACGTGTTGTTATACCCAAAGAAATAAGACGCACTATGCGGATTCGCGAGGGCGACCCGCTCGAAATTTATACCGATAGAGACGGAGAGGTAATATTCAAAAAGTATTCACCGATTGTTGAGCTTAATGCCTTTGCTGCGGAATATGCAGAAACGCTCCAAAAAACTGCAGGTGTGCCTATTTTTATATGTGACAGAGATGCTATAATTGCCGTTTCGGGAGCATCAAAAAGAGAATATCTTGATAGGAAAATTTCAAGGGCGCTCGAAGAAATACTGGATTCACGCTCGTTATACGTACGCGGAAACGGAAAAGAAACGATTTCGCTGACTGATGACGGTTCACATTACGTCAGCTCTGCTATGCCTATAATAGCAGAAGGGGATATAACAGGAGCGGTAATTGCGGGATGGCAATACGATACTTCTACCGCTGATAAGATAAATGATGCGATAGAATCAAAGCTTATACAAACGGCAGGACTTTTTCTTGCAAAGCAGCTGGAAGTGTAAATTAAATATAAAATAGTAACAAAAATAGCAAGGAGAGCTTCCTTGCTATTTTGAATTTAAATTAAATTTACTTTTGATGTGTTAGAAGATTTATAATAAGCAAAATAATTATTTCCGGGATTTACCTTTAATTTTTCTCCGCTCAGCGAATAGAATGATAGAGCACCGCTTATATCTGTTTTCCAAATAAATTCAGTATATCTTCCGTTTGATATATAATATCCCTTACCTCCGGAAAGAACGTCCATTACAAGCTCGCTGCCCTCAGCCTTCTCGTACGTTGTAGCATCGGCAAATAAAATAAATACGTTCTTAAACGAAATGTTTTTTCCGGTGAGCATGTCCATTTTTCTGTTTGCGGACTTATAGTAAAGATATTGACCGCTTTGCTGATGATAATAGAGCTCGGTTTCGTTTTTTTCGGAATAGGGAATAATTACCGTTGTAGCACTACCTGTTCCAACAAAATTTGCCGCATCGTAAAAATCAAAAGGAGCGGTTTTATAATAATTCTCGGACTGCATCTGCACCTTTTTGGTTTTTGCAAGGTCAATCATATTTTCAGACGTGTAAACGTAGAGTGTGTTCTCCACGTAATAGCAGTCGCTGTATTTTGATATATCGAGAAGGAATGCATTTTCTTCCCAAGCATCGTATATTACAACGTCATCTTGACCGTAGGAAACGATGATTCCGCCAAAAAAGTTTGACATTCCGGAAATAAAATTTCTCGTTGATGTCAGTGCTCCGATTTTCCAAAGAACTTCTTCGGAAGAATTATATACAAGAAGTCGGGAAGAACCGTCTTCAATAGGAAATTCAATAGCCAGATCGCTATCGGAAACTCCATAAAGCGGAGCAGAGGGGTTAACTACCGTGCCGACAGGAACCGTGTTATACCTATTTTCTGAAATTTGAAGGCCGGTCATTGGATTTATGTATATAATCGGCTCTTCTACAGGTGGTAGCGGATCTTCTTTTGGTGGATCCTCTGGTGGATTTTTATTTTCTAGTGATTCGTTATTTTGGGTATCATTTTTGTCGTTAGTACCGTTTAAATTATCGTTTTCATCGGTATCGTCAGTCTTATTGCCAACATCACCGCTATCCGGTAACTTATCGCTTGCCTGCCAGCCGTTTGCCGCGAATCCAAGTACAAAAATTACAAGAATCGCAATCAGCACAAAACAAACGAATTTGTGAAACCCGGTTAGTTTTTGTGGCGTCAATTTTTTACCTCCTTGTGCATAAAATGCACACGTTGACTTCTTTTTTATTAAACTCTGCGTTCAAGCCATGCAGCCGCTGTTTCGAGCGCATCTACCAGGCTCGTTGACATTATATTCTTTTCTGGCATTATTGAACCGTTCGGAACGAGCTGAACAACTATTTTGTTGGGCACCTGAACGCCTTTTACTTCTTTTTCGCTCATTACTATCATATGAACGTGGTATTTTGCTGACATATCGCCGTAGTAAATATCACTGTCATGACGTACAAGCGGTCTTCCTTTGTATTCGAGAAATTCTCCGTTGCTAACGCCTTCTGCGTTTAACATAAAAAGTGCTCCTTTCATTTTATTTGAAAACGACGGCGTGAAGTCCGTTTCGATAACATAATAACAAACTTTTTTGTATATGTAAATACATTCGACAAAAAGAGTGAGTATAAAGTTATCGGCAATCTTCGTCTTTTTTTACATACGGTTTTGCTTTTAAAACCGTATCAGCAGGAGAAGGTAAAGGCTTTGATAACTCAAATATAAAATCTGCGTTATCGGAAAGCCGCTTCTGCCTTTGTCCAATATCATCAAGAAAATCAGCCGATGAAGGCTTGGTGATGATAGGAAATGCAGTCGTTTTCTTGATCCTTTTGAGTAAGGCTCGCCCCACGCTATCCAAAGCAAGAACCTGAGTATATCGAGGATTTGTCCTTACGTCAGAGGAGGTAACGCTGAATAAGGAATACCATACCGCGCGCTTGATTCTTGCAGTTGTATACTTTTTAGTAGAGGCCAGCTTTATCAATGTTGATATGCTTGTTGCCTTAAAGCTTGATGCAATAAGACGATTATATAAACCGCCGTCAGCATCGTGTATGTCGCACGAAGAGACGGGCGTGCTTAAACGAAAATAAGATAAAACGACATCGGAAAGTTTTTCTGTGTCGCAAGGAGTTAAACCACAGTTGATAGAATTCAATATTGTAGATTTTGAAGTATCCGGAAGAAAATCCGTGGCAGAACTCGGTTTTTCAAAAAGCAAGTTTCTTATTGCCGTGGCGCTTTGAAATTGTGAATTCATAATTTTTTCACAGTTATAATCAGCACCTATCCGCTTTGTTGTATAAGGGATTATATTGCTTTTTGTTTTAATCAGAGCCTTGATATATTCTATTGCAAGTATATTGTTCGGGGAGAAAAAAGACTCGCCAAGTTCGTATGAAAAGAGTTGCTTGTAGGCAATTTCACAGAGCTTTGGATATCCGAGATTCTTTTTTTCATCGTCACTCATAAGCTTTTTGAGTGAATTGTAAAACTCAGAAGAGAGCATATTTTCTGCTACTGAATATAAAAAATTTACATCTCCGCTTTCGCTTCCGAATGCTAATATATCAACTATTCCAAGAGAGTTTGCTATAGCAACACCTGCATTTGCAAAAAATTCAGCACTTGATGCGGAGTAGGGAAAAGGCAGCAGCAATACTAAATTCGCGCCTCCGCGCACCGCGCACTCGGCACGAACGTATTTATCCATAATTGCAACATCGCCTCTTTGAGTATAATTTCCGCTCATGAGGGCAATTATAGCAGTATCCTCACCGTATTGTTTTCTTATGTCGTCTAATTGATATTTGTGTCCCTTATGAAAGGGGTTGTATTCTGAAATAATTAAGACTGTTTTCATTATTTAGCCCCCCAATCACAAAAACTTAAAAATTCGCTTGATAAATGGAAAGTTTTGGTGTATAATAATAGAGCAATTAAATTTAGAGGAGAGAATACTATGAAAGTATTGGTTGTTAATGCCGGTTCAAGCTCGCTCAAATATCAGCTTTTTGATACCGAAAGCGGCAGCGTCATGGCAAAAGGTAACTGCGAACGTATCGGTATCGGAGGTTCGCGTATTATTCATAAGACGAAAGGCAAGGATGAGTACATAAAAAATATGGATTTGCCCGATCATTCTGCGGCAACGAAGCTTGTTGTTGAAACCTTGCTTGACAAAACGGTAGGATGCATTAAATCCCCCGATGAAATAGAGGCTATCGGTCATAGAGTGGTTCACGGCGGTCCTTATTTCTCGGAATCTATGCTCGCTACTCCCGAGGTTATGGAAACTCTTGAAAAATGTACGTCATACGCCCCCTTACATACTCCTGCACATATAATGGGAATCAAGGGCTGCATGTCGGTTATGCCCAACACTCCCGAGGTTTTGGTTTTTGATACCGCATTCCATCAGACAATGGAAGAAGCTGTTTATATGTATGGAATTTCGTACGATATGTATGAAGACTATGGAATCAGACGCTACGGTGCGCACGGAACTTCACACAGATACGTTAGCGCCGAAATGATAAAGATCATGGGTGGCGAGGCTAACGGAAAAAAGATTGTTACCTGCCATATCGGTAACGGCTCGTCCATAACCGCTGTAAAAGACGGAAAATGCTTTGATACTTCTATGGGATTTACTCCCCTTGACGGCATAATGATGGGTACCAGATGCGGTGCTATAGACCCTGCAATCGTGCCTTACATTATGGAGAAGAAGAACTACACGCCCAAAGAGATAGAGGCGTATCTTAATAAGAAGTGCGGTTTTGACGGTATAAGCGGTGTTGGCTCTGATTCACGCGATATTGAAAAAGCGATGAACGAAGGCAACAAGAGAGCAAAGCTTGCGTTTGATATGCTTTGCTATCAAATAAAGAAATTTATCGGAGCGTACAGTGCAGCTATGGGCGGCATAGACGGTATTGTATTTACCGCAGGAATAGGTGAGCACGTACCTTACATTCGCGAAAACGCGCTTTCCGGACTTGAATATCTCGGTGTGAAGCTCGATAAAGAGAGAAATACATTCGGACATTCGTCCGATCCTGTCAAGCTTTCTGCCGATGATTCGAAGGTTCTCGTATATATGATTCCCACGAATGAGGAGCTTGTGATTGCTCAGGATACCGAAAAAATAGTAAAAGCACTTTGATATTTACCCACGGGCTAAAGTCCGTGGGTTTTTTATTCTAAAGCTTGCTAATAAGTATATCACAAATACCTAATAATGTCAAGAAATTTTATCAGTCAAATCCTCGGGAAATAGTATGGACGAGATTTCAGAGCATACCTTATCCAGTTGCTTTTTATTCTTTTTGAAATTCATAGAAGCTGTGTATATTTTTTCCAGCTCAATGTGAGAGTCGTAGGCTTTTTTAAATTCATCGGTTGCGCACCAAAGCATAGCCTCTTTTTCCTTGTAAAGTGTTTCAAGGTTGTTTCTTATAAACTCGAATTTCTTTACGTCAATATATTTAGATACGTCTATAACCGTATCGTTTTCTTTTCTTGATTTATTTCCTGCACAGATGCATAATTTGTTCGTTTCCAAAAAAATAACATCCGTCTTTTTGCTGTCAAGAGGGGAAGGTGAAATAGTATAATTTACAGACCTAAAGTCGAGTAAATTTTTAATAGCGTTCATAAAAAAATATTCTGAGCCGTAAATGCCGACAACGTAGATGTGCTTTGTTTCGCCAGATTCAAACGTATTTAAATCGAAAAAACCATGCTTTCCGAAGGCACTCTTTAGTTTTATATTTTTTTCCCCGTTTTCTGCCTGTAACTCATTTAAAATAGAGTTGATTTCCAGAACGTATTCCTCTGATATAATTGAACTAATCTCGCTGTAAACAATGTCAGCGCATCTTTTGGCTACGGATAAATATTGATAGGCGTTGTTATAATATTTTTTCTTACAATTTGACAATTCTTTAATTTTTTCGGAGTTATTTTTGAGCAGAGATTCATTCCATGAATCGCCGAGATTAATAATTTTTTCAACGGCACCCGGATATATTGGATCGGTTGAATGCGGCGCAGTTCCGTCTATAATCCCTATTTTCTTTCCTTCCTTTTCCAGTATGAGACCGTCAAACGATTTTGGATCGGAGGAGCAGAGTACAGCTTCAGCCTTTACGTTTTTCGTTGAAAACTTATCGAGAACACCTTTTATAAAGCTGCTTTTTCCTGTTCCGGGACCTCCTTTCAAAATGTATATTCTTTCAAAATCAGGCGGTGAAAAAATTTTTTCAAAATAGCTTACAAATCCGTCATAGCTGTTTGATGCTGCAAAAAAATACTGAATGCTGTTAGTGTTCATATATCCCCCTAAATAATTAATTTGTCGCTTTTTCTTAAACTCTTTGGGTCATATCATTACTAATTATATTATTTTCGCGAAAATTTGTTTGTATTCGCGACAATAAAACTTGACATTAATTTAAAAATATATTATAATAAAATTTAGAATTGTGTTTTTGGAGGTGGGATCTGTTGCCGATGATTATTGGACTTTGCGGCGGAAGCGGAAGCGGCAAAGGGATTGTTGGTTCTTTTTTCTCTAAAAACGGTTATTTGACGATCGATACGGATAGAGTTTACAGAGAGATAACGGATAACAGTTCTGCTTGTCTTGATGCTTTGGTTTGCGCATTCGGGGCTGAAATTCTTACTTCTGACGGTAATCTAAATCGCAAGGCCCTTGCCGAGATAGTTTTTTCCGACAAGAAAAAGCTTGATAATCTTAACAGTATTACGCACAGATTTATACTTGAGCGAGTGCGAGAGATAATTAACGAATCAAAAAACGAGGGCTATTTAGGCTTTGTTGTAGATGCACCGCTTCTCTATGAGTCAGGCTTCGATAAAGAATGCAACGTTGTAGTTGCCGTGGTAGCTGACTTTAATACAAGAATTGACAGAATCGTTATTCGTGACGGAATCAGCAAAGAAGCTGCCGCTAAAAGAATTAATTCTCAGAGCTCTGATGAGTTTATAAGTTCCCGTGCCGATTTTATTATCGTAAATAACGGTGACGTAAAATCACTTGAGCAAAGTGTTAATGAAATAATCAAAAAAATCAATTAAGGAGAATATATTATGTCAAACAAATCTATTGGACAAAAAATGATGGAAGAGCTTTCCTACACCAAGAAAAATATTTATGAAGAAGCTTCATCGGAAAAAATACAGGAGATTTTCAATTATTCAGTCGGCTATTCTAAGTATCTTGATGCTTCAAAGACGGAGAGAGAAGCCGTCGTGCATTCTATCAAAATGCTCGAAAGTGCCGGATATAGCGAATATAAGCTTGGAGATAAGATTTCCGTAGGAGACAAAAAGTATTTTAACCAGCATGGAAAGGCACTTTTTGCGTTTAGCGTAGGCGAAGCAGATATCGAAGCTGAAGGAATAAGAATTATTGCTGCGCATATCGATTCTCCTCGTCTTGACCTTAAGCAGATTCCTATGTATGAGGAAGCCGGAATGGGATTTTTGAAAACCCATTACTATGGCGGAGTAAAAAAATATCAGTGGACTGCAATTCCTCTTTCTCTTCACGGTGTCGTAATAAAGGCTAACGGTGAAAGTGTAGATATCGTTATCGGTGAGGACGACAATGATCCCGTATTCTACATTAACGACCTTCTTCCTCATCTCGGTTCTAAACAGGCTTCTGAACCTCTCGGATCTGCATTTTCCGGTGAAGCTCTCAATATTCTTATCGGAGGACTTCCTTATGCAGATAAAGAGGTTTCTGATAAGATTAAACTTACTGTGCTTTCAATCCTCAATGAAAAATACGGTATTTGCGAAGAGGATTTCATAAGCGCAGAGCTTTGTCTTGTTCCTGCGTTCAAGGCTCGCGATATAGGATTTGACAGAGCTCTTATCGGTGCTTACGGTCACGATGACAGAGTGTGTGCTTATCCCGCTCTTACCGCACTTATGGACAATGCTGATACCAAGCGCACCGTCATGGTAGTGCTTGCTGACAAGGAAGAGATAGGCTCTGTGGGAATCACCGGTATGCAGTCGGATATCCTCGTTGATCTTATGAATGAGATTTCTGATTCACTCGGCAAGAGAGGCACCGTTGTGCGTGCTAAATCCAAGTGTCTCAGCGCAGACGTTAATGCTGCTTACGATCCTAATTTTGCAGACGTTTATGAGAGAAGAAACAGCGCAATGATATCTTGCGGAACTACCATGAGCAAATATACAGGTGCAAGAGGTAAGTCCTCAACAAACGATGCTTCTGCAGAATTCGTTGGATATATCAGAAAGCTTTTTGCCGAAAACGGAGTTATCTGGCAGACAGCGGAGCTCGGAAAGGTTGATGCGGGCGGAGGAGGAACGGTTGCAATGTATATAGCTAACCACAACATCGAAACAGTTGATCTCGGTGTTCCCGTTATCTCTATGCACGCACCCTATGAAGTTGTATCCAAGGCAGATGTATACTCTACTTACGAGGCTTTTTGCGCATTTATAAAATAGTTGTTTTCCTCTTTTTGAATTCTTGAAAGGGGAAAGGATATGTTTTTTAAAAAGCTTGAAAAAGCAGACGACAGATATAAAGAAATCGAACAAATGATAACCTTGCCTCAGGTTGTATCGGATAATAAGCGTTATTCCTCGCTTATGAAGGAATACAAATCCTTGATGCCGGTTATAGAAAAGTATCGCGAATACAGAGCTGTAGAAAAAGAAATGCTCGATTCTGATGAAATGATGCGTGACGCGGAGCTCGATTCTGATCTTCGTGAGCTTGCGGAAGAAGAATTTAAGCTTCATAAGGAAACGCTTGAATCCTTAACGGAAGAGCTGAAAATACTTCTTATGCCCAAAGACCCCAACGACTCTAAGAACGTTATCGTTGAGATTCGCCAAGGGGCAGGAGGAGAAGAAGCAGCTCTGTTTGGATATGATATCTATAGAATGTATTCTATGTATGCCGCATCACTCGGCTTTAAAATCGAGGTTGTTTCGCTGAATGAAACCGAGCTTGGCGGAATTAAGGAAATAGGATTTATGGTGATAGGGGACGGGGCTTATTCCAGATTTAAGTTTGAAAGCGGAGTTCACCGTGTACAGAGAATCCCCGTCACCGAATCCAATGGAAGAATTCAGACGTCAACCGTTACCGTTGCCGTTCTTCCCGAAGCGGAAGAGGTGGAGGTTGAAGTAAATCCTGCGGATATAAAAATAGAATCCTGCAAATCCAGCGGAGCAGGCGGTCAGCACATTAACAAAACAGAATCGGCAGTTCGTTTAACGCATAAGCCTTCGGGGCTGGTTATTGAATGTGATCAGGAGCGAAGCCAGCTTCAGAATAAAGAAAAGGCAATGAAAATTCTTTATTCTAAGCTTTATGATATGAAGGTAAGGGAACAGGACGAGAAAATTGCCTCTGCAAGAAAAAGTCAGGTTGGCAGCGGTGACAGAAGTGAAAAAATAAGAACTTACAATTATCCGCAATCCAGAGTTACCGACCATAGAATTAATAAAACTATATTTAACCTTGGTTCGTTTATGAACGGTGATATGAACGAAATAATTACCGACCTTATCGCTCAGGATACAGCAGAACGGCTTAGAGGAGAGCAAAATGAGGACTGAAGTATATAAAATTTTAGATCCTTTAGCTCCCGATGAAAAAACTATTGAAATTGCAGCAAAAAAAATACGCTCCGGAGGACTTGTGGTTTTTCCCACCGAAACCGTCTACGGTCTCGGTGCTGATGCGACAAATGAGGAGGCGGTTGCTTCGATTTTTTCTGCAAAAGGAAGACCTTCCGACAATCCTTTGATTGTTCATATTGCGGAACCGACTGATGCAGATAATTACGCATTTACATCGGCTCTTTATTATAAGCTTGCCGAAAAATTTATGCCGGGACCTCTGACCGTTATAATGAAATCAAGAGACAATATCCCGCTGAAAACGCGCGGAGGTCTTGATACAGTTGCGGTAAGATGTCCTGAGTCTGTTATCGCACGCGAGCTTATAAGAGTAGCAAAAACACCTATTGCAGCTCCATCAGCAAATTTGTCAGGAAGTCCTTCTCCCACTACGGCAAATCACGCGGTTCATGATATGATGGGTAGAGTGGACATAATTATTGATGGCGGCAGCGCAGATTTTGGTCTTGAGTCTACGATTGTTAAAATCGAGGAAGACGAAACCCTAACTTTATTACGTCCCGGAAAAATAACCGCGGAAGATTTGAGTGCAATTGCTAGCGTTAACATTGCCGAGGCGGTAACGGACAAGCTCAAAGACGGCGAGGTCGCTTTATCTCCTGGTATGAAATACAGGCACTATGCTCCTAAGGCACCGCTTATATTGTTTGACGGCTCTTCCCGTAAGCTTGTCGAATATATAAAGCTGAACTCCAAAGGTAAAATTGCCGTTATTGCATATGAGGAAGACGTTCTATCTTTAAAAAAAGAATTACCCGAAATTCATACATATTCTTTTGGCAAGCTTTCCGACACTTTTGCGCAGGCGCATAACCTGTTTGCTATTCTCAGGGAGGCCGATGCGTATGATTATGATGAAATTTACGCTCCGCTTCCGAAAATGACGGGAATTTCGCTTGCACTATATAACAGAATGATCCGCGCAGCAGCGCATAAGATAATAAGATTGTGACGGTAAAACAGATGGCAAAAAAGAAAACGAAAATTGTAGAAGATCCTAAAATTAACGAAGCACCTGCAACAGAGCAGCCTATAACCGAAACGCTGGAAAAAAACTATATGCCATATGCAATGAGCGTTATAATTTCACGCGCAATCCCGGAGATAGACGGCTTTAAGCCTTCACACCGTAAGCTTCTTTATACAATGTATAAAATGGGCTTGCTCAAGGGTGGTAAAATAAAGAGTGCAAATATAGTCGGTCAGACAATGCAGCTGAACCCCCACGGTGATGCATCTATATATGAAACTATGGTGCGTTTGACACGAGGTCACGAGGCTCTTCTTCATCCATTCATAGATTCAAAAGGTTCGTTCGGTAAGCATTATTCTCGTGATATGGCATATGCGGCATCACGTTATACAGAAGCTAAACTTGATGCATTCTGCCACGAATTATTTTCGGGAATAGATAAAAACGCCGTAGATTTTGTGCCTAACTACGATAACACTATGACCGAACCGTCACTTTTGCCTACAACCTTTCCCAATATTCTTCTTTCTCCTAATCTGGGTATTGCGGTTGGTATGGCTTGTTCCATTTGCTCTTTCAATCTTGCAGAGCTTTGTGACGGAACGATAGCGCTTATTAAAAATCCCAATACTACGATAGACAGACTTCTTGATATTGTCAAAGCTCCCGATTTCTCTGTTGGTGCTCAAATTATCTATGACAGAGAACAGATGCGGAAAATTTATGAAACCGGTGTCGGCAGCTTCAAAATGCGTGCCAAGTACGTTTACGACAAAAAGGAAAACTGCATAGACGTTCTTGAAATACCGTATTCATCTTGTATTGAAACGATTATGAAAAAAGCCACCGAGATGATTAAGCTCGGTAAACTTCGCGAGGTATCGGACGTCAGGGATGCTATCGATATTAACGGCTTCAAGCTTACGTTTGATCTGAAAAAAGATGCAAATCCCGAACTTGTTATGCAAAAGCTTTTTGCAGCTACCGAGCTTGAAAATAATTTCGACTGCAACTTTAATATTCTTGTAGAGGGAACGCCATATCAGCTTGGTGTTAAAGATATACTTCTTGAATGGATTAAATTCAGGACTAAGTGCGTTCGCAGAGAGCTTGAATTTGATCTTGGTAAAAAAGAAGACAAGCTGCATCTTCTTCTTGGTTTGGCTGCAATTCTTCTTGACATCGACAAAGCAATAAGAATTATAAGAAACACCGAAAAAGAAGAGGAGGTTATTCCCAATCTTTGCGAAGGCTTTAATCTCACTAAGATTCAGGCAGAGTATATAGCTGAAATAAAGCTGCGTAACCTTAACCGTCAGTATATCATAAACAGAGTTCAGGAAATCGAAAATCTCCGCAAGGAGATAGCCGAGCTCGAAGCTCTTCTTAAGGATGACGTTAAGCTTAAGCAGTATATCATCGGAACTTTGCAGACTGTGAAGAAAACTTACGGTAAGCCAAGAAAAACCGAGCTTATCGAAAAAGAGCAGGTAGTAGCGCCCACTAAGGATATTTTCTTTGAAAATTATAATTGCCGTCTCGTTATGACACGTGGAGGCTATTTCAAGAAGCTTTCAATGCAAGCAGCAAGGGCTACAGACGAGCATAAGCTAAAAGAGGGCGACTTTATCATTTACGAGGAAGATACTGATAATAAGGGTGACGTGCTTTTCTTTACGGATAAAGCGCAAATTTACCGTGCGAGAGTTGCTGATTTTGAGCTTTGCAAAGCATCGCACATGGGTGATTATATACCTATGAAGTTATCTATGGACGATGATGAGCATGTCGTTGCTTGCAAAATGATTCATGAATTAATTCCCGAACATAATATGGTATATATCTTTGAGAACGGAAAAGGCGTAAAGGTTTCCATGAGTGTTTATGAATCCAAATCACGAAGGCGCAAGATTTCGGGTGCATACTCCTCGGCTTCACCTCTTGCAGGTGCGATATATGAACCCGGAAGACCGGTTAACATATTTATCAGAAGCGATGCCGACAAGGGAATGCTTATAAAAAGCTCCCAGGTTCAGAAAAAACAAACCAGGACAAGTGCTGGAACTCAGATTATGCAGTTGCCAAAGAAAAAAGGGAAGGTCGAGCTTGTTACAGACAGAATAGATGAGCTTGGCGAAGATGCAACAAAATGCAGAAAGCTTGTAATTCCTTCACCCGGTGTTTCTATTTCTCAATTAACCTTTAAATTCTAACAAAAAAATCGGACGATTTCGTCCGATTTTTTGCTTTTTAAATTAGTGTTTCAAACTTGTAACCGACACCCCAAACGGTCTTCAGCGACCATTTATCGGAAACGCCTTCAAGCTTTTCGCGAAGTCTTTTTACGTGAACGTCTACTGTACGGGAGTCTCCAAGATAATCAAATCCCCATACCTTATCAAGAAGCTGATTTCTTGTGAAAACTCTATTGCAATTTGAAGCAAGGAAATACAGTAATTCAAGCTCCTTTGGGGGAATGTCAATTGCTTTTCCATTAAGCTTAAGCTCGTATTTCTGAAGGCTGATTTCTATGTTCTCGAATCTTACAACCTCTTCATCGTTATTTTTAGTGTGAGCATTGTAGCGGCGAAGAACTGCCTTAATTCTTGCGGAAAGCTCCTTCATATCAAAAGGCTTTACAATGAAATCGTCAGCTCCAAGCTCAAGTCCGAGCACCTTGTCAAAAATCTCGCCCTTTGCAGTAATCATAATTACAGGCTTGGAAGAAATTTCGCGAATTTCACGGCAAACCTGCCAACCGTCTTTTTTGGGCATCATAATGTCCAGAAGAACGAGGTCGGGTTCGTAAATTTTAAAGCAACTCAGACCTTCTATTCCATCGTTGGCGGTTTTTACTTTGTAACCTTCGTTTTCAAAATAGAGCTTGAGCATACCGCATATATTTATATCGTCATCTACTATCAAAAGCTTGGTATCCATAAAAAATCCTCCAGTAAATTGTTAACTTTGTTAAAAATTATTTAAACTTCATAATTATTATACAGTATTAGCATGTTAAAGTCAAGAAATTTTTATAAATTTTATTTGAACCTAATATGAATTTAGTGATAGGTTGACTTTTTCAAAAAATGTGGTATAATATCAAAGGAAAATATTAAAATCATATGGAGTTGTTATGAAACTTGGTATTGTTGGTCTTCCTAACGTAGGAAAGAGCACACTTTTTAACGCGCTTACAAATGCGGGCGCAGAATCCGCAAATTATCCTTTTTGTACTATAGATCCTAACGTGGGTATTGTTGCAGTTCCCGACAAGCGTCTTGATAAGCTATCTGAAATGTACAAGCCTGAGAAGTTTACGCCGGCTGTAATTGAGTTTGTTGATATAGCAGGACTTGTACGCGGCGCATCAAAGGGCGAGGGACTGGGAAATAAATTTCTTGCTAACATCAGAGAGGTTGATGCGGTTGTTCACGTTGTTCGTTGCTTTGAAAACGGTGATATAATTCACGTGGAAGGCTCAATTGATCCCCTTCGTGACGTAGAAACTATTGATATAGAGCTTATACTTTCGGACCTTGAAATTGTAGAAAGAGCGATTGAAAGAACTACGAAGGCAGCAAAGAGTGACAAAAAGCTTCTTGAAAAGCTTGCGGTTCTTGAAAAGGTGAAGGCGGGACTTGAAGCGGGAAAATGCGCTCGCGCGTTGGGACTAACCGAAGAGGAGTGCGTTCACATAGAAGAATCACGTCTTTTGACGCTAAAGCCCATTATTTACGTGGCTAATATAACCGAAGATGAGGTTTCCGGTGAATACGTAAATAATCCCGGCTATGCTGCTCTGGCTGAACACGCAAAGGCTGAGGGAAGCGAAATTATCGCTGTCAGCGCTCAGATAGAGGCGGAACTCGCAGAGCTTGAGGGAGAAGAAAAGGAAGGCTTCCTTGCCGATCTCGGTATAGAAGAAAGCGGTCTTGACAAGCTCATAAAATCGGGATATAGCCTTCTTGGACTTATAAGCTTCCTTACCGCAGGACCTAAAGAGGTAAGAGCCTGGACGATAAAAAAAGGCACGAAGGCTCCGGGCGCTGCCGGTAAAATACATACCGATTTTGAGCGCGGATTCATTCGTGCCGAGGTTGTTTCCTTTGACGATCTGGTTCGCGAAGGTGATAGAAACAAGGTAAAGGAAAAGGGACTGCTTCGCAGTGAAGGAAAAGAATACGTAATGAAGGACGGAGATATTGTTGAATTCTTATTCAACGTATAAATTAACCGTTCCGCTCGGGTCTACCGTGATGCGATTCTCATAGTAGTTGAGGATTTCATCGGTCAGACCCGATTTTCTATTGTAAATAAGTTTTGTGTTTCCTTCTAATTTGTATATAAAATCACTTAGAGACTTATTACTGCCTTTCGCTCCTATTATAACCGTATTTGCTCCATTCATAATTTTAATAGCGTAATTTTCAGTATTTGCGGTTAGCATGTCTGCGGTTACGTACGTATAAAATTCGTCATGATAATTTATTGTCGCTGCGAATTTTCCATTTTCATCGTAATACGCGGGGAAAAGAGTAAAGTCCGAAAAAACAAGCATTTCATCTTCCGTATAAGGTATAAAATTTATTTGATACTCCTCTTTTAATTTCAATATATCAGAATAAATTTCTTTTTGTTCAACTGTTTTGGGCGCGGGAAGATATACGTTTTTTATATAAATGCCCGAAAAAATAATTTCAAGAGATTCGTATGTGTAATTCGTGTAAGACGTTATAAAATAATCATCAAGAAAAACTATATCGTTGGATTTTAGATACGAAAGGGTTTTGTAGGAAAGCGCTCTGGTTGGAGTTGATATTTCCATCAAATGAGCGGTTGAGTTTTTCTTCATCAATATACGTTCGTTTTCGTCCTGCTCTATATATTCCAGAGCAAAATCCGAGTTTTTGTTTACGGTATAAACAGCGGCACTTGCAATGGAAGATGCGAGAAGCGCGCAGACTATAAGAGCTGCGGTCTTCTTTTTGCGTATATCAAGAACTAAAAAGAAAAACAGAAAGAGCGTGAAAATAATTATTAGTATTTCCGTTAACACAAAATTGGTGGATAGCAGGGAATATTTAACGGAGGAGAATGCGTGAGCAAAATCCGCAATAAATCCTCCTAACAGATTTATCACGTTGCCCAAAGGAATAAAAGTTGCTGTAAACAAAAAGAATGTGCCTAAATATATAAAAATATTGAAAATAGGTGAAAAAATAAATGTAGAAACAATAGAAAGCGCTGATATAGAGTTAAAATAAAAATTTGATAATGCGAGTGTGGCGCCAACGGCGAATACCGATGATAAAATCGGAGTAAAAAAATCCACAGGTCTAAACTTTTTCTTTTCTTCACCTAAGCTTAGGGGCTTTTCGGTAAGTTCTGCAAAAATAATGATTCCAAGTGTAGCAAAAGCGGAAAGCCAAAGCGAAATGTCAAAAACCGAGTATGGCTGAATTAAAATTATGACGGCTACGGATATTAGCAGATTAGTTACCGAATCCTTAGAACCGCAAAGAAGAAATAACAGTGATGATAGCATAAGCATTATTCCGGCGCGCATAACCGAAACGGGAAAGCCTGTTATTGTAACGTAAAGAGCTGCAAATAAGATTTCTGATACCTTGCACCATTTTTTGCCCACCCTCAGCATTGAAAGCAGCTTAGAAAAACCGAAGCAAAGAATTGCAACGTTCATACCGCTTAGTGCAAGTATATGAGATATTCCGATTCTGGAAAAATCCAGGCGTAACTGTCCTGAAAGAAAGTCGCGGTCTCCGAGAAGTAATGCACCGAGTAGACCACCGCTTTCTTTACTTGAATTTAAAACTAATTTTCGAGTGAGGCTTTTTCTGTATTCGGTTATTTTATAATAAAACGGTGCAGAATCCTGCTCGATTACCGTGAGATTTTCTATTTTCTCTGCGTTGGCAGAATGACCGGAAGAATAGTAATAGGATGCTGCATCAAAATCCGAAGTTTTTTCAAAAGGACACAGCTCAGCTGTAAATTTGATTATTGTTCCTACCGTTATATCAGTTGTGTCATTTTCGTCTAGCAGAACCTTTAATTTGTATTCAGAAAAGCTTTCAGAATTTATAGATTCGGTTGATATTACCAGAGTTTTTGTTAGAGGATCAAAATCATAGCTTTCGACTCTTCCGATAATTTCGCATCTTTCGGAGTAACGGTTGTCAGCATAAAACCATAAATCGAAATAAAGATATGAAGAAAGAGAGGCAAAAACTATCAGACAAGCAGAAACAACCAGTATTACACGCTGTGATGCTAAAAGTGTTTTTACAAAAATTGCTATGAGTAAGAGTATAACGGAAACCGATATAATCGTGATGCGTACGGTTTTATCTCCGTAAGTAAAAAAGACAAAAGCTCCCAGTAAAATACATAGTATTAAACTGAGAGGTCTTTTGTCAAAAACTTTCATTTATTCTGCTCCAAAGTTAATTGTATCTGTATTCGCATCCCTTTGGGACAACAAATTTAAAACCGTTCGGCACTATTGAGAAATCGATATTCTTAGCGCCTTTGATTTCTCCGTCTATACAAACGGGAACCGGCTCTTCAAATTCCATCTTAAAATGATTTACACGGCGATAGCTCATAATTTTCTGCGCTCTCTTGTTTTGCAGGTGAGTGCCTTTTTTATATGAGCCGACCAAAGTGATGAATTTGAATATATTAACCTTATCGATTATACACATATCGATTATGCCATCGTGAAGTGTTGCCTGCGGAGCTGCACAAAATCCACCACCGCAATATCTGCCGTTTCCGATTGCAGTCAAGGTAAGAACCTTTTCAATAACCTCACCATCGTCAAAAATAAGCTTCATTTTAGTTCCTATTTTGCGAAAAGCGACTACAACAAGTCCGGCTATATAAGAGAGCCTTGCAGGAATAAGCTTTGATTTCTTAAGCTTAGCGGCCATTTTAGCTACAGCGCAGTCAAATCCGATATTTACCATATTAACGGAATACGTATCGTTGCACTTGATAAGGTCAAGAGATATAGTATCCCCCTCAAGCTGAGCATCGATGCTTTCAAAAAGCTTTTTGTTAGAAAAATTGCGTATAAAATCATTTCCTGAACCGCAGGGGATAACACCGAATTCAACGTTTTCGTTACAAGGAGCGCTGTTTACAACTTCGTTGATTGTACCGTCTCCGCCAATGCAAATAAAACGCTGCTTGTCCTGAGAAATCCTTACCATAGAGGTTACGTATTCCATTGCATCGCCGGGACAGGTGGTATAATATATATGATAGCTCAAAGCCCGACTTTTGCAGGCAGATTTTATAGCATCTTCAAGATGCTTGTATTTTCTGCTTCTGCCGGATTTTGGATTAAGTATAAAATGATATATCATTATTGCCTCCGAAGAAAAGCATAGATAATTTGATTTTGCTCTCGTGATATTTTATGCATATGAATAAGATAAAATTTCACAAAGTACTATACTGCTATTATAACAAAATATATTAGCTTTGTCAAGAAATATCTACAAAAGGTGTGCTTTTTCGATAAAAAGAGCAAAAAATGTTCAAATTTTTCAGTTCTTTTTGTCGGTTGGTCTGTTCCTGATAAAATCATAATATGCTTTTGCTGCCTGTTCCGTCTTGCTTGAACCGAATTCGTAGTATTTTCTGTCGGAAATATCAGAGGGAAGATACTGCTGTGATACATAGTGATTTTCGTATTCGTGCGGATAGAGATATCCTTTGAACAGCGGAGAGCGTAAATGCTCTGGGAGAACGTTTCCAAGCCCGTGGTTTAAATCCTCGCTCGCTCTGTGATATGCCATATAAGCTGCATTTGACTTAGGTGAAGTTGCCAGCATGCATACTGCGTTTGAGAGAGGTATTGCAGCTTCCGGCATTCCGAGAGCTTTTGCGCTTTCAACGCAAGCATATGTAATAGAAGCGGCAAGGGGATAGGCATTTCCTATGTCTTCGCTTGCAATAACAAGTAATCGTCTGCAAGCGGAAAGCATATCGCCTGAGGCAAGAATTTTAGAGAGATAAAATATAGATGCGTCAGGGTCTGAGCCTCTAATTGATTTTTGAAGACAGGAGAGTAGGTCGTAATGAACGTCTCCAACCCTATCGTAATGTCCGACAACAGATGGAAGCAGTTGCTTTACCGTATCGACCGTAATTTCTTTGTCCGAAACGTAAAAAGAATTTTCGAGTATTCCGATACTCATTCTTACGTCACCGCCTGCCGCTGAAGCTATGCTGAGAAGTACGCGGTCATCAGCAACCTTTGAATCCTTAAAATCTTCGTTCAATATCTGTAAAGCTTTTTTTAAAGAAGGAAGACAATCTTCTGCCGTTACGGATTTGAATTCAAAAACAGAGGAACGTGATAGCAGAGCATTGTATACACAGAAATAAGGATTTTCCGTGGTAGATGCAATAAGTGTAATTTTTCCGTTTTCCATAAATTCAAGAAGCGATTGCTGTTGCTTTTTATTGAAATACTGAATTTCATCAAGGTACAGCAGTGTTCCGTTCGAAGAGAATATGTTGTCAGTGGAAGAAATTACGTCTTTCACGTCTGAAAGTGATGCGGTTGTGGCGTTTAGCTTATATAGCTGCATTCCGGAGGCTTTTGCAATAATGTTTGCAACCGTGGTTTTTCCGGTGCCGGGGGGGCCAAAGAAGACCATATTGGGAATTCTTCCGTTTTCGGTCAATTTTCTTAAAATTCCGTTTTTGGAAACAAGGTGCGACTGTCCTGCAATATCATCAAAGCAGGCTGGACGCATTCTGTCTGCGAGCGGTTGTGTTGCCATATTTTCTCCTTAAATTATCGTCAGGATATAGTGGAAAAGTCTGTAGAAA
The DNA here is from genome assembly GCA_045594785.1 of Eubacteriales bacterium. GTDB lineage: Bacteria > Bacillota > Clostridia > Oscillospirales > CAG-272 > UBA1740. The sequence continues at coordinate 145,994 of JAZNZE010000055.1, forward strand.
TAAATTTTGAGACCTCTTTTGAGAGCAAAAGGTTTTCTGCTTTCACTAATTCGGGGTCATCTGAAATTATTTTTTTTGCCGACAAAAATGCTGCGTTCATTATGGTTGTGTCGGTGGTAAGCGATGCTATTTTAAACTGAAATCCTCCGCTTTGCCTGAGGGATTCAGGGTTTGAAAGGGAAGCGAAGAAATCACCGGGGCCTCTTTCGAGCAAATCCTTTTCTGCAATTTCAAATCCGTCATATGTGGTTCTCATAACTTCCAGGCGAGCCTTTGCTTTTTCGGTTTTCGTTCCTTCAACCAAGACGCAGTAGGATTTTCGACTTCCTCTGCCAACTCTTCCTCTTAGCTGATGAAGCTGAGACAGGCCAAATCGCTCGGCATTTTCTATAATCATAAGAGAAGCATTGGGAACGTTAACGCCTACCTCAATAACAGTTGTTGAAACTAAAACGTCAATTTCTCCCTGAGAAAATTTTGACATTATGCTATCCTTTTCTGTAGATTTCATTTTACCATGCAAGCAGGCTATTCTAAGATTTGAAAGATTCTGCTGCATTATTTCTGCGAATTCTATAGCATTTTTTATGTTTAGCTTTTTGCTATCAAATGAAGAAAGCGTAAAGCCCGAATCGGGTGTATATCCGTTTTCGTTATCATCTTCGCGGGCTTCGATTGCGGGACAGACTACGTAACATTGTCCGCCGAGAGCGACTTGTTTTTTAATAAAATCGTATAATCTTTCTCTGTAAGATTCATCTACTACAAAGGTATCCACCCGCTGCCTTCCTGCAGGAAATTCGGTGATTCTTGAAACGTCAAGGTCTCCGTAAAGTGTTAGGGCAAGAGTTCGGGGAATCGGAGTAGCACTCATAACCAGCATGTGTGCCGATGCTGTTTTTTCTTTTAGCACAGCTCTTTGATTAACACCGAATCGGTGTTGTTCATCTGTTATTATCAGCCCAAGATTTTTAAAGCTCACTTTTTCGGATATGAGGGCATGCGTTCCGATAGCAACCGAAAGCGTACCATCGTTTAGCTCGGAATAAATTCTGTTTTTATCCTTTTGCTTGGTTGCTCCAACCAATAATTCAACGCTTATTCCAAGCTTTGAAAACAATTCTTTTATTTCGGAGTAATGCTGTCGAGCCAATATCTCGGTAGGAGCCATAAGTGCAGCCTGATATCCGGACTTTACAGCGATATAAATTGCTATAATAGCACAAACAGTTTTTCCTGTGCCAACATCACCGACAAGTATTCGCGTCATTGGCGGGGAAGCGGACTTTTGTTGCAATACGGTATCCTTGTATATGTCGTTAACGGCTGACTTTTGAGAATTTGTCAGCTCGTATGGCAATAGCTGAAGAAGTGGACTTAAATCACACTGCGAAAACCTTGCGCCTACTTGAGCGGTTTTTCTGTGTGAAAGTCTTGATATTCCGATACCAAAATAAAAAATTTCATCAAACGCAAGTCTTTCCAGAGCTTTTTTTAGTGTTTCCTGACTATCCGGAAAGTGAACGTTCTTAATCGCGTAAGAGAGCGTAGGCAGATTGTTTTCTATTCTGACACTTTCGGGAAGTGGATCATCTAAAAGCATAACGGTGTCTTTTATCGCAGTATCAATAAGCTTATCGATAAATTTTGAGCTTATTCCTTCCGTGAGAGAATAGACCGGAACAAAATCGGCTAAAGGAATGCCGTCAATATAGGATTCGTATTTTGGATTGATAAGCTGAAGCGTTTTTTTTGAATACGAAAGTCTTCCGTAAAAACGAAATGCAGCGCCTGTGTGAAAAACGTCCTTGACAAAGGAGGAGTTAAAAAACACAACTTCGAGTGCCCCGGTTTCATCAAATGCACGAAATTTAGAAACGGTAAAGCCTCTTTTTATCATCACGCTCTTGACTTCGGACGCAACTGTAAGTACAAGAGATACGGAAGTATCAAGCGGAGCGGAAGAAAGCGCTTTTACATCACCGCGGTTTTCGTAATATCTGGGAAAGTGAAAGAGGAGATCTCTGACCGTATTTATACCTAACTTATTTAATTGCTCGGTTCTGGTTTTTCCGACACCTTTTAATTCGGATATGTCAGAATAGGGGGTTATTCTGTTCATCAGGTCATCTCCTTTCGCATTTTATTATATTTTACACTATTTTTTTGTCGAATGCAATACAGAAAATGCTTTTAAACAAATAATAGTATCGAATATTTACACTTATTTAAAAAATATTTATTTTATTTTCTTTACAAAGCAGATAAGTTGTGGTATAATATTAAACTAGAGGAGATTTACGTATGAATTTTCAAAGTAAAACGCACTATTCTTATAAGTCCGAGCTTGCTTTTTTAAGTATAATGACTTTGATATTCGGTTTTTGTTGTTTATTTTTAGGATATTTCATTTTGCCTGTTGCGGCAGGATTTTATGCAGCTTTGCTCTCTTTGGAGAAAAAGGAGAACAGAGTTCTTTCGTATGTCGTACCTTTGGTTCCGCTTGTAGTTAACGTTTTTGTGAATGGCTTTTATTCCCTTGAAGCTGTAGGATACGTTATAATAGGCGCTATTATATTTTTCGGCTTTGACAGAAAAAAGAACAAAGCAGCTACCGTCTTTTTGGCAACACTTGTTCTTATTCTTTTGATGCTCATTTCACTTGCACTCTTAGCATTTGATCAGCTCGGGTCGTTCAAATTCTCGGTATTATCCGATTTTTATACCGATATGTATGATTCTGCAAAATTGAAGTTTACAGAATTTGTAACCTCTCACACAGCAGTTGATGAACAAGGCTTTGTTTTTCACAAATTCAATTCTTCCGAAGCGATTGATATATATAATTCGATAATTTTTTCGCTTATTCCGCTTTCGGTAATATTCGCCCTTTTGGTGGTTGGATTTGCAACGAAGCTTTTAAAGTCTCGAACTATGAAATATAATGCCGATGATGCTCGGCTTGTCGGCTGGAGGTTTGTTACTCCGCCATTTATAGCTTATTCTTATATAGTCCTTATAGCATTTACATCGCTTTCGACACAAGGTATTGTCGGAACATCGCTTTCTTTCGTTTCGTCTATTTTGATGGCTATATATTTCTACATCGGAATATCAGCGGTTTATGCTTTTATTTCGGATAAAAAAGGCGGTCGTTTCGCGATTTTATCAATAATAGCAATCGTTTTTGTTTTTCCTTCTTTCGCACCCGAAATCATTTCGTTTATTGGTATTTTTGTCAACAATTCGCTTTACAAAACTCAAAATTCAACTGACGCAGATGTTTAATATACTTAAGAAAGGTTACAGTTATGGCAAAATCATCAAGCAATTCTGAAAAAAAGCATATTCCATACGCTTCAAGGCGTGAGCTTGCAATTGCTTGCGCTCTTGGATGCCTTAATATACTTCTCGGTTCTCTGGTGGCATATTTTGTAAATACAGAGGTTGCCTTTATTGCTGTGGGCTTTATAATTCTCTATATGGTTGAAATTGCAATAATAGGCTTCAGGCATACCGCCGTGCAGATCGAGCTTCCTCTTAATAACATTCACCAGCTTTTAAGCGAAGAGGGAAGTGTGGTTATAAAAAATTCAAGCTCGCCTATTATAGCCCTAGACGTTCACGGCACTATACTTTGGTACAACGATGCTATGAGAGGAATAATCGCTCATAATGAAAATTACGTAGGAATGAACGTTTCTTCGATTTTTGATGAGAGCACGTCTTCGGATATATTCTCGGACGATCCGATTTATATTGACGGGAAAATTTATAGCACGCAAGGCTTTACGGTTTCTGAAAAATGGGACGGTTTATATCTTGTTAAGCTTACCGACATAACGGCGCTCAGCGCTTCGGAAAAACGTTACAATGATGAGCGTGTGGCGGTAGCGTACGTTGCTATAGATAATGTTGAAGACGTTTTACAGTACGTTCACGAAAAATTCCGCGATGCGATATCCACGGTTGATGATAAGCTCAAGGCGTGGGCAGATTCGATGAACGGAATTATCAAAACCTATGAAAACGATAAATACATTGTATTATTTGATTCATACTATTTGGACCGTTGTATTGAAGATAGGTTCAGTATTTTAGATGAAATAAGAGAAACAAGACTGGGTGACGGCGTTTCAATAACCGTTTCGATAGGTGTTTCCAGAATATCGGGCTCGCTTGCCGAGCGTGAAGCCGCCGCACGTGAGGCTATTGACCTTGCTTTGCAACGAGGCGGAGATCAGGTTGTCTATAAATCGGAAAACGCAACCGAATATTATGGAGGTAAAACGAAGTCCGTATATAAACGCTCAAGCGTGCGTTCTCGTACGTTTACAACACAGCTTACCTCGGCTATTGCAAGAGCGGATAACGTTATTATTATGGGACACCGTTACGGTGATTTCGATTCCTTCGGCGCATCTGTCGGAATAGCAGTTTTATGTATGCTGTGCGGTGTAAAAACTAACGTTGCGGTTGATATGAGAGATAGAAATCTCTATCCTTGTGTTCGCTTACTTGAAAAAACAGAATCGTTTTTTAACGTTTTTGTTGATAACGCAGAGGCACTTGACCTTGTCGGTCCGGATACGCTTGTTATTCTGGTTGACCACAATACGTTCGCTAGATCTCAGTTTGCTGATATTGCAGAAAAAGTAGATACTGTTGCTGTAATCGACCATCACAGAACTACGGAAAAAATGCCTCAGACTGTAAAGCTTTCTTACATTGAACCGAGCGCATCAAGTGCGTGTGAATTGGTATCTGAAATGCTCGAAAATGCAATCAGTTCTCACAACCTGCCTAAAGAAGTTGCTGATATGCTGCTTGCCGGTGTGCTTCTTGACACCAAGCAGTTTACCAGAAACACAGGAACAAGAACCTTTGGCGTAGCGCAGTATCTTCGAGGCGCAGGTGCAAGTCCTGCTGATGTTTACGGTATGTTTAAAACCGATCCGTCAGAGCTTTCCAAGGAAGCTAGATTCCATACGGCAATTACGACTTATAACGAAAATATTGCTATATCCTGCTGCGAGGGAGAGACTGACGAATCCTATCGTATTATTGCCTCAAAAGCAGCGGATAAAATGCTTTCTCTTCGTGGAATAGACGCGGCATTTACACTTGTTCGCATTGGCGAGCAAATTCATATATCCGGACGTTCAAACGGGAAAATTAACGTGCAGTTAATTCTTGAAAAGCTTAACGGAGGCGGTCATTTTGACGTTGCCGGAGCGCAGGTGTTTTCACAATCTGTTGAAGACGTCTTGATATCGTTAAAATCAAGCATAGACGATTATTTAGAAACATTAAATTAATTATGGAGTTATAAAAATGAAAGTTATATTACTTTGTGACGTAAAAGGACAAGGAAAAAAGGATCAAATTATAAACGTATCTGACGGATATGCCCGTAATTTTCTTTTTCCTCAGAAAAAGGCCATTCCCGCTGACGCTAAAGCTACAAGCGAGTTAAAAAGCAAAGAAGAAGCCAAGCAGTATAGAATATCAGAAGAGCGTAAAGCGGCTCTCGCGCTTGCGGAAAGAATCAAGAGCACTAGCGTAGAGATCAAGATGGAGCATGGTCAGGACGGACGTCTTTATGGCTCTGTTACCGCTAAGGATATAGCTGAAAAGCTCAAAGAAGCTCTTGGTGTTGAAATCGACAAGCGTAAAATTTCCCTTAAAGAATCAATAAAGGCTTACGGAAGCTATTCTGTAGAAATAAAGCTTTATACTGATGTTAACGCAACGTTCGTAGTCAAAGTTTCTAACTAATTAACAGCTGCAGGAGTATTTCAATGGACGGATCAAGTCTTGTCAGGCAATTGCCGTTTTCTGTCGAAGCAGAACAGGCGCTGCTTGGCGCGATAATTTATAAGCCTGAGCTTTTTGATGCTGTAGGCGGTATGATAAGTGCAGACGATTTTTATATGGAAGAGCATAAACATATATATTCAGCGCTTTCAACAATGTATATGCAAAACAAAACCATAGATACTGTTACACTTGTAAATGCACTTGTTGAACAAGGTGACCGAGACGAAGCGGGCGGAGTGCAGTATATTTCACTCATTGCCAGCACAGTGCCTTCCACTAAAAATATTAAAGACTATGCGAGAATTGTAAAGGACAAATCAATTCTCCGTAAGCTCATAAGCGTATGTGACGATATATCGGATACTGCGTACGAAGAGGGTGAGCCGGTACGAAAAATAATCGATAGCGCAGAGCAGAAGATCTTCAATATTTCAAATAATAACGACACCAAGGAATTCAGACATATCAAGGATATTTTACAGAACGTTTACCGTGATATAGAAATTCTTTCGGAAACAGGCGGAGCTCCTACCGGAAGTAAAACCGGTTTTTCGGATCTTGACAGAGTTCTTATTCAAATGGGTAAAGGTGATTTGATAATAGTCGGAGCGCGTCCCGGTATGGGAAAAACCTCTTTCGCTATGAATATAGCGACAAATGTTGCAAAAACTAAAAAAGCAGTTGCTATATTTTCTCTCGAAATGTCCGGCGAACAGTTGGTTTCAAGAATTCTTTCCAGTGAAGCACTTATAGATTCGCGCTCTCTCAGAACAGGGCAGCTTAAGCCTGAGGACTGGGACAATCTTGCCGGCGTTACGTCTGCTTTGTCGGGTTGCGATATCCTTATAGACGATACTTCCGCAATTACGTCCACTGAAATGCGCTCAAAGCTTCGCAGAATTTCAAATCTCGGACTTGTTGTTATAGACTATATAGGTCTTATGCAGTCTACGTCAAAAAGCGATAACAGAGCACAGCAGGTCGGTGAAATTTCACGAGATCTGAAAATTATGGCAAAGGATCTTGGTGTTCCGATAATTTGCTGTGCTCAGCTTAACAGAGGAACCGAGCAAAGAGGCGGAGAAGCTAAAAAGCCTACCCTTTCAGACCTTAGAGATTCGGGTTCTATCGAGCAGGACGCAGATATAGTTTTGTTCCTATACAGAGACGAATACTACAAGGATATAAGCGGAAATCATGACGCTGATCCTAATGCCGCAAGCACCGCAAATACGGCAGAGGTAATCGTAGCTAAAAACAGACACGGTTCGTGTGACAACGTTAAAATGGGCTGGATAGGTCAGTTTACAAAATTCAGATCACTTGAGGAAAATAAAACACCTTGAACGAATTAACAAATTCTCTTTTTTCGACAAAGGAAGGAAAAGTACTTTATCAGAATTTTTTATTAGCAATAAAAGATTTTAAAATGCACGACATGATTCTAAATGGGGTACTTGTCGGGCTCTCGGGCGGTGCTGATTCGGTAGCACTTCTCTTGCTTTTGCTTGAATATCGAAAAAAGTACGATTTTAATTTAAAGGCAGTTCATATCAATCATTCTATTAGGGGTAAAGAAGCGGAGCGTGATCAATTATTTTCACAAAAGCTTTGCGAGCGCCTAAACGTTGATTTTGATTCCTATGAAATTGACGTTCCATTGATTGCCAAGGAGCAGGGAATAGGAATTGAAGAGGCTGCAAGAAATGCGCGATATAATAAGTTTAAAGAGATAATAGAGTCCGACTCAAAGCTCTCGGTTATTGCCGTTGCTCATAATGCAACAGATAATCTTGAAACTGTCATATTTAATATGATGCGTGGCTCGGGAATTGTAGGTATGACAGGAATCAGACCGGTCAGAGACAACATAATGCGTCCACTTATTTATTCTCCGAAAGAGCTTATTTTGGGTGCTCTGTGCGCTGCAAAAATAGAATACGTGATTGATTCAACCAATCTTTCAACCGAGTATACAAGAAATTATATAAGAAATGAAATTTTGCCAAAACTGAAAAAAATAAGCGATTCCCCTGAACGTATGTGTACAAGACTTACTTCCACTCTTCGAGAGGATAGTGATTATTTACTGGAGCTTGCGGAAAATTTTCTTCGCGATCACGAGATTGATGGCAGAATACCAAGGAAAGACCTTCTTACTCTTAGTAAACCTCTTTTTTCGCGAGTGTGTGCGTTGCTTTGCAAAAAAAATTCCTTACCGATGCCCGAAAAGGTACATTTAGATTCTATCTTTTCGCTCTTATCAGGCGGCGATTTTTCCTTTTCAATCCCCGGTGGAAAAAGCTTTATTTGTGCGGAAGAACAGGTTTTTATTGATGATTTGCCCGAGGAGAATAATGATTTTTATTTTGAAATAAAAGAAGGAATCAATTCTTTTTCGGGTTTTGAAAGCATAATTATTTTATCAAAAGACAAAAACGATGTTTGTTTTTCGAATATTTACAAAAAATCTATACAAGTTAAAATCAAATTTGATATAATAAATAACGGTTTATACATTCGTTCAAAAAAAGATGGAGATGCATATCGTTTTGACAATATGACACGAAAGCTCAAAAAGCTTTTTAATGACCGAAAAATTTCATTGTCAAAGAGAAAAAATATACCGATTTTTTGCGATGCGGAAGGAATTATCTGGGTTCCCGGATTCAAGGTTCGTGACGGTCTCAAAAACGGAGATGACTGGTATATTACAGTTATGAATCCCTGTATAGAAAAGCCGGCAAAAAGATATTTTGCCATAGCAAATAACTGATTTTAGAAAGGCATGGATATTACTTAATGAAAAAGAATTATAAGAGCCTGTTAGTCCTTGTTTTTATAATCGTAGCGGTTATAATCGGAGTTTCGGTTCTTTCTAATGCATTGTCTAACGAGGAAGAGCTTACCTACAGTGACGTAGTTTGGTATCTCGAGGAAGACTTAGTTAAGTCGTTCGTAGTAGATGGTAATCTTATACTCAAGCTGGAGCTTTATAAGCCGCTTGAGATTGATGGAAAAATTCAACGTGATCCACCTTCCGCTAAATACCCGAACGGCAAAATACAAATTGAATACAAAGACAATAAGCCGGTATATGAAAACTATTCCGTAGAGCTTAGTTATGGATTTCAGCTTGAAGAAATAAATGAATTGGCGAATGCTAATTACAAGGAAGACGGTTCAAGACTTGAAGAATACAATTATGACGTAGCGGCAGAAACGCCTTGGTATCAGATTTATCTTCCGTATATAATTGTAGCACTTCTTTTCGGAGGACTTTGGTTCTTCCTTATGCGTCAGGCTCCGGGCGGCGGAAAGATGAACTCTTTCGCAAAATCAAAGGCAAAGGTTAATTATAACGACAAGGATCCTATTAAGTTTTCTGATGTTGCCGGTGCCGATGAAGAGAAAGCAGAGCTTGAAGAGGTTGTTGAGTTTCTTAAAGATCCCGCAAAGTTCGTTAAGCTTGGCGCGCGAATTCCCAGAGGCGTTCTTCTGGTAGGCCCTCCAGGTACAGGTAAAACTCTTCTTGCAAAAGCCGTTGCGGGCGAAGCAGGCGTTCCGTTTTTCTCAATTTCGGGTTCTGATTTTGTAGAAATGTACGTTGGTGTGGGTGCATCAAGAGTTCGTGACCTTTTTGAAAATGCAAGAAGAACTCCCGCAAGTATCATATTTATAGATGAAATCGATGCCGTAGGACGTCACAGAGGTGCCGGTCTTGGCGGCGGACACGATGAAAGAGAACAAACCCTTAACCAGCTTCTTGTTGAAATGGACGGCTTTGGAACAAACTCCGGTGTTATCGTTATGGCGGCAACTAACCGACCTGATATTCTTGACCCGGCACTTCTTCGTCCGGGACGTTTTGACAGACGGGTTACGGTAAATTATCCCGATATGAACGGCAGAGAAGCAATACTTCGTGTTCATACGAGAAATAAACCTCTTGAGGAAACTGTAGATCTTCGCAAAATAGCACAGACAACAATAGGATTTACCGGTGCGGATCTTGCTAACCTTATGAACGAGGCAGCTTTGCTTGCAGCGAAGAAAAATAAAGCGCTTATCGGTATGGAGGATATAGAAGAATCGTATATGAAGCTCCTTCTCGGTCCTCAGAAAAAATCAAAGCTCAGAACCGATGAGGATAATAAGCTTTGTGCATATCATGAGGCAGGTCATGCCGTTGCTTCTTACTTCTGTAAGCATACAGACCCCGTTAAGCATATTACAATAATTCCCGCAGGCTCTGCCGGAGGTGTAACCCTTTCTGTTCCTACTGAAGACAGAATGACGTCCTCAAAGAAGCAAATGATTGACAAAATCGTTCTTGCTCTTGGCGGACGAGTTGCGGAAGAAATCGTTCTTGACGATATCTCGACCGGTGCTTCAAGCGATATTCAGCATGCTACCGGCATAGCGAGAAATATGGTTACAAGATACGGTATGAGCGAAAAGCTCGGTACTGTGCTTTACGGCTCTGAGCATTCTTCTGATGAAGTATTCCTTGGCAGAGACTTTTCTTCCGGCAAAAACTATTCAGAGAAAACTGCAGCAGAAATCGATGATGAAATCAGAAACATCATTAATTCTGCTTATGCAACCTGTAAAAAATATCTTTCTGATAATATCAATAAGCTTCATTTTGTTGCAGAATTTCTTCTCAAAAACGAATCTATGGACGAAGAACAGTTCAAAGCTGCGATGGAAACCGATAATCCTACCATCGAGGATATAGAAAAAATTGCGGAAGAAAAGAAAAAGAAGAGTGAAGCGGAGAACAAAACAGCTCACGAAAACAATGCAAAGGCAGAAGCGGAAGCCAAAGCAAAGGCAGAGGCTGAAGCTGCAGAATCAGAGAGAATTGCGAGAGAAGCTTTTGGTTTTTCTAATGGATTCTCCAGCGATGATTTCTTTAAAAACGTTTGGCAATCACCTGAAGAAAAGGAAGAAAAATCGAGTAGCGAAGAAGAAACTACCGATGATTCCGACAGTTCAGATGATACAGACAACGCTTAAAATTCAGTACTAAAATTAAAAACCGAGCTTGGCTCTGAGCCTTGCTCGGTTTTTCTGCTTTAATTAGATGGTGTGAACGCCTTTTTCTGCGATTGCATTGGGGTCGAGCTGATACTTCTGTTGCTTTCTCCATTCGAAGAATTTAATGGCAACCTGCTCGAAGAGTGCAAGCGAAAGAAGGTCTTCGTCCTGTTCGCGATAGGGAGCAACTCTCTCTCTGAGAGAATCAATTTCAGGAGCTATCTTATCTGCAGGACGGTAATCAATTATATCCTCGTCACCGATGATTTTCTTTTTAAACTCATCATCAATGGGGGCAGGGCACTTTCCGTATTCTCCTCGAACAAGTCCCTTGAATTCCTTAGTAACTCTTGAATATCTGCCTTCAGCAGCAAAGAGAACGTTATTAACAGCCTGTGTACCGACAATCTGCGAGGAAGGTGTTACGAGCGGGGGATATCCGGCATCTGCTCTTACGTTTGCAACCTCTTCAAGCACCTCTTCAAGCTTATCTGACTTGCCGGCCATTTTAAGCTGGGAAATAAGGTTTGAGAGCATTCCGCCCGGAACCTGATAACGAAGCGCGTTAACGTCAACCTTAAGAACCTTTGTATCAATGAGACCTGACGCAATATAGTTTTCTCTAATCTTGTTGAAGTGCTTTGCAACAACGTCAAGCGCTGAAAGCTCAAGTCCGGTATCGTAGGGTGTGCCCTGAAGGGTTGCTACAAGAGATTCAGTGGGAGTATGAGAAGTACCCATAGCAAGAGGTGAAATGGCAGTATCAACACCGTCTGCACCTGCTTCAATAGCCTTGAGAAGTGTCATTGAGCCAAGACCTGAGGTATAGTGTGTATGAACGTGAATCGGAATTTTAACGCTGTTCTTAAGGGTCTTTACAAGCTGATATGCCTCGTAAGGTCTGAGAAGACCGGACATATCCTTAACGCATATAGAATGCGCGCCCATATCTTCAAGCTGCTTAGCATAAGAAGCAAAGCCTTCGTTGGTATGGAAGGGAGAGGTAGTATAAGATATTGCCGCCTGAACGTGACCGCCTTCTTTTATGGTAGCCTTTATAGCGGTTTCAAGGTTTCGGGCATCGTTAAGTGCATCAAATATTCTGATTATATCGATACCGTTTGCTATAGATTTCTGAACAAAATATTCGACAACGTCATCTGCGTAGTGACGGTATCCAAGAATATTCTGACCTCTGAAAAGCATCTGAAGCTTTGTGTTTTTAGCGTGATTTCTTATTGTACGAAGTCTTTCCCAAGGGTCTTCGTGAAGAAATCTGAGGCAGGAATCGAAAGTTGCACCGCCCCAAGCTTCTAGCGAGTAATAGCCAACCTTATCCATTTCGTCAAGAATAGGAATCATCTCTTCAGTGGTCATTCTGGTTGCTGCAAGTGACTGGTGAGCGTCACGAAGGACTGTTTCTGTTATTAATACCTTTGGCATTTTATTTTCCTTTCTGAATCATTATAGTAGGAAGCTGAGGAACACGCCTGCTGCAACTGCAGAGCCTATAACACCTGCAACGTTGGGACCCATAGCGTGCATAAGAAGGAAGTTTGAAGGATCAGCCTTACGTCCTTCGTCCTGCGCAACGCGCGCTGCCATGGGAACGGCAGAAACACCCGCAGAACCGATAAGAGGATTGATTTTTCCGCCAGTAAGCTTGCACATAATTTTTCCTGTGAGAAGTCCTCCGCAGGTAGAAACGATAAATGCAGCAAGACCGAGAGCTATTATTTTGAGAGTATCGATATGAAGGAAGTTTTCTGCATTCGCAGTAGCTCCTACCGAGACACCGAGGCAAATAGTTATGATATTGCAAAGCTCGTTTTGTGACGTTTTAGAGAGTCTGTCAGTAACACCCGAAACGTTAAAGAGGTTGCCGAGCATCAAGAATCCGATAAGCGGAGCCGCACTGGGAACTATCAGGGCTACGATTGCGGTTACAAGAATGGGGAAAATTACCTTTTCAACCTTAGAAACAGGACGGAGATTTTCCATTTTTATCATTCTTTCTTCCTTGGTTGTCAACAAACGCATAAAGGGAGGCTGAATGATAGGTATCAACGCCATATAAGAATAAGCGGCAATGGCGATTGCACCCAGAAGATGAGGGGCGAGAGTTTTAGTTACGTAAATTGCTGTAGGACCGTCAGCTCCGCCGATTATGCCTATAGCACCCGCTTCCATAGGATCAAAGCCTATAAAGAGCGCAAAGAAGAAGGCTACAAAAACTCCAAACTGAGCGCCGGCACCCATAAGAAGCGACTTGGGATTGGCAATAAGAGGGGAGAAGTCGGTCATTGCGCCAACACCCATAAATATTAACGCAGGATATACACCGAGCTTAACACCGAGATAAAGTACGTCAACAAGTCCACCGTGATTAACAACCTGCTTTATCATAGTTGCCATGGTAACGTGAATTCCGGAGACGTCAAACGAAACACCGGGATCGTTAAAAAAGCGATTAAAGCCTTCGTTAACTATTGCAAAATTATCAGCGGAAAGTTCGGAAAAATTGTATGTAACGTCAGTACCGTTAACGGCACATATTTTACTAAACAAATCTTCGGGAAAAGCTTGTTTTAAATGTTCATAAAACTGAAGCGATTCGGCAAGAAATGGGTTTTTTTCGTCAAACGAAATATAATATGAATCGAAGAAATAGTCTAGATGAATGAGATCTGCACCAGGGAGGTTGGCAAGAAGCATACCAAAAGCAATGGGCAAAAGGAGCAATGGCTCAAATTTCTTTACTATCGCAAGATAAAAAAGCGCTCCTACAATGGCATACATTACTATGTATTTCCACCAATCGTCTTTTCCGAAAAGAATTGCTATTCCCGTGGTGTCTAAAAAATTTTTGATTGCTTCAAGCATTTGCATTTTTAGCACCTGTATCCTTATAATTAATTGAGAGAAGCGAGAAGCTCATTAGCTGCAACAGAAGCGCCTTTCTGCACGTTTACGGAAGCGACAACACCGTCTGCGGGGGCGGGAATATCATTTTCCATCTTCATAGCCTCAAGCACACAGATAACGTCACCCTTCTTCACTGACTGACCTACGCTAACCTTAACGTCAAGGATAGTACCGGGCATAGGAGAGGTTACCTGAGTTGCACCGGTAGAGCCTGTAGCTACAGGCTTAGGAGCCGCTTTGGGCGCAGCTACGGGAGCAACAGGTGCTGCTGCGGGCGCAGACTGTACGGGTGCAGCAACGGGAGCGGAAACAACACCGCTTGCATCTGCTTCTTCAACAACGACATCATAGACCGTGCCGTTTACGGTAATACTATATCTTTTCATTATAAAAATCACCTTTCTTAACTTTTATCTTTTTCTGAATGAAACTACTCTGAACTTAATTCCGTCAGATTCGCTTTCTGCCATTGCAATTGCTGCAGCTATCGCTGCGATAACTTCTTCATCGCAGGAATGCACGGCAACAGGAGTAGGGGGAGAGACGACAGGTTCTTTCTGCACGTTCTCCGACTTTTTACCGGGTAAATCGTGAAAAACATATTTAAACGCAAAGAGTGAAAGCATAATAATTACCAGAACGGCAAAAATGGTGAGCATACCAAGAAGAAGCATTATTCCACCGTATGCAGCTTTATTGCTTTCGTATATGTTTTCCATCGCAAAAAGAAGTTGTATATTCATTTCTTTTTCCTCCCGATATTAAAGAGGAAGAACCTTGCGGTTTGAGATATCGGCTTTGCCTTTGTAAGAAAGCATCAGGAGAGCAGAGCAAATCCTAGCTCTTAACTCATTTATGCTGATTATATCGTCAATTTCACCGCTTGTCGCTGCAACAGAAGGAGAAGCAACAGAAGCTTTCCAGTCTTCAACAAGCTGTTCGCGAGATTTTTCAAGCGTTATATAGTTGTTCCATGCAAAAGCAACTCCGCTTTCAGCAGAGAGAGCACCGATTTCGGAATCGTTGAGCGCATAAACGAGATCGGCACCGAGTGATTTTGATCCCATAAGAACAAACGAAGCGCCAATAGCATGACCGAGAATAACGGTAATTTTAGGTGTCTTTGCAGTTGCGTATGCAAAAGCAAGCTTTGCAAGCTCGGGTGCAAAGTAAGAGCTTTCGTTATTTTTCTCTACCGCAAGTCCCGCACTGTCAACGAGAGTTACGACAGGAATCGAAAACGCATTACAGAAGTTAACGAACTTAGCAATCTTTCTTGCAACCGATACGGAGAGCTTACCTTCATTTACTGAGTAAGAGGAAGCAACTACACCGCATTTAACACCGCCTATTATCGCAAAAACAGTAGAAACGGAAGGCTCAAAATCGTGCATAATTTCGTAATATACACCATTGTCGGCAATTACAGAAACTGCAGAAAGAGCTTCTCCGGCAAAGTCGAGATCGCCAAGCTTTCTGTTGAGGTTGTCCGCGCATTCTCCTACAATAACACCTATCGAAGCATTGTCGGGAAGATACGAAACGATACTTCTGATATATGAAGCACAAGAATAAGTATCTCCAACGTATGCGAGAAGGGCATCCTGAGCGTTATCAACTCCTGTAAGAGTGGGTGATGATACGTAGAAAGTAGCAGCGCTGTCTTTGACGATAAAGTCAAACATAGCGGCAATTGCAGCAGCAGTTCCAATGCATTTTCCGGAAACAAACGCTACCTGAGGGATAGTACCGGATGCCGTTGTAACCGCATTCATAATTTTACCGTATGCTGCAAGTCCGGCAGTTCCTTGGAAAACATCGGTACCATTTGAGTTGAAAATACCGATAACAGGCGCTCCGCTTTTTATAGCAAGGCTGTAAAGATCTAGGATCTTTTTTGCATGGCGCTCATCAATAACGCCGTCCATTCTTGAAGCATCCTCCGCAAATGCAAAGACAAGCTTACCGTCAATTGCACCGTAACCGGTTATAACGCTTTCAAGTTCGTTTGCTTTTTCTGTGGATAAAAAGTCCGAGAACGCTCTTTTTGCATATGCATTTGTTTCGACAAAAGTTGCTTCATCAAAAAGCATTGCAAGCTGGTTTCTGGCATCGGAGTTTTCTCCGGAAAGCAGGGAAGCGCGAAGCTCCTCTACAGTCGGAAGTCCACAGGCTTCAGTTTTTGTGTATTTGTTCAAACCGAATTCCCGATTTGCTATTAAGCAAATCTCTCCTTCCATAATAATAACTAATTTGGTAAAAAACGATTAAAAGTAAGATTTAACCCAACTTTCACCAAATATAATATACCACCAAATTTATAATAAGTCAAGAGTAAAAACAGAAATAAATATAATAAAAGAAGGAAAGGCGCAAAAAACACCGTTCCTTCTCAGATTTATTTTTTTAAAGAGTTAAAATCGATAACAGTCGTGTTAAATTCAAGGTAGTCGTTTTCGTTATGCGTTACCATTATGACCAGGCGCTCTTGTGCTTGCTCCGCTATTATTTCACGCACTTTTGCTGATAAGTCATTGTCAAGCTCCTTTGTCGGCTCGTCAAGAATAAGAATCGGTGCGGATTTCAAAAAGGCTCTTGCCAGAGAAACTCTTTGCTTCATTCCACCGGATAATTCAGAAGGAAGAAGCGCGAGATCTTTTTTTGAAAAACCTAATCTCAAAAGCATATCTGTTGCAGAAATAACGTTATATGCATTTGCTTTTTTCCATGCACATTCGGTTATATTTTCAAGAGCGTTCAAGTGTGGAAAAAGCCTGTATTCCTGGAATGCAAAGGAAACGTTTTCAAAGCCGCCGCCAAGCACTCGACCTTCGTATTCTCGGTCAATTCCGGAGATAATTCGGAGCAGAGTGGTCTTTCCGATGCCACTATCACCCTTCAACAAATAGATGCCTTTATCAGAAAACGAGCAAGAAAAATCATTAAAGATTTGTTTTTCTCCGAAGGCTTTTTTTAGGTTAAAAATTTCAAGGCTCATTTGTTCCACCTCCGTAGAAAATACTTTGTCAAATATTCAAAAATCAGGCTTAGAATAACGACAGAAAGTGTCCAAGCGAGCATTACGTCTCCCTCGAAATAATTCTTTGCATCAAATATATTTTTTCCTATCGAATTTTTCGTATATGCGATTATTTCTGCGGCAATTCCTGATTTCCATGCAAGACCTATTGAGGTAAGAAATGCCGGAACGAAATATTTTACTAAATTTGGAAGTATAAGAAATTTTAAACGTTTTTTATTTGAAAACTCAAAAACGTCACAAACCTCTTTGAGATTGGTATCGATAGTTGCAAAAGCATCGCAAAGATTTTGCCAAATAACAGGAGAAACCATTAGGATTGCAATTATTGCAGGAAGAGTTTTGCTTCCTATAACAACCCAAATTACCAATATTATCGAAGCGACCGGGGTAGACTTTACAACCGTCATTACGATCGAAATTAAGCTTCTTAAAAAGGGAACGAATTGATAAATAAGCGCAAAAGCAATTCCAAACACAACTCCGAGAATCAGTCCCGAGAAAATTCTGAGCATAGAGAAGAGTATAGTTTTCCAAAAAGCGCCTGTAACAGAAAGACCTATTAAAGCCTTAAATGTTTCTATAGCGCCGGGAAAAATAAACCTTAAATCGAGAAGATATGCACAAAGCTCCCAAAGCGCAAGCAAAACCGCAATAGAAAATATCGTAAATACGACAGAACGTATTTTAGTCTTTTTTTCGTTTTTCACGATAGCCTTCATTCGCTCACGTTTATATCAAGCCCGTTCTTTGAAAGTATATACTTAAGAATGGGCTCTGTAGTAGATGTTTTTTCACCGTAATAAACAGTCTTATCCTTCAGGTCTGTAATTGAATTGATTTCTACACCGTCTTTTACAACAACGTAAAGAGAACCAAGGCAGTTTATTGCCGCTACGCTGATAAAATCGCTTTTTTGATTTGAAAGATTTGCTGCAAGGTTTGTCGGAACACAGGCAACATCTATTTCACCGCTATTTAATGCTGCTGTAGCGTTTTGAGGTGAAGAGAAGGATACAAATTCGTATTTACTGCTATCGCTGCCGTAATCGTTTATAAGCTTTGCAAGTCCCATACCTGTAGGTCCGTTCATAACGCCGATTTTGATTTTCGCGTTATCTGAAGCAACAGTAGTGTCAGGTACGTAATAAAAGTCGTTATTCGGTTTTTTTAATTCAATAGCATCATAAAATCCGACAAGAGTGACCTTCATCGCTGCTCCGTCCTGATAGACGATTGAGCCGTAAAGGTTGTCCAGCGCAGAATTAGCAATCGGAAGCTGAGGAAGAATACCAGCGTCAACTATCATCTTGGCTGCCTCTGCCTTATTTTCGGAATTACCAATATACTCAATAGAAGATTTACATTCCTTCATAAATTCAACAAAAGCGCCTTCGTGCGCATCAAGAAAATCATTTTTTACGATAATGCAACCCATGGAAAGCTCGGTTGAAGAGATGTCGGCCCATTCTTTAGAGAGATTAAGCTTAACCGAATAGATGTGTCCCTGCGCCTTAGCCTTATTAATAGCAACCGTTGCCTTAGGTTCGGGAAGAACGGCAATTTCTATTTTGCCTGTTCCCATATCCGCGATGACAGCATCGTGATCTTTCTCAACAACGATGTTTACGGTGCCTTTTTTTACGTCTTCGGTATCACCGCAAGCCGCAAAGCAAGTAACGAGAAGTGAGAGGGTGAGTAGGAGTGTTAATAGTTTTTTCATTGTATAATCCTTTCCAGACCATCCGGATCTGATATATAAATTTTTTTGTTTTCAAATTTAATTAAACCGAGTTTTTCAAGAGCCTCAATGGCACGATAAACCGAAGCCCTGCCCGCATTAAGTGTTTTTGCTGTTTTGCTGAGGTTAAGAGGGAAGAATGATGCGTTTGTGCGCTTAGATTCGCTGATGACGTAAAACGCGAATTTTTCTTCCACAGAATCAGCAGAAAAGGTTGCAACCTTCTTATTCAGAAATTCTATTCGTTCGCTCATAAACGATATAATTGCGATAGAAATTTCCGGGTAATCTTTAATAAGGGATAAAATCGTATCTTTACTTAAAAACATAATTTTCGTATGCTTGCATGACCTAACAGCCGTAGGAAAGCGTTCGCTTTTTGAGAAAACCGCAAGTATACCGAAGGAATCACCTTTTGTTAACTTATTGAGAGGAATAGAAGTGCCGTCAGCCTTTTGTTTTTCAACAGAGCATTCACCGCTTATTACAAAGCCAACCTTGGTTTTAAAATCGTTCGGAGCGTAAATAAATTCGTTGGGTTCAAACTCGCAAATTTCAATATCAATAGTGTTTAATATTGCTTGAATTTTGTTTTCGGAAAGTTCTTTAAACAAAAAGAGCTCCGAGAAAAAAGAATCATATTTTTTCGTGTTTACCACTTGTTTTTCTCCAAAAGTGTATCATTTGATACAATTATATCATTCTTTTGAGCAAATGTCAACAACGTTTGATAATTTTTTTACAAATTCTTTCCAGTAAAAACTTCCAACAAAATATTTATCTCACGTATTGCAATTTTAAAATTAGTATGTTATAATAAAATTATATTAATATTTCGCATGTTATTTTAGAGGTAGAAATGAATATTGTCAGCCTTTTACTAAATAAAAGTAATGGTTTCTGGGGTAAATTCGGATCTTACTTTCTTGAATGTTTTGATTCTTTTACCCTTATGGATGCCTTGGATATAGTCTTACTTGGATTATTTTTCTTTCTTGCTTTCAGATTTATTCGCGGCAGAAAAGCCGGAGTATTGCTGGTAGGAATTCTTATCTTCTTTATAGTTCAGGTGCTTGCGTTTGTTTTTGAGCTTGATGCAACGTATTTTGTGTTTTCACAAGTCTTTAAGGTCGGCGCAATAGCTATAGTCATTCTTTTTCAGCCGGAAATACGCGATGCCCTTGAAAAAATAGGCTCAGGATCGCTTACCGGTCTGCTAAACTTTGGTGACCAAAAGAAAAAAAGACAGCTTTATTCAGCCGCAATAGATAATATTTGTGTAGCAATTGCAGATCTTTCCAGCACAAGAACGGGTGCGCTTATTGTTATTTCAAGAACAACAAAGCTTGATGACATTATGCAAACCGGTATAGTGATAAACGCTAACGTAAATTCTTTTCTTCTCCGTAACCTTTTCTTTAACAGAGCGCCTCTTCATGACGGCGCAGTAATAATCGATGAGGCGAGAATTGCCGCAGCCGGATGTCTCCTTCCGCTTACCAGGAGAATGGACGTTGACGGTGACCTCGGCACACGCCACAGAGCAGCTATCGGAATGAGTGAAACAAGCGATGCAATCGTTATAGTTGTTTCCGAAGAAACCGGAATTATTTCGGTAGCGTATGACTGCGAGCTTACGAGAAACTATACTGCTGAATCGCTTAGAAAGTTCCTTATGAAAAAAATAATGGGCATTAACGATTCGAAAGAAAATTAAAGCAGGGAGATTGCCATGAATAAAAAAATCTTTGGTATTAAAATTTCAACTTATTTACAGCTTCTCATTTGCTTTTTTGTTGCTTTTTGCGTTTGGTTTTTTGCAAATTACGTAGAAATAACGGAAAATAATGAAGCTACGTCAACAGCTGTGTCGTGCTTCGAATATTTATGAGGTTGGTATGAACTCACAGGTTCGGGTTTTTATTGTTAATAACATAAAACTTCCGATAAGCGCCTCTCACGAAGAGGCGTTTTCGATTGCTCGCAAAAAGCTCTCAAAGCTTGGAGTGAATTCAAAATCTGCCGAATGCAGAATTTTCCGCAGAAGCATCGATGCACGTAAAAAAAGTGAAATTTCTTTTGTTTATGCCGTATCGGTTAAAGGCAATTTTACCGATATATGTCCGGAGCGTCTTTCTGCTTACGGAATTTCTGAGTTCAATTCTTCCGGTGCTATCGATTTTGAATTTGGAGAAGACAGGCTTTCATCTCCTCCCGTAGTTATCGGCTCAGGTCCGTGTGGACTTTTTGCGGCGTTGCTGTTAGCCGAAAATGGTTACAATCCCATTCTTATAGAAAGAGGTGGAAGCGTGACCGAAAGAACAAACGCGGTAAGAGAATTTTCTAACAAAAAAATACTTGACGTTGATACAAATATTCAGTTTGGTGCCGGAGGAGCGGGTACGTTTTCAGACGGTAAGCTGGTCACCAGAATTAACGATCCGTTGACGGGATATATCATAAAAAGATTCGTTGAATTCGGAGCTCCTGCGGAAATTGAATTTTTAGCAAGACCTCACATTGGAACCGATATACTCGCAGAGGTTGTTGACTGTATACTGAAAAGAATAGTTTCTCTCGGAGGGAAGGTTTTATATAACACAAAGCTTACTGCAATTGATTCCGTTAATTCAGTTGCCGTCACAACCGGCGGAAGCTTTTCCTTCGGTGCGCTTGTGCTTGCGATAGGGCATAGCGCCAGAGATACTTATCAAGAGCTTTTGAATAACGATTTTTCTATTATTCCAAAATCCTTTTCTGTGGGTATGAGAATAGAACATCTTGCAGACGATATCGATAGGGCTATGTACGGTGATATGGCAGGCTCTGATATTCTCGGCAGAGCAGAATACAATCTTTCGCATAATACGAAAGAAAGAGGCGTATACACGTTCTGTATGTGTCCCGGAGGCGAGGTTGTTGCTGCAGCCAGCGAAAACGGCGGTGTTGTCGTAAACGGAATGAGCAACCACAAGAGAAACGGTAAAAATTCAAATTCTGCTGTCGTTTGCAGTATTTTTCCGGAAGACTACGGAAACAGTCCGGACAAAGCAATCGCATTTCAGAGAAATATTGAAAAGGCTGCGTTTAAAGCCGGCGGGGCTGATTTTTCTGCACCGATTATAACTGTCGGTGACTTTATGGCAGACGAATGTAAAACCGAACCTACCAAGATAGCTCCAACTTATATGTCGGGAAAATACGTAAAGCTTGCTTCACCCGATAGTTATCTTCCCAAGGTAGTAACCTCGTCAATAAAAAACGCTATATCCGCGTTTGATAAAAAGATATACGGCTTTTCTGATAAAGCCGCGATTCTCACAGGTGCCGAAACAAGAACAAGCGCCCCTGTCAGAATACTCAGAGACCCCAAAACATCTGTTGCTATAGGATTTAGCAACATCTATCCTGCCGGCGAAGGTGCCGGTTATGCAGGCGGAATAACGAGTGCCGCCGTTGACGGTGTAAAAACCGCAATCGCTATTATGAAAAAATATAAACCTATCGAATCTTGATAATTCGAATAAATGCTTCGGCGGGTGAAATTCAGACCGCCGCTAAAATAGATAATAAAATGGAAGGCGGGGTTTTTCCCCAACCGGTTAAAATAAAAATGAATCCAAATAACATTCAAACGAAGGAGAGAAAATGGATTCTTAAAAGCGCAGATTCCGAGCAAAACAGTTCTGCTATAAATAAAATAGCGAGAGAACTCAGAATCAATCCGATAATTGCAAAGCTGCTTTACAGTCGCGGATATACCGATACTGCGACAGTAAAGGCCTTTCTCTACATGGAGAAAGAGCTTCTTTGCAATCCTTTTGAAATGAAGGACATGGATAAAGGCGTGGAAAGAATCAAAGCGGCAATCAGAAGAAAAGAAAAAATAACCATCTACGGTGATTATGACGTAGACGGAGTGACTTCTGTTTGCACCCTGTATCTGTATCTGAAAAAACAAGGAGCGGATATAGATTATTACATTCCCAACCGTGCAGGCGAGGGATACGGTGTATCAGTTTCTGCAATCAATCAGTTAAAGCAGAACGGCACATCGCTAATAATTACCGTTGATACGGGAATTACAGCTATTGAAGAGGTTGAATACGCAAAGAGCATCGGTGTGGATTTCCTTATAACCGATCACCATGAATGTCATTCGCAAATTCCGAATGCTTCAGCGGTAATTAACCCACACAGACCCGATTGCTCCTATCCATTCAAGGAGCTTGCAGGTGTCGGTGTTGTATTTAAGCTTATCAGCGCATACGAAGAAAGAGTTCTGGGATTTAAACGAAGAGTCGCTGCAGAGCATATATTTCTTGAGTATGCGGATATAGTAGCTATAGGTACTATTGCAGACGTTATGCCTATAAAATCAGAGAACCGATTAATCGTCAGCTTTGGTCTTACTATGATTGAAAATACAAAAAGACCCGGGCTTATAGCTCTTATGGAAGCATCATCGCAAAAAGAAACGAAGCATAATGAGCGAAAAAAGAAAAGAACGAAAATCACTTCCGGATACATAGGATATAATATCGCACCCCGTATAAATGCTGCCGGCAGAGTACGCAGTGCCTCAATGGCAGTCGAGCTTTTTCTTGCCAAGGATATGGAGGTTGCAAAAGCTCTTGCCGAACAGCTTTGCGCCGCAAACAAAGAGCGTCAGGCCGAAGAAAATAAGATAATGCAAGAAGCGTATGAAAAAATTGAATCCCAAAAAATGGATAAAGACCCCGTTATTGTTTTGGATTCTGACGGCTGGCATCACGGTGTTATCGGAATAGTTGCTTCAAGAATAACCGAGAAATTTTCACGTCCCACCATACTGGTATCCTTTGAAGGCTGCGGAGATACAAAAGATGGCAACGATATGGGAAAGGGCTCCGGCAGAAGCATCAAGGGTCTCAATCTCGTTGATGCGCTTTGCCACTGTGATGATCTGCTTGCGAAATTCGGCGGTCACGAGCTTGCAGCCGGTCTTTCGGTAACCAGAGAGAATCTTCCGAGGTTTCGTGAAAAAATCAACGAATATGCAAGAAACAATCTTTCCTGCGATGATATGATACCTACGGTAGAAGCGGATATGAAAATATCTTTTTCAAGCATCAGCCTTTCACTTGCGGAAGACCTACAGGTGCTTGAGCCTTACGGTGTAGGCAACCCCACGCCAACCTTCTTAACCGAAGCAATTAACGTAAACGAAATAACTTCGATCAGCGAAGGTAAACACACCAGATTTTCACTCGGAGAAGGGCGCGGCACCGTAAGCGCAATGTTCTTTTCCAATTCTCCTGACTCTTTGGGCATTTATAACGGTGATAAGGTTGACGTAATTTACAATCTTGATATTAACGAATGGCTCGGCAGAAGAACGGTTCAGCTCAATATAAAGGATATAAAGCACTCCAACGGTCAAAACAAGGTTTTTGAAAATGAGCATAGGCGTTTTGAGAAAATATGGAACGGCGCTTCATTTTCGTCCGAGGAAAATATTCTTCCTGACCGTGAAGATTTTGCTACCGTTTACAGATATATCGTAACAGCGGTAAGGCAGGGAGATCCCGTTTTATCGCACAGAGATATAATTTCCGGCATTAAAAATGCATACGATTCAAAGGATATCGGATACATCAAGTTAAAAATTATAATCAAGGTGTTTACGGAACTCAACATACTCAGTATAAATGAGACTGCGCCGGAGATTTATTGCTTTAAGGTGTATTTTTCTTCCTCAAAAACAGACCTTGATAAATCTAATTTGCTTAGAATAATAAGGTCACAACAACAAAAATGATAATTACTATGGTAGAGTAATATGTTCGATGAATTAAAACCGCTTCTCGAAATAATTGAGAAAAGTGAAAAAAATTACGATATTCAAAAAATAAAAGAAGCGTTTTTGTTTGCAGCAAAAATGCACGAAGGTCAGTTCAGGCTTAGCGGTGAGCCGTATATCTGCCACCCCGTAGCTGTCGCAGCAATCGTTGCGGAGCTTGGACTTGATTCCGATTCTATTTGCGCAGCTCTTCTTCACGATACAGTTGAAGATTGCAATACAAGTCTTGAAACTATATCGAAAAGCTTTGGTAAAGACGTTGCAATGCTTGTTGACGGACTTACAAAAATCATTCAGGTTCAGGTAGCGGATAAAGAAGAAGCACATATAGAGAATATAAGAAAGATGCTTCTTGCGATGAACAAGGACATCAGAGTAATCTTTATTAAGCTTTGCGACAGGCTTCATAATATGCGTACTCTGTCGGCAAAAAAAGAAGACAGACAAAGAGCTATAGCGCTTGAGACCATGCACATTTATGCACCGCTTGCTCACCGTCTCGGTATGCAAAGAATCAAGCATGATCTCGAAAATCTCAGTCTTTATTATCTTGACCCCGTAGGATATGAAGAGGTACGCTCTTCAATTGACGATAAATACGGAAAAAGCCGTGATTTTCTTCATGAAGCTAAGAAAATTATTGATGACAAGCTTAAAGAAAACGAAATACATTTTGACCTTGAGGGCAGAATTAAATCGGTATACAGTATTTATAGAAAAATGTATACTCTGAACAAGGCTTTTGATGAAATTTATGATTTCTATGCGCTTAGAATCATTGTAGAAACCGAGCTTGAGTGTTACACCGCACTCGGTCTTGTTCACGAGCTTTTTAAGTCGGTTCCCGGAAGATTTAAGGATTATATTTCCACGCCGAAGCCCAATCTTTATCGCTCGCTTCATACCACGGTTATAGGAAGAAGCGGAATTCCCTTTGAGGTTCAGATAAGAACCAGAGAGATGCATCAAGAGGCGGAATACGGTCTCGCTGCGCATTGGAAATATAAGTCGGGCGAGAGAACTGACGCCGACATTGACGAAAAGCTTCGCTGGATTTCCAAGCTTTTGGAGTCGGATGAAAACACTCGCGATCCGGACGAATTTATACATTCGTTCAAAACCGATATTTTCCACGATGAAACATTCGTATTCACACCGAAGGGTGACGTAATATCGTTACCGCAGGGCTCAACGGTAATTGACTTTGCGTATGCAATACATTCCGCAATCGGAAACAAAATGACAGGAGCGAAGGTAAACGGTGCTATAGTTCCTATTGACAGAATTCCGCAGAACGGTGATATAATTGAAATTTTAACCTCCGGTGCATCTAAAGGACCCAGCCGTGACTGGCTTAAGATAGTAAAGACAGGTGAAGCCAGAAGCAAAATCAGACAGTGGTTCAAAAAGGAAAAACGAGCTGAAAATATAGTTGTCGGCAAATCCGAAGTCGAAAAGGAGCTTAAAAAGCTCGGAAAAACATATACCGAAACTCAGCTTGAGGATATAATTACAGCGATTGCCAAAAGAGTTGGCATCAATACACCTGACGATTTTTACAACACCATCGGATTCGGCGGTCTCTCAATTCAAAGATTTATTCCGAAAATCAGAGAAGAGTTAGACAAGATTTCCGCGGAAGATCAGAAGCCGGTTACTGCCGAGGAAGAAATATCCATGGTGAAAACCGTAATCTCTACCAACAGAGCTCGTTCGAGCGGAGGTGTAATAATTGACGGTGAAGCCGGCTGTCACGTAAAATTTGCAAAGTGCTGTAATCCGCTTCCCGGTGATAAAATCGTTGGATTTGTAACGCGCGGTTTTGGCGTTTCTGTCCATAAAACCGATTGTCCTAACGTCACCAATACGCGTAGAAACGAAGAAAATCTTGCGCGATGGGTAAGAGCTGAGTGGGAAAGACCTTCGGAAACCGTAACCGAAACTTACGAAGCGAAGCTAAAAATAATTGCAACGGACGAAATTGGTGTTATAGCTGCAATTTCCGTGGCTCTGGCAGATATGAAGGTTTCTATATCGCAAATAAACACACAGCCCCAAAAAAGCGGTGATATGGCTATAAATATAACTATCGGCTGCAAGAACACGTCACACTATGAATCAATAGTATCAAAAATCCGTTCCTTGCGCTCGGTAATTTCGGTAACTCGCGCTTTTTCACAATAATAAGGCAGGACGTAAGATGAAAGCAGTACTTCAAATTGTTGATTCAGCCACCGTTTACGCAGACTCAATCTTCTCAGGCAGCATAAATAAAGGGCTACACATTCTTCTTGGAGTTGAATCCGAAGATACCCCACTTGATGCTGAACTTCTTTGTGAGAAGATTTCAAAGCTGCGAATATTTGAAGATGAAAACGGAAAAATGAACCGTTCCGTGATGGATATTGACGGAGAAATAATGGTCGTTTCCAATTTTACTTTAAATGCTAATTATGAGCATGGCAACCGCCCCGATTATCTGGCAGGTGCCAATCCTTCGCTTGCAAACGAACTATATGAGTTATTCATTTCTCTCATCTCAAAAAAGGTTAAACGCGTAGCAACGGGAAAATTTGGAGCTGATATGAAAATAGAAATGATTGCAAGCGGTCCCGTAACGATAGTAATGGAATCCTCTAAGTTAAAAAAAGGAAAGAACAAATTATGATTCTTCATATTGACGGAAATATCAACAGATATTACGTGCAAACCTTGTGTATGGTTTTTTTCCCCGGTGCAACCTTTGGCGAAAACGAAACACCTGCAGAAGGTGTTCCTGAGGTAAGCGTCAGCGTGTTTAACGAAAGCTCCGGAAATTCTGTTACCGCTTTCGCTCAAATAAAGCTTAACGATAAGGTTTCTGAAGCCAGCGAAACGATTTCTAAAGAGCAGGAAATCAATATAGCCACTTATGAGTCGGTAGCTGTAGGAAGAGCTTTATTTGCTGCAGGGAAATCGCTGCTCGGGCATATTCCTCCTTGGGGAATACTTACAGGCATTAGACCCGCCAAGGTTGCAAGTACGCTTCTTTATGCGGGCAAGGGAATATTAAAAACAAAAAGGATTTTAAGAGACGAATTTTTTCTAAATCCTCAAAAGGCAGCCCTTGCAACTTCTGTCGCTTCAAAGGAAATGCGAATCCTTAAGCATTTGAAGCAAAATATGTGTTCGCTTTATATTTCCATTCCTTTTTGCCCTTCGCGGTGCGCTTACTGCAGTTTTGTCTCTTCTACAACGCCAAGGCTTCTTGCCATGATAGATGAATACATAGACAAATTGCTTGTAGATTTAGACGAGACCTTTTCCGTTATTAAAAAATTAGGCTTAACCCTTTCTACCGTATATATAGGAGGCGGAACTCCAACAACACTTTCCGCAAAGCAGCTTACTCGTATATTTAGGAAAATCAAGCAGCATATTGATCCGTTTTCTCTCCTTGAATTTACGCTTGAGGCAGGACGTCCGGATACAATAACTGCAGATAAGCTGGCAGCAGCAAAAAAATACGGTGTAACAAGGGTGAGTGTTAATCCGCAGACCCTGAGCAACGACCTTCTTCGCGACATAGGAAGAAAGCATACCGTAGAAGAATTTTATACTGCATACGATATTGCAAAGAAAAGCGGGATAAAGGATATAAACGTTGATCTGATCGCAGGTCTGCCGGGTGATGATTTTAAAAATTTTTCAGAAACAATGGATAAAATCATAGAACTTGCCCCGTCAAACATCACGGTTCATTCTTTTTCTGTTAAAAAGGCTGCAGACGTTTTGAGAAAAAATTCTAATATTTATTCCGTAACCGGATACGATGCCGAAAAATGCGTTGCATATTCTCAATTAAAGGCTAAGTTTGCGGGATATAAACCGTATTATATGTACAGACAGAAGAATACCGTTGGTAATCTTGAAAACGTTGGCTTTTCAATGGAAGGCCACGAAGGGCTCTACAATATTTTTATGATGGAAGAAACGCAAACTATATTTGCTGTAGGTGCAGGAGCTGTCACAAAGCTTGTAAGCACTAAAAAATTCGGAGACAGTGACGTAAAAATAGAGCGTATTTTCAATCCTAAATATCCTTATGAATATTTAAATCCAAGCATAACTCAGAAAAAGAAAAGCTTCACAGAAAAGGTAATTGAGTTTTACGAGAAAGAAACATAATAAATTTTTGGATCTGCTAATATATTTTAGTAGATCCATTTTTTGTGAGGTAATATGCAGTTCTACGATAAAAACGCAAAAAAAATACTCAGCGGTGCCGCATGGCTGGGAATATCGGCAATAATTTTAAAGCTTATAGGTTTAATTTACAAAATTCCCATGTCATATCTACTTGGCGATGAAGGAATGGGATATTTCAATTCAGCATACACGGTTTATACCTTTTTTTACATAATAGGGAGTGCGGGAATTCCTAAAGCAATTTCCATTCTTTGCGCAAAATCAAGCGCCGAAGAAGCAAAAAGTATTTTTTTATCAATGTTTAGAATATACATCTTTATATCTTTGATTCTTTCCGGAGTTTTGCTTTTTTCATCCGGGTGGCTGGCACGGATTATAAGCAGCAAAAACTCTTCCTTTGCAATTCTTGCTATATCACCGTCTGTATTTTTTGTCTCGTGCTCAGGGGTATTAAGAGGTTATTTAAACGGAAAGACAAAATTCGTTCCGGTAGCGATTTCCGAGCTTATAGGCGGACTGTGTAAGCTTGTTCTGGGACTTGTATTTGCTTTTTTATCAATTAAAAGCGGTTTTGAACTGCCGTTTGTTTGCGCTTTTTCAATACTCGGCATAACCTTTGGCTCATTATTTGGATTCCTTTATTTATACGTATACTACAAGCGTGAAAGTAAGGATATTAAAAGAGAATATCTAAAAAGCAATAAGATTATAAAAGACGTGTTCAAAATAGGTTTACCAATTGCTTTTGCAGCAGCACTTTCAAATTTTGTAAACATAATTGACTTGAGCGTAATAATGAATCGGCTGAAGTCGAGCGGATATTCGGAATCCGTAAGCGCTGTAATTTACGGGAATTACACAACGCTTGCAGTTCCGGTTTTCAGCCTTGTAACAAATGTTTTAAATACCGTTTCGCTGGCTGCATTACCTATTATAACAAAAAGCTTTTCGGAAAGAAAATATCGGGAGCTCACAAGCTCTCTTGATTCATCGTTACAGCTTTCGCTTTTTATAGCTTGTCCTGCGTTTTTTATGTTTTCATTTTTTCCTCTTGAAATACTTTCGGCAATTTTTGAATCCGCCAGCGCAACTTTGGGGGCAGCGTTTTTGCTTTCTCTTTCTCCGGGTATAATTTTTTACTCACTTTTAATGTCTCTCAACACGGTATTAGAGGGAACAGGTAA
The DNA here is from genome assembly GCA_045594785.1 of Eubacteriales bacterium. Taxonomy (GTDB): domain Bacteria; phylum Bacillota; class Clostridia; order Oscillospirales; family CAG-272; genus UBA1740. Next base: position 175,777 of record JAZNZE010000055.1, read on the forward strand.
AATAAAATCAGCAGTAGCTTCTCTTAGCTTAGGCGCACTCTTAAAATGCGTACTTAGCTTCGCTTTAATCGGAACAGATTCTTTCGGTGCGTTGGGAGCGCCGATAAGCACTAGTGCATCCTACGTTTTTTCATTTCTGATCTCTTTTATTATTATGAATATGGATAAAAAAATTAAATTTCCGATTTTCAAATCTTTAAAATATCCCATGCTTGCATCGGTGATTGCGTTGATTCCCGTGCTTTTCATAAGAAGACCCTTTTTTAAAAACGGAATCAATCGAGTAAATTCGTTCATAATTTTAATAATTTATGGTATTTTTTATATAATTTTTAGCCTCTTTTTAACAATTATAAGAAAAAATAAAGCAAAATTATCAGCAAAATGCACAAAAAACAAAGTTTTCGATTATTAATATGGCTGAATTTTTAATTTTTGAAGCCAAAAGTGCCGAAAACCCTTGAAATACCTAAGAAAAGTTGTTATAATAACAGTATAAAACTTTATTTGAAAGGAAGTTTATTCATGAATAAGACAGATCTTGTAAACGTTGTTAACGCAGAAACCAAAATCGCAAAGAAGGACGTTGATGCAGTAGTTACCGCTACCATTAAGGCTATTTCCGATGCGCTCAAGCAGGGCGATAAGGTTGCTCTTATCGGTTTCGGAACCTTCGAGGTTAAGGAAACTGCAGCCAGAGAAGGCCGCAACCCCAAAACCGGCGAAACCATCACTATTCCTGCAGCTAAGAAGCCTGTTTTCTCTGCATCCAAGGTTCTCAAGGACGAGGTTAACGCTTAATCTAAATGCGACTGGATAAATACTTGAAGGTTTCGCGTCTTATAAAGCGCAGAACTGTTGCAAATGAGGCGTGCGATTCTTCACGCGTTACGGTCAACGGCAAGCTTGTTAAGCCGTCATACGATGTAAAAATCGGTGATTTGATTACAATTGCTTTTGGCTCAAAGCAGGTTACCGTAAAGGTACTTGATATAAGAGAAACTACCAAAAAAACCGAGGCTATCGGTATGTATGAGGTAATTTCGGAATCAAATTCATAATTATTTTAAATATCACATATTCTTTTTTAGAGTATGTGATATTTTTTTATTTTCGGAGGAAGATGATGCTGGATTCTAAGGAAAATGTATTTCAACTGACAATTAACAATAGAGAAAGACTTACTGTTAACGGTGTGATAAACGTGGAAGGCTTCTCGGAGGAATACTTAGTTCTAAATACTACACTGGGAGAACTTGCGGTAGAAGGGGAAAGCTTAAAGATAGAAAGCTTAACGAAAGAAAATGGGGAAATACTTATTATAGGAAAAATCAATGGCCTTTTTTATAAGGATGAAAAATCAGAGAAAGGCTTTTTTAGAAAGATTTTTAAATGATATATTTCACCCCATACGAAACAATAATTGCCTTGACTGCATTTTTTACTTTAGGATGTTTTTTTGGAGGAGTTTATAACTTGTGCGGTTGTTTTTGTCATTTAATTAAAACGCTGATTTTTTTACCAATAACTGCATATTTAAAATATAAAAAAACTTATAAATCCGCATATAACATTCGGCAGAATTCGGTTTCACTAATTGCTTTTCAATGCGTTGATTTCTTGTTTGTTTTATTTATCGGGATATCTTATATACTCCTTACGTACATTTTCCTTGACGGAGCTATTAGAATATTTTCACTTATATTTTTTATAATCGGATATATATTAGCTTTAAAAGTTATTAGCCCATTCTTTTCAAAAGCAATTAACAAAGCGGTAGTTTTAATTCAGAATTCTTTGGAACAAACGGCATACGTTATTTTATTTCCCATATTTAGAACCTTCTGCGTCATAAAAAAACTTATATCACCCATAAT
>JAZNZE010000056.1:0-20985 GCA_045594785.1 Eubacteriales bacterium
CTATTACCTTTTCTTTTTTGTATTTTAACAAAAAATTAAGTAAATAAATCTGAAAAAAAGAGGAAAAAAATAAAGGATGTACCAAAGTACATCCTTTAAAATTACTTATACTTGCGCTTTCTAGCTGCCTCAGACTTCTTCTTACGCTTTACGCTGGGCTTCTCGTAGCACTCTCTCTTACGAAGCTCGGTAAGTACACCGGACTTAACGCACTGTCTCTTAAAACGACGAAGCGCGCTATCGAGAGTTTCATTCTCTTTTACTCTGATTTCTGCCATTTCTATTTCCCCTCCCTTCGCTGTGCAAAGAGATACAATCTCAAAATTTTACTTATTAATTATAATGTAATATTTTCTATTTGTCAATAGTTTTGGAAAATATTTTTAAAATTATTTATTGATACTAATCTGTGCCGCGGTCAAGGTGTTCTTGAGAAGCATTGTTATTGTCATAGGTCCGACACCGCCGGGAACCGGCGTAATCATTGATGCTATAGCGGAAACCTTATCAAAATCAACGTCACCGCAAAGCTTTCCGTCAGGCAATCTATTTATTCCTACGTCAATAACTACCGCTCCCTCCTTTACCATATCACTGCCGACAAATCTCGGCTTTCCGATAGCTACCACTAAAATGTCTGCTCTTTTGGTAACTTCCGAAAGATTTTTGGTTCTGGAGTGGCATACGGTAACAGTTCCGTTTTTAGCGAGCAGAAGCTGTGACATAGGCTTACCGACAATATTGCTTCTTCCGAGAACAACGCATTCTTTTCCTTCGATATCAACATTGTAAAAAGCTAACAGCTCCATAATTCCGGCCGGCGTACACGGAAGGAAGGAATATTTTCCGAGCATAATTCTACCCACGTTTTCAGGATGAAATGCATCAACGTCCTTTTTAGGAGATATATTATTCAGTACTCTCTCTTCGGAAATATGCTTGGGTAGCGGAAGCTGAACGAGTATTCCGTGGACCTTATCGTCAGCATTTAGTCTGTCAATCTCAGCCAAAAGCTCCTCTTCCGTTGTCTCTTCCGGCATAGTAATTTCATAAGAATTAATCCCTACCTCGAGGCAGCCCCTGTGCTTATTACGAACGTAAACCGCAGACGCAGGGTCATTTCCTACAAGTATAACCGCAAGTCCGGGAGTTATTCCGTATTTTTCTTTAAATTCAGCAATTTCTGCTGCTGTTTTCTTTCTGATTTCTGAGGTTACAAGCTTACCGTCTATTATTTTAGCCATATTTTTCACGCACCTTCTTTTTTATTATCATTTTTCAGCAAATGTCTCATAAAGAATACAAGTATAATTCCTGCAACTACCATTAAAATTGACCAGAATTGAGAAGGTGAAATAACCCCTATCAGCTCTCCTCTGTCATCATCACGTAAAAATTCAATGAAAAATCTGAATATACCGTACATTATAAGATAAAGACTCAAATTATGCTTAAAGTCCTTTTTCAAAACCAAATAAGAGCAAACAGAAAATAAAATAAACAGGAACGCGGCTTCATAAAGCTGAGTTGGATGAACCTCATAAGGAATCCTGGGAAATTTAACACCCAAAAATGAATCTGTAGGCTTTCCGTAGCAGCAGCCGGCAAAAAAGCAGCCAATTCTGCCAAAAGCATGGGCTATAATTATGCAACAAGGATAGATCGAAACAACCTGATAAAGCTTTGTCGTAAATTTTCTTCTGAATATAAGGTAAACAGTTATAAAACAAAGAACACCGCCAATAAGACCGCCTATAAAGGTTATAGAGCCTGTAAAACGAAAACCCGCCTCGGGATTCTCAATATAGTTATATACAGATTGAAACAGCGATGCAGATCCAAAGCCAACAACGATTGAAGCAATTCCGTTATAAAATGCAAAATCGGTAAATTTTACATCTACTTTCTTTATTTTGCTATACAAGTAAAGAACTATAAACGTACCCAAAATACCGACAGCAACCATAATGCCATACATATGGACGTTCCAAAAAAGTGGATTTGGTAACATTAGTTATCTCCTTAGTTTAATTTGTTAATCACATCAGCTATTGTTATTGCTGCGAGTTTTTTTGATACATCAATACTGATTTCATCAAATATATGATGGTAAATGCATAGCGTTTTATCGGAAATCATGGAACAGCCTTCGGATGATTCCAGGCAGCGCGAAATCACAATGGGACCGTCTATGAGCTCAATAATATCCTTTAAAGTAATTTTTTCCGCAGCTACGTTAAGCTTATATCCTCCGTTAACTCCTTTATACGACTTTACAAAAGCTCCGCTAACAAGCTTATGCAAAATTTTCAGAGTAAAACGCTGAGTAACCGATACTTCGTCAGAAAGAGTTTTTGCATCTATTATTCCGTTTTTCTTTGCTAACGCGCTCACGATTCGCAACGCATAATCCGATTCTAGAGTAATCCGCATATCAAAACGCCCTTCCCAGATATTTTAAATATGGGATTCTTTTGAAAAAGAATCCCATTAAAAAGATTATTTCTTGTTGTAGTTATCAAGAAGCTTATGAATCTTCTTTGACTGATCAAGAAGATGGCTGATGGTTCTGTCATGGTTGAGAGTGTCAATTATGTATGCAACGTATTTGCACATATTAACCTCAACGTACCAATCTCTTGCAAGAAGCTCAGGCATTCTGTAGACGAGGTTGGTTGTAAATATCTTGTGTATAATTCCTTCATTGTAAGCTTCATCAATATGCTCAAGACCGTTGCAGAAAAGACCGAAGGTTGCGAATACGAATATTCTCTTTGCGCCCTTTTCCTTGAGTTGCTTCGCAACGTCTATTACGGAATCTCCTGAAGAAATCATATCGTCAACGATAATAACGTCTTTATCCTTTACGTCTCTTCCGAGATATTCGTGAGCAACTATGGGGTTCTTGCCGTTAATGATAACAGAATAGTCACGGCGCCTATAGAACATACCGAGATCTATGCCCATAACCGAAGAATAATACATGCACTTAGCCATTCCGCCCTCATCAGGAGAAATTATCATTGTTTTATCGGGATCGATATCAATATCGGGACAAGTGCGAAGGAGAGCCTTTATCATCTGATAAGAGGAACGAACGTTTTCAAATCCGTTGAGCGGTATTGCGTTCTGCACACGGGGATCGTGAGCATCGAAGGTAATAATATTGGTTATACCCATATTAACAAGTTCCTGAAGAGCAAGTGCGCAGTCAAGCGACTCTCTTCCTGAACGCTTATGCTGTCTTCCTTCGTAAAGCATGGGCATAACAACGCTGATACGGCGAGCCTTACCGCCAATTGCGCCTATTATACGCTTGAGGTCCTGAAAATGATCATCGGGGCTCATAGGAACGGTCTGTCCATACATTTTATAGGTTACACCGTGGTTAAAAACGTCACATATAATGTATACGTCATTACCTCTCAGAGACTGATGAACAGTTCCCTTGGCTTCACCGCTTCCAAAACGGGGGCAAGAAGAATTAATCAAAAATGTACCATCGGAATCATGGCGGCGCCACTCCTGAAGAAACGCATCTACCTGTGCAGCAAATTCCTCACAACCACGCATTCCGATTACGCTCAAATCGCCAAATAAAGTATCCTTCATTTTACAACTCCCTATTAAATTTTAGTTCTACAAAAGTATTATATACTATTTTATTTTGAAAGTCAATATAAAAAAACGACAAAAGAATAGAATTATCGATTTAAAAAACTTATTTATTTGCCGAATTCAAACAAAAAAGGAGATAGTTATGTCTTACAGTGACACCGGCACGTTGATTGTAAAAGCCTATACTGCAGGCGGAGCACTTCCAGTGCCGAAAACGGTAGTCAGAATAAGCGGTGGAGATGAGGAAAACAGATTTGTGGAATTCTCATTACTAACCGACATTGACGGGCTGACACCCAGAATCAGCCTGCCTTCTCCGCTCAAAAGCGCTTCCCTTTCCCCTAATCCACAAGAAGCCCCATATGCGCAGTACAACATCGAGGTAAGCGCAGACGGATATTATCCTAAAAGGATTACCAACGTTGCTCTTTTTTCAGGGACAGACACATTTCAGTCAGTAAATATGATACCGATTGCGGTCTATGAAAACGGTGTCGATTTCCCAAAAGACACTTTAAACACAACTGTTGAAGAAAACCCTTTTTTATAAAATTAGCAAATTCACATAACGAAAGGAGAAAATATGCCGGAATATCCTATAATACCGGAAACAATAGTAATTCATCTCGGACCGCCTGATAGCGATGCAATGAACGTTACTGAAAATTTTTCTGACTACATAAAGAACGTAGCGTCAAGTGAAATATATCCTACCTGGCCGAGAGAAGCAATTATAGCAAACGTTTTAGCGCAAATTTCGGTTGCTCTCAACAGAGTTTATACGGAGTTTTACAGAAGTGCGGGATACGATTTTGATATAACCTCTTCAATTGCGCAGGATCAGTCGTACGTATACCAAAGAAATATATTTTCTAACGTTTCGGAAATTGTGGACGAAATATTTGACAGCTATCTAAAGCGTCCGGAATTTATCGAGCCGCTCTACGCAACCTTTTGCGATGGAATCGAGGTTACCTGTAACGGACTTTCTCAATGGGGTTCGGTAGACCTCGCAAACCAAGGGTTAGCTGCATTTGATATATTAAAAGAGTTTTACGGAGAGAACTTAGAGCTTGTAAATAACGTAGAGGTTGCTGACGTAAGCGGAAGCGCCCCGGCAGTACCCTTAAGAGAGGGAGACACCGGAAGAGATATTGAGCTCATACAAAGAAAGCTTAACCGAATATCAGTAAACTACCCCGGCATTCCTAAAATATATCCAACAGACGGATTTTTTGACACGTCAACGGTAAATGCAGTAAAAAAATTTCAAGAGGTATTCGATCTCACTCCGGACGGAATCGTAGGACGAAGCACCTGGTACAGAATACAGTTTATATACAACGCGGTTAAAAAACTCGCAAGTCTCAATTCAGAAGGTCTCAGGCTTGAAGATATATCAACGAAATTTCCCTCCGATTTGAAGCTTGGTGATTCTTCATCGGGAGTTCTTACGGTACAATATTATCTTTCCTATATCTCGACTTTTATTCCAAGCGTGTTAGATACTGCCGTAGACGGCAGCTTTGGCGAAGGAACAAGAAATTCTGTTATTTCTTTTCAAAAAACCTATGGACTAGCGGAAACAGGAATAGTTGACCGAGCCGTTTGGGATGAAATCGAAAACGTCTACTATTCTCTGTTACGTGTTTCTCCTTACGAATTTGTCCCCGGAGACCCCTTACCCTTCCCGGGACGCGTGCTCCGAGTCGGAATAGAGGGAGATGACGTGCGTGCGCTACAGGAGTATCTGAATTTTATATCCGACAGCTATCCTGAAATTCCAAAAGTAACGGTAGACGGTGACTTCGGTCCGGGAACTGCCGCTGCAGTTGGGGCATTTATACAAACCTTTAATTTACCCGGAAATCCCGAGCGAGTAAGCGCTCAGGTCTGGAACGCTATAACAAACGTATATGACGACCTCTATAACGGAGGTATGGTAAATCCCGGACAATATCCGGGCTACGATATATCTACTGGAGGTTAAAATGTATCATCAAACCGATAAAAAATCTGCAATAAAAGAAATTCAAACCTACTTATACGTTCTTTCCGATAGAAAATATAAGGAAATTCCGCGAGTACCGATAGACGGAATTTTTGACAAGGAAAGCGAAGCCGCAGTTATAGAATTTCAGAAAATTAAGCTTTTTAGCGAAACCGGAATTGTCGACTATGAGACTTTTACCGCTTTATATGAGGATTATTTAGCTGTTACGGAAGACCTTTCTACCAATAATTATATTTTCGGTGACAGCGTTTTCCCTATCTCAGAAAATGATCAGAATGAAGACGTAAGAGCCTTGCACGTTATGATAAACGAGCTGAGGAAAACATATCCGCAAATAACTGATGTGGGAAGCGGAGCATATTTTTCAAAAAGGACGGGAGATGCAATAGAAGATTTAAGAACGCTCTTTATGTTACCTAAATCAAGGAAGCTTGACAAAGCTTTGTATCAAAGAATGACAGATGAAATTGAATCACGAAAGCGCTTGGAAGAAAAATACGAATAACTGTTTTAAAAGGTTATTTGGGGGTATAATTTATTCAAAACAAAGCGAAAGAAAGTAATAAAATGAGTAATAGATTTACCGAAAAAGCAGAGCGTGCATTAAACAATGCAATAAAAATTGCAGAATCTTTAGGACACACTTATATAGGAAGTGAACACGTTCTGCTTTCATTGGCAAGAGAACGCGAGTCCACGGCCGAGGTTATCCTTACAAAGTACGGAATAACTTCGGTTTCGCTTGAAGAAACAATAAAGAATTATTCGGGTCAGGGCTCCAAAAGCTCTCTTTCTCCCAAGGATATGACCCCCTGCTGTAAAAAAATTGTCGAAAATTCCTACAAAATATCAGTAAGATACAGCGCCTCCAAAATAGGAACCGAGCATATACTTTTAGCCATTATGGAAGAAAAAAATACCGTGGCATTAAAGCTTTTGGCAAATAACGGAGCTGATGTAATTGGAATTACTGACGAGGTTCAAACACTGCTGAGAACAGTAGAAAGAAATAACGTAAAAAACAAGTTGCAAACTGAAAACTCTCAAACGCCGCTCAAGCAATACGGAAAAAACCTGACCAAACTCGCATCAGAAGGAAAATTTGACCCTGTTATAGGAAGAGAGCGCGAAACCGAACGAGTTATACGTATTTTATCCAGAAAAAATAAAAACAACCCCTGTCTCATAGGAGAGGCAGGCGTTGGAAAAACCGCTATCATTGAAGGTTTGGCTAATAGAATAATAAAAAAAGAAGTCCCACCGGCTTTAATCGGCAAGGAGCTGATTTCAATAGATTTATCATCAATGGTATCCGGAACAAAATACCGCGGCGATTTCGAAGAAAGAATAAAAGCGACACTAAGCGAAGTGGCATCGGCAAAAAACGTCATACTCTTCGTTGACGAGGTGCACACAATCGTAGGCGCAGGCGCTGCTGAAGGCGCGATAGATGCAGCAAATATTCTAAAGCCTCAACTATCGAGAGGTGAGATACAGCTCATAGGAGCAACAACCTTTTCAGAATACCATAAATACATTGAAAAAGATGCTGCGTTGGAAAGAAGATTTCAACCTATTATAGTAGAAGAACCTTCAGAAGAGGATTCCATAAATATACTTATGGGACTGAAAGAGCGTTACGAAAAGCACCATAACGTAAGTATAACGGAGGAAGCAATATCTTCTGCCGTTTCGCTATCCGCCAGATATATACGCGACAGATTTTTACCCGACAAAGCCTTGGACGTAATAGATGAGGCTGCGGCAAAACTAAGCGCAAAAAACTTTGAAAATTACAGTTTAATCTCAAATTTGGATTTTAATAGCGAGCAGAATATAGTTTCTGAAAACACAGAAACCGGCAAAATTTCAAAAACCACACCAACGGTTACAGTCAGCGAGATTAAAGAAATAATCAATGAGATGACAGGGATACCAATTTCGGGAATAGGCAGCTCTACGAAATTTGAAGATTTAAAAATCGCGCTAAGTAAAAGAATTGTCGGGCAGGATTCTGCTATCGATTCCCTCACCTCTGCCGTTATAAGAAGCGAGCTTGGTATTAATAACCCCGATAAACCTAAGGGAGTATTTCTATTTCTCGGCAAAAGCGGCGTAGGAAAAACCGAGCTTGCAAAGGCTCTGGCTGAAGAGCTGTTTTTTGACAAAAATTCCTTTTTCAGATTTGATATGTCGGAGTTTTCGGAAAAAAATGCTATCAATAAATTTATTGGCTCTCCTCCCGGATATGTAGGCTATGAGGAAGGCGGTAGCCTAACCGAAAAAATAAGACGGCATCCCTACTCCGTTATCTTATTTGACGAGATAGAAAAGGCTCATACTGACGTTTTGAATCTCTTCCTTCAGATTGCCGATAGCGGAACTCTAACCGATTCTCAAGGTCGAAGCGTAAGCTTTAAAAACTGTTATATCATTTTAACGTCTAACGTAGGAGCGAGAGATTTTTCAAAGCCTCTTGGTTTCGTGAAATCCAAGAAGGAAAATAATGAACAGATTAAAGGAATCCTGAAGGAGCATTTCAAGATAGAATTCATAAACAGAATAGATGAAATCATTTTGTTTTCTCCGCTTGATAAAGCTACGCTAACCGAAATAGCCAAAAACAAGCTTTTCGAACTGGAGGAACGACTGCAAAAAATCGGAATTTCAATTAGCTTTTCTACTGATGTTGCATCAACCTTGGCCGAAAATTGCCTGGACGAAAATTTCGGTGCTCGTGAACTGATAAGGCTTATAACGAACAAGGTTGAAAATTCAATCTCCTCTTTCATTTTGAATAATCAAAAAGAGGCAAACTGTGATTTGCTTGTTTACGTGAAAGACGGCGAAATTACAACGAAAGAAAAAACCGCCGCAAGCGTTTAAGTAGGTTTTATTAATTAAATTCCTTCAATTTAAAAGAAATACAAAGAAAAAAAAACGCTTTCGAATGAAAGCGGGTTTTTGGGGTGAGGTATGGGTCTCGAACCCACGACCTTCAGGGCCACAACCTGACGCTCTAGCCAACTGAGCTAATCCCACCGTATATGGCGCGCCTTGAGGGACTCGAACCCCCGACCTACTGCTTAGAAGGCAGTTGCTCTATCCAGCTGAGCTAAAGACGCATATCGAGAACGGTGAATATTATAACAGAATATTCTCGATTTGTCAATAGGTTTAATAGAACTTTTTTGTCTTTTTAGTGATATTTTTAAAAATTATTTCTTGCAAATAAGCTTAGCGCCCTCAATTGCAACTATTTTAAGAATTTCACCTTCTGAAAACACATCGCTTTCAAGCACACCTCGTGCGGACCAGCTCTGCCCCTTAACCTTAACCTGACCGCAACCGGCAGAATTATCGATACGCTCAACAACAACGCAGCGCTCTCCTACAATGCCGTCACCTTGATTGCCTTTTTTAAATATTGAAAAGATACTCAATTTTCATCCTCCCAAGCTAACTGATAATATATTAACATAAAATATATAAAAAGTCAATCCAATTTTTTAATACCTTATCGTTTCTTTATTTTATCGAAATCAACTAAAAAAAGCGGAAAACTGAATTTTTTCAATCCGCTTTTTTGGTCATTTTGCTCAAAATCCAAAATTTCTATTGACAAAAGCACAAAAATATAGTATATTTAACAGGTAATGGTGTGAACACCAAAAAAGAGACAAGGAGGTTTATTATGTTTGAAACCTTAAAGGACTATCTTGTAAAAGAGTTTCGTTTAAATCCTGATGATGTTACAATGGACGCAGAGCTTATCGGTGATTTGGGCATCAATTCTCTCGAGCTCGCGGACCTTATTCTTCTTTGCGAAGATAAATTCAACGTAGTTATCGATGATGAAGAGATACGCAATTTCAGTACCGTTGGCGATGTTGTTCGCTATTTGGAAAAAGCAAAATCATAAATTTATATAAGAGGGTGCTTCAAAAGAAGCACCCTCTGTAAATATTATCATATCTTAACAATGATGTAACAGTCAGCAGGATTGATTATTTCGGTGACTTCCGGAAATTTATTTATAAGATAGCTTGCTTCTGCCGTGTGAATGTCAAATGCGTTTTTATCGGCAAAAAAATCTATCTTCCCCTGCTTTTTCATAGCTTTTAAACATTTTAATAAGGCAGCACTCACTTTAAGCTCGTCTTTTGACTCTACTTTAAAATACACAAGCTCTTTTTCACCTGCGCGTGCGCTGGCTACAACGAATCTTATTTCCGTATCAATCTGCTCGGCAATCATGCTTTCCAGGGTATGCGTAAAAATTCTCATAAAACTCCTCTTTCTGATATACTGTGAGGTAAAAATGAATAACAACGAAAATTGTATAGCGAGCGACAAGGACACTCGCCAAAAATACGGCGCTCTTTCCGGAATAATCGGGATCGGCGCAAATTTAACACTGTCCGCCTTTAAATTCGTAATAGGACTAATAACCTCGTCAGTTGCGATAATGGCAGACGCTATGAATAATCTTTCGGACGCAGGGTCGTCTATAGTTTCTTTGGTGAGCTTTAGGCTTTCTGCAAAGCCTGCCGACAGAGATCACCCGTTCGGACACGCCAGAATAGAATACGTTGCTTCTATGGTTGTATCATTTCTGATACTTCTCGTAGGCTTTGAAATGCTTACCGATTCTATCGGAGTAATTTTTGGTTTTTCCGAATCAAAAGCACCTAGCTTTTCTATAATTTCGTTAATAATTCTTGGTGTTTCCGTTATTGTAAAGCTCGGTTTATCAGTCTTTTACAGAAAAATAGGCAAAAAAATCAATTCAAGCGTTGTTCTCGCTTCCGCCACAGACTCATTCTTTGATGCTATATCCACTTTCACGGTTCTTGTTTCGTCCGTCATCATCAAATACACCGAAGTAATAATAATTGACGCCATAGTAGGACTTTTAGTTTCCATTCTAATACTCGTGGCAGGAATAAGAACGCTTAACGAAACGAAAAATTCAATTCTTGGAGAAGCTCCCGTTAAAGAAACGGTGGATTCAATTATGAGGATTGTATCCGAATACCCTGAAATAATAGGAACACACGATCTTTTAGTCCATAACTACGGTCCGAATCATTATATCGCCTCCCTGCATGCCGAGGTTGACGGTAAAGAAGATATATATATGCTGCACGACATAATAGACAACGTAGAAAAAAGAATCGGCACCGAGCTTGGAATAATCTGTACCATACACCTTGACCCTATCACAACAGACGATGAGAGAGTAAACGAGCTGAAACGAATTGTAATAGATGCGGTAAAAAAAATAAGAACAGATATAGGCGTTCACGATTTCAGAACGGTTATGGGTGCAACTCACACAAATCTTATATTTGATCTTGAGGTTCCGTTTGAAATAAAATGCTCTAACGATGCCTTAATAAAAAGTATTGAAGACGAAATTCAAAGCGAGCGCCCCGAGTGCTTCTGTGTAATAACGATTGACCGCTATTAAATTAAACTATTTTTTCTTGCGAGCTGTGTATATACCTATATCGGTATCCAACACAGCTCCTTTTATTATAGCACTATCCCCATATTTCTGCCTAATTTTATCAACTGTTTTTTCGGTATTTCTGCTTTTTTCTCTTTTGGGAAGCTCCTCGTTTTCAAGAATAGAAAGCTGTTCGGAAACGGCTTCTGCCTTTATCAGATTTGTTGCAGATACCGTCAGCATTCGTATTGGTTTTCCCATCTTCCACTCATTTTTCAAAATATCAAGTGCGGTTTTTGCAATTTCATATCCTATATCAGTCGGTGGTTCTTGAGGGTGCTGACGCTGTATAGAACGCAAATATTCGTCTTTTACAGTAATCTGAACCGTAGCTGCCTTTAGTCCTTTTTTTCTAAGCTTGGTTCCTATTTCTTCTGAAAGAAATTCAAGTCCTACCCTGCATTCCTCCGGAGTGGTCAAATCCCGCTTGAACGTCAATCCGTTGCTTATACTTTTTGAATCCTCGTATGTGTCAGCACAAACAGGGCTGTCGTCTTCCCCGGAAGCATATTTGTGCAGCTGCTCTCCATGCTTTCCAAGCCTTGCAGAAAGTATTTCTGCACTGCTCTCTGCCAGCTCACCTATAGTCCGTATTCCCATTTTAAAAAGCTGGGCTTCGGTTTTTTTGCCAACAAAAAGAAGAGCCGAAACAGGTAACGGATATACTATGTTACGGAAATTTTCCCGATTTATAACCGTTATGGCATCCGGCTTTTTGTAGTCGCTGCCAAGCTTAGCAAAAACCTTATTAAATGAAACGCCTACCGAAATAGTTATTCCTATTTCTCTTTTCACGTCTTCCGAAATTTTTTTAGCTATCTCAAATCCGTCACCGAAAATCTTTCTGCTATTAGTTACGTCAAGCCAGCTCTCGTCAATTCCAAAAGGCTCTACCATATCGGTATAGCGATTGTAAATATCGTTAACTCTTTTTGAAAATTCCAGATAAAGCTTATGGTGAGGCTCTGCTATTACAAGCATAGGGCATTTTTTCTTTGCCGAAAATACAGTTTCTGCAGTTTGTATATTATATTTTTTTGCAAGCTCATTTTTTGCAAGAACTATTCCCCGCCGATCCTCTACGCTTCCGCAAACCGCCATGGGAACGTTTTTATATTCGGGATGCAGCACTGTTTCTACAGAGGCGAAAAAGCTATTACAGTCGCAGTGCAAAATCACTCTGTCGCTCAAAGCTATCACCCCTTCGGATTTTTAGGCTTTCTGAGAGTAAAGTAAAATTCACACCCCTGTCCCTCTACGGATTTCACACCAATGCTTTCACCGTGCGCATCAATTATGGTTTTTGAAATATAAAGTCCAAGCCCTACCCCCGTTTTATCAAGACCTCGGCTTTGGTCGGTTTTATAAAATCTCTCAAAAATCTTCTTGGATTCTTCATCAGATATGCTTTGACCATCGTCATAAACGGAAATTCTGAGCTGTTTTAAATCTACGTTATTTATTTTAATCTCAAGTTTACCCTCTTCTCTGGAAAATTTGATAGCATTGTGGCAAAGATTGTAAAGAACCTGATGTATTGCATCCTTGTCGGCGTAAACCAGCATTTCGTCCTCATCGTCCGCAATAAAGCTAACCTCAAGCTTTTTTTCTTCGATTTTTTTCTCAAAAGACAAAAGTACAATTCTTGCCACTTCAACAACGTCAAAAGTAGCGAAATTCATTTTTCTGTCACCGGACTCAAGCCTTGAAATGTCAAGAATTTGGGAAACAAGACGCGATAGTCTGTGAATTTCGGAAGAAATTATTTGTAAATAGTACTCCTGCTTGTCTGCGGGAATAGCCCCTGACATTATTCCGTCAATAAATCCGGCGATTGTTGTCATGGGGGTTCTCAAGTCGTGAGAGACGCTTGCTAAAAATGAGCTTCTCATTTTTTCAAGATTTTCAAGCGAATCTGCCATATTGTTAAATGCATCGCCAAGGGCGGCTACCTCGTCATTTCCGTAAACCGATACCCTTGTACTGAAATCGCCTTTACCAAAGCTTTTTGCAGCATTTGTCATATTTTTGAGAGGACTGATTATTCTGTCGGTGATAAAATATATAGCTATTACAGCAGCCAGCATAACCCATGCGGAGCTATTTATAACAGTTCTTCTCGTTGTGCTGATAAGGCTATCATCCTTTGTGGTAGAATAAAGTGAAAGAACGTATCCTTGCAATTCGGAATCTATTACGATTTCCTTGGCGCATACTATAGATGATTCGGGCAAAAAGGAATCGAGTGTTCCTCTGTGCAGCAGATATTCACCGCCGTTCTCATTTTCCACCAAGTGAAAATCATCGTCAAAATTTATCTTTCCAAGCTCTCCATTTGTTATAGGATGCCTGATTCCGTTTTCATCAGTGCTTTTTATCGGCAAAGAAGACAAAATAACCTTACCTGTTTTATCCGCTATCATTACGTCAAGCGCGGTATCGTGATTAATTAACGCAGTAACAACGAAAGTTGTTTCGTTTATATCAAAGCTATCTTTTTTATTTTCAAGATTGTCAACTATCGAGACGGTCGTTTTGTAGAGCTGATTTTCCTTTTCATCCGTAACGTAGCTTCTTATCATAGAAGTCACGATTCCCGAAAGCATAAGAAAGCTTATAAGTATTATAGAAATAAAAGCAATAAGATATTTTGAAAACATACTCTTAAACATTTAGCTGCCCTCCTTTGCTCAGAAACATTATACACTATTTTACCATTAGCTGTCAAATATTTTTTATGTTTTAGATTGACTATTTTTAAATTTTATGTTAAAATACAATATACGCTTGAAAATACAATAAAAACGAGGATAAAAAAATGACTGTAACAAGATTTGCTCCGAGTCCCACAGGCTATATGCACATAGGTAATCTGAGAACAGCGCTCTATTCCTATCTGATATCAAAGCACGATAACGGCAAGTTCATATTGAGAATAGAAGATACCGACAGAGAGAGACTTGTTGAAGGGGCTACCGATATAATAAAATCAACTCTTAAAATTACAGGACTTAACTACGATGAAGGTCCTGACGTTGGCGGTGATCACGGTCCTTACGTTCAGAGTGAGAGAAAAGAAATATATATGGAGTATGCTAAAAAGCTCGTTGAAATGGGCGCGGCATACTACTGCTTCTGCTCAAAGGAGCGTCTTGAAAAGCTTCACGAGGAGGATGCAACGGGAGGATACGATAGGCATTGCCGCAATCTTTCTGCAGAAGAAGTCGAAGAAAAGCTTAAAAGCGGAATTCCTTTCGTAATACGACAGAAGATGCCCCTTACCGGATCTACCTCATATAAAGACTCGGTTTTCGGTGAAATTACTATGAACAATTCCGAGCTTCAGGACCAAATTCTTATGAAGGCTGACGGTTATCCTACTTATAATTTCTGCCACGTAGTAGACGATTATTTGATGGGTGTAACGCACGTTGTCAGAGGCTCTGAATATCTCACCTCCACACCGAAATACGTTCTTCTCTACGATGCATTCGGCTGGGAAAGACCTGTATACGTTCACCTGCCTCTTCTTATGGGTAAAAATGCAGATGGAACTGTTTCAAAGCTTTCTAAGCGTCACGGCGCCGTATCATTCCAGGATCTTCTTGATGACGGTTATCTTCCTGATGCCATAACCAACTATATTGCCCTGCTCGGTTGGTGTCCCAAAAATTCCGAAACGGAATTTTTTACTCTTGATGAGTTAAAAGCCGCATTTACAATTGACGGGGTTTCAAAATCACCTGCCGTTTTCGATTTTGAAAAGCTTTTATGGTTTAACGGTGAATATATTCACAAGCTTACCGATGAAAAGTTCACCGAGCTTGTCACTCCCTTTATAAAAAGCTCTATATCAGATAACATAAACAAAGAGAAAATGCTGACACTTCTCAAAACAAGAATTTCGAAGCTATCCGAAATCGATGAAAAAATGAGCTTTTTCCTATCGTTACCCGAATATGACAAGGAGCTTTTCTTAAACAAGAAAAATAAAATTGCCGATTTTTCTATCGTTTCTTCGGTACTTTCCTCTGCTCTTTCAATTCTTGAAAATCTTGATGCCTTTGATAACGATTCTCTGTTTGCCGCTCTTACACCGATTGCCGAGGCTCTTTCCGTAAAGACCGGTGCAGTTATGTGGTGCATAAGAATCGCACTTTCCGGAATGAGTGCAACTCCCGGAGGTGCTACCGAAATAATGGAAGTAATCGGAAAAGAAGAAAGCATTAAAAGAATAAAAATTGCTCTTCAAAAGGTTTAATTTATAAGCGGAAATTTCTTAATTGAAGTTTCCGCTTTTAATTTTCCTCTGCATAAATTTTTCTATTGAAATAAATATAATTTTGTGATATAATAGTATTAATTATTCATAATTCTTTTTGGAGATTTTTATGAGGTGATTTATGACTTCAGATCTGGCACAGCGTATCAGAAACGTTTATCCGTACTTTTCAAAGGCTCAGAAAAAGCTGGCAAATACCGTACTGAACAGCTATGAAAAAATTGCAGGAATGACTGCCGCAAGGCTTGGCAGACACGTAGGAGTTTCGGAATCTACCGTTGTTCGATTTGCGGGCGCGCTCGGCTTTGACAGGTATGCTGAATTTCAAAAGGCAATAGAAGACCTTCTTAGGAAGAAGCTTACGCTTAATCAGCGAATTGATGCAACCAAAAAAAGAATATACCGCAGAGATATTATCGAAAACGTAATGAAGTCAGACATAGACCGAATACGCGATACGATGGAAAGGCTTGACAAAAAGACCTTTTCCGATTCCGTTGATGCTATAATAAGGGCGAAAACCATATACATAATAGGCGCAAGAGGCTCTGAAGCGATTGCAAAAATGCTCCAATATAATCTTTCACTAATTTTTGACAAAGTAAAATTTGTCCTCCCAAGCTCCACCGCCGAGGTTTTTGAGCAAATGTATTCTATCGGCAAAGAAGACACGTTGATTGCATTTTGTTATCCAAGATATTCTTCAAAGGTAGTTAATGCAGTGAAATATGCAAAAGATAGCGGAGCAAATGTAATTCTGTTTACGGATACCGAGGCTTCTCCTCCCGCAGAATATGCTACCCTGTTATTACTTGCGCAAATAGATATCGCTTCCTTTATGGATTCACTCGTTGCTCCGCTATGTATAATCAACGCTCTGATAATAGAAATCACGAACAGATGCGAGGGTGAAATTCGCAGAAGATTTGATAAGCTTGAAAGCGTTTGGGACGAATATGGAGTATATACTAAAGAAAAATGAATACGTACAATAAAAAAATATGCGTTGTGGGCGGCGGTGCTGCAGGCATGATGGCTGCGGGTACTGCTTCCCTTTACGGTGCTGACGTAACCGTCTTTGAAAGTACTGACAGACTTGGAAAAAAGCTTGCAATCACAGGAAAAGGAAGATGCAACGTAACCAACAGATGCTCAACGCAGGAGTTCCTCGAAAACGTTATAAGTAATCCCCGATTTCTTTACGCTTCTCTCTCTGAATTTGATACGGAAAGCACGGTAAGTTTTTTTGAATCGCTCGGTGTGAAACTGAAAACCGAGAGAGGCAAGCGTGTTTTTCCGGAATCGGACAAGGCGAAAGACATAGTTGATGCCATGCGCCATTACTGTAGCGCTGCTAAGGTTATTTATAAAAAGGTTTCATCTGTAAAGAAAAACGAAGACGATACCTTCACCGTTACAGCAGGAAGTCAAAATTACGCGTTTGATGCAGTTATAATCGCAACGGGAGGAAAATCCTATCCGCTCACGGGGTCTGACGGTTCGGGATACAGGCTTGCTCAAAAGCTCGGGCATAAAATCACAGAGCTAACGCCCTCGCTAGTACCTATAGAATCAAAAGATTCGGTTTGTAAAGAGCTGCAAGGGCTTTCCTTAAAAAACGTTGCCATAACAGTCAAGGATTACGATGGCAATAGCATTTTTTCGGATTTCGGGGAAATGATGTTTACTCATTTCGGTGTAACCGGACCAATTATTCTGTCTGCATCATCTCACTTAAAGGGGTACGATATAGACACGCTGAAGCTGGTAATAGACTTAAAGCCGGCTCTTGACGAAAAAACGCTGGATACGCGGGTTATTTCAGATTTTAAAAATCAGTCAAATAAGGATTTTATAAACTCTCTTGGCGGACTTCTTCCGGCGAAACTCATACCTCCATTCGTTAACGCGGTTTCTATTAACCCAAGAAAAAAAGTTAACGTGATAACAAAAGAAGAACGAAAAACCATTGTCGAAAAATTAAAAAATTTTGAGATTTCACTCTATCGTTTTCGTCCTATCGAGGAAGCAATCATTACCTCCGGAGGCGTTGACGTAAAGGAAATAAATCCAAAAACCATGGAATCTAAAATTATCCCCGGACTTTACTTTGCAGGAGAGATTTTGGATTTAGATGCTTATACCGGTGGTTTTAATTTACAAATAGCATTCTCTACCGCATATTTGGCAGGAAAAAGTTCGGCAGAATACTAGTATAGGAGATATATAACTATGATAAGAATTGCAATAGACGGTCCCGGCGGCGCCGGAAAATCAAGTGTTGCAAAGGCCGTGGCAAAGGAACTCGGCATTATATACGTTGATACAGGAGCACTTTACAGAACAATAGGTCTGTTTATGCTTAAGTCGGGAATTGACCCTAAGGACGCGCCTGCCGTAACGGAGGCTCTTCCCCGCTTTTCCCTTGAACTAAAATTTATTGACGGAAAACAAACGATTCTTCTTGACGGAAAAGACGTTGGTGATTCGATAAGAACTCCCGAGGTATCAATGGCTGCCTCGGCAGTAAGCGCAATCGGTTCTGTAAGAGAATATCTTCTCAACACTCAAAGAGACATTGCGCGCAAAAACAGCGTTATTATGGACGGAAGAGATATCGGAACCGTCATTTTACCCGATGCTGAGGTTAAGATTTTTCTCACCGCGTCTCCCGAAGCCAGAGCTAAACGCCGTTATGACGAGCTCGTCGCAAAGGGACAAAGCGTAACCTATGAGCAGGTTTACAGCGAAATGGTAGAACGGGATACTAACGATTCCACTCGTGCGCTGGCTCCTTGCGTTCCGGCAAAGGATTCGGTTTTGCTCGATAATTCAAACCTTAACTTTGAAGAAAGCATAGCTGCGGTTCTGAAAATTATCAAAAAACACAAGCCAAAAAAAACCTTTTATATGAAAGCACATAGAATTTTAGCTCCTATGATAAGATTCTTCTTCCGCATCAAAGCGGAAGGACTTGAAAATATTCCGAAGGACGTGCCGATTATGTTCTGCGCCAATCACATCTCGGCAAAGGACCCCGTTATGATTGCTGCTGCTTGTAAGAGACAAATTACGTTTCTTGCTAAAAAGGAATTATTCTCTGTTCCGCTTCTCGGTTGGCTTATCAAAAAACTCGGAGCTGTAAAGCTAGACCGCTCCGGCTCAGACGTATCTGCTATCAAAGCATCTGTCAAAGTGCTTGAAAGCGGCGGTGCTCTTGCAATATTTCCGCAGGGTCACAGATACCCGGGTGTCCACCCTGCCACTACAAACACAAAAAGCGGTGTAGGAATGATAGCTTACCGTTCCGGTGCAGATATTGTTCCCGTATGCATTAAGCTTAAGGGCTTTAAGTATCACTTTTTACGAAAAAAGGTATTAGTATTCGGCGAACCCATAAAGAACGCAGAGCTTATGTTTGAAAACGGCGGAAGCGAAGAATATAAGAACGCAACAGACGTAATCTTCAATAAAATTCTTCAGCTGGGCGGATACGATTCATTACCTGCCCCAGAAACTCCGGAGGAGAAATAACCTTGAACGTTACCCTTTCTAAAAACGCAGGCTTTTGTCCGGGTGTAAAAAAAGCGCACCTTTTCATCGAAAAGTTTATAAGAGAAAATACGTTCGATAAAATTTTCACACTCGGAGAGTTGATACACAACAGAATTTATAACGAAAATTTAAAAAAGCAAGGAATTAAAGCAATAACGCTCTCCGATTTAAAGGATGTTATCGCTTCTGATAATAAAAAAATCGCACTGGTTGTCAGAACTCACGGAATAAAGCTTGATGAAGCAAAGGCATTAACTAAGCTTGAGAATGAAAATAAAAATCTGAGTGTTTTTGACCTTACCTGCCATCACGTCAAAACGGTTCAAAGGATTGCGGAGGAAAACACTTCCGACTCTACTGTATTTCTTCTTTTTTCCGATCCCAACCACCCCGAAGCCATAGCTACTATGAGCTATGCGAGGGGAGAAAAACACGCGTTTTCTTCTCTTGAAGAGCTTCAAAAAATCAAAATCGGTAGCAAAACTCCGATTTTGTGTTCTCAAACCACACAAAACTCGGAAGAATTTAAAAAAATTAAATTTTTTTTGAAAAACCTATGTACAAATGCGATTTTTTTTGATACAATATGTAATGTTACGGAATTGCGTCAAAAGGAAGCAATAGAAATTGCAGAGCGCTCGGATGCTATGTTGGTAATCGGCGGTAAAGAGAGTGCTAATACACATAAGTTATACGATTTATGTAAGCAAAACTGCCCCGAAACCTTATGGATAGAATCAGCTTTGCAAATTCCGATTGGTTTCGCTAAAAACGCAAAAAGCGTAGGAATAACCGCAGGTGCTTCCACACCTGACGGTATAATATTGGAGGTACACAAAAAAATGGAAAGAGAAAATGACTTTAAGTCAATGTTGGAAGACTCACTCAAAACTTTACATACAGGAGAAACAGTTATCGGTACAGTCGTTACGATAGGTAAGAACGAAATCAAGCTCGATCTTGGAACTAAGTTTACCGGCGTTCTTGAAAAAGAACAGATTACCGATGACCCGACAGCAGATCTTACCGAGATGTTTAAGGTTGGCGATGAGGTTGAGGTTTTCGTAATCAGAGTTGAGGACGGAAAGGGACTCGCCACAGTTTCCAAGAAAAGAGTTGACGCTGATAACAGCTGGGTAGTTCTCAAGGAAGCTTATGATAACGGTGAAGTTCTTGAAGGAAAGGTTGTTTCTGTAGTTAAGGGCGGAGTTCTTCTTTCTACAGGTGCAAATACAGTATTTGTTCCTGCTTCTCAGACAGGAATTGCCAAGGGCGGAGACCTTTCCGTACTCGTTGGCACAACTCAGAGAGTTAAGCTTCTTGAATTTGACGTAGCAAGAAAGAAAGCACTTGGTTCTATCAAGGTTATCATTAATGAAGAAAAGAAGGCTGCGGAAGAAGCAATCTGGGCTACTCTTGAAGTAGACAAGCACTATATGGGTACTGTTAAGAATCTTACTTCTTACGGTGCATTCGTTGATATCGGCGGCGTAGACGGAATGGTTCACAATTCCGAGCTCTCATGGAAGAGAATCAAGCATCCCTCACAGGTAGTATCCGTAGGTCAGGTTATTGACGTATTCATCAAAGAGCTTGACGTTGAGAAGAAGAGAATTTCTCTTGGCTACAAGACACAGGAAAATGATATGTGGTTCCAGTTCACCCAGAAGTTTAAGGTTGGTGACGTTGTTCCTGCTAAGATAGTTTCTATTATGCCCTTCGGTGCTTTTGCTGAAGTTTATGAGGATGTTGACGGTCTTATCCACATCTCCAGAATCTCTACCGAGAGAATCAACTCCCCTGCTGACGTTCTCAAGGTTGGTGACGTAGTTGACGTTAAGATTACCGAAATTGATGATGAAAACAGAAAGCTCGCTCTTTCTATTCGCGCTATTCAGGAAGAGGCCCAGAGAGCTGCTGCTGCCGAGGCTCGCGCTGCTGAAAAGGCTGCAGCTGAGGCTGCTGCCGCTGAAGAAGAAAAGAGACTTGCAGAGGAAAGAGCTG
>JAZNZE010000057.1:0-80697 GCA_045594785.1 Eubacteriales bacterium
TGCTCACCCTGCAACCCCAAGTATGCCACCTGCGGTGGCACTTGGTGTGGCAGAATGGTCGCAAGCTGAAACCTTGACTCAAAAAATAAAAGGCGCCCATAACTCAAATGCGTTATGAACACCTTTTATGGTCTGAGTGACAAGACTTGAACTTGCGGCCTCTACCACCCCAAGGTAGCGCGCTACCAACTGCGCCACACCCAGATTTTTTGTTGGATTTTGGTTGGTTTTTCAAAAACCTAATACATTATAGCACCTGTTTTGCGAAAAGTCAAGGGCTTTTTTAAATTTAGTTGCGAATTTAGTTGCGAAATTAATGGCTGTTAGCTGTAAATTTGTTTGCGGTTTGTTTTGTAGGTGGAATGCCAATGGTGATTTTGAGTTTTGTTTGATTGGTTATTACTTTGCAGAGCGACTTTTGGCTTCTGCTTTGGGTTTGCGGTGCGTCTGAAATTGCAATGCTGGGTCTAAGGTGCTGCGGACTTTAAATCAATGTTGACATAACCTTAAGAAATTGGTATAATTAAACGTAGAGTTGATAGGGCTTGCGATTGATGTATGGTCAGGGCGAGATGTTGAGATTTGATTTTTGATAGCCTATCAAATCGGGTTTGTTATTGTTTTTGCTTTTAAATGAAAACTTTTGTTTACTTAATGAGGTGTTTTATGCTTTCTTTTAAGAAATTTTGTTTTGGTAATATGTTTTCGAACGGATATGTTATTTGGGATACAGAAAGCTGTGAGGCTTTGGTTTGCGATTGCGGAAATCCGGCTGAGCCTATTGGGAGGTTTGCTTGTGAACTTGGGCTTAAGGTACGGTATGTTTTGCTCACTCACGCGCATTATGACCACGTGCTTTATATGGAAGAATATCGCGAGGCATTTGAAGATGCTAAGCTTGCTATAGGTGCAGCGGATGCTGCGTTGCTTAGCGATATTGAGGGCAACGTTTCTTATCTTTTTGGCGACAGCCGCGTATTTGGATCTGCAGACGTCAAACTTTGTGATGGGGATAGGCTTTCTCTTGGCGAAAGCGAGCTTCTCGTTATTTCTGCTCCCGGACATACGCCGGGCGGAATCTGTCTTTATTCTTCTGCCGATAAGCTTATGGTGACAGGAGATACGCTTTTTGGAGGCGGCGGGGTCGGCAGAACCGATTTCAAGTACGGTGATGTGGAGGCTTTGCGCGCAACGCTCAAACGGATTCTTTCTATGGACGGTAATATTACAATACTTCCCGGACACGGTGGCGATTCGAAGATTGGATATGAGCAGAGAAGCTTATTTTATTGATTAAAAATGGGGAAACCCTAAATTAAAAATCGGCGGTTTTGGCATATTCACTCGGCGTCATTCCTACGTGCTTCTTAAAAAGACGAGAAAAGTAATGCACTCCCGAAAAACCAAGCTTCTCTGAAATTTCGGTAAAGTTGAAAGATGTTTCCTTTATCATACGCTTTGCCGCATCAAGCTTAAGTGTTATAAAATAAGCAAGAGGAGAGATGCCGAATGCCTCAAAGGAAAGTTTCTTAAGCGTCGAAACGCTAATTGAAAGAGCTGTTGATATATCCGAAAGCAATAGCTTTTTTCCTATGTTCATTCTGAGATATTCGTTTAGCGCAGCGTATCGCTCTTTTTTAAAATTCTCGGTGTTTTTCGGTGCGGCGTTGCCTTTATCATATGCGTAAAGTATATCTATAAAGAAAAGCTCCAGACTTTTTTTCATTCTTTGCAGCGCATATCGGTCCGCCCCCTCGCAAAGCTTCATTCCTCTTATGTCGCTCTCGTTTTCGGGAAAGAAAAAGCTGCCGAGTCCTATTTCGTTAGCGCCGAAAAAAAGCTCTTTTGCTTTTTTGGAAAGCTTGAGCGGCTCTCTTGAAATTTTATAAAGATCTGCCGAGTCGGATTCAAAGCTTATAATTCTTATCGTAGCATCGAAGAATTGGCCGTTTCCTATGTGGTGCGCGAGCGGTGGATAGAGAAAGGCTTCGCCGCATCCGATCTCAAAAAGCTCTCCGTCAACGATTACGCGATACGTACCCTCTTCTACGAATACGATCTCCCAAAAATCGTGAATATCAGGCACGGGATTGCTTTTGCCTTTCATAACGAAACGCCACACCGATATTATCGATTTTATCGCAATCAGATCGTCAAGATAGTTTTTTCTGAAAATATCCATATATTTCTCCAAAAATGCAAAAAACAATATGATTTATGCAAATATTATATCTTTTTGTGCAAAGACCGCTTAATTTATTAATGATAATATGTATCTGTAAGCATTATAGAGCGGCTTACAAAAAAAGTCAATAGGAGATTTTATTATGAAACAGCTCAGAGTAGGTCTTATCGGTTGCGGAACGATGATGGGAGCGCACGTTGCCGACACTAATAAGCTTAAAACAAGTAAAATAGTTGCCGTTTGCGATATCATTAGCAAAAATGCACAAGAAGTAGCTAAGGTTCTTGAAAGCCCCAAGATTTTCACAAACTACAAGGAAATGGTAGATGAGGTTGATGCGGTGCTGATTGCTCTCCCCCACGACCTTCACTACGAGTGCGGACTTTTTTTCGCGCGTCACAAAAAGCATATTCTTATGGAAAAGCCCCTTTGCAATAGCGAGGAGGAGTGCAAACGTCTTATTGCCGTTTGTAAGGAAGAAGGCGTTACCCTTATGTGCGGATATCCCGTACCCCACTATCCTGCCGTCAGAAAGCTTAAGGAGCTTGTTGACTCGGGAGAATACGGCAGAGTGGTTCAGATGTCGGTATGGACTGAACAGTGGACTAATAGCAAAAACGAATTTGGTTGGGGTAAGAGTGCGCGTCTTGGCGGCGGTCAGTTCTTCTCCCACGGATGCCACTATATTGATCTGCTTCTCAGATTTCTCGGTAAACCTATTAAAGGCTATCATATTGGAAACAATATCGGAATGTACAATATGCTTAAGGAAGGCACCAGCTCGGTAGTTTTACAGTTTGAAGGCGGTACTATCGGTTACCACGGCGCAAGCTGGTGCGCAAGAGGCTCAAGACTTGGCTGGTCTATACAGATACTGACCGAAAGCGGAGCTATGCTTGAATATCACAAGAGCAAGGAGCCGGAAATAAGAATTTACGATAACGATCCTTCGGTAAACGGGCATGAAATAGATAAATATAAGGTTGTTTGGAAGCAAAAGGCATCCAACCCAACCAGATGGTACAAATACTTAAATCTTGAAATGGAGCATTTTGCCGAGTGCGTAAGAACCGGAAAAACTCCGATTACCGACGGTGAGAGCGCAATGAAGAGCCTGCAGGTCATCTGGGAGCTGTACGATGCGGATAAGCGAAATTATATCCCGGATCTCACGCCTTACGCCTACACGGACGAGGATAACTTACGCTATAACGAATACATAAGTAAAATGAATGAAATAGAATCCGGCTACGACTTTGTCGGTACTATCGAAACCTTGACTACTGACAAAATGAACCACTGATAAACACTGTTTGAAATACTCATAAACAGTTTTTAAATCGGGAGGGGGACTTTTTTGGGGGGCGGAATTGCAAATCAAAAGCGAAAGAAGAAGTCTGTTTTACTGAATCAAATAAATATGTAGATTAGTTGAAGGAGAATTAAATGAAGATATCGGTTATGAGCTTTAACCTTAGGGTTGATAGTAAGAATGACGGAATAAACCGTATTTATAATAGAAGGGGAAGAATTATTGAGACTATCAAAAAGTATTCTCCTGATTTAATAGGTTTTCAGGAGGCTGAGGACGAGATTCGCGCATTTCTGAGAGATTCTCTTTCCGATTACGTTGTTGTTGGTTGCGGAAGAGAGACCGATTTCAAGGGTGAATCTGTGCCGATTGCTTTCCGAAAGGATATGTTTGAGATGATTTCTTGCGAGAATTTTGCACTTTCTCCCTCTCCCGAGATAATGGGAACGCGCTTTGAAGGGGTTGGTCAGAGTGACAATGCAAGAATGGCAACCGCTGTTAAACTGAAGCCCAATGGCGAATCTGAACCGTTTCTCTTTTTAAACACGCACGCGGATCATCACGCTCCTGAGGCTCGGCAACTTGAATTTTCCATGCTTATTGAATATATGAAATCAAACGGATCGAGGTGTGTTTTTACAGGTGATTTAAACACACTTCCGAATTCTCCGCTTCTTAAGATTTTTTCAGAGGATTACTCGATGCCTTTCATAGATGCTACCTGCAAAATAGAAGAAACTTTTCACGCATTCGGTACAATCAGAGAAAACAAGGAGTGGCTTAAAAAATTTGGTACAGATAAAGTGAAGATTGATTATATTTTCACAACTCTAAAAACCTCTCCTGAAAGCTCTTTTGCTGTTGAAGATACGCCTGTTGACGGTATTTATATTTCCGACCACCGTCCGGTAATGGCATATATTGAGGTTTAGTAAAAAAGGTTTATTTAGGTTTATTTTGGAAAAAAACGGTTGACACTCGGTTAAAATATATGTATAATATACTTAATTTTAACATGGCAGGAGATAAGAAATGAAATATTATCTTGCAATTGACATTGGCGCATCCAGTGGAAGACACATAATCGGCTGGCAAGAAAATGGAAAAATAGAGACAGAAGAGCTTTACCGTTTTCCCAACGGAATGGACGAGAAGGACGGTCATCTCGTGTGGGATACCGACAGACTTTTCCGCGAGATAAAGGCGGGAATTAAGATTGCTTTTGAAAAGTATCCCAAAATTGAAAGCCTTTCTATCGACACATGGGGAGTTGACTACGTTCTTCTCAAGGGTGACGAAGAGGTTTATCCCGTATACGCATACCGCGACAGCAGAATGGGAGAGGTAATTGACAAGGTTCACGCTGACGTTCCCTTTGAGCGTCTTTACGCGAGAACCGGAATAGAGTTCCAGACCTTCAATACCGTATATCAGCTTTATGCAGATAAGGTTGCAGGCAGATTTGAGGGAGTTACCGACTTCCTTATGATTCCCGAATACTTTATGTATAAGCTCACCGGTGTTAAGAAAAAGGAATTCACCGAGGCAACTACAACAGGTCTTGTAAATGCCGAAACCCGTGAGTTTGACTGTGAGCTCTGGGCAGAGCTTGGCTATCCTATGGAGCTTATAAAACCTCTTTGCGCGCCGGGCACACTCGTTGGCACTCTTAAGGACGAGATAAAGGCAGAGGTTGGCGGGGATCTCGAGGTTGTTCTTTGTGCAACTCATGACACCGGCAGCGCGGTTGAAGCTATAGATATGAACGTTAACTCTCCTTACATATCCTCGGGAACATGGTCGCTTCTCGGTGTTAAGTCAGACAAGGCGATAACCGATGAAAACAGCCACGTTTCAGGCTACTCAAACGAGGGCGGAGTTGGCTATATCCGTTATCAGAAGAACATAATCGGAATGTGGATAATCCAGAGCCTTAGAAAAGAGCTTTGTCCCGAAACCTCTTACGGAGATATTGCTGATATGGCGGCAAAGTCTACATTCGCAGAGGTGTTTGACGTAAACGACCGGTCGTTTATGGCGCCTAAGTCAATGAAGGGCGCAATCGACGAGTATTTCGCATCGAGAAATATGAAGATGCCCGCTGAGGATGCAGACTACTTCAATGCGGCGTACGTAAGCCTTGCGCACGGCTACAAGAGAGCAATAGCCGACCTTGAGAGAAATACGGGCAAGACCTATCCCGAAATCTATATCGTTGGCGGCGGCGCAAAGAACGGCTATCTCAACGACCTTACCGAGAAGATAACCGGCAAGAAGGTGGTTGCGCTTCCCATAGAAGCAACCGCAATCGGAAATCTCAAGGTTCAGATGAATAGAAAATAATATAAACATATTTTTGCGGATTTTGGCTACAGTGGCTGAAATCCGCCTGCTTTATTGCGTAAAAACACACAAAATACAAAGGTGAAAAAAGATAATGGCTATCCCAAACGATACTTTTTGTGTTTGAGATAGCCATTGGTTTATTTATTTTTACTGATCAAAAGCTTTCGTCTATGGTTTTTGCGAGCTCTTCGGTGTGACGCCATCTGCCGGGCTCACCGTAGAGAATTCTTTTTGCAAGGTCGCCCGAGGGACACCAAGTCGTCATAAGTACGCCTTCGATATGGCCGCGGTCGTGCTCCTTTGCGTAGCCGAGGAATGCCTCGAGGTTAGCCTTGCTTCTCATAGGACAAACGAGAATTTTAAATCCTGCATTCGCAAAAATATCAACGGAAACGTAATTTTCGTTGTTTTCGTAGTGCCAATCGCATATCACGATATCCTTTGATAAGAGTTTGATAGCCTCGTAGGTGCCGTTGTCGGAAGCTTCCCATCTTCCGTATCCCGTTGTTTTTTCATCGAGAAGTCTGTCACCCCACATAAAAACGGTGCCGCCGCGTTTTTTGACGTTTTCGTTTATTGAGTTTACCCAGTTTGCGAAAAGCTCCGCGGTGCTTTGTTTAGAACAGATCGGGCAGAGGCCGATATTGAATACCTCGTCGCATCCGATATGTATTGCATTCGCCTCGAATACGTCCATAAGCTCGTCAATAAGCTCTGAAATAACCGTTTTTGCCGCGCGGCTATTCAGACAGACGCTTCTCGCATATTCGATCTCTCGCTCTCCTCTTTGCTCGTCAAAATCAGGATATGCGCGCAAGAGACCGTCGGGAATATCCGCCTCGGTTTCACTGTGTCCGTGCAGTATCCCGTCGGTAGGAAGGTTCGGAAATCCCGATTGATGACCTATAATATTCATTTTGGGAACCAGTTTTATGTTGTTTCTTTTACAAGCGGAAACGAGTTTTTTTACATCCTCGTACGAAAGAGGATCGTATCCCCATACCTCCGGGTGCTTTTTAAACTGATAACGGTATCTCACCTGCAAAATTATCATATTAAATCTGCGTGGAGCGAGATATTCGTCGATAAATTTAATAACGTCGTCGACCTCTTCGGTAAGCGGCGCGGTCAGGGTTATTCCTTTAGTTTTCCACGGTAAATTCATATCTGTTTCCTTTCTTTAAAGAAGTCCTATAATTAATATTGCGGCGATTCCGAGAAAAAAGCCGACCTTTTGAAGCGCTGTCATTTTATCCTTATATATGATAGCGGACAGAAGTATAACGAGAAGCATACTTCCGACGTTGTATATCGGAAAGAGGATCACGGAAGGCAGATTCCCTGAGAGAATAAGATTTAGAAAGTTCAAGAGACCGACGCATATTCCGAGGCAGGCAGGAATGATAAAGCTCTTAAAAGAGGCGCGTTTTTTATCAACAGCTTCTTTTTTTGCGTTTTTTTCTTCCTTGGTTGCAAGGTAGGCTACGCCGGTGAATACCGAGGAAAAAAAGAGACAGAAGACCAGATAAAAGGATATTTCGACAGAAAAGTCCGAGTATTGATGCGTTTTCTGGAAAATTGCGCTCGTTCCCGAGCCAAGCATAGCCGCCACGGCAAAAGGAATCCAAGAGGAAGATTTACGGTATTTTTCTTTTTTGAGTAAGCATAGCGTAAGTG
The DNA here is from genome assembly GCA_045594785.1 of Eubacteriales bacterium. Lineage (GTDB taxonomy): Bacteria > Bacillota > Clostridia > Oscillospirales > CAG-272 > UBA1740. The sequence goes on from JAZNZE010000057.1 coordinate 7,521, forward strand.
AGAAAAGCAAAAGGGCTATTCCGAGCCATTGGAACACGGAAACGCTCTCATCCCAGAAGAAAAGCCCGTAAAAAATCGGAATAAGAAAGCCGCAGGCATATATGAGCGTTACCGTTGATGCGGGGCCTTGTCCGAGCGCTTTGCTTTGAAAAATTTGTGTAAACGCAACCGAGAGACCAAAGAAAATCGAAAGAATAAAGGAGAAGGCGGAAATCTCAAATAATCTGCCGATGTCCTTTATTATAAAGAGAAGAGAGAATGAAAATGCAACTACGAAGGCTTTGAAATTAAGAAGCGCCTTTTCCTTTTTCGTGCTTCCTTCCTTGCCGATTGCTTTGCAGAATATGGCTTTTCCCGTAGCCATGAAGGTTGATAAAATGAGTAATAAATAGTAAATCATAAAAATCATCTTTAAAGGTTGAATTATTTAATTAAAGTATAGCAATTCTTCGATTTTTATGATACAATAAAAGAGGATAAAAATACAACAAATCTATATTTAAGGTGTTTTATGAATAGATATTTTTTGCCTAAAGAGTTCGATGCGGAAAAGGATTATTGCAGTGAATACCAATATGGTAAAAATACAACGCATCCTCACTGGCATAGCGGAGCTGAAATTATATACGTTACCGCCGGAGAAGCTGATGTAATGTTCGGGGACTGTTGGCATACGCTAAAGGCGGGCTCTCTTCTCATTATTCCGCCAAAGCGTTTGCACTGTTGCAGATGCATTGATGCAACGGCAGAAAAGATAGTGCTTGGGTTTTCGGAGAAGCTTTTTGGAAGGAGTGAGTCTGTACTCTCCTTATCAAACGAAGTTTCCTCCTCCTGTATTATTGATAATCTTGAGAGAACTGATATAGGAATTCTGATCGAGAGGTTTCACGGATGTTGCAGTAAGGATTCTGATTGCGTTTCGGATTTGATGGCGAGGTCGCTGATTATCGAAATATACGCTCGCATTATAGAATATTGGAAGCAAAAAGGATTAAAGCCTATAGGCGAGCCGAAAAGCAAGGTTTTAACTTCCGTGCAAAAATACGTGGAGGAAAATTATGCAAGCGAGCTTTCGGCAGGGGAGGTTGCGCGGCATTTTAACATCAGCTACAGCTCTTTTGCGCAGGTTATGCGTGAGTTAAAGTGCGGCGGATTTATAAAATACCTCAATAGTGTTCGTATAGAAAATGCAAAGAAGCTTCTTGCCACAACCGATAAAAGCGTGACTGAAATAGGGCTTGAATGCGGTTTTTCGGTTACTAGTTATTTTATAAAGATTTTTCATAGCTTTACCGGTATCACGCCTAAGCAATACCGAAAATTTGTTTCTGAGGAACAGTTTTGATTTCAAAATCCAACACTAACAGCAAAGGTGGCGAAATGCCGCCTTTTTCTTTTTAGTCCGCATTCGCGCTTTTGCGGGCTTTTTTGTTTTTTTGGGGGGGAAAATATGACGGAAAAATGCAGAAAAACCGTTAAAAACCCCAAAGTGAATGAAAATTATTTTCATTATTTTATGAACAAATTATGAATAAACAAAAATGGTTTTCAAAACAAATTTTCTTTTCTGTTTTTGAAAAAATGAAAAAAATTTTCAAAATCAAGTGGCGGATATTTTCTGAAAAAGGGAAGATAACGAGCCGAATTTACGGTTTTTGGAAATATTTTTCTAAAAATCACTGAAAAGTATTGACAAAACAGTATTTATATGCTAAAATCGGAATTGTGAAAGTAATTTTCATAATTTTTGAAAATAGTTTTCATAAAAATTAAAAACTTAGTGAAAATTATCTCTAAAAATGAAAATAATTTTCAAAATGGCAGAAAGGAGGCAAAATTTTTTGAACAGGACTTTACTGCAGGCGCAGCTCATGTACAATGATATGGGTAAGTCTGAGAAGAAGGTCGCTGACTGGTTGTTTTCTCATTCCGGTGAGATACTGCCGTATTCGATAACCGATCTTGCCTCCAAATGCGATAGCAGTGAGGCAACGATAGTTCGTTTTTCAAAGAGACTTGGCTGCTCGGGATACCAGGAGCTTAAGATAGTTCTTGCCCAGGAGCATGAGAAGAAGGTTATTATACCTACTATCACGGGCGCTGACGACTGCTTCTCAATTTTCGAGAAGGTCTGCAACGATGCGTATATGTCTCTTGAAAGAACGAAAAAAACGCTTTCGGCTGACAGTATGACGAAAGCGGCTAAGGCGATATCGGATGCCAGAAGAGTAGTTCTTATCGGACTTGGTACCTCTGCGCAGGTTGCGGAGGATGCGAGCAATAAATTTCTGCGCGCAGGCTGTAATTCCAGCGCCTATGCGGATACGCATATGCAGGCGATAGCGGTTTCACAGCTTCGGGCGGGTGACGTAGTTATCGGAATTTCCCAATCAGGCTCGTCTAAGGATATAGTCGAGTCTATGAAGGCAGCAAGGTCGCACGGAGCGACAACGATTTCGATAACCTCTAAGGAAAGATCGCCTATAGCAAGGCAGAGTGATATTTTGCTTTTAACCGACACGGAAGAAACGAGGCACAGTTCTCTGGGGCTCAATTCTCATATTTCAAGGCTTGTCGTTATAGACGCCTTGTGCTACAAGATTGTATATCAGAACTCGGCAAGAGCCTTTAGTATAGGCGAGAGTGAGGCTGAGCTGCAATCCAAACGTATCATTGAATAAAGGAAAAAACAAAAATCTACATTATCTATTATAAAAGGAGAGAAAAAATGAAAATTCTCGTAGTAAATGCGGGCAGCTCATCTCTCAAGTATCAGCTTTTTGACATGGAATCGGGCGAGGTTCTGGCGAAGGGCAACTGCGAGAGAATCGGTATTGACGGTGTTATTACCCATAAGCGTCCCGGAAAAGAGGACTATAAGTCCGAGGCAAATCTTCCCGACCACAAGGCTGCAATTGAGCTCGTTCTGAGCCTTCTTTGCGATGCCGAGCTCGGTGTTATCTCCGGCGTTGATGAAATCGGTGCGGTTGGACACAGATTTGCGCACGGCGGAGAAATCCGCAAATCGAGCATTCTTGGAGAAGAAGAGCTTAAGTATCTTGAAAGCATTGTTGAAATCAACCCTCTTCACGGCCCGCCTGCAATCAGCGGCTTTAAGGCTTGTAAGAGCGTAATGCCTAACATTAAGCACGTTGGCGTGTTTGATACCTCTTACTATTCTTCTATGGAAGAGAAGGCTTACATCTATCCCATTCCTTACGAGCTTTACGAAAAATATAAGATTCGCCGTTACGGCTTCCACGGAACTTCTCACAGATTCGTTTGCGCAAAGGCTGCAGAGCTTATCGGTAAGAAGGATGCAAAGATAATCACCTGCCACCTTGGTAACGGCTCGTCCATTACTGCGAGTGTAAACGGTAAAGCGATTGACACCTCGATGGGCTTCACTCCTCAGGAGGGCGTTCCTATGGGAACGAGAAGCGGTTCGATAGATCCTACAGTAGTTTCTTATATAATGAAGAAGGAAGGACTTTCTCCCGAAGAGGTTGAAAAGCTTCTTAACTCCAAGTCGGGACTTCTCGGAGTTTCCGGAATCTCCAGCGATTGCAGAGATATCACCGAGGCTCAGAATGCCGGCAACAAGAGAGCGGCTCTTGCTATGGACATTCTTGTTCATTACATCAAGAAGATAATCGGCTCTTACATTGCTGAAATGAACGGAATCGATGCTCTTGTATTTACCGCGGGTATCGGCGAGAACGACAGAAACGTCAGAGCGCGCGTTTGCCGCGAGATGTCTTATCTCGGAATTGAGATTGACGAGGAGCTCAATATGAACTGCGACAGAGGCATAGACGTTGAGCTTACCAAGCCCGGTGCTAAGGTAAGAACCTTCGTTCTTCCTACCAACGAGGAGTATATGATAGCCCTCGACACACTTAATCTTGCAAAATAATAAAAATAAAAATACAAAACCCGAAAGGAAAAAGGAAAAATGAAATCAGCTTACGAAATCAAAAAGGAAATCTGCGAAGTCGGTCACGCTCTCTACAAGCTCGGCTTTGTTGCTGCCAATGACGGTAACATCTCCGTTAAGGTTAGCGAGAATGAGTACTACTGTACTCCCACAGGCGTATCGAAGGGCGCTCTTACCCCCGATATGATTATCAAGGTAGACAGAAACGGCAATAAGCTTGAAGGCAAGCTTAACCCCTCCTCCGAGATAAAGATGCATATGCGTGTTTATCAGAAGAGACCTGACGTTAACGCAGTAGTACACGCACATCCTCCGATTGCTACCGCATTTACCATTGCAGGAATCGACCTTGACCAGTACATTCTTCCCGAGGCAGTTCTTACCATCGGTGAGGTTCCCACCTGTACATACGGTACTCCCTCCACTATGGAAATTCCCGATTCTCTTGAACCCTACATCGAGAATCACGATGCATTCCTTCTTCAGAACCACGGCGCTCTTACCGTAGGCTTTAGTCTCACTAAGGCTATGTTCGTTATGGAAGAGGTTGAGTTCAACGCAAAGATTTGCAAGTACGCTATGGAGCTTGGCGCTGTTCACGAGATTCCTAACGATCAGCTTAAGAAGCTTATGGAGCTTCGTCAGAGAATGAACATTCCCGGACGTCACCCCGGTATCGAAATCGAAGAAGAGCCTGCTTGCAACTGCGGAGCAAACGAGGAGCTCGTTGCTGAAATCACCCGCAGAGTTCTCAGCGCACTCGGAAAGTAATTTTCTCCGAAAGGCAAAACGCAAAAAAGGAGATTTATTATGGCTATAAATTGGACAGAAGCACAAATTGAGCAAATCGTAGCTACGGTTATGAAGGGGCTCAAGGGCGAGGCTCCTGCTACCAAGGGCGATTATGACGGCGCAGGCTATCAGGGCAAGAGCTATATCGGAGTTTTTGAAGATATGAACGATGCCATTGATGCTGCGGAGTCGGGCTACAAGGCAATTCGCGCAATGTCTCTCGAGGAGAGAGAAAAGGTTATTGCGGTTATTCGCGACCTTTGCCGCAAGGAAGCTCCGACCATGGCTGCTCTCGGCGTTGCCGAAACTAAGATGGGCAGAGTTGATCACAAAACGGCAAAACATATGCTGGTTGCTGATAAAACTCCCGGAACGTCAGATATTGCCGCTCAGGTGAAGACGGGAGACTACGGTCTTACACTCACCGAAATGGCTCCCTTTGGAGTAGTCGGAAGCATTACCCCCAGCACTAACCCCTCCGAAACTGTTATTTGTAACAGTATCGGTATGATAGCGGCAGGAAACGGAGTTGTTTTCAACCCCCACCCCAACGCTATCGCAACCTCTAACTATGCAGTAGACCTTATCAACCGCGCAAGCGCTATGGCAGGCGGCCCTCGCGTGCTCGTTTCCTCGGTTGTAAAGCCCACGCTTGATACTGCAAATATTATGTATAAAGACCCGAGAATCAGACTTCTCGTTTGTACGGGCGGCCCCGGCGTTGTAAAGAGCGTTCTTTCCAGCGGAAAGAAGGCAATCGGAGCAGGCGCGGGAAATCCCCCGGTTATCGTAGACGATACTGCTGACGTAAAAAAGGCGGGCAAGGATATCATTGACGGCTGCACGTTTGATAACAACCTTCCTTGTATAGCTGAAAAAGAGGTATTCGCATTTGCAAATATTGCTGATGAGCTTATCGCAGCTATGAAAGCAAACGGTGCTTATCTTATCAGCCGCGAGGTAGCCGATAAGCTTGCAAAAATCGTTCTTGTAGAGAAGACTAATCCCAAAACGGGTATTACCTCAAAGATAGTTAACCGTGACTGTGTAGGAAGAGACGCAAAGGTTCTTCTTGAAAAGGTAGGCATTCACGTCGGTGACGAGGTTCGCTGCATAATCTGCGAAACGAACTTTGAGCACGACTTCGTTCAGCACGAGCTTATGATGCCCATTCTTCCGATAGTGAGAGTAAATAATATCGACCAGGCTATCGACCTTGCCGTTAAGGCAGAGCACGGAAACCGTCATACTGCGCATATGCACTCGAAAAACATTGACAATCTTACGAGATTTGCAAGAGCCGTTGAAACCACTATTTTTGTAAAGAACGCTCCTTCCTACGCCGGAATAGGCTTTGGCGGAGAGGGTCACACCACGTTTACTATAGCAGGTCCTACGGGCGAGGGTATAACCAGTGCAAAGAGCTTTACCAGACTTCGCCGTTGCGTCCTCTCGGAAAGCTTCAGGATTATCTGAGAAAGGAAAAAGAAAATGAACATTTCATCATCACAGGTAGAGAGCATAGTTCGCAAGATTCTCGGTGAGATTTCTCCCGCGGCATCTAATGCGTCCTCGGCTAAGGTTCCCGCTACCGCGAAGGTTGCAATGCTCACAGCTCCCAAGAAAATCGAGGTTAAGGAATTTCCTGTTCCTGCCGTTGGTGACAACGACATTCTCGTTAAGGTAGAGGGCTGCGGTGTTTGCGGAACTGACGTTCATGAGTGGAAGGGCGACCCCTTCGGAATCATTCCCGTAACTCTCGGTCATGAGGGAACGGGTGAGATAGTTGCTCTCGGTAAAAATATAAAGGCAGATACTGCCGGCAATCCCATAAAGGTAGGCGACAAAATCGTTACCTCTGTTATAAGCTGCGGCGAATGCTTCGTTTGCCGTAACAAGCCCGCAAATACCAACCTTTGCGATAAGCAGGGAGTATTCGGACTTATCCCTCACAGTGATAAGAATCCTCTTACCGGTTGGTTTGCAACTCACCTTCTCATAAGCGGAAAGGGCTCTACTTACTTCGTAGTAAATGACCTTGACCTTAAGGAGAGAATGCTTCTTGAGCTTGCTTGCGTTTGTGTTCACGCTCTTAAGAGAGCTAACACTACCGGTCTTATTAACTTCAACTCCAAGGTTCTCGTTCAGGGACTTGGTCCTGTAGGACTTGTTATGATAAGCGTGCTCAGAGCTGCCGGCGTTAACCACATAGTAGCTATTGACGGCACTCCCAAGAGACTTGAAATGGCTAAGAAGCTCGGTGCAAAAACCGTTATCAGCTTCAAGGAAATCGCTTCGCTTGAGGATAGAGTAAATCTTGTTAAGAAGGTTGCAAACGGTGTAGGAGTTGACTTTGCATTCCAGTGCACAGGCGCGCCTATGGCTGCTAAGGATATATATGAGTATATCCGCCGCGGCGGCGGAATGTGCGAGATGGGCTTCTTCGTAAATAACGGAGAGTATACCGTTAACCCCCACTTCGCTATGTGTAACAAGGAAATAAGTATAGTAGGCTCATGGGATTACAGCGCAGACGATTATCCCACTACTATGGCATTTCTTCGCCAAGCAAGAGAGATGAACATTCCTATCAAGGAGCTCATCACCCACACCTTCCCGCTCGATAAGCTTAACGAGGCTATGGAGGTCAACGTTTCTCAGCAGGGTATTAAAATCTGCTACGTTGCCGAGTAAGTAAGGGAGTTGGCTTATGGCTCTTGGAATGATTGAGGTCTACGGCTTTGCTACTGCAATAGTGGTGGCAGATGCGATGGCTAAGGCGGCTGAGGTAGAGGTCGTTGCAATCGACAAGAACAAGCCCGCAGGAGGCGACTCTGCAAGAGTTCCTCTCGTTATGGCAGTAAAGGTCGAGGGCTCGGCTGCAGCGGTTGACGCAGCAATACTTGTAGGAAAGGCTGAGGCCGAAAAAAGAGAACTTTACATTACCCACAAGGTAATTGCAAGACAGAGCGAGGATATCGAGTGGTTTGCTCGGCTTTCGGCTCTGGGTAAAGATAAACTAAGATAATAAAAAATATTTATAAGGAGAACAAAAACAATGATGGAAGCACTCGGAATGGTAGAGACCAGAGGTCTCGTAGCTGCTATTGAGGCAGCAGATGCTATGGTAAAGGCGGCAAATGTCGTTCTTATCGGTAGCGAAAAAATCGGCAGCGGACTTGTAAGCGTTATGGTTCGCGGAGACGTAGGAGCAGTTAAGGCAGCAGTTGAGGCAGGAAGCGCAGCAGCTACCTCTCTTGGCGAGGTTATTGCAACTCACGTAATCCCCAGACCTCACGCAGACGTTGAAAAGCTTCTTCCTATTATAAAGTAATTTAAGGATTTTATAATATGAAGGCGATAGCGTTACTGGAAGTGCAGGCGATGGTCGCTGCAATCACAGGACTTGACGCTATGGTAAAAGCAGCCGACGTAAAGCTCATTCACGTGGAAAAGCGCCTCGGCGGCAGACTGGTTACGGTTGTTGTCGAAGGCGAGGTTTCCGCGGTGACGGCTGCGCTTGAAGCAGGCTCTGCCGCGGCAAGCGAGGTTGGAAACGTCAAGTGCTGCGAGGTTATAGCTCGCCCGCACCCCGATGTTATGAAATTTCTGACAACGGGCTAAATAAGTTTTTAAAGCTGAGGCTTTGAAATATAAGAAATTAAATAATAAAAAATTTTTAACAGGAGGATTTACAAATGGAAGCACTCGGAATGGTAGAGACCAGAGGTCTCGTAGCTGCTATTGAGGCTGCTGATGCTATGGTTAAGGCTGCAAACGTTATCCTTATCGGTAGCGAAAAGATTGGAAGCGGACTTGTAAGCGTTATGGTTCGCGGAGACGTAGGAGCAGTTAAGGCAGCAGTTGAGGCAGGAAGCGCAGCTGCAACTTCTCTTGGTGAAGTTATTGCAACTCACGTAATTCCCAGACCTCACGCAGACGTTGAGAAGCTTCTTCCTTCTATTAAGTAATAATAGACGGCAGACTCTCTCGGGTATCCAAAGGGCAATTTTGCCCTTTGGGTACTGCAAAAGAATTTAACTGTAAAGGTTAAGTTTTTCTGCAGTACAAAAGTTTCTCTATTATACGAAAGGATAAGCAAAATGGATATTTCAACAGAAAAAATAGCCGAAATGGTAAAGAAAGCTTTACAAGAAATGAGTTCTAAGACAACCGAAGCCTCTGACGGAGGCATTCCTATCGGTGTTTCTAACAGGCACATACATCTCTCCGTCTCCGACCTTGAAACGCTTTTTGGCAAGGGATATGAGCTCACTCCCATAAAGGAGCTTTCGCAGCCCGGTCAATATGCCTGCAAGGAGGTTCTTACCATAGTAGGTCCTTCGATGCGTCCTATTGAAAACGTAAGAGTGCTTGGCCCTGTAAGAAAGGCTTCTCAGGTTGAAGTGTCCGCAACCGATTCTTACGTTCTTAAAGTTAAGCCTCCGGTAAGAGAATCGGGAAAGATAGAGGGCTCAGCTCCTATAAGAATTATCGGTCCTAAGGGTGTGGTGGAGCTTAGCGAGGGCTGTATCATAGCGAACAGACATATTCATATGTCACCCTCCGATGCGCAAAAATTCGGAGTTGCTGACGGCGATTATATAGATATTGACGTAAACGGTAAGCGCCGCACCAGATGGTTTGACGTTCAGGTAAGAGTTCATAAGGACTTCCGCCTTGAAATGCACGTTGATACCGATGATGCAAATGCCGCAGGAATAGGCAACGGCTTTATAGTAACGGTAGTAAAGTGAGGTAAAAAAATGCTAAAAGGAATTATAAGAGGAAATATCGTTTCCACAAGAAAGCAGGAATCTCTCGTAGGCAGTAAATTTATGGAGGTTCAGCTCATAAAGAACGGCAATCTTACGGAGGAATTTATTATTGCAATAGACTCTGTAGGAGCAGGCATAGGTGAAACCGTTCTTATCACTACCGGAAGCTCGGCTAGACTTGCGCTCCATAACACACAGAGCCCCGCAGATGCGGTTATAGTGGGTATCGTAGACTGATTTTGAAAGAGTAAAAAGATGCAGGAACTTAAAAATTTAATGCGTGAATTCGGCATCGTAGGTGCCGGAGGAGCGGGGTTCCCCTCTTACGCTAAGCTTGCGGAGGGGGCAAACCTCCTCCTTATAAACGGCTCTGAATGTGAGCCGCTTCTGTATACCGACTACGTAATACTTAAAAACGAACTTACTCTCGTTCTCTCGGGGATATCCGAGGTTCTCATACATACGGGAATACCGAAAGCGCTTCTTTGTATAAAGGCGCATACTGCTAAACGTCTCAATATGAATGAGGGTGACAGACTTCTTGATAAAATATTCGTTAAGGTTCTGCCTGACGTTTATCCGATAGGTGACGAGATAGGTCTCATATACGAGGCATCGGGAAGGCTTGTATCACCCGGTAAGCTTCCTATAACGGCAGGCGTAATAGTTTACAACGTTGAAACTATGTATAACCTCGGAAGAGCGGTAAGATTTTCCGAGCCTGTAACTGATAAATGGCTTACCGTTGGCGGTGACGTAGATAAACCGGTGGTAGTTAAGGTTCCGCTCGGAACTAAAATATCCGACCTGTTTTCAAGGCTCGGGGTAAGCGTGCCTGAGGATTACACGGTTCTTGATGGCGGTCCTTCTATGGGAAAAATAATAAATCCCGCCACCTATGCGGTTACAAAAACGACAAAGGGAATACTTGTTCTTCCTGACTATACGCAGGCAATAGCCTCGAAAAAGATAAACGATAAAATGGCGGTAGCGAGAGCCGAAACGGCTTGCTGCCAGTGTACCAGATGCACGGATATGTGTCCCAGAAATATGCTCGGATATCCCTTAGAGCCGCATAAAATGGTCAGAACGGCAATGGGAGCGGCAGAGGTAATGCCGATTATGGTGCTTTCGGCAACTCTTTGCTGCGGCTGCGGCGTTTGCGAAAGCCTTGCCTGCAGTCAGGGTATCTCTCCGCGAGCTGTTATAGCCAACTATAAGGGTGTTCTGGCAAAAAATAAGCTTCGCTTTAATATTGACGGAGCATATGAGGTAAGAGCCGAAAGAGATTACAGAATGATCCCCTCGGAGAAGTGGGAAAGCACGCTCGGAGTGAGAAAATTTGATAGGGTAGCAGAATTCGGCGGAGAAATAAAGGACTTTTCGAGAGTGGAAATTCCGCTTTCAAGACATATAGGCGCACCGAGCATTCCGACAGTTTCTGACGGACAGACGGTTGCGGCAGGAGAGATTATTGCAAAGGCGGCTGACGGACTTTCGCTTCCTCAGCACGCATCAATATCGGGTGTTGTAACACTCGGTGACGGAAAAATAATGATTGATAGGGTAAGATAAGATGTATAAGGCTATAGGTGTTATTGAATTAAAGAGCATACCTAAGGGCGTTGAGGCTGCGGATGCAGCGCTGAAAAGCGCGGGAATAGAAATGGTGTCCGCACACCCAGCCTGCCCGGGAAAGTATGAAATTGTGCTCACGGGCTCTATATCAAACGTAACTGCAGCAGTATCCCACGTTACGAGCCGCTTTGACGGTTACGTGATAGACTCTTCGGTTATGGGTAGGATAGACGAGCAGGTTATAAAGGCTCTTTTCGGAACTCAGACGGGTGAGCGTGAGGGCTCTCTCGGACTTATAGAAACCTTCTCTGCGGCAAGTGCGATAAAGGCTGCGGATATAGCCGTAAAAACCGCAAGAGTTGAAATATACGACCTTAGAGTATCAAGAGGTATGGGAGGCAAGGGCGTAGTAATGCTCACGGGTGACGTAGGTGACGTTACTGCGGCAGTAGAAGCCGGTGCGGATTATGCGAAGGGCGCAGCAACGCTTTCCTCGTTTACTGTAATTGCAGCTCCTCACGAAGAGCTTTGGAAGCAAATGTAATGTTTTGAGGTGATAATATGGAAAATATTAAGTTCGTAATTGAAAAAAGCTCAAGAATACAGAAGCTTATAGATAATCTTTACGAGAAGATGCCGGAGATTGAATCGGCAAGAGGAAAGCTTGTAACCGAAAGCTACAAGGCTACCGAAAATCTTCCCATAATCAAGCGCAGAAGCGCTGCGTTTGCCCACATACTCAAAAATATTCCGATAGTTATAAGAGACGGAGAGCTCATAGTAGGAAGCGCAACTGTTGCTCCCAGAGGCTGCCAGGTTTTTCCGGAATATTCTTACGAATGGCTTCTTTCCGAGCTTGATACCGTTTCAACAAGAGCCGCAGACCCCTTTTACATAAGCGAGAAGACGAAGGCTGAGCTTCGTGAAATATATCCCTGGTGGAGTGGAAAGACGACAAGCGACCTTGCAAAAGCAAATATGGCTCCCGAGGCATACGCCGCATTTACCGAGCACTCCGTATTTACTCCCGGCAACTATTTCTATAACGGTATCGGCCACGTCTGCGTAGACTACGGCAAGGTAATGAAAATAGGCTACAGAGGCATTATAGCAGAGGCTAACGCAGCACTTGAAAAGCTTGAGATATCTGACGGAGATTACGTTTCAAGAAGCAACTTCCTTTATGCAGTAATAGAGAGCTGCGAGGCTGTAATCGAATATGCTCGCCGCTACAGCGCGCTGGCTCGTGAAATGGCTTCAAAGGAAGCGAATCCCGAGAGAAAGCGTGAGCTTGAGGTTATTGCGCGCAACTGCGCCAGAGTGCCTGAGTTCCCTGCAACCAGCTTCTATGAGGCTTGCCAGACCTTCTGGTTTATTCAGCTTCTTCTTCAGATTGAGTCAAGCGGTCACTCAATCTCTCCCGGTAGATTCGACTGCTATATGTACCCCTATTTTAAGAAGGATATTGATGCAGGTAAAATAACCTATGAGCAGGCTCAGGAGCTTCTTGACTGTATCTGGGTTAAGTTTAACGATATAAACAAGGTAAGAGACGCCGCATCGGCAGACGGCTTTGCAGGCTACGGAATGTTCCAGAATCTTATCGTAGGCGGTCAGAACATTCACGGCTTGGATTCGACAAACGACCTCTCTTATATGTGTATAGAAGCTGCTATGCACGTTCCGCTTCCTCAGCCCTCTATCTCTATAAGAGTATGGAACGGCTCTCCCGAACCCCTGCTTATCAAGGCAGCGGCTCTTACGAGGCTCGGAACAGGACTTCCCGCATACTATAACGATGAAATCATTATCCCCTCTATAATGGCAAGAGGACTTACTCTTGAGGACGCAAGAGACTACTGTATAATCGGTTGCGTTGAGCCTCAGAAGGCAGGTAAGACTGACGGCTGGCACGATGCCGCATTCTTCAATATGTGTCGTCCTATGGAGCTTGCGTTCTCGAACGGATACGACAAGGGAAAGAAGATAGGTCCGGATACGGGTGACGTTGCGGATATGACGAGCTTTGAGGAATTCTATGAGGCCTACAAGGCTCAGCAGAGCTATATGATAAAGCTCCTGGTCAATGCCAATAACGCAATTGATATGGCTCACGCCGTGAGATGCCCGCTTCCTTTCCAGTCCTGTATGGTAGAGGACTGCATAGGCAGAGGAAAATCTCTGCAGGAGGGCGGAGCAATATATAACTTCACCGGTCCTCAGGGCTTTGGTATAGCAAATAATACCGATGGTCTTATAGCTATAAAGAAGCTTGTGTTTGAAGAAAAGAAATTTACCCTTGCGGAGCTCAGAGAAGCGCTTAAGGCTAACTTCGGATACGGTGTTAAGGGAGCAGCGGCGGAAAAGCTTACTGCCGAGATTGCAACAGAGCTTGCAGGTCACGGTATGGAGATAACCGAGGCGGCAATCCGCACTATATACGATGAGGTTACAAACCAAACCTCACTTGATGCTGCAACCAAAGCTAAATACAAGGAAATAAAGCGTCTTATTGAGGAAGAAGCTCCCAAATACGGAAACGACATTTATGACGTTGATATGTTTGCACGTGACGTGGCAAACAGCTATACCAAAGAGGTTGAAAAATATAAAAACGCAAGAGGCGGTATTTTCCAAGCAGGACTTTACCCCGTATCCGCTAACGTTCCGCTCGGAGCAAGCACAGGCGCAACTCCTGATGGAAGACTTGCATATACACCTCTTGCAGACGGCATAGGCCCTGCATCGGGAAGAGACGTTAAAGGGCCTACCGCAACCGCAAACTCTGTTGCAAAGCTTGAGCAGGGCGTTGCTTCAAACGGAACTCTTCTCAATCAGAAGTTCCATCCTTCCGCACTTGCGGGAATGAACGGACTGACGAAGTTCGTAGCTCTTATTCGCTCTTACTTTGATCAGAAGGGTATGCACGTTCAGTTTAACGTCGTAACTAAAGAAACGCTTATTGATGCGCAGAATAACCCCGAAAAATATAAAACTCTCGTCGTAAGAGTTGCGGGCTACAGCGCACTCTTTACCACGCTTTCTCGTTCGCTTCAAGACGATATAATCAACAGAACTGAGCAGGGTTGGTAAACAAAACTTTACAGAAATGAGGTGATTACATGCGCGAGGACGTAAAAGGCAGAATATTTAATATTCAGCGTTTTTCAATTCATGACGGTCCGGGAATAAGAACGATAGTCTTCTTTAAGGGCTGCTTTATGAGATGCGCCTGGTGCTGTAATCCCGAATCGCAAAACAGAGACATCGAGATTCTTGTTGAAGGGGAAAAGAAAAAAACCGTAGGTATGGACGTTACGGTTTCAGATATTTTGCCGGAGATTCTTTCCGACCTTCCGTTCTATCGCAGAAGCGGCGGAGGAGTAACCCTTTCCGGCGGTGAGGTGCTTTGCCAGGCAGACTTTGCAAGAGAGCTCCTTAAGGCCTGCAAGCAGGAAGGTCTTCACACGGCAGTTGAGTCTGCGGCATCATCAAGCTTTTCGGAGATAGAAAAAATTCTTCCCTACCTTGACCTTTATCTTATGGATATAAAGCATATGGATAGCTACAAGCATAAGGAATATACCGCGGTAGGAAACGAAAGAATTCTTGAAAACGCAAGAAGAATTGCAGAGAGCGGAGTTGAGCTCATAATCAGAACTCCCGTAATTCCGGGATTTAACGATACTCCTGAGGAAATAAGGGCTATATCCCACTTCGCAAAGACCCTTCCCGGAGTCAAAGAGCATCACCTGCTTCCTTATCACAGACTGGGCCAGGATAAATACGCAGGACTTGGCAGAAAATACTCCCTCTCCGAGATAGAGCCTCCTTCAAGAGAAAAGATGGAATATCTTTTGTCGGTAGCCGAGACCTCGGGATTAAAATGTAAAATTGGAGGATAAAACGCTTGCGTTTATCCTAAGAAAACGGAGATAAAAATATGGAACTTAAAGAAAATATGAGAATAGTGCAGGAGCTCGTTCCCGGTAAGCAGATAACCCTTTGCCATATAATAGCTAATCCCGATGACGTGCTTTATACCAAGCTTGGACTTGACCCCAAAACCGACTATACGAGAAGCGCTATAGGCGTCCTTACTATATCGCCTGCCGAAAGCGCCGTTATTACTGCTGATATAGCAATAAAGTCCTCGGGAGCTGAGATTGGCTTCGTTGACAGATTTACGGGTACTCTTATAATTTCGGGAAGCGTTTCGAGCGTTGAATCGGCTTTTGCCGCAATCAGAGAATATTTTACCACAAAGCTCACCTACGTGTGCTGTGACATAACCAGAACGTAATGAAAAAAATAATTCTTATAGGCAGAGTTGCGGCCGGTAAAACCACCTTAACTCAGGCTCTTAACGGTGAGGAGATACACTACTATAAAACGCAGTATATCAACTATCTGGACACGATAATAGATACTCCCGGTGAATATACCGAGCTCAGACAGACGAGCGGAGCGCTTGCTCTTTATGCGTATGAGGCAGACGTTGTTGGACTGGTGCTTTCGGCAAACGAGCCGTATTCGATATTTTCCCCTTGCATTACAAGTCTTGTAAACCGCGAGGTAGTGGGCATTATCACCGGCATAGATAAGCCTGATGCAAATCCTGAAAGAGTAGACAGATGGTTGAGACTTGCGGGCTGTAAAAAGGTGTTTCCCGTCAGTGCATATACGGGTGAGGGTCTTGACGCTCTTATAGAGTTTCTTGCCGATGACGAAAAAGAACTGGAGGCTATGCGAAAGAAATGAGCAGAACGAAGATAATTGCGTTCGCAAATAACAAGGGCGGCAGCGGTAAAACCACAAGCTGCTCGAATATAGGCTGCGCTCTAGCTGCTATGGATAAAAAGGTATTGCTAATAGACGGTGATATGCAGCTCAATCTTACGCTCTCGTTTTTTGACGAGGAAAAGGCTCTCACGTATGCAAAAGAAGGAAAAAATATCTACACGGCGATAAAAGAGGAAAAGGACCTTTCGGATTTCGTTGTTCCAACGGATTACGAGGGGCTTGATATAATTCCGTCAACCTCGCTTATGAGCGCAATTGAATTTGACCTTTTTTCAAAATGGCAGCGTGAAATCATACTCAGAAAATGCCTTGAACCCATAAGAGCGCGCGGTTATTACGATTATATACTTATAGATTCTCCCCCAACGCTTGGCGGTTGGGTAATGAACATACTGTGCGCCTCGGATTACGTTATAATACCGGTTGAGGCTAGTCCATGGGGACTTTTCGGACTTGCAAATATGTTTGAGTTTATTTCCAAGGTCGGAGAAATTTCACCGCGTCTCAGCGTTATGGGAATTATGATAACCAAGGCAGACGAGAGAAAGAGCTACTTTAAGCAAACTCTTGGTACTCTCAGAGAATCGGAGGTTGCGAGAGTCTTTGAAACCTACGTAAGAGTAGACAGTACTGTAGAGTGGGCGCAGGATAACAGCAAGCCTGTGGTAGCTTACAAAAAATACTCGCGCAGCGCGCTTGAATACAAAAAGCTTGCAAAGGAGATTGTTGAATATGCCGATAGGTAAGAATGCAATAAAGAGGGTTGCTAATAACGGATACTCAAACGTAAAAACTACAGCGCCCGATATGGAGAACAGCACCGTAGAAGAGATAAAAAAGACCGAAACGAAAAAAAATCAGCCGAAAAATCCCGTACCTAAGGCGGTTACGTCAAAGACCAAAAGCGCCTCGTCATCGCGGGTAAAGAATCCTGCGCCCAAGGCAGCGGTGCTGCTTGAGGGAATGCAAAAGATTCCTGCGGTAAAGAAGACACCTTCCAAGGCGGAAACAAAAATAAAGGAAGCAGCCGAAGAAATAAAAGAAGAAATAAAGGAAGCTGCGGCTGTACTGGCAGAAATCACTGAGGAAGAGGTAAAAGAGGCTGTGCCCGTTCCAAAAAAGAGCATGGAAACCGAGCCTGAGCTCGCACCGGTAAGAACTCTTGAAAAGGTTACGGAGAATACCGAAAGAAACGGTGAAGGCTATACCAACCTCGGCGGAAGCCTTCCGTATTATCTTCTTTAATAAATCTGACATTTTTCAATTTTTTCATTTTTCCTTTCTATAAGAGCTGACGAGGGGTAGATTACTCATCAGCTCGGGCGCATACCCTTGTGGTATGCGCTTTTTCTTTTTTGTTATTCTCTCGGGCTTGTGAGCATATAAAATAGAGAGGTGATAAATATGAAAATTTCGGATTTCAAGATGCAAATGCTATATAAAAACGAGCTTGGCGCAAAGATTATGGTAAGGCTTGCCTTGCCAAAAACAGACGAAAAAACCGATTTGGACAGACTGTATACCGAGCTTTCGAAAAAATATTTTGCTGCAGCGAAGGCCTTTATCGGTGGGTGCTCGGATTCTGCATTCTATTTTTTTGACGTTTCGTACGTTATAGACGGCGCAGATAAAAAATATATAAAAATAAAGCGTCTTTCCACGCTGAAGTTAGGTGGAAAGACGCTTAAGGCTACAACCCTTTGCGATATATTTGAAAAAGAAGGCTTAAGCCTAAAAAAATGAAAAAATATAACAAAACAAAGATTTTGTTCCTTGATGGAACTCTTAAATAATACTTTTGAAGCAGGCTCGCTTTGGTTAAGCATCATTATTTGTCTCGTCAGATTTTCTTTCTGTGTCTACCCCGTGCCAGAATTCGTCAAGTCTTGTGCGAAGCGATTTTGCATCTGCTATAAATTGCATATCAGACCAAAGCCGAGGTATGACCTTTTTGTAAAGCGGGTCGTCAAACCTATCGTCTATAAGAACGATAACGCCTCTGTCGGACGGTGCTCTTATAACTCTGCCCGCAGCCTGAAGCACTTTGTTGATTCCGGGATATATATATGCAAACTCTTTACCCTCTTCGAATTTGTCCTGATAATATGCTGCCATAGCCTCGCGCTCGTATGAGAGCTGAGGAATACCTATACCGACAATGATAGCACCGATTAGACTTTCACCTGCAAAATCGACACCCTCGGAATAAATTCCGCCAAGCACCGAAAAGCCGACAAGATATGATTTATCTTCCTTGCGGAATTCCAGAAGGAAATCGTCCTTTTCTTTTTTCGTCATATCGCGTCTTTGGCATAGGACTTTTATTTTAGGGTACTTATTTGAAAACTTTTTATATAGGGCTTCCGAGTAGGCAAAGGAAGGGGAGTATATCATATAGCTTCCTCTGCGTGCGGATACGGTTGCTGCAATTGCACGGCAAACGGCTTCCAGCGTTCTTTCGCGCTCTGAATATCTTGTGCTTATTTTATCCATAATACTGACAGAGAGCTGACCTGAATCGAAGGGTGAAGGCGCTTCTATAACCTCTGCACTTCTATCTGTGCCCAGCACGGATTTGTAATAGTATATAGGCGAGAGCGTTCCCGAGAAGAAAACTGCGCTTCCTCCCATTTTCAGCCTTTTTGAAATTTCCTTTGCGGGATCGAGGCAGAAGCATCTTGCGCTTATTTTATTTTCTTCAAGAAAAATGAAAAGCTCGTATGAGGAATCAAATCTTACGCATGCCTCGTAAAAACGCTTTATCTTTCGATAATATTCTTTTAAAAATGCCGTGCGCGCAGCGGCTTCTTCGTCCTTCGAAGCGTTAGACTGAAAAATAGAATTTTCTGCGGAAGCTATGAGTTTTTCAAGGGTATTGTAAAGTTTTGTTGGCAAATCTGATAGGTGAGCGGAGGATTTTTCCTTTCCTTCTTCATCAAAAAAGATGTTATCTTTTAGGTAAGGAGAGAGAAGGGTATAGAAGCTTTCCGCTGCTGCGCGAGCTTCTTTTTTTATTGGCGAATGCTCTTCTGTGAGCGGTGAAAGTGCAGGGGAGACTATATCAATCTCACTTAAATCCGCCGAATACATTTCCCTTGCTCTGTCGGGCAGGTTGTGCGCCTCATCTATGAGAAATGCGTAATCGTGCTTTTCGGTAAAAAAGCGTCTTGCGTATACTTCGGGGTTGAAAAGGTAGTTTATATCCATTACCACAACGTCACAAAGCTCAGCATAGGATAGCGCAAGCTCATGCGGACAAACTCGGTATTTTTCCGCTATTTCCGAAAGCAAGTCTTCTGTAACGACAGGTTTTTGCTCGTTATACAGGCTTAGGACGGCATCAGCGAGCTTATTTTCTTTTGCGTTTTTACAATCAGCACGTCTCTTGCGGCATATAAGTCCGTTTTTGCAAAGGCGTTCCTTTGAGGACATAAGCATAGCTCTTATTTCAGCACCGCTTTTTGCAATATCCTCTATAGTATCCTTTGCTGCATTTGCGGTGGTGGTTTTCGGTGTGAAGTAAAAAACCTTATCGCATCTTTCGTTTCCGAGCGCGCGTATAGCCGGGAAGAGAATCGATACCGTTTTGCCTGTGCCTGTTGGAGCGGCAACGAAAAGAGTTGTGCCTCTCGATATTGCATTGTAGACGCCGTGCGCTATTTCGCTCTGTCCGTCACGCGCTTTTTTGTATGGAAATTTGATTTTTTTCATAGAGGTCAAGCGTACGGTAACGCGCTCTATTTCCGGTTTGGCGTAAACAATTATTGACAATTTACACTTTTCAAAGAAGGTTTTTGCCTTCTGACGCTTTATTTTTTCTGAGACAAAGTGTTCCTCGCCCGTGGCAGTGTTGCAGTATTTATAATCCACGCTTATCTCGTCAATCCCGTTTTTTTCTGAAAGCAGATATGCGTAAATATAGCCTTCGCCCCGCGCCTGCGTGCTTACCTCTTTTTTTGGTCTTGAGGGTGAGGTATCCACAGGAACGGTAATTGATATTTTTTCGTCTTGCAGCTTGGCTTTTCCTATCAGCGTAAAGGCATATTCTCCTGCCGTAAAATTAAAATTAAGCTCGGAGAAGCTTTCGTTCTCCGAGCCCTTACCCATTTGTTTTGCTGCCGGAATATCCGGCTCGTCAATATCGCATGGGAGAGTGGAGGATATACCGCGCCTTGCCACAGAAACAAGCTCACGCACGGACAGCAGCAACCGCCCCGTATCTTTATCGTAGCGCATATACGTCCTCCTTTTCCTTTTATGAAATTTTATCACATACTCGTCTTAAAGTCAAGTAGCGTAGCTTTTCTTTTCGTTATATGCCTCAAGAAGTCTTCTCTTCGTCTCTATCCAAGGTACGTAGCATTTTCTTACGTAAGAATATCCGCTTGCGTAGCCTCGAAAGCCTACTATGGGGAGGGTTGAGAGCTTCAGAATTCCTTCGATAACCTTTGCCGCGTCAAGTCCTTCTTTGGCTGTCAGCATTACGGATACCGTAACGGTCATACAAACGGTGGTGGGAATAAGCTTCAAAATAAGGTGAAAAAGCTTGAATTTTTCGGGATTTATAAGCTCGCTTCTTCGGTTTTCTCTTTCTTTTGTCAAAAGAGCCTTTGGGGTCAGAGGAATTGCTTTTAGCCTTGAAGCTTTTTTAAAAATCCTTGCGCTTCGTCTGTCCGTTTTTTCTCCGCTCAGATATTTTTCAAATTCTGAAACAGAGAGTGCGTGTGAGGTTACGTATGCCTTTTTTCTGTATTCAAGCTCTTGTCTTGAATATTCAAGACAAAACTCTCGCAGGCCGTCAACGTCCTCACCCTTTATTCTTTTTCCTTCTTCCTCGTATTTTGAAAGTGCCGTTCTGTATTCTTCACTTTCTTCACCCAGCCGCTCGCCGGCATCTTCAAGGGAAAAGTACATAAGATACGAGGCAAGTATAAGCATTATAGCCGAGGTTGCAAAGCTTTCGGTTTTAAAATCCGCAAAGGCAACGTCAGTAAAGGTGACAAGCGCGGTAACGAATAACGTTATTACTGCGATGGTTTTTCCAACGTTGTTTATAAGAAGCATTCCGCCCTTTTTTATCAGATTTTCTCCTTCTATCAATCCTATTTCGAGCCTGCTTTTCATAGTTATTTATCCTTTCGCGGAGTTTTTGCAAATTTGAACAGTAGCGAGCCGATAAGGTTAGATACGAAGCCTACGAATGCTATTACTGTTATATCGTCTGCAATTTTAGACAGGGCAAAAAACAGTACGAAAATCAAAAACCATATAACAGGCGCAGAAGGGGAGCGCAGCACGCTTTTTATCATTCTGAACAGCGGAATTGCAGATATCAGAATAAGAAAGAGAGAAATACCCGAGAGCATAACCTCAGCGCCTCTTTCTTTCCATATGGGAAAGTATGAAATAACCGCAAGAAATGGCGGCAGAATAGAGATTATTAAGCCGAGCGATTTAAAAATAATTCCTCTTTTTGCTTCAGCCATTTTTTTCACCGCCGGCGATGCTCTTTTTCATTTGCGCAAACTTTTCTCCGAGAGCATCCTTTGAATACTGAGGCAGAGCGCTGTTCATAAATATTTCGTAAAGCATATCTACCTGGGAGAGCATAACGGTTGTGAGAGTTTCTCTGTCGCCGTTTTCTGCCTCCATCAGCTCAAGCTTTTCCGAAAGCTCGTCAACGTATTTTGAAATTCCTTCTATCGAATTTATGCAGGATGCAAATTTGTCTGCGAGAAATTTTAAAGACTCTTCCGTTTTTACAAGACTTTCCGAGGCTTTGCTTTCAAAGGAGTCTGAGCTCTTTTTTATTGCCGAAAGACCGGTGTTAATAATCGGTATAAGTCCTTTCTTATACGCAAATACGATAAGAAGGGAGGATAAAAACGCAAGAAGAGAAAACAGCTTGTCCGAGTTTTTCAGCACGAGCCCGTAAATTTCGGAGAAGGGGTTAGAGCTTTCGTTATCAATAGAATTGCTTTCAGCCTCCGGCGTTTCAAATTCTTCGGCGTCACTTTCGGCAAAAGCCGTAACCGAAGCCGAAAGAGTGAGCGTTATGAGAGCGATAAGTGAAATGCATAAACATAAAAATTTCTTCATAGTAATATTCCTTTCGTTAAAGTATACTTTTTCCGTAAACGGCAGCAAAAAGCTCGGAAATCTTTTCTTCAAGATTTTTGTTTTTTTCTTCTGCCGCAATGATTTTTTCCGTGAGCTTAAGTATTCGTTCGGTGCTGCATATTTTTGGCGTCACTATTCCTGCCTTCACCTGTATTTTATCGCACACGAACGAGCTTTCTCCGATTTTCAGAACCGGAGTGTAATTTCCCTCGCAGAGACTGCTTATTTTTACCGTAGCGAATCCGTTTTCGATATTGAAGCTTTCGGCGCCTATGTAAAAAATTCCGTCCTCCACGCCTATAAAGCGAAATTTAATACTGCTGCTTTCGTTCTGCTCGTAGGCGGTCAGAAGTAATTCTTTTTGGCATTTTGTGTATTCAATAGACGTCATAATTCACCTCACAGTCCGAGAGTTGCCTTTATAACCGCAACGTCAGAGACGAGAGTTGCAAGCGGCTCGGTAGCGCAAAGCGCTTCTGCCAACGCTCCGTTTTTTATCTCATCAATAAGGGAGTTGAATTCTTCGATTATTCTTAGAGGCAGCTTATCGAAGGCTTCCTTCATTTCGGTTGCGGTATAGCCCTTGCCGCCAAAGGCTGTGGGCGCGGTAGGTCTCGTAGGCAGGGATGCGACCTTTAGCGCATCTATTTCAGAGTTTGTAATTTTAGTGGTGTTCATAATTCTTCCTTTCTTAAGATATAAAACTATACGTGCTTTATTCTTCCTCTCAGCGTGTAGCGGTAGGAGAGGGAATATATTCCTATTGGTGAGCGGAAATCATCGCAGTAAACCGCCAGCTCCTTGTCTATCCAGTTTTTCTCCTTTTCGTTTATAGGCAGACTTACGCTTTCCTCTGAGTCAAGTGTAAGCGATGCAAATGAAAAATCCGAAAAATCCGGTATGCTGTTAGGAAACGCCGAATATTCGGCATATCCCGAACGGTTTGTCTTTGCCTCGCATCTGATTTTACCTTTCCCGTGAAGACGGCATTTCAGCGTCAGCGAATGCTTAACCGTGTTTTTGGTAAGGTCAGGTCTTTTGCAATCGTAGGGGCAGGTACGTGCTCCGCATCTCATGCTGTGCGAGTTAAAGCTATAAAAATATGGGTGTATACGTCTTCCGTAGAATTTTTTGTATTCCTCTTCGTCAAAATCAGCCGCGCCGCTTACTGTGTCGGGAGCTACGCCTCTTTTGTCGTTATTAAACACGCATACGTCTCCGCTATCCGTTCCGAACAATAAAATGTCGTCTTCAAAGGAAGTAAGCGTAACCATAGGACTGAACACACCGCCTTCGGTTTCGTCCGTTGGGTAAACCTCGTATCTTACCGAATCTACGGTAGTGAAATATATTTTTTCATCATTAATGAGCACGCTGTAAACGCTGCCCGATACCTTTGCGTCAGGCTCTTTGTATATCATATATCCGCTGTGAGCCGTGCTTGAAAATCTGTAGACCTTTTTTTCGTTTTTCCAAGTACCGATATCCGTCATATAATACCATTCGTATTCTCTGTTTCCGCTGCTGTGCAGGAAAACTGCTCTGGAGTCGGCAAGGTAGATTTTTCCGTTCACTCCTACGGCAAGGTATCCGCACCATTCGGCAAGAGATGCCTCGGAAAGATTCTCGCTGAGCAGCTTTGCGTTTACGTTATGCGAGCGGCATGCGATGCTTCTTTCGAGCGAAATGGTTTTCTTATCTATAGCGGATATTCCTGCTTTTGATATGAAAATCGGGTCATCAAAAAATGAAAAGGTTTTGCCTATAGCGCCTATTCCGTTATGCGTATTCGTTATCGGATATATCTTTGGCATAAAGCTTAATCCCGTTTCCTTAGGCGTGTGATAGAATATGCTGCCGCCGCCATCGTCTGCGCTTTTGAAAACCAAAAGAGAATCGGCAGAGCTTAGCATAGCACTTACTCCGAAAACGCCAAGTCCGTCACAAAAATAATTGTAAGAGCCAAAATAAAGAGGGGAAGAGCCGCTGCTTTCTCGTGAGGAGTAGAATACGACACCGGGAAGAGCGGGGTTGCCGGAAAGAAAAACCCTTCCGTCAAAGTTTTCGCATACAGTACAGCCTGCGATAGCCTTAAATCCGCTCTCGCTATAGCCGTAATCTGCGAAAAAATCATCGGTGCTTCCGTCAGCGTCTCTGACTGTTCGGTCAAGCCGCGCGTAAATTACTACTTCTTTTCCCTCGATAGCGCGCAGGTCGTTTACCGAAAAAATAATTGAACGCTCGGTTTCGGATTTTTTTACCAGATTATACGAGGGTAATTCCATACCGCCAACGGTTACCGAAATGATTTCGGTGAGCGGAGTTGATATCGGTATTTCAAGCGTGAGAGAAAAATCGTTCTGGAAGGAATAAATGGTAAGATTCGAGAGAGAGCCGCTGTTTTCAACGCTTTGAAAGCTTTTTTCGTCAGAGGCATAGCGTATGGCCTCCAGCTCCTCGCAGCCGTCAAATATGCCGTCACCGAGCTTTTCTATTTCAGTACCCAGAAAAACCGAGTTCAGAATTTCACAGCCCTTAAAGGCGTAGTCGTCTATAAAAACCGGAGCGTTGTACGCGTAAATTGAGGTCAGCATAGAACAGCCCGAAAAGGCAAATTTTCCTATTCTGTAAATTCCTATACCAAGCTTTATTCCGTAAATAAGCGTATTGTTGAGAAATGCATTATCCGAAATTTCGTCTACCTTATAGCGCTTGTTGCCTATTTTTGTGTAAGAAGGAATATTAAGTATTCCTCTGAAGTCCGGGCTTATTCCCACGACAGCACACAGACCAAGCTCTTCGTTTGTAATTCTGTACATAATTCCGGGTGAACCGTATATCACGGTTTCGGCAGCTCCAATTATGTATTTTTCTCTGAATCTGTCGGTGAGCAAATTTTTCTGTTCTATTCTCTCCCCGTTGTAAAAGGTTGTCGGAACGTAAACCGAATCGTTTTCGGAACTCATCATTTGTGTGTTTCCGTTTGCCGAAACTCTGAGCATGTTTTTTCCGTCAAGAAGGTAGAGGTCGCTTCCGAATCGAAAGGCGGTGCTTTTAACGTTGTTTATTCTCGCTAAGGGGCTGAGCTCGGAAAGACTGTCTCGTTCGGATAGCTTAAATCTGTAAACCAGGTTTGCGGAGTGTACTACGGCATAGCTTTCACCGTTTTCGTCCTTGTGGGGATAGATTGCGTGTATTTTTCCGGGAAGCGTTGTCAGCTTTCTGAATCCGGGAACGCTTTCAAGAAACGATGCATCACCGCTTTCGTAGTCGCGGTACATATTTTCCAGGTATGCGTAACGTCTTTCAGAGGGGCTTGAGCTGCTCTGAGAAAAATCAACACCGAGCATATTTCTGTAAGTCACGGTGTATTCTGCTGTTTGACCTATTCCCATCACGCCCACCCCGTAACGTCTTTATAATCAGAGGTTATACGTCTCGTATTGAATTGCTTCGCGGACCTCATAGCTTCTTTATAAAGAGCCAGATAGTATTCTGCCTTGTCGGGCGCATCGTCAGCCCAGTAATAAGCAGCGGAAAGCAGGGGAACGAGATGCAGAATTTCGGTTGCCAGAGATAGTTCTCGGTCAGGATAGTCGGCGCTAACCTCGGGCGGCTTTACCTTGTAGATAACGTTTATATTTCCTTGGTATCCCCAGGGAATTATAAGTCGGTCTCCTCTTGCCGCCGAATTCTTTATTTCATTTCCAAAGTTATCGGTGGGCAAAGCTACAAATGAATGAAAATCATTTCTTATTTCGGACATTCTGTATTCAAAGGGCTCTCCGTAAGAGAAAAGCTCCTCTTCGCGCTCTGAGCGTATTGTTTCGAATGCCGCAATGCTGAATACTTCAAAGGAAAAATCACCAAAGAAGGTGAGGGTAGCTTCTCCGGAAATGAATCCTTTAAATAGGTATAGAGGAGAGGAGAAGGCATGCTCCGTTCTTATGCCTGCATCGTTTATCGCGAAGTATCCGGTTCCCGAAACCGTGAAGGAATATGCCTTTCCTATAAGGGTGAAGTTTTCTGACTTTCCGGGGACGTGAGTTAAGGATTTGCAAACAAGAGTTGGCATCAGCGGATGATGTGAGATGGAAAGTGCGTTGTATACTCCACGCTCGGTGTATATAGTTGACAACGCTCTTTTTACTGCAAAAACAAGATTTTTATCTATATCTATCTCACGCTCAAAGCCGAGAGCTGATAATTCGTCCTTTAAATCGTTAAGTGTCATTCTTATACCATCCTTTTTAGAATTAGGGCAGCCCGGAGACCGAGCTGCCCCTTTTGTAAATATCAGAGCAGTGTAGCTCCGGTTATCTGAGTGGCGCTATCTACAGCAAAAAGAATATGCTTATAAGAGCCAAAGCCGATACCAAAGCGGCATCTGCCGTTCCATATGTAGTTGCCTGTGTGGTGGTCAACCCAGTTTGAAACGGTGAGGGGAACTCTGTTAAAGAACATATTTCCGGAGAGATTCTTGTTCGCCTCGGATGACATAACCATGCAGCAATCGTTTGTTGCGCTCCAGGTCGGGAGAACTATGATATTCCAGTTTCCGAAATGGAGGTTTATGTCGTTAAATCCGTTTCCGAGAGCGCTGACGCTTCCGCAAACCTTCTTTGCAATTATTTCTACCATAGGTCTGTTTCCGGGAAGAATGAGAGTGTCGGCAGTGTAGCCGAGAGGCTCGCCGTTCTCGTCCTTCATATTTCTGAGCTTGATAGAGAGCTCGGCAAGAGCCTCTTCGAAAGCTTCTGTGGAAAGAACTCTTTCACTTGCAGAGCCCGTGCCGAAAATATTTCCGCAGAAGTAGTTTGACTGGGTGATTCCCGCGTTCTCGCCGCCGCATTTATGATAACCTGAGAAGAG
Source organism: Eubacteriales bacterium (assembly GCA_045594785.1). Taxonomy (GTDB): domain Bacteria; phylum Bacillota; class Clostridia; order Oscillospirales; family CAG-272; genus UBA1740. The sequence goes on from JAZNZE010000057.1 coordinate 34,401, forward strand.
GGGCAATCCGTCAGACGTGGTCAAATCTACGTTAGTGCCGGCAAAATAAGTGCTCTTGCTTCTGCCGTTTATCAGAGCCTCGGAACATATTTTGTTCATAGTTTTGTAGTATGCTCTGGTGAAGTTTTCTGCTCTGCGCTTTGCTTCACTGGCGATTCCGTAATTTGCGTCCTCCATCATTTCGGCGGTTATTATGAACTCCTTCATAAACTGGATGTGCTCTATGAACTTCGTGTAAGTTTCCTTTACCGTGTCAAGCTCAGCGCCGGAGCCTTCGTTTGCTGCCTTGAAAACGTCAAATTCGTTCTGCGAAACAATGGTCTCACCGAATCTTGAGCTCTTTTCAACGTTGAAGAGCCAGGAGCAGATTCCGCCCTTCTTGGTGAGAAGGTCGCTTTCGTGCTCGATTATCATTTTTATAGGCGTTTCGAGCTTGCCTATTGCAGAGTTGTTAAAGCCTGTGCTTTTAGAATATACTATCATTTTTGTCTCCTTTTCTTAAATTACTACTACGGTTACCTTACCGTTATTGATTTTAGAATCGTCTATGATTTCAAATCTGGGCAGACCGCCGCAGGATACGTATACACCCTTGCCGGTTTCGTCCGGTAACGCATCGCACGTAGTACCGACTGTAAAGTCGGATGCATCTACACCGGGCTCTATATCGACTTCAAAAACCATGCCGCTGAAAATTCTCCAGCACTTTACGTCTACGCTCTCCTCGCATCTTTTTGAGGAAATAGCGTAATACATGGGGGTAGTAGGGACGTAGTTCAGCGCAACTTCGCCGGATACAACCGAAATTACAGAACCCGCCTTAACTTCGCCGTAAGATTCGTCAATACTGGGAGAAAGAAAGCTTTGTATTTCCGTGGGGTGAGAATTGGTGTTCATTGTTTTTAAATACTTAAACATTTGTTTGTCCTTTCATTACTGTGTTACTTTTTTATATAAATTTCGTATTTCACTATCGTTCATATCCGAAAAAAGTTCTCTTGCTGTGTCTAGCTCTGCTCTCGGAATTTCCGAAAATGACGCAGCCATTTTTCGTGGAACGGAGGAGGAGAGGTGCGCTCTGTTGTCAACTCTTTCCTTTCTTCCTCCTGATGCAAGATAAGCTTCCTTCGGGGTGAGACCGAGGTCTCTTAACGCTCCGTATCTTATCGGATTTTTCAAATCTGTGATTTTAAGTGTTTCGCTTGCGGATAGCTCTTCCGTAAGCTCGTTCATATCCGATTTAAGAAGTTCTGCGTAATCAATGCCGCTTTCGCTGTTCGGCACGGCTTCCATAGGCTCTGATATAGCTTCGCTTTCAATCTCACTATTCAGAAGCTCGGCGGAGGGGACTTCGCTTGGGGTAGTAATTATTTCTTCGGATTCTTTTATCACTTCTTTTTACCCCCCACACGCAAATCTCCGCCTACGGTTTTGGTAGCCTTGGGAGCATTCTTTGCCTTAGGTCTTGGTGCATCGATTTTATCAAATCCGAGATTTCTGTAGGGCTGTGAATAATTTTCGTTCTTCATATTCTTATCCTTTCGTTATTTGTTTTTGTTTATCTGCTCACGCAGATAGTCGAGATAGTCCTGCTGAGAAACTATGTCGCCTACCGATTCGTTGGTTTTGAACGCAAGCTCGGCAAGCATATTTGCATCCTCTTCGGAAAGGCCGAGCGCAAGCGCATATTCTCTGGTCTGATTCATTGTAAGACGCCTTGAAATTATTGCGCCGGTTATTTTACTTATGGCGGCACTTCTTTTCGTTTCGGTTATTGACCTTGCGATTTTTTCAGCGCTTATTTCGTCAAGACCCATTTCCATTGCATATTTATAGGCCTTATCGTAATCAATTGTTGACATAGCTTCGATTCCTGCCTTGGCATCCTTTAAAAGCTGTTCTTTTATTTTTTCTTCTCTTTTGATTGTCTCGGCTTCCTTTTTTGCAGCTTCTTCAGCCGCCTTTTCGGCTGCCTTTTTTGCCTCCTCGAGTGCCTTTTCTTCCGCCTTTTTGGCTTCTTCTTGCGCTTTTTCTTCAGCCTTTTTAGCCTCCTCTTGCGCTTTTTCCTCAGCCTTTTTGCGTTCTTCCTCAGCCTTCTTCTCTTCGGCTATGCGTATGCTTTCAAGTCTTTCAAGCTCTTTCGAATAGCCAACCTTATTTTCAGTGTCTGTGGCGAGGTATCCTGCTATAGCCTTGCTGACGTTTTCGTTTTTTGCGTCTTCTATGGAAGCGGAGAGATATTTTGCATATCCGCTGTCGGAAAGTCCGCTTTCGGCAAGAGCTTCGGCGGTATCCGAATTTCCGGATGCGGCTCTTTCTCTCTCGGCATATGCCTTGCCCACGCTATCGGAAAGGCCGGCGGTTGGGTCAACACCGTTTTTTCTCAGCCATGCCTCGTATCCTTCCTTGGATTCGCTGATTTTTTTATTTCTGATGTAATTGGTTATGAATTTTTCAATTGCCGATTTTGCCAATCTCAAAATCCTCCTTTTTCTTTTCTTCCTCCACCGCAATCATAAAATATTCAACGTTTTCTCTTGCGTACGGATAATGGGCTCTTTCCTGCGCTTGCCAATATCTGAGCAGCGTGATTGGGTTGTCGGGATTTCCGAGTGCGCCTGAGGTAAGGTTTTCAAGATTCCTTTTCCATAGAGCCTCTCTCTGATATTCCGCACCACCGTTAAGGTCAACCGAGAAGAGATAGGCGTCATCATAGTAATAATCACCGTTTTCCTCGTTGAATTCAAGAAAATCATATTTACAGAACTCCGCGTTGTGTATTCTTCCGTATGCGTCCTTGTAGGATAGGGTGCGGGGCTCGTCTGCAAAGGCAAGATAAAGCTCAAAAATAATACGGTCAACGTCAGCGTAAGCGGTGTGCTTCATTTTCCTTTTTGATTCAAGCCGCCCTGTTGCCTGGGATATTTGCAGCTGGCGGGCGTATCCGGATTCGTTTCTGGAATTGTCGATACCCATAAGAGCATCGGATATACCGAGCGTTCTTTTTGCCTGGTCGTAAAGCCTTTCGGCTTCTGCTATATCCTGAGTAATGTCAGGAGTGGTATCTACCTTGCCGTATTGCTGAGCTGATTCCCCGGGCTTCATTTTTATAACCTGTCCGAATACCGAATTGTTAAGGGAAATTGTGGCGTCTTCGGGTACGATAGGGGTTATCCCTGCCCTGAGAAGCTTTTGGAGAATTCTGGATTCGACCTTGTTTATTGCCTGTTGCTGAGGACGTAGAAACTTGCAGTCAGACTGTCCGAAAAGCCGCTCATCACAGGATGTGTTCTTTCGAACCACTATAGGAAAAGACTTAGGTGTGTAATAGGGAATTTTCGTTTTGCACATTTTTATGCGTTTTCCGTCTCTTGTGAGAATTGGGGAAGATGAGGGAATTATGCTTCCGTCAGAGAGAATAATTTCTTCGTTTTTTATCTCGTATTCGATATCGGAATCGACAAAGCTCTTTTTTGAACAATCGCAGATTGAAGCTTCTTTATTGCACTTTTTGCAAACTTTTGTTTTCCTTTTGTAGTAAGCCGGGAGATCGAGAAGCACCAAATCACCGGAGAAAACGAACTTGCCGACTTCGCCGTTTTCGTCACGGTAAAAGGCTATCACTATTCGCACGTTGTCGCCTGCGGCGTTATCTGTACCGATATCAAAATCCGCAAGTTCGGTCATATCGGGGGAAACCGAATACTTGCGCGTAAGGTCTCCGGCGGCGGCGATAAACTCGAGAAAGCAGTATTCCATATCCTCAACCGATGCTACGCAGGGCTGCGGAATAAAGCTCTTCGGTGAAAGGCAATATAGCTTGATAGCACCGACCTCCTTGCCCAGAGCCTCAGAATTATCCCATTCGGCATACCAGACGCTTGAGCCGTATATGTAGGTGTATCTTTCGTCAATGTCGTTCATTTCTTCGTAAGGGAGCCTGTCTCTTACCGATAGGAGCAGACGCTCTATTGTTTTTGCATTTCGGTCTCTCTTCTCGCTGTAGCAGGCAGCGTCCACCTTGGGAGGCGGAATGTCTGAGGAAACCTGGCTTTCTATCATTTCATAGGTGATATTCCTGACGGTAGAAGCCCTTTCGTGTGAGCCGTCTATAACATCCGAGCCTCGATACTGCTCCATATAAACGTCAAGCTCGGCGCATTTTTCAGCGTAGGCTCTTTTTGCGTCAACGTAAAGATCCTTGAAGAAGGAAAGCCGTTTTGTGTTTGTGTTTTCTTTTTTCATAAGGGTTCTCCGTATTTTCGTTTCAGATATTTTTTCTCCTCCTCACCTGCAAGAAAATAGTCCTCCCACATATCCTGAGACCAGGCTCTTCGTACTGTCGAATCACGCTCAGCCTTCGGGTGAGCGTGATATATTGCAAAACCTCTGAGAGCATCGGGGGCGTGCGTTATTTCGTGAGGCTCCGTAGAGCAGTCGCTCGTCCTTATTTTGTCTATAAGAAGAGCAGGCAGACATTTTATTATCTCGGAGCACGGTGAAAAAAATCTCAGCCTCGGCGTTCTGTTTTCGCGTACGGTTAAAAGCTCTTTCAGGGCGAGCCAGCCCGCCTCTCTTTCGTTGGAGGTTTTCGTAAGATTGATTCCGTATTCCGAAAAAAGAGACGCCTTGGTTTTTCCCGTTTCCTGACTTCTGCTCCACAGGTCGGGCGGAGCGAGAGTTGCGTATATTTCCTCCGATGCGTGAGTGCGGTCCAGAATTGCTTTTGCGGCAGAGCTTATGGAAAGATTTGATTCGCAGTATTCCCTGTAGACGTAAAAATCTCCCTCGGGACTGACAGATACCCAAAGGCAAGCCAGGCGGTCAAGACCGTAATCAATAGTTCGGAATTTTCGCCAGGAGCGAGGAATTTCAAACGGGGCGATAACGTGAACGTCACGCTTGAATTCAGTAAAATACTGGCCTTCAAAAATATTCCAGTCTCCGTAGAGCAGGGCTTTTTTCTCACGCTCGGGAAGTGCCAGAAGCCTTTCTCGGTACTTTGGGTCTCCCTCACAAAGAAATTTGTTGTCATCCAGAAGCGAGGGGATAAAAATCCGTTTCATTCCGTCATCACCCTCGAAGCTTTTTCCGGGCTCCGAGGCATCGACAAAGCGGCGCTTTACCCACGCGTGACCTATTCCTCCGGGATTGGTAGATGATTTTATCTGCTTTGGAAAGCGATTTGCTCCGCGTACTCTGGATATCAGATAAACGTATTGCGCCTCGGTGAAGTGCGTCAGCTCATCAAATCTTATAACGTCATATTCGGCGCTCTGATACTGATAAACGTCATTTTCCGTGGCGCAATACCCGAAATCAACGCAGGAGCCGTTTTTGAATTTTCCCGTGTGGGAGGAGGAGTTGAAGGTGTATATTTTGTTTGGAAAAATCGAAAGCGAAAGTCTTATGAGAGATTTATCAAGCTCGGCGAAGGTCCTTCTCAGGACAAGCTGCTTTGAGCCGGGGTAGCGAAGGGCGAAAAGAAGGGTGTCAACCATCTGACCGTAGGATTTTCCGCCGCCTGCCGCCCCTCCGAAGAGAACCTCGGATTCCTCAGCGTCAATGAATTTTTTTTGTTTTTCCGTAACCGAAAGCTTGAATTTCATTTCTTCTCTCCCGAAAGAACCTCCAGAGTAAAGTCGAAGCTGTTATCTTGACTTTCAGCACTCTGCTCGCCCGTGCCGAATTCGGCAGAGAGCAGAAATTTTGTAAAAGAGCCATCGAATCTTTTGCATAGCGCATTGTCTATAAGGTAATCCCTTCTGATTTCGTTGCATTCCTCGTAGGCTCGCTCGAATTCCGCATGCTTGCGAAAGTCCTGCACGTCCTTACACGTAGCTCCGATGCTTCTTGCAAATTTTGAGAAGCTCGGTGCTCCGACAGTATCGGAAAAGCCCAGAAAAAAGCTATATAGCTTTCTCGGCATATCCGAGGTGTATTTCTTCGTTTTTCCTTTCGTCATTTTCAAACCTTTTTGCCTTCGTATTTGCCGAGCTTTTGCAAATGCAGCTGCTTCTTTGCGGATTTGCCGTCTCTATTCGAATTCAAGACAGCCTCCTTTCGTCCCGGCAAAACCATTCTAACACAGAAAAATGCGTTTGTAAGTATAGTTGCATTCCAAAAAAGTAACTTAAAAAGTGACTGTTTTTGTGCAATATGAACAAAGAGGTGTATCGAAATAAAAATATATGAAAAAAAATCAGTTTTGCCATTGAAAATTTAAAAAGAATATGTTAAAATAAAATAAATGTAAATTGGGGAAGGCTCTTCTATGAGAAAAATACTTTTAGTAATTGACATGCAAAACGATTTCATAGACGGAGCTCTGGGCAGTAAAGAGGCAGTATCTATCGTGCCGGGAGTGGCTGAAAGAATATCCGAATTTGACGGTGAAATTATATTCACCAGAGATACGCATTTTGATAATTATCTCTCTACCTCTGAGGGCAGAAAGCTCCCCGTGAAGCATTGTATTAAAGACAGCTTTGGCTGGCAGATATCCTCTCAGCTTCCCATTCCCTCGGAGGCGAGAATAGTGGATAAGGAAACCTTCGGTTCTCCAAAGCTTGCCGAGTTGCTTTTGCGCGAAAATGCCGAGCGAGCCATCACAGAAATAGAGTTGGTTGGTCTTTGCACCGATATATGCGTTATTTCGAATGCAATTCTCTTGAAGAACTATCTGCCCGAGTGTGAAATAAATGTAAATTCCGAGCTGTGCCGCGGAGTTACCCCCCGGAGTCACGAAAATGCGCTGGCGGCTATGGCAGCGTGTCAAATAAACGTTATTTGAGGTAAAAACACGAATGGGCAATAAATTTATCAGTCTGCTCTATCCGAGTGAGGAGTCGCAGAGCTTTCATAGTGACAGAAACAATCTGCCTAATATAAGCGACAGCGTTTGTGACGAGCTTGGGCTTAATGAAATATTCAATCTGAAAAGCGGTTCTCTCACCGATTTTTTCACTGAGGATACGGAGGTTATTAAGTACCGTCAGCAGACGATAAACGATATGATGCGTCTTCCCGAAATCAGAGATACTCTTTCGAGAGTTCACCCGATACTTGACGATATCAGGCAGCTGCGTCAGCTTGACCGTGAAAATTCCGGCTCCGGCGATTCCTATTTGTACAGTATTACCGAGATAGAGCTTTACGTCAGCTGCATAGAAGCGCTTAACGAGGGCTTTTCTCCCATAAAAGAAAAAATTGAAAGCAATGCGTTCAGAACGCTTTCGGATTTTATAACCGAGCTTTTTGAATCGGAATATTTCAAGGAGCTCTGCAAGAAGCTTGAAGCTCTTGCCTCTCACGTTCACGACGTGAAAAGCATTACCGTAGGCGTAAACCTTGACCGACAGCTAAGACCCGAGTCTGCAGGTGTTATTTCGGTGAATTCCGAGCAGTTTAAATCCGGCAAGGTTCTTGATAAAATACTTAGATTTTCATTCAAAAACGATGCGTTTACCTGCATCGCGGAGCTCTCACCCTTTGGAAAAGGACAGAGCGAAAACAGAAAAGAGGCTCTTGTCGGAGCGTTTAACGGAGCAATCGAAGAGGTTTTCCGTTCTTCCGTAAAGGGCTGGAGAAATATCGTAGGCGAATACGTGCTTGACAACACCGATTTTCTTCTCCGTCTTCTTCCCGAGATAGAGTTTGTAAGCCGTGCAACAGAGCTTATGAACGAGCTTAGCAGGCATCCCGGTTGTAAGATTACAGTACCCGAGGTAATGCCTAAGGAGAGTAAGGAATTTTCGGCGGTAGGGCTCTATAATCCAAGAGTTGCGCTTATGATAGATGACGAAATCGTCACCAATGATTTTGAATTTGACGATAACGCGAGAATATACGTGCTCACAGGACCGAACAGAGGCGGAAAATCGGTTATTACCGTTGCTGTAGGAGCGTCTCAGGCTCTTTGCCAGCTGGGGCTTCCCGTTCCTGCGGAGAGTGCGAGAATATCCGTGGCTGACGGAATATTTACTCATTTTCCCGAGGGCGCGGACGATACTATAGACAAGGGAAGGCTTGGCGAGGAATGCGCAAGGCTTAAGGAGATATTTGACTTTTCAACAGAAAACAGTCTAATACTTCTTGACGAATCGCTTTCTTCCACAGGCGCGTACGAGGCAACGTATATAGCTTCGGAGATTCTTTCGGGATTTGCGGTGCAGAGATGCAGAGGAATATTTTCCACTCATCTTCACGACCTGGCAGCGAGCGTTGGAGAAATAAATCAGCGTTCAAAGGAGTATGGCGGAATTGCTATTGATACTCTGGTGGCAGGAATAGAAGAGGGCAAGCGCTCCTTCAAGATATTCAGAGCAAAGCCTGACGGAAAATCCTACGCTAAAGATATAGCCGATAAATACGGACTGTCCTTTGAGAGCCTCGTGAAAAGAGAGGACTGACTTTATGGGTGTTCTAATTGGTATAGACGTAGGCGGAAGCACTACAAAAATAGTCGGCTTCCGTATAGACGGTAACGGAAATAAAAAGCTGATCTCACCGCAGTTTGTAACTGCGAATGACCCGATAACCTCAACGTACGGAGCATTCGGTAAGTTTACCGAAGAAAACGGAATTGAGATGTCGGAAATAAATAAGATAATGATGACCGGTGTCGGAGCATCATTCGTTAAAAAGGATATTTTCGGTCTTCCGTGTGAGAGAGTTCCCGAGTTTAACGCTATAGGTAAAGGCGCGCTTTATCTTTCGGGGCTTGACGAAGCTCTTGCCGTCAGTTTGGGTACGGGAACGGCTTTGGTGCACGCCAAGAACGGTGAAAAAATGAATTATCTCGGAGGTACGGGAGTAGGCGGAGGAACGCTTGTCGGCCTTTCAAGGCTTCTTCTGCATGCCGAGAGTATGGAGCATATAATAGAGTATGCCGAGGGCGGAGACCTTGAAAATATCGACCTCAAAATAAAGCATATGACCGAAAACGGCTCGCTTTCCATTCTTTCGAGAGAGCTCACCGCATCTAATTTCGGCAACGTATCCGACCTTGCTACCAAGGAGGATTTGGCACTGGGAATTATGAATATGGTTTTTGAAACGGTCGGTATGGTATCGGTTTTTGCCGCACACCAGGTAAACTGTGAAAATATAATTCTGACCGGAAATCTTACCAGGATAGGATTTTGCGAGAAAAAGTTTGCAGAGTTTAACGGTATGAAGGATAATTACGGTGTGAATTTTATAATTCCCGAGAATTCACAGTTCGGAACGGTTATAGGAACTGCCCTTTGCGGACTTGAATAAAAATATAAAGGCCTAAGGAGAGAATAATGAATATACTTCGCTTTCTCGTTCCCAAAAGCTCAGTTGAATACATTTCGAGCGAGGCTACGGTACGCCAGGCGTACGAAAAAATGAGATATCACAGCTACGTAGCAATTCCGGTTCTTGACGATGAAGGCGGGTATATCGGAACGCTACGCAGAGACGATATATACAAGTATTTTTTTGACAAGGGGAAAATTGATTTTCGCTCTGCGGAAAAGGACGGAATCAAGCATCTTCTTGACGAAGAGTATTCTAAGCCGTTATATCACAATTCAAAAATTGAGGATATGATGGAAAGAGTACGCGAGCATAATTTTGTTCCGGTTGTGGACGACAGAGGTTGCTTTATCGGAATCATTCTGCGCCGTACAGTGCTCGATTTTCTTTTCGAGCAATATCAGAAGGAACAAAAACAGAACAAGTGAATTTTTTAGAGGAGATAGAGTTAATGAGCTTTGATGTCGACAACAGCGAAAACATTATAAACGATTCAAAGTCGAACGAAGCGCCCAAGAGTCCCGGAAGGCTTGCGGCAGAGGAACGTGCCGAGCGCATTCGTTACGCTGAGGAATACCGAAGAAAGCTTGAAGAGGAAAAGGGCCCGGTTCAGCCTAAGAAGACTAAGGCGGCTGAGCAGAAGGAGCAAGCCAGACTTGAAAAAATTGCACAGGAGCAGGCAGCAGTAAGAGCTCAGCTCGAGGAGCAAAGGCTTGAATCCGAGCGCCGCATTTCAGCTGCCAGAGAGAAGCTTGAGGCTCTGGGAGAGAGCATACAGAAGGCAGAAGCAGAGGTTAAAGCTTACGAGGCGGTAACGGTTGAGCAGCCTATAGCGGCAAGCGCACCGAATGATTACACTAAAACCGTAAGCACTGCTCCGTATAAGCCCGTAAAGCTTGCAAGTAATATCGTTATGAATATTCCCGTGCAGTCGTTCAGCATTCCCTGTGTGGTAACTCGCAGAAATGCAGAAGAACAAGAAGACACAACTCAGACCGGCGCGAATGCGAGCGCACCTCAGCAGCAGACGGCATACGTCCAGTATGGACAGCCGATGTTCTATCCGGTTATTACACCTCCGGTTTTCGTTCCTGTGCCGAATAACTCGCAGCAGCCTGCTGCTTCGGAACCGCAGGTGGTTGTCGTTGAGAAGCCGGCAGCACCGGCAAAACGTAATCCGGTACTTCCTATTGCTTCAGAGCCTATAGTGAGAAAAAGACCTAAGCCTACGGTAGTTGCAAAGCCTCGCCTCTCGGTTCGTACCGTTAATCTGAATGAGGAAGCTGACGAGGATCCTGTTTACAGACCTGCTATAACCTACGGTGTCGCTGTAACCGAAGGCGGCTGGGAGCATGAAATAGAGGATGATGACGATATCATCATTGAGAGCAGCGCTTCCGCACAAGCAGACGAGAGCATGTCGTAAGCGTATACAAAACAGCAAGGCTTATTTGAAAATCCGAATAAGCGATATTTTAGTTTGTTAATTAATTAAATAATACATACAGGAGATAGTAAAAGGGATATGAAGGAAAGAAGAGATTACACCGTAGCGCCCAATACGGAAGTGCAAGAAGTACCGGCAAATTATCAGGCTGCCCCCTCGGCAGAAGAGCAGGTAATGGGCAACGCAAACGCTCTGCCTCAGCAGAACGATCAGAAGCTCTATATGGCTGTTCCCACAGCAAGCAACGGACAGTATGGATATCCTCAGGAGATTCAGGAAGGCAACACCGCTACCGAGGAGCAGATTGATAAGTATGAGATAGAAGACGAGCATATTCGTTATCTCAACGAAACCAAGAAGCGCGAAAAGAATAAGAATAAGCAGTCAAGCGGCAAGAAGTTCAATGATGCCCGCGATGAATTCATTGATAAGGCAAATATCAAGAAGGCAGAGGACGTAGGCGAGTCTGTAGTTGAAGCAAGAATGAACTACGATGCAGGCGCAGGAGCATGCGACCTTGCTATAGAGCTCCTTAAATTTACCGACCATAGCACCGTTCAGAAGAAGGAGTATAAGGAATACAGACGCAGAAGCACAAAAATTAAGAAGTCTATCAAAAAGGCAAAGAAGCAGGAAAGAAAAGCTACCAGACGTTACTATGAGGTTCTTGCTAAGGAAGCTACCTCTCTTACTATCTTGAAGAAGGCTAAAAAGCAGGAGGAGCTTGCTCTCGTGCTTACAAAGCTTGAAGCTCTTATCAGAGAAAGAGAAGACGTTGATGCAAAGCTTGTTGAGCTTTACAAGGGCGCAGACAGCGCAGTTGGAGGAAAGATAAGAGCTCGCGCAAACAAGAAGAAGTATAAGAAGGCAAAGAAGGTTCAGCGCAGCCTCAAATCGTCTAACCGCCGTCTTGAAAAGCTTGACGTATCCGAGGGACTTAAGACCAAAATTCGTTTCCTCTTTAACACCAAGATCGTATCCGAAGCAACGGTTACTTATTCTAAGTATCTTCTTAAGAAGCTCAAGCCTCAGGGTGATGCGAAGAAGGAGCTTAAGAGAAATATAAAGAACGCAACCGATTCTCTTGACCGTCTTGACGAAAGCCTTAAGCGTATGATGTATAAGGCTGAGAGACAGTCTAAGTCACACAAGCGCGGAAAGAGACTGTTTGGCATTATCGTATTCGTGGTATTGGCAGTTGTCGTTGCCGGAATAATCATTATCGGGCTTGGCGCCTGAATGACTTTGGTTTTTAGTGGAGGTTAATTATGGCAAAATACGGAAATAACAGAAACACTTCGGCAGTTCGTGATCTTAATACTGCTGCGCGTGAGCTGGAAATACTTGAGCTTGAGAACATTCGCGATGAGATTAACAGCGAAATAGAGTATCTTCTCGTTTCTTATAAGAAGCTTACAGGAAACAGAAAGGCTGTTAAGGGAGCAAAGAAAATCGGCAAGTCTCAGAAGGATTACAGCTACTGGCACAAGCTTGACGACTGAAAATAATAAATATTTTTAAAAAAGTATTGATTTTCAGAAAAAAAGTGTTATAATAGTAATAGAATGAAATAAAGATAAAAGGAGAGTGACCGCAAGGCCACTCTCTTTTGTATGAATGCAAAGGAGAATTCTGTAATGAAAACAGGAGTTAAGGATAAGGTTCGCGAGGTAATAGAGCCTACGGTAAACGGACTTGGGTACAGAATCTGGGACGTTACTTATCAGAAGCTTGGTGCGGATTATCACCTCGAAATAACTATTGACGGTGATAATGGAATAAATATAGACGATTGCGAAAAGGTTCACAGAGCCATAGACCCTATTCTTGATGAATATGATTTTATAGAAGGCTTTTATTATCTCGAGGTATCCTCCCCCGGAATTGAAAGAGAGCTTCGCACAGCAGAGCATATACGTCTCTCACTTGGGGAAAAGGTAGAGGTAAAGCTATTTGCCGCAAAGGACGGCAAGAAGTCCTTTGTTGCAGCTCTTGATTCTTATGAGAACGGAGCTGTTACGTTTGTACTTGACGGAGAAAAAATAACGCTTAACGAAAGCGAAATCTCCAAAATGACCACCGTGTTTTTTGAATAATAAAAATATAAAGACAAAAAGAAAGGACCGTACATATCGGTAAGACGTTTGTCTACGGTATACGGGGTACAAGGAAAAAATGAACGCAGATTTTTTTAATGCTCTGGACCTTCTTGAAAAAGAGAAGGGAATACCCAAGGAGTATATGATTGCAAAGGTTGAGGCAGCGCTTGCAAACGCTTGCCGCAAGGAAGTAGGACCTACCGCTGTTGTAAGAGTTCAGCTTGATCAGAACAAGAACGATTTCCGCGTTTTCTGGCAGAGAAACGTAGTTGCTGACGGTGAAGTTACAGACCCTAAGGTTGAAATTTCGCTCTCTGATGCAAAGTCAATGAGCAGACGTAACAAGCTTGGAGGCATAGTTGAGGTTGAACTTAAGACAAAGACCTTCCGCCGTCTTTCAGCAATAGCAGGAAGACAGATGATAGTTCAGGCTATCCGTGATGCCGAGAGAGAGCGTCAGACAAGAGAATACGAAGAAAAGAAGGAAGAAATTATTACCGCTATCGTTGATAAGGTTGATACCTCTTCGGGAAATCTTATCCTCGATACCGGAACAGGCTACGCTACTCTTCTTAAGTCTGAGCAGATTCCCGGCGAGGTTCACGACGTAGGTGACAGACTTAAGGTGTTCATTTCCGAGGTAAAGAGCGGAGAATCCAGAGGTCCTATCGTAACTCTTTCGAGAGTACATCCTCATTTTGTAAAGAGACTTTTTGAGCTCGAAATTCCCGAAATTGCAGACGGAACTATTCTTATTAAGGGTGTTGCAAGAGAAGCCGGAAGCCGTTCAAAGATAGCAGTTGAATCAAGAGATGAGAACGTTGACGCAATCGGTTCTTGTATAGGTAAGAACGGAATGAGAATTTCCGCAATTCTTGCTGAGCTTGGAAACGAAAAGGTTGACATAATAAAGTACAGCGAAAACCTTCCCGCTTACGTTGCTGAGGCCCTTTCACCCGCTAAGGTCGTTTCTGTTGAAATGGACGGTGAGCGCTCCTGTAAGGTTACCGTAACTCCCGACCAGCTCTCCCTTGCTATCGGTAAGGAAGGTCAGAACGCAAAGCTTGTTGCAAGACTTACGGGCTGTAAGATTGATATAAAAGCGTAAAAAGATGGCTACTAATAATATAAAGGTAAAAAAGCAGCCCGAAAGACGTTGCTCCGGATGCGGTGAGCATTTTCCGAAAAAGGAGCTTATCCGTGTTGTGAGAACGCCTGAGGGGAATATAGAGCTTGACCTTATCGGCAAGAAGTCCGGCAGGGGAGTATACGTTTGTAAAAGGTCTGAATGTTTTAAAAAAGCAAGAAAGGCAAGGCGTTTTGAATCGGCTCTTGAATGCGTGATACCTGAAGAAGTTTACGAAAGACTAATAGAGGAAATTACCGTTGGAAATTAACGTAAAACAGCGTCTTTCCGGAATGCTCGGCTTTGCAACGCGGGCAGGAAAGATAATCGTGGGCACCGATCTCGTGTGCAGAGCTATGCCAAGCGGCAAGGTGAAGCTTACGGTCATATCGTGCGAGGCATCGGATTCTACTAAAAAGAAGCTCACGGTCAAAAGTGAATTTTACGGTATTAAGTCTATTACGGCGGATATAGATACCGAGGAGCTGGGAAGAGTTGTGGGCAAGAGCTCGTCAGTTGCCGCAGTTGCGGTTACGGAGGAGATGTTTGCTCGGGAGATACTCAAGCTTTTCACAGAATAACTTGACGAAAGGACGTTTTCGCTCAGGCGAAAACCGGTGACTTTTATGGCAGTAAAGATAACTCAGATATCAAAGGATTTCAATATGAAGTCCAAGGAAATAACAGACTTATTCAAGGAGCTCGGACTTGAGAAAAAGAGCGGAGCTTCCGTGGAAGGCGAGGAATACGAGCTTTTCATACAGTTTGCAACGTCCACACACCAAATTAAAAATATTGATGATTACATTGACGGTAAAACCAAGATTGCCGTTGTTCAGGAAAAGAAGGCTGAAGAAGCTAAGGAAGAGCCTAAGGCTGAGCCTGTAAAGGAAGCTCCCAAGGCAGAAGCTCCCAAGGCGGAGGCTGCAAAGCCGGCACAAAAGCAGGCAGAGTTTAAAGCCCCCCTCAGAAGAGACGGCGACAATGCAGGCAGAGCTCCTCAGGGCTTTGATAAGCGTGAGAATAAGGGAAATTTTGCTCAGCGTGAGCAGAGACCTGAGAACAGACCTCAGCAGCCTCGCTATTCAAAATATAATGACCGTCCGAGCATAGACCCCTTTGAAAAGCGCAGAGGAGATCTCAACAGAGCGGCAGAGGGCTTTAGAAAGAATCCTCAGCAGGCTGATAGTCAATGGAAGCGCCCTGAATCAAATCCTCAGAAGCCTGCAGCAGCTCAGCAAAAGCCTGCCGCGCCTCAGCAGAAGCCCGTAGCACCGGCAGCTCAGCAGCAGCCCGCAGCAGCTCGTCCCGCTCAGCAGGCTCAGCTCGAAAAGCAGCAGCGTCAGCAGAATGCAGAGGCTGTTAAAAAGCAGGAAAAGCCTATTCAGAAGAAGGAAGAAAAGAAGCCTGCTCAGAAGCAGCAGTTCAAAACTATAACTCCTACTTATAAGGCACCCGTTCAGGGAGGCGTAAATATCGGTGGTGAGTATAACGTAGAGGTTCCAAAGACTCGTGTCGTAGATATGAGAACCTCTGACGTAAACCTTTCCAAGTATGACGACCATTATAACGATCAGTTCTATGCTATTGCCAACGGCGGAGACACCAAAGCGGCAAAGCAGAAGCTTAAAAAGCAGGATAACAGAGGTCAGAACGCAAAGAGCGCTAAGGATAAGGAAAGAGCCGCTCAGGAAAAAATCAAGAAGCTTGAGGCTGAAAGAGCCAGAAATAAGCAGCTTGAGATTACCGTTCCCGATGAAATAACCGTAGGTGAGCTTGCACAGAGACTTAAGAAAACCTCAGCCGAGGTTATAAAGAAGCTTATGCTTATGGGCGAAATGAAGGGCGTAAATGACGTCATAGACTACGGAACTGCCGAGGTTATTGCGGACGATTTTGGCGCTAAGGTAACCAAGGAAGTAGTTGTAACCATTGAAGAAAAGCTCTTTACCGAGGCAGAGGACAGCGCTGAGGATCTTGAAGAAAGAGCGCCCGTTGTCTGCGTAATGGGACACGTTGACCACGGTAAAACCTCGATACTTGACGCAATCAGACATACCAGCGTAACCAAGGGTGAAGCAGGCGGTATTACTCAGGCAATAGGTGCATACCGCGTAAAAGCAAACGGCAAGGATATCACCTTCCTTGACACCCCCGGTCACGAAGCATTTACCGCTATGCGTATGAGAGGCGCTAAGTCTACCGATATTGCAATTCTCGTTGTAGCGGCAGATGACGGCGTAATGCCTCAGACTGTAGAAGCTATCAACCACGCGAAAGCAGCGGGTATTGATATTATCGTGGCTATAAACAAAATGGATAAGCAGCACGCTAATCCCGATAACGTTCTTAATCAGCTTACTCAGTATGAGCTCGTTCCTGAAGAATGGGGCGGTGACGTTATATGCGTTCCTGTTTCAGCTCTCACGGGTATGGGCATAGATGACCTTCTTGAGAGCGTTCTTCTCGTTGCAGAGGTGAAGGAGCTTAAGGCTAATCCCAAGAGACGCGCCAAGGGACTCGTTATAGAGTCTAAGCTCGACAGAGGAAGGGGCCCGGTTGCAACCGTTCTGGTTCAGAACGGAACTCTTCATCAGGGCGATTACGTTATAGTTGGTAATGCAGTAGGAAGAGTGCGTGCAATGGTAGACGATAAGGGTAAGACCATAAAGGTTGCAGGTCCTTCCGTTCCCGTTGAAATAGTAGGTCTTGATGACGTTCCTCAGGCAGGCGATGAGCTCAATGCAGTTGAGGACGAAAAGATGGCAAGAAGCCTTGCGGATCAGCGCCGTGAAAAGCAGAGAGCTGAGATTCTTGCTGCTAATGCAAGAGTTAATCTTGATGAGCTCTTCAGCCAGATATCCGAGGGTGTCAAAACTCTTAATATCATAGTTAAGGCTGACGTTGCAGGCTCTGCAGAGGCAGTTAAGGCTTCGCTTATTAAGCTTTCCGGCGAAGAGGTTAAGGTTGCCGTAATTCACAGCGCAGTCGGCGGAATTACCGAATCTGACGTTATGCTTGCAACCGCATCAAACGCAATAATCTGCGGATTTAACGTTCGTCCCGATAAGAACGCTCTTGACAGCGCAGAGAGAAACGGAGTAGATATCCGTACTCACCGTATAATCTACGAGATAATCGAAGAGGTTGAGGCTGCTATGAAGGGTATGCTTGCTCCTACCTACAAGGAGGTTCTCCTCGGTCACGCTGAGGTTCGTCAGACTATCAGAGTTCCCAACGTAGGCACTATAGCAGGCTGTTATATCAGAAACGGAAAGATTACAAGACAGTCGCAGATTCGTATAGTACGTGACGGTATCGTAATCTTCGAGGATAGTATTTCATCTCTTAAGCGCTTCAAGGATGACGTTCGTGAGGTTGCGGAGGGATACGAATGCGGTGTAGGACTTGATAAGTTTAACGACATCAAGGAGGGAGACGTTCTTGAGGCCTTCATTATGGAAGAGGTTAAAAAGTAAGTTTCCTTAAAATACAATAGAATACTAAACCCGCACTTCCGACAAAGGAAGTGCGGGTTTTCTCTAACGTTTAATATTTCGTATGTAATGAAAAATATATTGCTGAGCGACACCTGCGTATTTTCCGAATTTCGTGTGATCAAGTTCACCGCCGAAATACTCGTCTATCGCCCTTTTCATCCAAACGTCAATAGGGAACGCATCGAGATTATAGAATCCGAAGAGCGCAGCACAGGAAGCAACCTTAAGTCCGACACCTAGAATTTTTGAAAGCTCGGCAACCGTTATTTCATATGATGAAGCCTGCTTTATCTTCTCGATATCAACTTCCCCCGATACGATTTTTGTAGCTGCATCAACGATGTATTTGTATCTGAAGCCAGGCTTTGAGGGGAGCAAAAGCTCGGGGGCTTCAAGTATTTTTTGTGCGCTTGGGAAGGTGTAGCATCTACCGCAAGCTTTACATTTTTCTTCGCAAGGTTTTTTGTTGTTTTGACTTAAAGGACAGTATTTTAAGCCTTTTTGTAAAGCTAAGTTTACACCATAGGCGCTTGAAATCTCTCTGACTATCTTTCTTATTCTGGGAATGTTGTTGTTTTGAGATATTATAAATGAACAGATTGTTTCCCACGGATCCTGCCTTAGTATTGCGATTCCCTCGGCAGAATCTGCCGCAAGTCTTAAAAACGGTGTGTCAAATCCCAGAAGCACCTCTTCTTTAATTTTTCGGTAATCGGTGTCAAGGTCAAAATAGGTACGGGCGGTTTTTTCGAAGACCTGCTCGTCAATATCGTAAAATATAATTTCACCGCGCTCTCTTTGACCGACAAATACAAGCTCCTCGCCTATGACGGTGAAATATTCGGCGTATCCCTCTTCACGTTTTATTTCCTCGTATCTGAAGCATTGACCGCAGAGAAAGGTGTCGTCAAGCGAGTATGCGCCCGGTATTTTTACGACTATTGCATCCCGTCCGTTTATTACTTTATTTTCTTTTGAAAAAAATTCACTAAACATCGCCTGTTCCTCTTGAAAAAATCACGCTTATGGTGTATAATGTTGATGATACGTATATTTTTTATTATTTTAGCATATTTTGCATTAAATTGCAAGTGCAGAGTTTTTCCATTTCGGAGGTTGGCTTTGGAACAGATTTATATGATACCCGTCAACGAGGCGTTTGACGAAATAGCGGAGAAATCCGAATGTGCCTGTCCTTTTTGCAAGCTTCACAAAAAGCTTCAGAACGACGAGCTTGATATAATTCTAGGTGCTTCTATGATGGAGCCCGATATAAGAGTGAAAACCAACGAGCAGGGCTTTTGCCATAATCATTACGTTATGATGCACAGACGCCAGAGAATGCTTGGAATCGGACTTATGCTCGAAAGCCATCTTGCCGAGGTTGAAAAAAAGGTAAACGGACCGACACTTGTGGGAAGTCGCTCTCGCGCTGCGGTATCTGCTCTCGGCAGGCTTGAGGCTGATTGTTACGTTTGCTCGAGAATAGAAAAGAATCTCTCAATGATGATTGCCACGGCGGTTTATCTTTGGGAAACAGACTATCTCGGATTCCGCAAGAAGTTTGCTAAAATGCCGTATTTCTGTCTCCCGCATTACAGAAAAATGATTGATTATGCCGAGAAGAAAAGCTCTAAGAGAATCTTCCGTGATTTTTATGCGGCAGCGCACGGCATTGAGGAGGGCTACGTAAAGGCTCTTAAGGGAGACGTAAGCTGGTTCTGCAAAAAGTTTGATTACAGATATGATGAAGAGCCCTGGTATAATGCGAAGGACTCGGTTTTCAGGGCAGAAAAATTTCTGTCCGGTGATTTTGGCTATGACGAATAGGAGGAGCGGGCGTGATAATTGAAAGAATCGACATAAAAAGCTTCGGTATGATAACCGATATGTCGCTTGATTTTTCCGAAGATATCAACGTAATAGTCGGACGTAATGAGGCGGGTAAAAGCACCGTAGCGGCATTTATAAAATACATGCTCTTCGGATTTCCTGCCGAAAATAAGACGGACGGTCCTGACGAGAGAAGCAAGCGCATAAACTGGGATAGCGGTATAGCCGAAGGCTCAATGACGGTAAGAGTGGGAGATAAAAGATATCTTCTTAACAGAATTACCGAGAGAGTTGAAAACGGTCAGCGCGTTTCGTACAAGGAGGATTCTTCGATACTTGACCTTGAAACAGGCTCTCCTGCTTTTGGCAAAGTTCCTGCCGGAGAGGTGTTTTTCGGTGTGGACAGAGACCTTTTTGACAATACGGCTTTTATCGGTCAGATAGGTGACAGCGCCATAAACGAGGGCAGCGTAAAGCAGTCTATCGAAAATATTCTTTTCTCAGGTAACGAGAGAATAAACAATCAGAGAGCTGCATCCAAGGTTTCTGTCAGAATGGAGGCCTTGCTTCATAAGAGCGGAAGCGGCGGCACTATATACGAGCTTGAGCGCCGTTCGGTTCAGCTGAGGGATAAATTCAAGCTGGCTGACGAGGATAATAAGCAGATTCTTGCAAAGGAAGCAAAGCTTCACGAGCTTCGTTCTCAGCGCAAATCCGAGACAGAGCTTCTCAATAAGCTCTGCGACCTTGACGTTTGCTACCGTAACGTTGTTACGATACAGACTTTTGATAAGCTTCACGACCTTGAAAAGAGCTATGATGAAAAAAGTGAGCAGTATAATGCTTATATACTCGAAAATACGAGAGCGGATTTCGTGCCTACGGAGTCCTATCTTACCGGACTTGCGGTTGCAAGAAGAGGCGTTGACGATGCTTACAGAAGTCTGACGCAGGCAAAAGAAAAGTACGAGAAGGAAAAGAGCGCGGTAGGAATAACCAAGGATACCGAGGCTCAGATAGAGCTTTCAGATTCGCTTGGCGGAGAGAGTGCCGCTCTCGTAAAAATAGGTAAGCTCAGAAATTCCTTTGTGAGAAATATAGCGCTCGGCATTCTTTCGGCGCTTGCTGCAATCGCAGCGTTGATTTTTGTTTTAGCTGCATCGTCCGGCACGCCTCTGAAGGTCGTAGTCGGCGTGCTCGGCGCGCTTTGCCTTGCTTTTGGCGGATACACGGTGTACTCTATTTCGAGGAGCAAGAAGACGTTAATAGAGCTTGCAAACGGATTTTCAACCGAGAGTATTGCCGACCTTCGCTCCAAGCTTTCGGTAATTGCCGAGGACAGAGCAAGACGCGACAAGATGATAAAGGACACCGAGGATGCACGTCTTGCGGTGGAGAGCTCTAAGGAAAGATACGAAGAGGCGAGAGGAGAGCTGCTTGAGCTTATTCTTCGCTGGGGAGAAGAGCCGCCCACTACAAGTCTTAACGAATTTCTTGATTCTCTTGAAGAGCGTGTTAAGGCATTCCTTGACGGAGAGAGAGCAATTCTGAGAGAAAAGGACGGACTTGAGCTTGCTATCAGAGAAACCAGAAATATTCTGGCTGACAAGAGCGAAATTGAAATCAGAGGTCAGGTATCTCCTCTCAAGAGGAAGGTGCTTACTCAGATAAATCACGAACAGATAGTAGACGGAATTGAGGATTGCAAAGTCAAAATTGCGGAGCTTGACAGCGCGGCTGAGAGTGTTGAGGATGAGCTTCTTCAGCATAAGCTCAGAGCAACTGACCCAGGTGAGCTTTACGCAAAAATGCAGGAAAACGATTCGAGAATAGCAGAGCTTCGCCATCAGTACGAGGCGGCAAAGCTTGCTCTTGGAGAAATAGAAAGCGCAAGTGCAAATCTTCGCGAGGAAATATCTCCGAGGCTTGGAGAATACACTACTGCGCTTATGGAAATCATGACTGATAAAAAATATTCGGATATAGACGTTTCTGACGGACTTAAGGTAGTCTTCTCAAACGCAGCCGGAGAAAAGCGCTCGGTTGATTTCCTTTCTGGCGGAACAAGAGACCTTACTTATATTTCGCTTCGTATGGCGCTTATAGATATGCTTTACACGGAAAAGCCGCCCACACTCTTTGACGAAAGCTTTGCCCATCAGGACAATGCAAGAGCAAAAGCTATGATGAAGGCTATTAAGGCGCTTTCCGGCGTAGGGCAGCAGAGCTTTATATTCACCTGCAGAGAAAGAGAAGCGGGACTTGCTAAGGAGGTTTCAGCAACTGCCGAAATCTTTAAGCTGTCGGCTCTTGATGACGAAATAATATAATCTTAAAAATCTTACGGAGGGAAAAATGACCGAAAAGCGTGTGCTCATAATAGGAAGCGCGAATATGGATCTTTCGCTTAACGTATATAGAGTTCCCGGACCGGGCGAGACGGTGATGGATGACGGCGGAGTTGCTTATACTCCCGGTGGCAAGGGCGCAAATGCTGCGGTTGCTTTTTCGAGGCTCGGTGCAAGAACGGTTTTTGCGACAAGGCTTGGCGTTGATACTCACGGACGTCAGCTTTACAGCTACTATAAAGAACAGGGGATTGACACTTCGTATATAAAGGTGGACAGAGACGTTCCAACCGGATTTTCCGTTGTAATGAAGGAAGGTGACGGTCAGAACAGAATTATCGTATACCCGGGTGCAAATTCTCATATTTCAACAGAAAATATGATTGAGGCGTTTTCGGTTGTACCCGATGCGCTCTTCCTTGGATTTGAAATAGGCTTTGATTCGGCGCTCAGCGCCGCGAGAATAGCCGCGTCAAGAAAAATACCGATTTTCATTGATGCCGCTCCTGCCGACAAAAGATTTCCTCTTGAAAATCTGCCGTACGTTGAGGTGTTTTCGCCAAACGAGACCGAAACCTTTGAATTTACGGGAATAATGCCCGGAGGGGCAGATGCTTCTCTAAAAGCAGCCCTTGCGCTTTACAGAAGGGTGAACTGCAAGTACGTTGTGATAAAGCAGGGGGCAAGAGGCGCGTCTATATATGATGGCAAGCACTTTGATATGATTCCTGCCGAAAGAGTAGAAAAGGTCGTTGATACCACGGCTGCGGGGGATACCTTCAGCGCGGCTATGACGCTTGAATATTTAAGAAGTTCGGACATAAAGGCTGCCGTGAGATACGGAGCGGCTGCCGCAGCGATTACCGTATCGCGCGAGGGGGCATCAAGCTCGGTGCCTACTCTTGAAGAAGTACAACGCTTTATAGCAGGTCGGAGGTAATATGAATTACAATTTTTCCGAAATAGCTTATCCGTCAAAGGACGGAAAAAATACCGTATACGCCTGCCTTTACACACCGAAATTCTGTACCGCAAAGGGTATTGTTCAGTTGGTTCACGGAATGGTCGATTACGTTGAACGCTACGAGCCTCTTGCCGAGTTTCTTACGGGAGAGGGATATATCGTTGCGGGAAATCACCATTTGGGACACGGAAAGACCGCATCAACCGAGGCTGACCTCGGATTTTTCGGTGACGAGTGCGCCGTTGATATACTGCTTCGTGACGTTCACACTATGAACAGATATCTCAGAGATACCTTTCCGACTCTGCCGCTTGTAATCTTCGGACACAGTATGGGCTCTTTTCTGGCAAGGCTGTATATAGAAAAATATCCGCACAGTATAAAGGGCGCGGTAATTCACGGCACGTCAGGTCCGGTGGGCGCTGTAGGAATGGGAAAGATAATTGCTGGACTTATGATAAAAGCGAAAGGCACGCGCCACAGAAGCAAATTTTTAAAAAAGATAGCGTTTGCGGGATATAATTCGCATTTTCCGAAGTCAGAGGGCGAGAGTGCCTGGCTTACACGCGATACCGAGGTTGTAAAGGTGCATGACGAAGACCCGCTTTCCACCTTCACGTTTACGGTTTCGGCTTACCGTGACCTCTTTACAATGCTGGGAGACTGCAACCGCAAGGAGTGGTTTTCGGCTTATCCGAAATCGCTGCCTACGCTTATTGTCAGCGGTGACGAGGACCCGGTAGGTAAATACGGAAAGGGGCCAGTGTATGTATATAAATCTCTTCTTATGAAGGGGTGTGAAAAGCTTACGCTTAAAATTTACTCGGGCGCGCGCCACGAGCTGTTTTTGGAAACTAACAGGCAGGACGTTTATTCTGACGTTCTTCGCTGGCTTAAAGAAAATATCAAATAAACGCAAGGTAAACTATGAACGTAAAAAAACTCAAAGAGCTCATACTTGAAATGAGCAGGGAAACCGAAAAAATTCTATCGTCAGTATATTCCTCACCCAAGGAGCAGCAGGGCAGAATCATCGCTGCAATAGATTCGTTTACATCACTTTTCGGATATGACAGAGAGGTGTATCTTTTGTCCGTACCCGGAAGAAGTGAGATACTTGGAAACCATACCGACCACAACAAAGGTAAGGTTCTTGCAGGTGCTATCGACAAGGATATCATTGCTATAGTATCGTCAAACGGCACGGATAAAATAAATCTTAAGTCCGAGGGATACGAAAAGGACAGCGTTGACCTCTCGCTTATAGATGATAAAGCCGCATATCCAAAATATTCCTCCTCCTCGCTGATACTTGGTATAGCTAACGGATTTAAGCTTTCCGGATTTGCTTTCGGCGGATTTGACGGATACGCAACCTCGGACGTTCTCAGAGGAAGCGGTATTTCTTCCTCCGCGGCATTTGAGGTTATGATAGGCAATATATTCAACTACCTGTTCTGCGGCGGTAAAATTGAAAACACCGAGATAGCTAAAATTGCTCAGTATGCTGAGAATGAATATTTCGGTAAGCCGTGCGGCCTTATGGACCAGATGGCGTGCGCGGTTGGCGGCTTCGTATATATGGATTTTGAAAATCCCAAGTCTCCCGAAATCGAACCGATTTCTTTCTCACTTTCGGATGCGGGGTATTCTCTCTGCATAGTAAATACGGGAGGAAACCACGCGGATCTTAATGAGGATTACGCATCTGTTCCTATGGAAATGAAGAGAGTTGCCGCAATACTCGGCAAAGAGGTTCTCAGAGGACTCACCGAGGCAGAGCTATTGCAAAAGGCGCCGGATATAAGAGCTGTTGCCGGTGACAGAGCGCTTCTTCGCGCCGTTCACTTTTTAAGAGAAAATACGAGAGTAGAGCTTGCGAGAGCCGCTCTTGCAAATAAAAACATAAAAGAATTTTTTGAAAACGTAATAGCATCGGGAAAATCATCGTTTGAATTCCTTCAGAACGTATATACGACAAAGAACGTTAAAGAGCAGGGACTTTCGCTGGCTCTTCTTCTTACAGAAGGCTTCCTTTACGGAAAAGAAGGTGCTTACAGAGTTCACGGCGGCGGCTTTGCCGGAACAATACAGGCATACGTCAAAAGGGAATGGGTTGACGAGTATACCGCGCTTATGGAGTCGGTGTTCGGCAGCGGTGCGGTGATGCGTCTTAACGTCCGTCCTCTCGGAGCTTGTAAATTGCTTTAACTGTCCGTTTAATTGGACACATACTGTTGTATAATGAAGTCGTAAAAAACAAAAAGGAGTAATGAAAATGGCAAAGAAATCAGCATCAATACAAACTGTAGAAAAGGTTGAAGCAGGAGAGAAGAAGGCTGCTGTTGAAACCGTAATGGCCAGAATAGAAAGAGAATGCGGTAAGGGCTCTATAATGCGCCTTGGAGAAAATGCGGCAATGAACGTATCTGCCGTTTCCACCGGCTCTTTAAGCCTTGACTTCGCGCTCGGAATAGGCGGAATTCCCAGAGGAAGAATTACCGAGATATACGGCCCGGAATCTTCGGGTAAAACGACTATCGCTTTGCACGTTGTTGCAGAGGTTCAGAAGCAGGGCGGTATAGCGGCATTCATAGATGCAGAGCACGCGCTCGACCCTGTATATGCAAAGAAGCTGGGAGTAGATACAAACGAGCTTCTCGTTTCTCAGCCTGACTGCGGAGAGCAGGCTCTTGAAATTGCCGAAACGCTCGTAAACTCGGGAGCAATCGATATAATTGTAATCGACTCGGTTGCGGCTCTTGTTCCCCGTCAGGAGATTGAGGGGGATATGGGAGCATCTCACGTTGGCGTTCAGGCAAGACTTATGTCGCAGGCTATGAGAAAGCTTTCAGGAGCGATTGCTAAGTCAAATTGTATAGTTATATTTACAAATCAGCTGCGTGAGAAGGTTGGAGTTATGTATGGAAACCCCGAGGTAACTACCGGAGGACGCGCACTTAAGTTCTACGCATCTGTAAGAATTGACGTTAGAAAAGCAGAGGTTCTTAAAAACGGAAGCGAGACTTACGGCTCTCACACTAAGTGTAAGGTAGTGAAGAACAAGGTCGCTCCTCCCTTTAAAACCGCGGAATTCGATATACTTTACGGCTCCGGAATTTCCAAGTCTTCCGAAATAATAGATATGGCAATAACTCTTGGAATCGTTGAAAAGAGCGGTGCGTGGTTCTACTATAACGGAGAAAGACTCGGACAGGGCAAGGATAACGTAAGAAAGTTTATTGAATCCGATAAGGAGTTTATGGATACTCTTGAAGGACTTATCAGAGAAAGGGTTAAAAACGGCGAGCTCGGCGAGGACGCTGCAGCCGATGATGACTTTGAAATAGACGACTTTGACGATAACAACTGAGATAAATACGACAGGGGCAGCTGCTTTTTGCGGCAGCCCCTAAGCCTTGAAGGGTGAAATATGAAGGTAATATACATACGAGATTCAAGGAGCAAGGGGTATCTTAGAATCGGATTTTCGGATGCCGAAAAAAAGCTTGAATACACCGTATCGGAATCGGAATACAGAGAGCTTGGCTCGCTTCTTGTTGGAGATGAGATTTCTGATACCTCTATGCTGGAGCTTTCCGATATGAGATATAGGGGAAAGCTTTGCGCCTTGAGGATTCTTTCATACGGTGACAATAACGTTCCGACATTAAAGCGGAAGCTTATGTCCAAATCAATTTCTCCTGCCGTAGCGGAAGAAATATGCGAGGAAATGCTCGGACGCGGATACATAAACGAAACGAGGCAGCTCGAAAAGCTTATAGAAAACGAGGCAAACGTCAGACTTTCGGGAGAAAGAAAAATTTTTCAGAAGCTTCTCGCTAAGGGATATAAAAAAGTCGATATCGAAGTTGTTTTACATGATTTAATTTCACACGGGATAGTGGATTTTGAAAAATCCAAAAGAAAACTTATAGAAAAAAAGCTCCCCACAGATGCTACGGAAGAGCAAATCCGTTCCCTCCTTTATAAGAACGGATATTCTGACGGCACTTTTTAGGGGAATAACATACGAGGAAAAATGTCAGCAAAAAACCTTGAAAACACAAGCTTCAGAATGGGAATAAGAGACGGACTTCCGATATGTCTCGGATATTTATCGGTATCCTTTGCTTTCGGAATTTTTGCCACGGGTGCGGGGCTTTCCGTTTATGAAGCGCTCCTTATCTCAATGCTTAACGTTACCAGTGCAGGCCAGCTTGCTGCAGTTCCCATAATTGCGTCAATGGGCTCGTTTCTTGAGCTGGCTCTGACGCAGCTTGTAATAAACCTGCGTTATGCGCTTATGTCGGTTTCGCTCTCTCAAAAGCTTGGTGAGAGCGTGCGTATGCGCGATAGATTTTTAATTTCGTTCGTAAATACGGACGAAGTTTTTGCAGTATCCAGCGGAAAAGAAGGCAGGGTAGGCAGAAAATATATGTTCGGGCTTATACTCACCCCTTACGTTGGCTGGTGTCTTGGAACATTGCTTGGTGCGGTGGCGGGAAATATACTTCCTGCGCTTCTCATATCAGCGCTGGGAATAGCAATTTACGCTATGTTTACGGCTATAGTAGTTCCTTTCGCAAAGAGTGGGCTTAAGCCGTTTTTGTGTGTTGCAACTGCTGCTTTTATATCGTTGCTTCTTTTCTACGTTCCGATATTCGATTCGCTGCGCTCAGGCTTTAAAATAATAATAACGGCTGTCGTTACCAGCCTCGTATTCGCTTTAGTTGCACCCATAGAAGAGAGTGAGGAGGACGCAGAAAATGAATGAGCATCTTTCCTTTTTTCTCTACCTTCTTGTAGCGGCAGGAGTCACCTATCTTATCAGAATGCTCCCTCTCGTCTTTTGCCGTAAAGAGATAACCAACAGATACGCCAAATCGTTCCTATATTATATTCCTTATACGGTTTTGACGGCAATGACCTTTCCCTCAATATTTTATTCCACAGGCTCGGAGGTCTCTGCTGTTATAGGAACTGCGGTAGCTGTGATTTTAGCCTTTTTTAAGAGAGGCTTGCTTACCGTTGCGATAGGCGCGACACTTTCGGTTTTTGTCACGGAGCTTATTATGTCGCTGATTTAACAGACTCAAAGCCTTTATTAACAAAAAAGTAAGTCGTTTTATAGGCAAAATTACTATTGACATCGGTGTTAAAATCTATTATAATATATTATGCTTTATTATATTTTATATAGCTCTTAAAATAACGGGAAGAAATTCTTCCCGGATTCAAAAGGATATTCAAGGAGAAACCATGAAAAGAAGAGTAAGTTTTTTGCTGATGCTGATTCTTGCGGTGGCGCTTGTATTTGCGCTCAGCTCGTGCGGTGACTGTGAGCACGAGGAAACCAAGACTGTAAAAGAAATCACTACCGAAGGCAACTGCATGACTGACGAGAAGTACGATGAGGTAGTCTACTGCGTTGAATGTGAAGCAGAAATTTCAAGAACCGCTAAAAAAGGTGAGCGCGGTACTCATATCGAAAACGATCCCGTTTATGAAAACGTTGACGTTTTGGATTGTACTAAGGGCGGTATTGCGGACAAGGTAGTTTATTGCTCCGTTCCCAGATGCCGTATTGAGCTTTCCAGAGAGGTAGGAGTTGCTGTTGAAGCGTCTCAGTCTCACTCTCTCGTTACTAAAAAGGTATATAACGAGGCACATACTCACTCCTACACCCTTAGCTACTGTGAAAGCTGTGCTTATCAGACAGTAGGCGCTCTGCAGGCTGACAAGATAGATGCAACCCACGTTTATAACAAGAACAACACCATTCCCAAAAACGGCGGCGTATGTACTCTTTGCTTCAGCGTTCTCGGTGATTCTGACCGTCTTGAGTACGAACAAAACTTTGACGGAACCTGGACTGTTGTCGGAGTTGCTGACGGAAAAACTCTCGGTACTTATCTTTACATAGGATATCATAACGGCAGGCCCGTAACCAAGATTGCGCCCAACGCTTTCGAAAACAATTCGAATATTCAGTACGTTGTTATGGGTGACAGTGTTAAGGAGATAGGTGAGAGCGCATTCTCCGGCTGTAAGCTCAAAAAGGTTTTCACTTATGACCTTGAGGCTTGGTGCAATATAGATTTTGCAAATGCTACGGCTAACCCAATAACCGCGGCTGATACGTTTTCTCCTAATAAAATAGACGTTAAAGACGTATTTGCTATTCCTGCAGGCATAACCAACATATCCGACTATGCGTTCGTAGGACTTAAGACAACGGCAATATACATTCCCGCTTCGGTTAAGACGGTAGGTGCAAACGCATTTTCCGGCTGCAAGTCACTTGCAAATCTTCATATAGAAGGTGTTGACGGTGACGTCAGAAGCTTTGGTGAAAACGCATTTAAAAACTGCGAAAGCATAAGAAACGTATATATCGATTCTATCGCTTCCTGGGTTAAGAATTCCTTTGAAAATGAAGAGGCTAACCCAATATTTTACGCAAAATCCTTCTATGCTGATAACACCCTTGTAAACGGTGTTGTTAAACAGGAAGAGGTAAAAGACAAAAACGGTGATCCCGTTAAGGATGCTGAAGGAAACGTTGTTAAGAAGGACGTTATCGAGGGCGGTGCGGTTGTTGTTCCCGAAGGAGCTACACACATCTATCCTTACGCGTTTATCGGTCTTAACATATCAAGCATTAAGCTTCCCGAAAGCGTACAGACAATCGGTGAGAGTGCATTTAAGGGTTGCGTATGGCTTTCTTCGGCAGACATCGGAAACGGTGTAACCGAAATTGCCGCTTCGGCATTCGAGGGCTGCTCAAGGCTTGAAACCGTTGACGGAGGCGCTAACGTTTTGGATATCGGAGCTGCTGCATTCAAGGGCTGCTCATCGCTTAAGGAAATCGTTCTTTCCGACAAGATTGATGAAATTCTTTCCGAGACCTTTGCAGATTGCACTTCTCTTGTAAGCGTAAAGTTTGGCGCTGCTCTTGAGAAGGTATGTGCTAATGCTTTCGTTAACTGCACCTCGCTTAAGGCTATCAATCTCGGTGAAACGGCAAATCTTAACGAAATCGAAGCCGGCGCATTCAAAAATTGCTCAAGCGTTGTGAGCATACTTATTAACGACAACGTAACTTCTATTGGATTCGGTGCTTTTGAGGGTTGCTCATCTCTTAAGTCCATAAAGCTTCCTTTCATTGGTAAGTCGAAGGATTCTGTAGAGGATTATCACTTCGGATACATCTTCGGAGCTACTGAAGAGAACAGAGTTCTCGCAGAGGTTGAAGAGGACGGCAAAAAGGTACAGAAGCTGATATCTTACGTTCCTTATTCTCTTGAAGAAGTAGAGATTACTCTCTCCACCGTTATCGGAAAATATGCTTTTGCAGGATGTGAGGGTATAAGCATTATTAAGCTTCCCGCATCTGTTACAAGAATTGACGAGTATGCATTTGATGAATGCACGAGCCTTTCCAAAGTATATTATCCCGACCTTACTAAGTGGTGCGGTATTGAATTTGCAAACTATTCGGCAAACCCCCTTGCTTATGCAAATATGCTCTATATAAACGGTGAGCTTGTTACAGAGCTTATTATTCCTGCAGGCATTACCGAAATACTTCCTTATACCTTCTACGGAGCAGCAGAAATCGTAGAGATAGTTATTCCTGAGGGAGTAGAGAAGATTGGAAAGGACGCATTTGCACATTGTACCTCTCTTTCCGTTATTTCTCTTCCTGCATCTCTTAAGAACATCGGTGCGCGTGCTTTCGTAGGAAGTGACAATCTTGAGACTGTAAAGATTGCTGATATTGCAAGCTGGACTAACGTGAGCTTCGGTGATGCGCTTGCTAACCCGCTTTATTACGCAAACGCTCTTTACGTTGCAGATACTTCCGTAACAGATATTACCGTGGCTACCAACGTAAATGCTTATGCATTTATCAACTGTGATTTCCTTACTTCCGTTACGTTTTCTGCCGGTGTTACAGCTATAGGCGATTATGCATTCTATAATTGCAATAAGCTTTCGGCTCTCGTGCTTCCTGCATCGGTTACTAAGCTTGGTAACAGCGCATTTGAAGGCTGCTATTCTATAGCAACCGCTGATTTCGGAAGTGTATCCGAGATAGGTGCCAGAGCATTTGCGGACTGCGTTGCTCTTGAAGCCGTAGCTCTTAACGGTGCAACCGTAGTAGCAAAGGAAGCGTTCTCAGGCTGTACGGCAGTAACCGAGGTTGCTTTTGGAGCATCTCTTGAATCTATCGGAATCTCCGCATTCTACGGCTGTAAGAAGCTTGCAACGGTAAACGTTCCCGCAAGCGTATCCGCTATAGGTGCTCATGCATTCGCCGGCTGTCAGGCTCTTACCTCCGTAACCTTCGGTGCAGTTACAGGCTGGACTGTAAAGGGCAGCGCGGTAGGCGGTCTTGAAGATGCTGCAGTTGCAGCTGAGAAGGTTCAGACTCTCGCAAGTGAAGAGTGGACCCACGCTTAATAATAAAAGCCTAAGGTGCTGCTTTCGAGCGGAACCGAACTAAAAAAGAGCGAGGATACTTTTCTGAGTATCTTCGCTCTAATTATTTTAGGGGAAGAAATTGGCACGATTTCTTCCCCTTTTATTTTGCATAATAATATATTACAATTAATGAAGTAATTTACACTCCAAACGTCAGGTCACCGTAAGTAGGCATAGGCCAAGCCTCTCTTGCGGTAAGCGTTTCCATTTCGTCAACGTAGCGTCTGAGACTTACCATTCTGTTCTCTACCGTATTTTTATAATAGAAGGAAGCGTCCTCATCCTTTTTGCTTACGGCAATTTTCTCGGCTTTTTCGAGAGCGCTGTAAGCGTTAAAGGTCTTTGAAAGCAGGGTAGAAAGCTTTTCGATAAGCTCGCATTCGCAAGAAACGTCTATACCGGGAACGGCAGTCTTCTTTCTGTTAACCGCCTCGGAAAGCTCGCCGATGTATTTAGAAACGGCAGGGATTATATCCCTTATGGTCATTTCGAGCATAGTTCTCGCTTCGATATTTTTGACCTTGCGGTAATTTTCAAAGAATATTTCTCTGCGTGAACGCATTTCGGTCTCACTCATCACGCCGAATTTCGTAAAGAGCTCAACGTTCTTTTTATCGGTGAAGTGCTCGTAAGCCTCTGGAGCTGTTTTGAAGTTGGAAAGTCCTCTTGAAGCAGCTTCTTTTTCCCATTCTGCAGAATAAGAATTTCCTGAAAAGAGTATGCGGTGATGCTTTTTGAAGGTTTCTGCGATAAGGGCGGTCAGCGCTTTATCAAAGTCGTCAGCTGCCTCAAGCTTGTCCGCAAATTCTGAAAGTGAGTTTGCAACAGCGGTGTTGAGCACTATGTTGGCAAGAGCGATATTCTGCGAAGAGCCTACCATTCTGAACTCAAATTTATTACCTGTAAAGGCAAACGGTGAGGTTCTGTTTCTATCGGTCGTATCGCGCCTTATTGCAGGAACGGAAGGAATTCCAAGCGACATATATTTCGTGTAGTTTTTAGAATAATCCTTGCCGTCTATTATAGAATCAATGAGGGTGTCAAGCTCGTCTCCAAGGAAAATCGATATGATTGCAGGAGGTGCTTCGTCACCGCCAAGACGGTAGTCGTTTCCAGGGGTTGCCGCTGAAATTCTGAGCAAATCCTGATATTCGTCTACGGCTTTTATGACCGCTGCCAGAACGAGAAGAAATTGCTTATTTTCCTCGGGCTTCTTACCCGGCTTAAGAAGGTTTATTCCGGTATCGGTGCCCAGCGACCAGTTGTTATGCTTACCCGAGCCGTTTATGCCTGCAAACGGCTTTTCGGCAAGCAGACACGCCATATTATATTTGGGAGCAAGCTTGCGCATAACCTCCATCATAAGCAGGTTCTGGTCTACGGCGATGTTTGTAGTTGAAAATATAGGGGCAAGCTCATGCTGAGCAGGTGCTGCCTCGTTGTGCTTTGTTTTTGAAGGTATTCCAAGCTTCCAAAGCTCAGTGTCAAGCTCGCGCATAAATGCGCTTACCCTAGTGGGAAGAGCTCCGAAATAGTGGTCTTCCATTTCCTGACCCTTTACAGCAGGAGCTCCGAAAAGAGTTCTTCCGCAGTAGAACAGGTCGCGTCTTGCCTTGAAATCGTTCTCGTCAATAAGGAAGTATTCCTGCTCTGCGCCAACGGTAGAGGTTACTCTGGCGGTTACAGTATCTCCAAAAAGGCGAACTATTCTGAGAGCCTCGGCGCTTACCGCGTCCATTGAACGAAGAAGGGGGGTTTTAGTATCAAGCGCCTCACCTGTATAAGAGCAGAATGCCGTGGGGATGTATAGAGAAGTGTCCTTTATAAACGCATAGGAGGCAGGGTCCCAAGCGGTGTATCCTCTTGCCTCAAAGGTAGCTCTGAGACCTCCGGAAGGGAACGAGGAAGCATCAGGCTCGCCCTTTATGAGCTCCTTGCCTGAAAATTCCATAATGGCCTTTCCGCCGTCTACGGGGGTGATAAATGCATCGTGTTTTTCTGCAGTAACGCCTGTAAGAGGCTGGAACCAGTGGGTAAAGTGCGTTGCACCGTGAGATATTGCCCAGTCCTTCATAGCTCCGGCTACTACGTCTGCTATGCTCGCATCGATTTCCTTACCGTTAGCTATGGTGTTCATAAGAGATTTATAGACGTCCTTAGGCAGTCTTTCACGCATCACGTCCTCGTTGAATACACAGGAAGCAAATATTTCGGATATGCGTTCGTTTTTCTCCATTTGTTTTCCCCTTTTAATAAATATATTTTATTATACTCTATAGTAAATAAAAAGTCAAGAAATAAATAAAAATGCCCCGACCGTTATTGACAACATTTCATCGCGGTGTTATAATGTATAGGTAAAAATACAAGGAATGATTGAAAGAAGAAATATGTACTATATTACACTAGACCTTGAATGGAATCAGGCGTATGCCGAAAAAGCTCTTGCAGTTCAGCGCCGTCTTTCCTCCAGGCTTCGCGGAGAAGTAATCCAGATAGGAGCTGTAAAGCTTGATAAGCACCTTAATATTTGCGGCTCGTATCAGATAATGGTTAAGCCTAAATACTTTAAAAGACTTCACCGCCAGGTCTCCGAGCTTACGGGAATAACGCAGGAGCAAATGGATATGGGAACTCCGCTTCCCGAGGCAGCCGAGCGCTTTAAGAGATGGTGCGGCAAGGATTTTGCATTTCTGACCTGGGGACCGGATGACGTTCCGATGCTTAAGGAAAATCTGAACGTTCACGCTATTAAAGGCGATTGGCTTGATTCTACATACGACCTGCAGCTCATATTCAATAGGCAAACCGAGGATGAGAAAAAGCAGCGTTCTCTCGAATACGCTATGGAACATTTCAGTATTCCGCAAAATCTGCCTGCTCACGATGCTTTAAACGATGCCTATTTCACGGCACTCGTTGCTCAGAAGCTTAACATAGAAGAGGGAATTAAAAATTATTCCGTCCCAATCGGTGATACAATCGAAAGCTCGGTGATAGGTGATGCGGATGCAGGAGATGACGGATACGTAACTATAGGCGAGCTGCTTGATGACGACATTGTAAAATCACCGATATGTCCTCTGTGTGCGTCAAAGCTTAAGCTTTGCTCAAAGCCTCTTCATTCAAAGGGGCAGAGATATACCTTCCATTATTTTTGCGAAAATGATGGGGATATGCTTCTTTCCTTAAAGCTTTATCGCAATTTCAATGAAACCTGGAGAGCCAAGAGAACGCTTGATAAGGCAAGTAAGGCTCGTCTTCAGGAGTTTGAAGAGGGATTGCAACGTACCGCAGTAAGAAGGAAGTCAAAGCGAAAATCTCCGAGACCTGCAAAACGCAAGGTTGCACCGAAGGAATAATACTTTTTCTGTCGAAAAAGCTGACGAAAGCAGCCGCGATGACGTTTTCATTAAAAAATTAATATTTTTTTATTAAAGCTATTGACAAAATAAAAAATATCGTATATAATGAAAATGCAATCGGTTATGCTTTTGTTTGTGTATGGAGAAGTAATATGAAATATGAAATTCCTACATGCGAAATAGTTAAGCTGAACAGTGTTGATATAATTACCTCTAGTAAGAATACTTACGACAAGGACTCTAGACCTGTTCGTTTGCCTAGCTATTGATGAAGGCATGACGAGGGGCTGCTCTCAATCGGCAGCCCCTCTTTTTTTATCTTGATTTCTGAGTAAAAGCAGCTTGGAATGTTTTGGCGAACGTAGGTAAACACTTTTCACTCATTAACCGATTTTCCAAAACCTCTTGCCCAAAAACTTTACTTGATATTTTGTAACGTATATGATAAAATTACAGTATAATTAAAAAATAGAGCTATAATACAAAAAGGAGCGTATTTTATGGCGGAAATTAATATTGATGATATAAACAGATTGGCTGTGAAATCGCCGCAGGAGCTTGTGAGGCAGAGCGAAGAGGAGTATCACGCGCTTGTTGATAGGGTGGCGTGTAAAATTTCTTCTGATAAAAATGTAAAAATTCTTCTTCTTGCCGGCCCTTCCGGCTCGGGTAAAACTACTACCGCAAATATGATATGTGACCGAATAAAGTCACACGGGGAGGGGTGTATCGTTGTTTCTCTTGATGATTTTTACCGTTCCTTTGACGATCCCGATTATCCTAAGCTTGCTGACGGCAGTCATGATTGCGAATCGGTAGAGGCGCTTGATCTTCCTCTTCTCGTCAAGAGCCTTGAGGATATAGCCGATTCGAAAGAATTTTTACTTCCGAAATACGATTTTAAACTTTCAAGGAGAAGCGAGGTGCGTCTTCATCCTGCTATGACGGATGGATGTGTTATCATAGAGGGGCTTCACGCGCTTAGCCCTCTGGTTTTTTCAACGCTTCCAAAGGAGCGCGCGTTTAAGCTTTTTATAAGCGTCTCCACGAATATCAACGACTGTGACGGTGAGCGGATTCTTTCGGGCAGGAAAATCAGATTTATTCGCCGAATGGTAAGAGACAGTCTTTATCGCAATGCCGGCGCGGAAAGAACGCTTTCAATGTGGAAAAATGTTCTTTTGGGAGAAGACAAATATCTCTATCCGAACAGGCAATATGCCGATATGAGCTTTAACACCTTTCATCCGTTTGAGCTTTCCGTCATGCGCCGTTTCGTTGAAAATCTTATCTCAGACGAGCTTGCCGAGCGTGAGCCGTATGCAGAAACCGTGCTGAATGCTGCAAAAATGGCAGAGCCGATAGATATATCCCTCGTTCCGGAAACTTCTCTTATCAGGGAATTTATCCCCGGTGGAAAATACGAAACCCTTTACTGAAGTCTCGCTATTGACAAAGACGGTTTATTGTGTTAAAATATTCTGGTTTAAAAAGTTTTAATAATATTAAAGGACAAGAAAATGGCAGATTTTTCTAACGAGATAAACAGAAGACGAACCTTTGCTATAATATCGCACCCTGACGCAGGAAAAACAACTCTTACCGAAAAATTTCTTCTTTACGGAGGAGCAATATCGTCAGCAGGCTCGGTTAAAGGAAAGCAGACGGATAAGCACGCAACGTCAGACTGGATGGACCTTGAAAAGCAGAGAGGTATTTCTATAACCTCGTCAGTTTTGCAGTTCGAATATGACGGATACTGCGTAAATATTCTTGACACTCCCGGACACCAGGATTTCTCAGAGGACACCTACCGTACGCTTATGGCGGCAGACAGTGCCGTAATGGTAATTGACGCTGCTAAGGGTATCGAGCCTCAGACCAGAAAGCTTTTTAAAGTCTGCGCTATGCGCGATATTCCCATCTTCACCTTCATCAACAAGATGGACAGAGAAGCGCGCGACCCGTTCGACCTTCTTGACGAGCTTGAGCGTGAGTTTGGAATAGGCACTTATCCTATGAACTGGCCGATAGGCTGCGGTCAAAAATTCAAGGGAGTTTATGACAGAGAGGCGCGTTCTATACTTTCCTTCGGTGATTCTCACAGAGGTCGTGAAAAAATAAAGGGCATAGACTGCGAAATAACGGATACCGAAAAGCTTGACGAGCTTATAGGCGAATCTCAGAGAATTGAGCTTTGTGAGCAGGTTGAGCTTCTTGACGGTGCTTCGTACGACTTCGATCTCGAAGCTGTAAGACACGGTAAGCTCTCTCCGGTATTCTTCGGCTCGGCTCTCAATAACTTTGGAATAGAGCCATTCCTTGTGCATTTTCTTAAAATGACTACCTCGCCGCTTCCCAGGCTTTCCGAGGAAGACGTTGTTGACCCCTTTGACGAGAAATTTTCTGCCTTCGTGTTCAAAATACAGGCAAATATGAACAAGGCGCACCGTGACAGAATTGCGTTTATGCGTATCTGCTCGGGAAAATTTGAACGCGGCAAGGAATACTATCACGTTCAGGGTGCAAAGGCATTCAGACTTTCTCAGCCTCAGCAGATGATGGCTGCCGAAAGAGAGGTTATAGACGAAGCGTACGCTGGCGATATAATAGGCGTTTTCGACCCCGGAATTTTCTCTATAGGAGATACCGTCTGCGAGAAGGGCGCGAAAATTAAATTTGAAGGAATTCCTACCTTTGCTCCCGAGCATTTTGCTATGGTAGAGCAGGTGGATTCAATGAAGCGTAAGCAGTTTGCCAAGGGTATGAACCAGATTGCCCAAGAGGGTGCTATACAGATATTCTTTGAGCCCAACTCGGGTCTTGAAAGAGTTATTGTCGGTGTTGTAGGCGTGCTTCAGTTCGAGGTGCTTGAATACAGACTTAAAAACGAATACGGCTGCGACCTTCGCCGCAGCACGTTGCCGTACAGCCAGATACGCTGGATAAAGGATAAAAATCTTGATCCCAAAACTCTGAAGCTTTCTCACGACACCAAATGGGTGCAGGATTTCAGAGGGAATAATCTTTTGATTTTCACGAGCGAATGGGCTATTCGCTGGGTGCTTGAGGACAATCCGGGACTTGAGCTTACCGAATTCTCTAAGGGCGAAGGCGAAATCAGGGAGATTTAACGGTATGAGAATGAGAAAAAAGAAAAACGGGGAAGCAAGGCTTCTTGCTTGCAGCGAGGTGATTTTCGAAAAGCCTGTATCACCTATAACCGACCCTGCTGCTCAGATGGGCAGGGCGGGCTCTCGCGTGTTTCTCGAGATAGGCGCGGGCAAGGGTGGATTTGCCTGTGAAATGGCAAAGCGAAATCCGGATGCTTGCTATTTCGCTATGGAGAGGGTTTCGGACTGCGCTATGCTTGCTGCCGAGGCGGCTCTTCGTACGCGAGGTGAAAGAGAGGATAATCTCCGCTTTATCGTAGATACTGCGGACAACCTTACCGAAATCTTTGCTCCCGGCACGATTGATAGAATTTTTCTTAACTTTTCTGACCCCTGGAGTAAAAAGGGATACGCAAAGCGCCGCTTGACGCATAGAAGATACCTTGCGGTTTACTTCAATCTTCTACGCGAGGGAGGAAGCCTTACGTTTAAGACCGATAACGTTGGACTTTTTGATTTTTCGCTTGAAGAGATTTCTGCTATGGGGCTTGAAGCTGAGATAATCACTCGCGACCTTCACGCTTCGGAGTGGAACGAGGGAAACGTTATGACTGAGTATGAGAAAAATTTTTCATCGCAGGGAATAAAAATAAATATGCTCTCACTCAAAAAGCCCATCGGATTTACCTGCGAGATACCGCCTGAGTTTTCAGGAGCGAAAATACAATTCTTGAAAAAATCGGTGAAGTCTGATGACTGAGGAGAGCTTGATACATAAAGGTCACAGACAAAGAATGAGAGATAAGCTTCTCACCCACGGAAGCCGTGTTTTGCAAAGCTACGAGCTTCTGGAAATGCTCCTATTTTACGTAGTGCCGTATAAAAATACGAACCCCACGGCAAAAAGGCTGATGCTGAGGTTCGGAAGTCTTGACGGCGTTTTTTCCGCAAGCCGCGAGGAGCTGTGCGAGGTTGTGGGCGTGGGAGAGGGAATTGCCGATTTTCTCAAAAAGGTAGGAGAGCTCATTATTGAAAACAATACCGAGATAGTTGAAAAGCCTTTTGATGATTATTCTGAGCTTGGAGAATTTCTCGTGAAAAAGCTTTCCGCCGAAAGCGAATCAAAGTGCGTAATGCTTTTGTTCGATAACAGAATGCGTCTGCTTGATTATTCGGTGATTTACGAGCTTGATTATTCATCGGGTGCGGTAAGACCCGATGCATTTATCAGCTTTGCAATAAAAAAGCGCGCGGCTGTTGCAATAACAGCGCATAACCATCCGTACGGACCGCTTTTTCCTACCCAGGGAGATATGGCAACAAATTCCGCGCTTACCTCAGCGCTTACGCTTGCCGGGATAACGCATCTTGAGCATTATATAGTGTGCGGAGAAAAGTATTTCGGAATTTCAAGGCAGATTTCACTTGCTTTGGTTCAGTCTCCCGAGCTTGACCGATTTAACAGAAGTAGGGAGGAAAAGCAAAATGGCTGATTTTCATTCAAGGCTTTTCGAAGTGCTTCGATACTGTGATAAGGGCTGTGAAGAATCCTCAAAGCGTCTGTCGGAAAGATTTTCTGATTTTTCCTTGCTTGCCAAGACGGATGCTTCTGTTATAAATTCTATGTGCGGTGAAAAGTGTTCTGCAATGATAAGGCTTATTTCTGCTATAGCAGGCCGCAGAATCACAGAAAAATTTAAGTTTGGCCGTGCGCACACCGAAGAGGAGCTTTTTGAATTTCTTACGGGATATTACTTCGATATTGTAAACGAAACTGTACTTATTTTGCCTCTTGACAAGCAAAACAGGATAATATCTGCCGAGGTTATAGTTGAGGGAACTGTTAATTTTTCAGGAGTCCTTACCAGAAAACTTTTGGAAATAATGATAAATTGCGGCTCTAAAAGTGCAATACTCGTTCATAATCATCCGGGCGGAACGGCGATTGCTTCTGCGGAGGATATAGAGACAACGCGTATGGTGGCGGAGCTGCTTCGTTCCTCGGATATGCACCTTGTATGCCACTATATCGTTGCGGGAAATGAAATAACAAAGCTTGAAGCAAGCAGGAATAATTAATTTTTAGAAGGTGATTTTTTGCTGGAAGGTGAATTTTTGGCATTTCCGTTTCTGGGAACAATAGTAAATTTTGCAGCGGTTATAATTTTGGGATTTGTTGGCTCGTTCGTTAAAAAAGGAGTTCCCGAGCGTATCAGCAATGCTATTATATCGGCTATGGGTATATGCGTTATCTATATAGGTGTTGACGGTATTATTGCCGAGCCGCCTCGGGTTTCTGCCGAATCCTTCTTTTCTGCAGGACTTGTCAAGGTGCTTGTAATGATACTTTCACTCGGAATAGGCGCGCTTATTGGAGAGCTTATTGATATCGACAAGCAAATGAACCGCCTGGGTGCGTACGTTGAGAAAAAGCTGTGCAAGGGCTCTGACGGGGAAGGAAGCTTTGCCAAAGGATTTGTGAGCTGCAGTATTCTTTTCTGTGTGGGCGCTATGGCGGTCAACGGAGCAATTGCCGATGCCTTCGGCAGTCCCGATATTCTTATTGCCAAATCCGCTATTGACGGAATTATGGTTTTTGTTATGGCGTCAACGCTTGGAATCGGCTGTATGTTTTCGGCTTTTACGCTTCTTGTGTATCAGGGCGCTATCACAGCGCTTGCACTTGTGATAAAGGACCTTTTGCCTGCTGCTACAGTATCCTATATGTCCATTACCGGTTCTTTGGTCATCGTTCTTATAGGAACGAATATGCTCGGAATGACTAAGGTTAAAACTGCGAATATGGTGCCGGCTATGTTTTTGCCGATTGCCATAGCACCGCTTATCTCTTTATTTTGAAAAACACGGTATGTAAAAGCGGAGATGCTTTACTTTGAGCGTCTCCGCTTTTGATATGTATTATCAAATCCCAAGGTTGAAATTCTGTGAATTTCTTCCTTTTTCTTTTCTGTAGCTCTTTTCTTGCTTATAAATAGCTGACGGAATAATCCTTTTAATATATTCTCTTGTGAATAAAACGTTTTTCTATTATATATTAATGTAGAAAACCGAAAAAATAAAAAAACAAAAAAAGGAAAAAAATTCTTTAAAACCCCTTGACAAACGAAAAAATTGTGTTATAATAATATACTGCATTATAATCGCTTTTACTATGGGGGATTTTTGCCCTTTTTTCAGGAAGAAAAAGTAAAAATACCCAAAAAAGCCCTCGTAATTCAAGCGTTTTTGTCGATTTTGACGAGTGACTTTCACTCTCTTAATCGAATTCGTATTTGTAAATTTTCAGGAATGGAGTGATTCTATTTATGATGCTTAAACCCCAGAAGCTTGGCACTAACGTAAGACAGAGCTTTGCTAAGATTGAGGCGGCAACCGAAATGCCTAATCTTATTGAGGTACAGAAGGACTCTTACGAATGGTTTCTAAGGGAGGGTCTTAACGAGGTGCTTCGTGACGTATCGCCTATAGTGGACTACACCGGTAATCTTTCTATTGAGTTCACCGACTATACGCTCGATCCCAACCCCAGATATTCCGTTGAGGAGTGCAAGGACAGGACCGTAACCTATGACGCGCATATGAAGGTCGGCGTGCGTCTTGTTAATAAGGCTACGGGCGAGCTTAAGACTGCTCAGGTATATATGTGCGATTTCCCCCTTATGACCGATAACGGAACCTTCGTTATTAACGGTGCAGAGAGAGTAATCGTATCTC
Organism: Eubacteriales bacterium; assembly: GCA_045594785.1. Lineage (GTDB taxonomy): Bacteria > Bacillota > Clostridia > Oscillospirales > CAG-272 > UBA1740. The sequence goes on from JAZNZE010000057.1 coordinate 75,706, forward strand.
AGCTCGTTCGTTCTCCCGGTATATACTATTCGGACGAGGTTGACAAGCAGGGTAAGCATAACTATGCAGCTACCGTAATTCCTTACAGAGGAGCTTGGCTCGAATATGAAAACGATGCCGCAGGTCTTCTCTACGTAAAAATAGATAAAACCCGTAAGATTCCGATCAGCGTTCTTGTCCGCGCCCTCTGTGCGCCCGGTCAGGATTCCGATGAGGCTCTTATCTCTATGTTCGGTGAGGAGGATATCCTCCTTGCAACTATGGCAAAGGACGAGTGTAATGCTCTTGCCGCAGAGAATATGACCTCTTATCGTGAAGAAGCGCTTAAAGAAGTTTATAAGAAGCTCCGTCCCGGCGAGCCTCCTCTCGTTGAAAGCGCAGAGCAGCTCGTTAACAATCTCTTCTTCGACCCCAAGAGATACGACCTTGCTCCCGTTGGACGCTATAAGTACAATAAGAAGCTTTCTCTCGCTGCGAGAATCGAGGGAACTACTCTTGCGGCTTCCGTAGTTAATCCCCTTTCCGGCGAAATCGTTGCCGAGGAGGGCGTATTTATCAATCGCGAAATCGCTCAGGCAATTGAAGACAGCCTTGTAAACGAGGTTTTCGTAAAGGGTAGTGACGATAAGGCTATTAAGGTCTTCTCTAACGGAACCGTTCGCCCTGAGCTTGTTCTCGGATATGACCTCTCCGATTGCGGCGTAAAGGCAGGCGAGAAGGTAAGACTTTCCGTGCTTAACGAGATAATTGCAGATGCTGATGCCGAGGGCCTTTCGGGAGAAGCAAGAGAAGCGTTTATCAAGAAGAGCGCGACCGAGAAGATTATGCTTCTTTCGCCTAAGCACATAACCAAGGAAGATATATTTGCAACTGTAAACTATCTTTTCAATATTTCTCACGGTGTCGGCTCGACTGACGATATCGACCACCTTGGCAACCGCCGTCTCAGATGCGTAGGAGAGCTTCTCCAGAACCAGATGAGAATCGGTATGACTAAGATGGACAAGATTATCAAAGAGAGAATGTCAGTCCATGACGTTGACGATCTTCGCCCTGAGGCAATAATCAACACCCGTCCCGTAGCTACTGCTATCCGTGAGTTCTTCGGTTCATCACCCCTCTCTCAGTTTATGGACCAGAACAACCCTCTTGCAGAGCTTACTCATAAGCGCCGTCTTTCTGCTCTCGGTCCCGGCGGTCTTTCAAGAGACAGAGCATCGTTTGACGTGCGTGACGTTCACTATACTCACTACGGCAGAATCTGTCCCGTAGAAACCCCCGAAGGTCCTAACATCGGTCTTATCTCATACCTTGCTTCCTATGCAAAAATCAGCGAGTACGGATTCCTTAAAGCTCCCTTCAGAGTAGTTGATAAGGATACCGGCAGAGTAACCGATGAGGTTCTTTATCTTACTGCTGACGAGGAAGATAACCATATAGTTGCCCAGGCAAACGAAAGACTTGACGAGAACGGCTTTTTCCAGAACAAGAAGGTTATAGCAAGACTTAACACCGAGTTCATCGAGGTTGAGCCTACGCAGGTTGACCTTATGGACGCTTGTCCTCAGATGGCTGTTTCGGTTGCTGCCGGCTGTATTCCTTTCCTTGAAAACGATGACAATACCCGTGCGCTGATGGGTTCGAACATGCAGAAGCAGGCAGTGCCGCTTATGATAACCGACTCACCCATAGTTGCTACCGGTATGGAATATAAGGCTGCCGTTGACTCCGGAACCGTTGTTCTTGCAAAAGAAGGCGGTATCGTAGAGCGTGCTGCAGGCTCCGAGATAGTTATTCTTGCCGATTCCGGTAAAAAGGATACCTATCATCTTATAAAATTCAAGAGATCCAACCAGGGCACCTGTGTAAATCAGCGTCCCATCGTTTCGGTTGGTGACAGAGTAGAGGCAGGTCAGGTAATTGCTGACGGTCCTGCAACCTCTAACGGTGAAATCTCCCTCGGTAAGAATGCTCTTATCGGCTTTATGACATGGGAGGGATACAACTACGAGGACGCAGTTCTTCTTAACGAGAAGCTTGTTCGCGAGGATATGTACACCTCTATCCATATTGAAAACTACACTATAGAAGCACGTGACACCAAGCTTGGAACTCAGGAAATCACCAGAGAAATTCCTAACGTATCCGAGGACGCTCTTAAGGATCTTGACCAGGATGGTATCGTCAGAATCGGTACTGAGGTAAGAGCCGGCGATATTCTTGTCGGTAAGGTAACTCCCAAGGGAGAAACCGAGCTTACTCCCGAGGAAAGACTTCTCAGAGCAATATTCGGTGAGAAGGCGCGCGAGGTAAAGGATTCCTCACTCAGAATGCGCCACGGTGAGTACGGTGTAGTAGTTGACGTAAAGATTTATGACAGAAACAATTCTGACGATCTCGCTCCCGGTGTAAACAAGGTAGTTCACGTTTACATTGCGCAGAAGCGTAAGATATCTGTCGGAGACAAGATGGCAGGCCGTCACGGAAACAAGGGTGTTGTTTCGAGAATACTTCCTCCCGAGGATATGCCCTTCCTTGCAGACGGAACTCCGCTTGATATAGTTCTTAACCCTCTGGGCGTTCCTTCACGTATGAACATCGGTCAGGTGCTTGAGGTGCATCTCGGTATTGCCTGCCGTAAGCTCGGAATAAAGATAATGACTCCCGTATTTGACGGTGCAAAGGAAACCGACATACTTGAGCTTCTCAGAGAAGCAAAGTATACTCGTGATATCCGTCCTGACGAGAGCGTAAGAGGAAAGGCTGTCTTTATGGAGGTTATCCGTGATGACGGTAAGCCTGACCTTCAGAGAGTAGACCAGTCTATCGTAGACGATGACGAGAAGCTGCGCGCTCTTATGGCTAAGGAAACACTTAAGGTAATTGACGGTAAGGTAACTCTTTATGACGGACGTACCGGTGATGCCTTTGACAACCCCGTAACCGTAGCTATAATGTATTACCTCAAGCTTCACCACCTGGTTGACGATAAGATCCACGCTCGTTCGATAGGACCTTACTCGCTCGTAACCCAGCAGCCTCTCGGCGGTAAGGCTCAGTTCGGAGGTCAGCGTTTCGGAGAGATGGAGGTTTGGGCGCTTGAAGCATACGGCGCAGCTTACACTCTTCAGGAAATACTTACCGTTAAATCTGACGATATTACCGGACGTACCAAAACCTACGAGGCTATTATCAAGGGACAGAATATTCCTACCCCCGGAATTCCCGAATCCTTCAAGGTTCTTGTTAAAGAGCTTCAGGCTCTTTGTCTTGACATCAAGGTTCTTGATGAGAGCGGCAATGAAATAGAGCTTTCCGAGGTATACGAGGACGATACTCCCGCCTATGCAAATCTTGAAGAGGTTAACCGTTCTGCTGACGAAGCTGCCGAAGACGAGGCTATGGCTGACGAAGGCGAAGAGGTTTACGATGAGGATTATGAGGACGGCGAGGAAGACGAATTCGCGGAAGAATACAGCTATGATGAATCCGATGATTCGGATTACGTTGACGAGGAATAATTTTACGGAAGGGAAAAGCCTCTCCGATGCGGGAGAGGCGAGCATATAAAATTTATGGAAAGAAATGCGTTTGAATCCATTAAGATAGGCCTTGCGTCCTCGGAGATGATACGCTCCTGGTCGCACGGTGAGGTAACTAAGGCAGAAACTATTAATTACCGTACCCTTAAAGCCGAGCGCGATGGCCTTTTCTGTGAAAGGATTTTTGGTCCGTCTAAGGACTGGGAATGTCTTTGCGGAAAGTACAAAAGAGTTAGATTTAAGGGCAAGGTATGCGAGAAGTGCGGTGTTGAGGTAACCACTAAGAAGGTTCGCCGCGAGCGTATGGGTAACATAGAGCTTGCCGCGCCCGTGTCGCATATCTGGTATTTCAGAGCAATTCCCTCGAGAATGGGACTTATCCTTGATATGTCTCCGAGACTTCTTGAGAGAGTTCTCTACTTTGCAAGATATATAGTAATCGATCCCGGAAATACTCCTCTTGAAAAGAAGCAGCTTCTTAACGATAACGAGTACAGAAGCGCAAGAGAGAAGTATGAGGATGACTTCAAGGCAGGAATGGGTGCAGAGGCTGTTCGTGAGCTTCTTGCCGAAATCGACCTTGAAAAGCTCTCTGCAGAGCTTAAGGAAAAGCTTGCCGAGGCGGCAGGACAGAAGAAAATCAAGATAATCAAGAGACTTGAGGTTGTTGAGGCATTCAGAAAGTCGGGCAACCGTCCTGAGTGGATGATACTTGATACTATCCCCGTTCTTCCCCCCGAAATCAGACCCATGGTACAGCTTGACGGCGGTAGATTTGCTACCTCCGACCTTAACGAGCTTTACAGAAGAGTTATAAACAGAAATGACCGTCTTAAGCGCTTCCTTCAGATGAATGCGCCTGACATCATTATAAGAAACGAAAAGAGAATGCTTCAGGAGTTCGTTGACGCTCTTATCGACAACGGCAGACGCGGCAAGCCCGTAACAGGTGCATCTAACCGTCCCTTGAAGTCTCTTTCCGAAATGCTCAGAGGTAAGCAGGGACGCTTCCGTCAGAACCTTCTCGGTAAGCGTGTTGACTACTCAGGCCGTTCGGTTATCGTTGTAGGTCCCGACCTTAAGATTTATCAGTGCGGACTTCCCAAGGAAATGGCTCTTGAGCTCTTCCGTCCCTTCGTTATGAAGCGCCTTATCGAAACCCAGAAGGCTAATTCCATTAAGGATGCTAAGAAGAAGGTTGACAGAGTTGCTCCTGAGGTTTGGGACGCTCTTGAATACGTAATTAAGGAGCACCCGGTTCTCCTTAACCGTGCACCTACGCTTCACCGTCTTTCTATACAGGCATTCGAGCCTATCCTCGTTGAGGGTAGAGCGATAAAGCTCCATCCTCTCGTATGCCCCGCATTCAATGCGGACTTCGACGGTGACCAGATGCCCGTTCACGTGCCTCTTTCAAGTGAGGCTCAGGCAGAGGCGCGCTTCCTTATGC
>JAZNZE010000058.1:0-9308 GCA_045594785.1 Eubacteriales bacterium
TCCGCGTAATCCTCTTTAGCGCCAAGCTCTGCAAGATTTCCGAGAGCGATAAGGTTATCAAACTCTTCGCCTGCGGTAAGTGAAGAAGCAAGTCTTGCTTCCTTGATGTATCTTACCATGTTTGCAACTGCCGTAGTTTCTGCTTCTGCCTGAGGATAGTTAAGAACAAGGTCAGCGTAAACAAGCGCGGAAACGTTGAATGTCTGTCTGTATTTCTCACCGTCTACGGTGTAATTAAGCTTTGCCTGATATGTATCGGAAGCTGCCGTAGTGCCGGATTCTCTGAGGAATACGTAATATTCGATTCCGTCAATCATAACGGTATCAGGCTGTGCGGTAAAGCCTGAAACAGAGGTTATAGCGGTATTTTCCTTAACGGGAAGGTAGAACGCCATATTGAAGTTAGTGTAGTAGAGCATTGAAAGTCTTACGTCTGTAAGGCTCTCGGGAACCTCGCTGCACTTCTTAACCTCATAAGCATAGGCAATTTCCAGCTCAGTAGTATCTGCGCTGAATCCTACCTGCTTGGTTTCCTCATCAATAACGGGAGCCGTGCTTACGGGAACGGTATAGGTTACCGTATTAGTTACCGGAGCTGAAACGTAGCCTGCGGAAACAGTGGTGGTCGTGTCTTTATGCAGAGTGTCGGTGTAAAGCGTGTCTTCTCCAAGATAAGTTGTGTACGTAGTGTTAGCACTGGTGTTGTAAAGACGGCAGTTGTTGAACTGAAGGTTGGGGGTAATGTAATAAGTTGTCATATTAGAAGAGTAGAAATTAAATATCGACTGCGAAGTCATTCCTATAATATCGCAGTTTTCTACCGTTACGTTGTGCGCACCGCCGCTCTTGCCGTAGCAACGCATAAATACGTTAGTGCCGGCGAGTCCTTCGGGATAATAGAAGAACGAGTTCGTAATATTAGCGGTAAAGGAAGAGTTAGTCTCAAAATAGAAGGTATAGCTATCCGCCATATCGGTTGTAACGGAGCTGGAGGTTTCGTAGAAATTACAGTTATCCATACTGAACTGGAAATTTGAATTCGATCCGCCGGACGCATAAAGAACTCTGGTTGCGTGAATATTGATATTATAAAGGTTGAGCTTGTAATTTGCGTTATTGTAGAACTGAACGAAATTAGCGCTGGATACAGTCGTAGCCTCATATCTTTCGATATTGCCGTTTTCATCGTAATAGATATCACCGATAACCTTAAGGTTTTTCACCGTACCCTTCGCTTCTACAGAAGAGGTAACCGTAAGTCCCGTAGCCTTCGTCTTTGTGTAGAACAAGTGAGTTACAACAGCATTTTTGCTTGCCGTGGCAATAGCATCGCCTGCCTCGTATTCTCCGCTTTCGGCATTCTTATAGTATGTATTTCCGCTGAGATATATTCTCGTAAGAGTATTTCCTCTGAGGTCAAACGTTATGGTTTTACCTGCGTCAAAGGTTATAGAATCGTAAACCTCGGCGTCTCTGAGAAGAGTAACTATCGAGCCCGTTGTGTTTTCGGCAGTTTCAAATACGGTTGCAAATTCGTCTGCAGTGTGATAAGTGAGCGTTCCGCTTACGTTAAGGCTGAAGTCATACTGAACCTGACTGTATACGGGATAGAGGTTAATAGTACCTATAGCAACGTCATCAGCCGTAACGGGAACGAGAGGGTCAACCGTGCCGTCATTCTCGTAAGACCAGCCAAGGAAGGTGGTTACAAGACCTTTAACCTCGGTAATTTCGGGAGTATCGTATAAATACTCGGGTGTTTCGTTTATAGCTACAATACTTTCTCTATTAAGCTGATGGTTACCAACGCACGTACAGTCCTCGGCACAGGGAGCATCCCACTTAACAGTAACGAGCTGCGTGCTCTTTGTAATGGTATAAACACCGTCTGCAAGGTCTGCAACGTAGCCCTCGGTGCTACCCCAATCAAACGTATACGTACCCGTAACAGTGGTTTCACCGGTCTCAGCGTCAGTCGAGTAAATATTAGAGTCAACCGTGATAGCCTTGTTTATAACAACAGGCTCGGTAACGTTCTCGTGAAGCTGAACGGTGTCTCCCTCTGCGGCAGCGGCAATTGCCTTTTCAATGTCGTCAAAGTATGATACGTTACCTTCCGCATCGGTTATAGTTGCAACCGTGTACTTGTAAGGAAGCTCATACTCACCGTTCTTGTAGTAATAATTTGCTATCTGGTCAAGTGACGCACCCTCTTTGTAATGGGTTACACAGAGGTTATCAATAGCAGTCTCGGGCTGACCTTCGCTTGTCGGCGTGTTTATTCTTGCGTAGTTTATTGAAAGCTTTGAGATATCATAACCATCGGCTCCAATAACAGAAAGGTCGGAGCTATCGTTGATTGTTTTCAAAAACACACCGTTTACGTAGACGTGTTGATCAAAAGTGAGATCTTTTGTCATTTCAACGATTATAGTAACGTGTTGCCAATCGTAAGGCGTTGTGGAAAGTCCCATAGAAGAGAAAGGGATATTAGCTTTGAAAAGACCTAAATCGTAACCGGTCTTGCCTGACTGATAAGTCGTATCGCGCAGTCTGAAAGATACCTTTGCATAAGAGTCATGAGAACCTTGAGGAGACATTACGTCAAAATCCATAGCCAACAGCGGATATTCAGCGATAAGACGCGTAGTCCAATCAAAGTCAACGTTCTGAACGTCAGAAACGGTATACTTTGCAGGGCTCAAAAGCAGAATGTTGTTTCCGTCATCCTGTTTTTTAACAACTGCAATACCTTTCTTTGTTGACGTGTCCGCAATTTTTTTACCGTCATCGTAATTTTCAAAAGTGCCATCGAGACTGCCAAAGGTTGCGGGAGCTGCTTCGATAGCGGGTTCTTCATCAGTTGCAAGAGCAACTACCGTAAACGCGGTAACGATAGCTACAAGCGCAAGGAGAAGAAATAAAATTTTTGAGAACCTTCTCATAGTGGTATTCCTTTCTAATGTTTAATTAAATAATATAAAATAATATTATTCTGTATATATTATACCCCCCCCCGCGAGATTTGTCAAGTATTTCCTATAAAATATTTTAAAGTATTTTTCGAACGCTATTTACAAAAGGTCGCACAAAACAAAAAAACAGTTTGAAAAAAGCGAGAAAAAGCAGGCTCGGCAGAGCGACTTTTCAGCAAAAAAGCACAGTTTTATTTATAAAACTGTGCTTTTTTTGAATATGGAATGCAAATTTGTTTTTTATAAAGGGCTAATTTCTGACATCCAGGAATTCTACATCTCAAAACCGTTCTGATTATCGAGTACGAACTGAACGAATATATCCGAGCCTATCGGCAGAGCATTTTCGTCAAGCATAAATTTTTCATTGTGAACTCCTACGGTGTAGCCGAGCTCATCGTTTCTTACGCCAAGCTCAAACATACAGCCGGGCTTTTCGGCAGCAAAATAGGAGAAGTCCTCACCGCCCATGCCCTGAGCTCTTTCTTTGATATTCTCTGCACCTATAACCTTAGTTGCCGCCTCGATTATCTTATCGGCAACGGCTTCATTATTCATAACTATCGGATAGTGCTTTGACTCAACGAACCTAGCCTCGCCGCCTGCAACCTCAGCGATAGATGAGATTATTTTCTTTATTTTTCCAAGTATGTAATCGGCATTTTCCTGCTTCTGAGTTCTGAGGGTGCAGAACATAGTGCATTTATCGCAGATAATATTATTTGCAACACCGCCGTGAATTGAACCAACGTTGAAGATTATAGGGTCCTTTGCCTTTATCTCCTTGGCAATCATGAACTCAATCTCGGTATAAGCCTTGACCGCCATCATTATGGCATCAATGCCCTTCTCTTGACTTGCAGCATGGGCGGTTTTACCGTAAAATTCAAGATAGAAGCCATCGCTGGTAGCATTTCTTGCGCCCTTGCGGATAGCTATCTCTCCTACCTTACGGTCTGTATCAACGTGGAGCGCTATTATGCAGTCGATATCATTCATTACCCCGTCTGCCGCCATAAGCTTTGCTCCCGAGGGCGGATACTCCTCTGCTGCCTGGAAAATGAACTTAACTCGGCAGTTTATCTTATCCTTCATTTCATTGATTCGGCGGCAGGCGTCAAGCACCATAGCCGTGTGCGAATCGTGACCGCAGGCATGCATCTGTCCGTCAAGCCTCGATTTAAAGGGAATATCGTTCGCTTCCTTGATAGGAAGAGCATCGGTATCGGCTCTTATTCCTATGGTAAAATTCGTCTTTTCGGGGTTGACGGTAGCAACAAGGCTGCTCTTACCGAACTTTTCGGTATATTCAACTCCCATCTTGTCAAGCTCGGATTTCAAAAAAGCAAGCGTTCTCTCAAGGTCAAAGCCTATTTCGGGATACATATGAATTTGCCTTCTTGCATTGATTACGTAAGATTCCATTTTTTCACTCCTAAAGTAATTTGAACAACAGATATTTTAACATTGTATACACTTAAAGTCAAGTGTTTTCGGCTTTTTAAATCAGAATTTCGGAGATTTCCGAAACGCTTTTTGCAGTATAGGTAAATCCCGCAGAAAGAATCTCTTCTTCCGAGCCGTGACCGTAGAAAACGCCCAGCGAATCTATTCCGCAGGCGGCTGCTCCTTCGGCATCATACACCCGGTCTCCAACGAGAATGGATTTACTGCCCTGCGCCCCAACCGAGCTTAAGGCATATCCGAGAACCTCGCTCTTTTCAACGCGAGTATGGTCAAGGGTTGCCGCACCGACAAAATCAAAGTATTTAAGGATATCAAAAAGCTTTAGTATTTTGCGCGCAAAAACCTCAGGCTTTGAGGTTGCGAGAATAAGAGTTTTTCCTCTCTCCTTCAAAAGAGAAAGCAGCTCACGAACTCCCTCGTAGAGCCTATTATCCCACCAGCCGTAAACGGAAAAGTATTCGCGAAAAAGCCTTACACATTCTTCCGCCTCGGCATCACTCATATTGTAGACGGCGCGAAACTCCGCTTTCAATGGCGGGCCAATAAAGCGCCTCAGATTTTCCTTTTTTCCATACTCAATCCCCATTTTAGAAAGCGCGTAAGCAAAGCCGGAAGTCAATCCCGCTTCCGGGTCCGTAAGTGTGCCATCAAGGTCAAAGGCTATGTATTTATAATCTTTTGTTTTCATTTTTCGTCCTTTTCGTAAAGCTTTGCAGTTCTCAAAAGAAGCTCGCGCATCTCGCTTTTTACCGAATCCGGCGAGAGTATTTTAATATCCTCGCCAAAGCCCATAACCCAGGCAAAAAAGGTAGGGCTTACCATAAGGCGTATAGAAAACTTAAATCCGAAATCGGTTTTATGGAAGGTGGGCTCGGTGCCGAATCTGTCTATCATAACTCCGCTCAGCCTCTCGCGGCATTCGAGAGTCACCAGCTCTTCTCTGCCGCCGTACATACCGAAAACCTTGCGCGAATAGTCCGAGGGAGAAAAGCTCTCTACCGCTTCGGTATGGCTTCTGCTTTCCGGAAGAAGGGAGACGTCAAGCATTTTGTCTATACGGAAATGCTTTATCTTATCCGCAGCCTCTTCATACGCTACCAGATAGTAATTTTCCTCGCTCCAGACAAGCGCGAGCGGGCTTACCGAGTAAAATTCTCCGTCTCTGCGCAGCTTCTTTTTCTTCTCTGCATCGTATTCAAAATAGTGAAAGCGAAGCCTGCTATCCGAATTTATCGCATTATGCACCGCATCAACGGTATACATAGACGCGGGATTTGCCGTTTTCACTCTGTCCTCAACGTAAACCTGGCGGGAAAGCTCACGCCTGCGATGGGTGCTGGTAAAGCTCTCAAGACGCGAAATTATATCCCTGCTCTTTTTTGCGGTTATAAACCTGGACGCCTGAACCGCATCAACGAGCATTTTAAGCTCTGCAAGCTCAAATACGCAAAAGTCAACGTAATATCTCGTCTGCTTAGACCTCGTTTTCGATACGGAAAATCCCAGTTCCTCGAGAACGAGGAAATCATCGTAGAGGCTCTTTCTCTCGGCAGATATTCCGTACTCGGAAAGCTTCTCGATTATCTCTGCAATAGTAAGTCCGTGCTCTTCATCGGTGTGCCTTATCAGAATTTCAATAAGCCTTATCAGCTTTTGTTTTCCGTTTTCATTTCTCGCCATTTTTCGTTTTCTCCGTTCTTTAATCAGTTAAAGTATAATATAAACCGCTGCCCGTGTCAATCCCGTTTTTCTTAAATCGCTATTTTAAGTTTTTTATAAGCGAGGGTGTCCGAGTAATGACGATTATCGTCCGTTTTTGTGCATATTGCATAAAAATTATATATATATATATAATGCACAATTGACAATTTCGCCAACGTTTGCTATACTATTGTCGTAGGCTATATATTTTATAAATACTTAGAAAGGAACTCGCAACATGAAAAGATTTTCCAAACTTATCTTTATCATTCTCACACTCGTGATAATGATAACAGCATTCACCGTAGTTTCGATGGCTGCGCTCGAAAGTCCCTACACTTTCACAAAAACCCAGTCGAAAGCTAACCTTAACTTTGACGATTGGGAATTAAACGAAGCGTTGACAACAAAGCTCAATAACGACGGTGTCACCACAAGCTTTATAGCAATACGTGAAACCTATCCCGGCGGTAACAAGTATATGTACTTAGACGGTATGGGCGGCCAAGGAGGCGGCGCTTCCTGGTATTCCGAAATTACCTACAGCCGCAGTGATTATGACGTTACCGTAGCTCCTATTATGGCGGTTGACTTTGACATTATGACAACAAACGGCAGATTCGGTACCACCCATAACTCAGCAACCCTTGTTATGAGACCGTATTACTACAACGGCTCAGGTTACAAACAGTTCGGCTCCAGCACTACGGGTGCGGCAGGTGCAGTTGCTTTCGGTCAGATAGGTCTTAATAACGAAGCTTATCTCTGGCAGCACGTTACTGTTATATATGAGTGGGTTGTCGGCGGTACGATTAACACTTACGTACATATCAACGGTGCTGCAACCCCCTCTTACACCGCTACTAATGACGTTTCCTCAAGCTATGCCAGCTATGCAGATTACATCGAAGACACCTTCTTCGGTGTTCCCTACCTCTCTGCAGCAGTTTGGGGTCAGAAATCTCAGATAGGTCTCGATAACTATAAGCAGACCTATTTCCCTGCAGGATATGACAGAGCAGACGTTCCTACCTACATTTACAACGAAAGCTACACAATGCCCGAGGCTTACAAGTACACTGTAGCTACCGTAACCGATACGGCAGGCAACGTAACCTACTTTGACGATATCATTAAAGCAACCGCAGCTCTCGCTGACGGATATACTCTTACTCTTAAAGAGGCTCCCGCTGAAGCAATAGTAATTAACAATGCTATCACTCTTGACACAGCAGGCTTTGAAGTAACCGTTGAATCCACCGCAGGCTACGGCATAACCGCAACCGTTGACGGTGTTCATACTATTGAAAAGCTTCCCTCTGCTCCTGTTAAATGGGACGTTTGCCCCACTCCCGATAACTGCACCTGTCTCGGCGCTCACAAGCTTGCTGCCGAAAACGAGGTCGTTGTCGGTGAGATTCCCGAGTACGTCGGTGAGCTTCCCGAGCTTGAATTTAACGGTCTCGTTCTCACTCTTCTCGGCTGGTCTTATGAAAACGACGGTACTGTTGATGACCTTGCAGCAGTTACTATGGATGACGCGGCAACCGGTCTGACTCTTTATCCCGTATTCAGCCAGAAAGAGTATGATTTCAGACTCGACTCAAAGGGCGTTATCACCTATTATACAGCCGATCAGTACGCTCAGCTCTTTGCTGACGCTGAACAGCCTGACAATATAGAAAGAACCGTAACCCTTCTCAGAGACGCAGAGGTTTATGATCTGATAACCTTCACTAAAGGCTGGTCTGCCGGCTACGTAAAGCTTACCCTCGACCTCAGAGGAAACACTCTTACCAGAGTAAACCTTACCGGTAACAAGTATAAGTACAACGCAGAAACAGAAACGTACGACGCTGACGGCACACTCGCTAAGGTGTCTAACGGCGAATACGCATTCTACTGTACCAAACCCAGCACAACCTTTACCATAACCTCCTCCGAGGGCAAGGGTAATTTCGTTACCTACGCGGTAAGCGGTGATATCTACTACGATGCAGAAGGCAAGATGGAAAGATACGATGCCACCACAGTTTCCGGCACCCCCCTCATATATTTCTACAATAACGCTAACCGCCACGTTAACCTTAGCAATATAAACATTTACGCAAACAAAGTATTTTACGCTGCCGGCGGTTCTAATACCGATTGCACGTTTACTATGGATAACTGCAACTACTATGCAACAGTCGGAGCGGATAGCAGCGCTATAGATTATACACTCTATTTTGAATCTAACGCTAACTTCTCAGCCAGCGTCTCAAACTCTCTCTTCTATTATCCCGCAGGCATAAGCGGAAACCTCTCTCTCTTCAGACTTGCCGATAGAAACGTGAACAGTAGCTACACTGTAACTTTTGACAATTGCGACATTATCGGTATTAGCAACATCAGCTTCTTCAACTTCTACTCCGCAACTCCCAAGATAAAGATCCCCACCGTAAACGTTAACAATACCAGACTTTATAACGCTATAGGTAACACCTACTATCCCACTTATCTCGGTTACGGTACCCTCTATTCGCAAAGGGTTGTTGCTAACACAACCGTTGCTCCCGGATACGTTTCTGTTCCCGGTACGGTGAGCGTACCCTACACGGTTCCGGCAAGCTCCGTAATCACGATTGACGCAGACTCAAAGCAGCCTGTACTCGCAAGTGAAACCGCTGATATCAGCGTAACCTTCGAACACGAGATTAAGAAGTGCAGTGAGGTTCCCGAGAGCCTTACAGACGTAAGACTTTCAATGCTCTACTACACTAACTTCAATATGGCTCTCTACATTCCCGTAACCGAAAATACCGCTATCACCTCTCTTACAGGCTTTACTCAGGCAGCTGAGACTGTTAAGATTGACGGTGCAGACTACTACGTATTCACAAGAGAGTCAAGCACGACTGCAGTTTCCGATACCTATCAGACAAAGCTTGCCTACACCGTTAACGGCGGAACCTACAGACAGACACTCAACGTTTCCGCGCTTGTTTACGCTGACCTTATTCTTAACTATCCTGAGACCGAAGAAGAAACTACGGCAGTTGCAAACATGGTAAGATACATCAAGGAAGCAAGACTTGCTTCTTCACTTACCGCAGGCGAAGAGTTTGATAACCTTATCGCTCTCGGAAATCTTGCAGAGCTTGGCGCTAAAGAGGATTACGCGGA
>JAZNZE010000059.1:0-38272 GCA_045594785.1 Eubacteriales bacterium
GATTAACATGAACAAAACAATCAAAGAACTCACAGTCGAGCTTACCATAGAGATAACCGCTGTTTGTGATACCATCAAAGGCAGAGCAGTATTTGTTAATCAACTCTTACGTTCCTGCTCATCAATCGGCGCAAACAGTTATGAGGCAAAGTATGCGCAAAGCACTGCTGATTTTGTAAATAAACTTGAAATTGCTCTCAAAGAATGTTACGAAACCGATTATTGGCTTGAAATACTTTTCAAAGTAGGTTCGATGGACGAAAATACATATAAAACGCTTGCAAACAAATGCGGTGCTGTTCGCAGAAAGCTCATCGCCTCTATTACCACCGCAAAAGAGAACTCATAGGAACAGCTGTGACTTTTAAGCAAAGCTCGAAAGTTCATTTTACAGTAGTACGGCATAAAATATCTAAATGAGCGTATATGAAAAAAGGGGGTTCTATGAAACCTATAATCGCAATACTTACGCCGGTTGATGACGAGCGTTCGGTTAATCTTCTGAATACTTATTCCTCGGCTATAGAGCGCTCGGGCGGCACGCCTATAATAATCCCATATACCGAAAGCGAAGATACGCTTAACGAATATGTGCGGCTGTGCGATGGAGTTTTATTCTCGGGCGGCTGCGATATCGAGCCCGGGAGATTCGGTGAAAAAACGAAGGAAACCTGCGGTAATATTCAGAAATACCGCGATGCTTTGGAATTTGCTTTTTTCAAAAAGGCATTTGAGTTAAAAAAGCCGATTATGGCAATTTGCCGCGGAATTCAGGTTGTAAACGTTGCGCTTGGCGGAACGCTTTACCAGGATATTCCTACAGAAATCCCCTCGGAAATTCCGCACAGACAGAAGGAAGCGCGCAGCAGTCCGTCTCATGATGTTAAAATTATTTCGGACACTCCGCTTATGGAGCTTATCGGAAAAGAAAGAATGACTGCAAACAGCTTTCACCATCAGGCAATTAAAGCGCTAGGCGAGAGCCTCGAGGTTATGGCGCTCGCAGATGACGGAATAATCGAAGCAGTTTATTATAACGGAGAAAATTACATTCTTGGATATCAATGGCACCCAGAAAGGCTTTGTGAAATCAACTCTGACAACAAGGCTCTTTTTGATAATTTTATAAACGCTTGTAAAGGAAACGGCAATTAAAATGGACGACTTAATTTTAGCAGTTATCGCAGGAATTATTTCCGTTGGAATTATTACAGCTTTTATAGTTCTCGGAATAATGGAAATAAGAAAGATTAAAAAAACAGCAAAAAACGGAATTTTGCAAAAATCAGACGAGCACAAAACCGAAAAAATGCACGTTACGGTAATAGATAAGCTTTGCAGCGAAGCTCATATCGGCAGGAAAGCTCAAAAATCAGTAAAAAGCTTTAGCATTCTTTTCGTAGACGGTGAGGGAAAAATTTTAAGTCTTCCCATATCCGAGGAATATTACGAAGCCTTCGAAAAGGAGCAAAGCGGTGTTCTTACTCTGATTGACGGAGATTTTTTCACCTTTGAAATAGATAATTAAAACCAGGAAAGGCAGAGCTTAAAATGAACGGCAACAAAATCCTTCTCGGAAAAAACATCGATGACTGGAAAAGAGACTTTCCGATAATAGAAAAAATATCAAAATGCGAAGAAGCTGTATGGCTTAACGACAAAAAGCTCGGCTTCTCCGAAGCGATAAAAAATTCTCCTCTTACAGAAACTGACGTGCGTGATGCTTCTGCAAGGCTCGGAAGATTCGCTTCCTACTTCAAGGCAACCTTTCCGGAGACCGTAGCCACGGGCGGTCTGCTGGAATCTCCGCTCAGAGAGATTCCGAAAATGAAAAAGGCGCTCGAAGAGGAATACGGTATACATATACCCGGCTCACTTATGATTAAGCTCGACAGCCACCTTGCAGTTTCGGGCTCTATCAAGGCGAGAGGCGGAATTTACGAGATACTCTGCGTTGCGGAAAAAATCGCAATGCGCGAAGGCGGACTTTCGCTTGACGATGATTACGCCTGCCTTGCAGAGCCAAAATTCACAAACCTTTTCTCAAAATATTCCATAGCCGTAGGCTCTACGGGAAATCTTGGACTTTCTATAGGTATTATAAGCGCAAAGCTTGGCTTCAAGGTCACCGTACATATGTCAGCAGACGCAAGAGAATGGAAAAAGCGTATGCTTCGCGAAAAGGGTGTTACGGTCATAGAATATCAGAGTGATTACAGCGTAGCCGTTGAAAACGGACGCAAAGAAGCTGAAAAGGACCCGCTATGCCACTTTGTTGACGATGAAAATTCTAAAGAACTTTTTCTCGGCTATTCTGTTGCTGCCGAAAGACTTAAGGCACAGCTTGATAAAGAAGGAATAAAAATAGACGGTAAAAATCCGCTGCACGTATACCTTCCCTGCGGAGTGGGCGGCGGTCCGGGCGGTGTTGCTTTCGGTCTAAAGCTGCAATTTGGCGATAACGTTCATTGCTATTTTGCAGAGCCTACGCACTCTCCCTGCATGATGCTCGGAATGGCTACCGGTCTTCACAATGCGGTTTCGGTAAACGATTTCGGTGCGGATAACCGCACTATTGCAGACGGTCTTGCCGTTGGAAGAGCTTCAGGCTTCGTAGGAAAGGTTATGATGCCTCATATTGACGGCTGCTATTCTATTTCCGATGAAAGAATGAGCTCTCTTCTTAAAATGCTTTGGGACAGCGAGGATATTCACCTTGAGCCAAGCGCTCTTGCGGGAATGCTCGGACCTGTGGCGCAAAGCAGAATGAAGGGTAATATTCCCGAAAGCGTGCATCTTGTGTGGGCAACAGGCGGAAGCATGGTGCCGGCTGATGAACTTGAAAAATATTATAAGGCTGCAAAATAAGGAAGGAAAAACATGAAAAGCTTTACTTTTACCGTTGACGACAATATAATATTCTTCAGAGAGATAAGCGAGAGGGGGTACGACAGTCTTTTCGAGCATCCATACCTCGCTATGTACAAAAGGCTTCACGAAAAGCTCGGTCTCAAAATTCAGCTAAACCTTTTTTATGAGGACAAGAAGCTTTTCAACCTTTCAAAATTTCCCGACAGATATAAGAAGGAATGGGAAGAGGCTTCCGACTGGCTGAAGCTTTCCTTTCATTCAAAGCTTGAAAACGTCAACCCCTATGAGTTTTCGGGATACGATGAGGTTTTTTCCGATTGCAGAGACGTGCAAAGAGAAATACTGAGATTTGCTTCCGAAAGCTCGCTTGCAAAAACCACCACGGTTCATTACTGCCTAACGACCTTTGACGGATTGAGGGCGCTATACGACAACGGTGTACGTGGTCTTCTCGGACTTTACGGCAAGAATCAGAATCCTTCGGTTTCCTATATGAGAAACGAGGCGGAAACCGAGCGCATTCTGCTCGGTGAAAACGTTCTTACAGACAAAATGACATATGCGGGACTTGATATAGTGCTTAACTGTCACAAAAAGGAGGAAATCCTCCGCCGCCTCGACAGTCTCTACGGCAGAAAGCTTATCAAAATTATGATACACGAGCAATATTTTTATGAGGATTACCCCTCTTATCAGGCGGATTTCGAAGAAAAGCTGACTGCCGCATTCAACGCTCTGAAAGAAAACGGCTACAAGAGCGTATTCTTCGAGGAAACGATATGAAAAGAAGACTAATCGACAATATCCCCCCAAGACTGCCCGAAGAAATTCTTGAATTTACAAAGGACGCAAAAATTTACGACAGCTCATGCTCCCCGGAAGCTAAAGTCTATTTTCTGGACAAGGGAGAGGGATATTACTTAAAAATATCTGCAAAAAAATCGCTTGCCTCTGAAGCAAAAATGACCGACTACTTTCATAAAAAGGGGCTCGGAGCAGAGGTTTTGAATTATATTTCAAGAGAGAATGATTTTCTGCTCACGCGCCGTGTTCGCGGTGAGGACGCAACACATGAGAGATTTATAACGAAGCCGGAAATACTCTGTGAAAAAACAGCATATTTTCTCAGAGCTCTTCATGAAACCGATTTTTCCGACTGCCCTGTAAAGAACAGAAATGAAAGCTATACGGCTCTTGCGGAAAAGAATTTTAAGAGTAATTCTTTTGACCTTTCACTTACCGAGGAGCTATTCCCTTTTAAATCGGCAGACGAGGCTTATAATATCTTCAATAGCGGAAAAGCAGAACTGAAAAATGACGTTCTGCTTCACGGCGACTATTGCCTTCCTAACGTTATGCTCACGGAGGATTTTAAACTATCCGGATTTATTGACCTGGGAAACGGCGGTATCGGGGACAGGCACATAGATATTTTCTGGGGCACGTGGACGCTTATGTTCAATTTGAAAACGGATAAGTACCGTGGCCGCTTTCTAGATGCTTACGGCAGAGACAAAATAAACGAAGAAATGCTTAGAATAATCGCAGCGGCTGAGGTTTTTGGATAACACAGGAAAGAGAGAATCAAAAATGAAAAAAATTATTCTTATAGGCGATTCAATAAGAATGGGATACGACAAATACGTCAAGGAAGCGCTTGCCGGCTCTGCCGAGGTATATTACCCCGCCGAAAACTGCAGATTTGCCGAGTATGTACTCAGATATGCACACACATGGAAAAGCGAGCTTAATTGGCCTGATAACGCAGACCTCGTTCATTGGAATGCAGGACTTTGGGACGCACTTGAGCTTTTTGGCGATGAACCGCTCTCTACGCTTGATTACTACGGGAATGCTATCAGAAGAATAGATAAGAGACTGCGTTTTCTTTTTCCTAAGGCAAAAATTGTTTTTGCGACCTCAACGGCGGTTGTGGAAGAAATGGCAAGCCCTGATTTTTTCCGTCATAACACAACGATTAAAAAGTACAACGAAGCGGCAATTCACGCGCTTGCAGAAACGGATACCGTTATAAATAATCTGTGGGATATTACAAAGACCGCTCCAAAAGATTTTCACTCCGACTGGGTTCACTATTACACGGATAAGGGCACGGAGCTCATAGGAAATAAAGTGCTTTCGGTTATCTGCTCCGAGCTTAATATAGAAGCCGACAAAGTAAATCTTAAGAACTTCAAGCCGGAAAAATACAGCAAAGGAAGCATTGGATACTGATATGGAAAAGAATAAAAACTTTGAATCTGAACTACCTGCAAATCACAAGCTTGTTTTTTATATTAATGCTACAAATGCAAAGCTTGGTTTACTTTTAAACCTGATTGCAGTGTTTGTTTATGCTTTGGTTACGATTGTTGCATTTATCCCCATGATAAAAAGCGATAAGCTCGGCGAGCTGGCAGACACACTTTTTAAATCAGGCGCTCTCTCGTTTTTGATTTATGCCTTAGTCTTCGTATTTTCTACGGCTATCTATATTATTCTTCACGAGCTGACACACGGAGCATCATACAAGCTTTTCACAAAAGAAAAGCTGACGTTCGGAATGAGCTGGAGCTGCTTTTACTGCGGTGTTCCAAAAATTTACGTATACAGAAAAGCCGCTATTATTTCAGCATCCGCTCCTCTTCTGATTTTCAGCATTATTTTTATCCCCCTCACGATTTGCCTTTACCACGTAAATTTAGCTCTCTATCTCGTTTCTGCCTTTATTCTCGGACTTCATATAGGAGGCTGTGCCGGAGACGTTTACGTAATTTCTCTGCTGCTTTTTAAATTCAGGAGCAAAAATACCCTCATGCGTGACACCGGTCCCGAGCAATTTTTCTATACTGCAGACTGATAGATAAAATAAAACAACCCTTGACAAAGATTTTCTAAGGGTATATAATGCTAGCGGATTATTTAAAATATTATTAAGGAGAAGGTCAATGAAAATTTTCGATATGCATATACATTCAAGACCGGGTAAGCCCTGCCCCGAAAAGCTTATTAAGGAGATGGAGGCAGTAGGCGTTTACGGCGGTTGTGTTTTTTCTAACCATCCGATAGAAGGCACAGAGCCCGGCGGCTCCGACTTTGATACCAGAGTTAGAGAAGCGCTTGAATGGACTAAGGGATACGAGGACAGACTTTTTCCTGTCGTTTGGATACACCCTAACGAAGAAAATATAATCGAAAAGGTGAGACAAGCAGCAGATGCGGGAATTGCCGCATTCAAAATGATATGCGAGGATTTCTACGTTTACGATGAGCCCTGCATGTCGGTGCTCAGAGAAATTGCAAGGCTTGGCAAACCCGTAATCTTCCATACCGGTATTCTATGGGACGGAGCGGTTTCATCTAACTACAACAGACCTCTCAACTTTGAACATCTGCTTGATATTGACGGCCTCAGATTTTCTCTCGGTCACTGCTCGTGGCCCTGGATAGACGAGTGCGTTGCTCTTTACGGAAAGTACCTAAACGCTTTAAATAACAACAAAACCGCTGAGATGTTCTTTGATACCACTCCCGGTACTCCCGAGATATACAGAAAGGAGCTTTATACAAAGCTCTATTACGCAGGGTAT
Source organism: Eubacteriales bacterium (assembly GCA_045594785.1). Classification (GTDB taxonomy): domain Bacteria; phylum Bacillota; class Clostridia; order Oscillospirales; family CAG-272; genus UBA1740. Next base: position 6,462 of record JAZNZE010000059.1, read on the forward strand.
AACTCCGGTGATAATATTATGTTCGGCACCGATTCAAATGCCAACGAATACCGCAAGGAATGGGTAGGCACTTGGCTTGATATTGACGAAAAAATTCTCGACGAGCTTGGCGTAAGTCAGGAAAACAGAGAGAAGATGTATCACGATAATCTTCTTCGTTTCCTCGGAAAAACAAACGCGGTAGCCGAAAAAGATGCTCCCGTGCCCGACAACACTCACGTATGGACCCCCGAAAATGCCGAGGTAAAGCAGATAGTGAGAAAATGGTATGAAAGACTTGGATTCCCCGAAATTTTCGACAAGGAATTTTATAAGGCTCTCAACTCTATCAAAATTACTGATGCCATGACCATCGAAAGATATGATAAGGACTGCGAGGACGGAAAGAAAAACCTTATCTATTATCTCTTCTTCTGCGAGGAGCTAAAAAGAAAATATGAGGCTCTAGGAATACCCGAAAGCATTTTGCTTGATACTCTCGGCGACCTCGTGGTTTGGGCAAAAACCTGGTATTGTGTAAAGGGTGCTTTACATTTGGGTGAGTTAAAATGGCTTTCACACCATTTGAGCGGAATTCTATTCAAGATAGGAAGACTGCAATTCTGTATGGGTAAATCCGAAGAAGACCTGCCGGAATTTAACGTTTTGCGCGGTGAAAACGTAATGGAAATACATATTCAGGGCGAAGGAAAGCTTGACATAGAGGAATGCAAAAAGTCAATAGAGGATGCCAAAGTATTTTTTGCAAAATACTTCCCCGATTTCAAATATAAGATATTCACCTGCCACTCATGGCTTATAGACAGCGACCTCAAGGAGTTCTTGCCCGAGAACAGCAACATTCTTAAATTCGGTGATATGTTCTATCGCGCAAAGAACTACGATTCAAACGCGCTTCTCAGATATATATTCCGCTGGGATACCAATGAAATCAATCTCAAATACGCTTATTCAAGCTCATCATTTGCAGAAAAGATAAAGGCTGCCGTTCTTAAGGGCAAGGTATTCCACGAAACGCTCGGAGTTATTAAAGCATAAAATGAAAATTATAAAAGCTCAGCTATCCGATTTTGACTTTATTTTCTCTAAAATCATAGAAAACTTCATACCTGACGAGCGCCGAGACTATGAAGAAGCACTACTTCTTTTTAGGGAAGGCAGATACGATATATACCGTCTGACACAAGAAGAGGAAAATCTCGGCTTCATAACCGTTTGGCAGCTTGCGGATTTTACCTTTGCCGAGCATTTCGTCATATACGAACAATACCGCAACAGAGGTTACGGCAGAGAAGCCCTTCTCAAGCTGCAAGCTATGTTTCCAAAAATAGTACTGGAGGCAGAAGAGCCTGTGGAGATGATGCAGAAAAGACGCCTTGCTTTCTATAAGAGGTGCGGATTTTTCCAAAACGAGCGTCCTTATTTTCAGCCGTCTTATAGGAACGGAGGAAAACAAGTCCCTATGATTATTATGAGCTATCCTATGCCGCTCGAAGATTTTGATGCGGCAGTAAAAAGCATTTATGCAGGGGTATACCTCAAAAAATAAAAATCTTATGCCTCCAATAAAGGCATTAAATTAATTTTTGAATCGAGCAACATATGAAAACCAAAGCATTTATATACATAATTATTGCGGGAATACTCTGGGGCACTTCAGGAATTTTCGTCCATTTCCTTACTCCGTATGGATTTTCCTCAGTGCAAATGACCGCAGTGCGCGGACTTGTTTCCTTCATAGGAATGGCAATTTACGCTGCGCTTTCAAATAAAAAATTATTCAGAATCAAAGCCTCTGACCTTCTCTTTTTCGTTCCGATAGGAATTACGCTCTTTTCCTCGGCTTATCTTTACTATACGGCAATGACGATGACCTCTGTTTCAACAGCGGTAGTGCTTATGTATATGGCACCCGTATACGTTATGGTCTTTTCAGTAATTTTTCTTAAAGAAAAGTTCTCCGCACTGAAGCTTATTTCTCTTGTTGCTATGCTTATCGGCTGCTGCCTCGTTTCCGGAATTATCGGCGGCATAGCATTTAACTCTATCGGAATTCTGTTCGGATTTCTTTCGGGTATTTCCTATGCTACCTATAATATAGTGACGAAAATTGCTCTTAAGAGAGGCCGCAATGCAGTTTCCGCTTCGGTTTACAGCTTTTTGGTTATGGCTATAATTTCAATGAGCATAGCTAACCCACCTGATATAGCCGACAAGGCTATGGAAAATCCCTGGCCCGCAATTCCTCTTCTTATCGGCCTCGGAATTGCTACCTTCGTTATTCCCTATTTCCTATACACACTTGCCATGAGAGACCTGCCTGCAGGCACGGCTTCCGCGCTTGGAATTGTCGAGCCTATGGCGGCAACCGTTTTCAGCGTGATTTTCCTTGAGGAAAAGCTGAAGCTTTTACCCGCTATCGGAATTGTGCTTATTCTGGTCAGCGTGTTTATGCTTGGACGAGCAGAGGGAAATGAAGATAAAAACGAAACAGAAAAAGACATCTGCAAAGTCGAATAACACTCACTGCAAAGTAAAAAAGTTCACATCCGGCGGATAAAATCTATAAAAAGGAAACGTACATATATGAATTACACTAAGATTGATGTAGAGAATTGGGATAGGCGTGACCTTTTCAAGCTCTATACAAGCGACTTAAAAATCGTTATGAATATGACGGTTGACGTGGATATCACCTCACTTATTTCCAAAATAAAGAAAAAGGGGCTCCGCTTTTATCCCACGATGATATGGATAGTATCCTATCTTATGAATGCCAGAGATGAGTTCAAATATCATCTCACCGAAGGCGGAGAGCTTATAAAATGGGATTACGTCTCCCCTTCTTATACAGACTTCAATAAAGAAACGGAAAAATTCAACAAATTCGTAACCGAATACTCTTCGGACTTTAAAACCTTTTATGAAAGAGTTGTTTTGGATTGCGAGAAGCATAGAAACGAATCTGGGTTTATACCGGGACAACCGAAAAATACCTTTGATATAACCTGCCTTCCCTGGACAAGCTACAAAAGCCTCGACCTTCACATTTACGGTGAAGGCAAATCACTGTTTCCGATAGTAATGTGGGGAAAATACAGGGAGGAAAACGGAAAAATACTTCTCCCGGTTACCGCTATGTTTCATCATGCGGTTACAGACGGATTTACTCTTTGCAGATTTTTTGAAGAGCTCAGCGCTTTTGTAAACGAATTTGAACCTCAATGGTAAAAAACAAAGAATAACCGGAATTTTGGGGGTACAAAATGGAAGAAAATAAGAGTTTTAAAAGCGGAGTTAAGAATTTTTTTCTTGATACCGTACGAGGATTTGCAATAGGAATTGCATTCATAATACCCGGTTTTTCCGGCGGCTCAATTGCCGCCATACTCGGTATATACGAAAAGCTTATTTGCGCAATAGCGGATATTTTCACCGATTTTAAAAACAGTATAAAAACACTTTTACCGATAGCTCTGGGAATGGTGATAGGTGTAGTATCGTTGCTATTCCCGCTCAGCTGGGCACTTGAAGAGTTTCCTATACCGACAGTTTCTCTTTTTGTCGGCTTGGCAATCGGCGGTATGCCCTCGATAACCGATAAGGTTAAAGGCGAAAAAATAAAGTGCCAAAATCTCATCGCATCGATTATCCCTGCGCTTATAGTTTTATCCATTTCATTTATGCCTATCGGTGCTGAGAAAAATCTTCTCGGCCTTTCGTTCGGTGGCTACGTTCTGCTTTTCCTCATAGGAATTTTAGGCTCTTCGGCTTTGGTTGTTCCCGGAATTTCAGGAAGCATGCTTCTTCTCATTCTCGGTTATTACAATTCTATAGTAAATCTTGCCACAGACCATCTGCTTATGGGCAAGGACGTTGGAGTTTCAATTTTAGTTTTAGGTGTTACTGCTCTCGGAGTTGCCATAGGATTTATAGCTATATCCGTTATTATGAAAATACTGTTTAAAAAATGTCCTCGCGGAACATACTTTGCGATAATCGGATTCATTGTCGGCTCAATTCCAACAATATACATATCCACCGCAAAGGAAGCCGGAATGACATTCTCCACTCTCCCCGCATCGCCTATCCACTGGATAGCCTGCGTTTTACTTCTCGCGGTCGGGTTTGCACTCTCCTACGCACTTGTGGTATATTCCAGAAGGCTTCAAAAGTAAAAGAAAATGTCTGCCCATTTAGGTCAGAGCAAAAAAGAGCTGAGATACTCAAAACCTATCTCAGCTCTTTTTACATATCATTTTATCATATCTTAAAAAGCGGCTTTACAAATCCTGTCGGCTCAACGGAAGAAATATCGCAACCGATTACTGTATTGCGATATACTATAAGATTTACGTTTACAGCACCGTCATATCCCTCGTAATCGTTTACAGCATAGGTATAACGAGTTACCTTTTTATTTTTATATTTCGTCAAATCAAGCCCCTGAAGCTTCTGCATTTCGTTATACTCAGAAAGCACCCTGTCAAATTTTTCGGGAATTGCAAACTCTTCGCTTTCTTTCGGCTCTCCTGCAACGTTTATTCCAAACTGACTGATAAACTCAAGTCTGTCTTCGTTGGTTTTCATACCTCCAAGCTTTATATCTGCTCCTACAGATGCCGCAACCGCATTGCCGCTTCCAAAAAGTAATATTCCCGCAAGCACAGCCAGGGTTGCAACAATGAGCACAAAAAATTTTATAGTCGAGCTTCTCACCGAATATATGAACATAAATTTTTCTCCTCTCGTATTTGTTAAACTATACGAAGAAAACTGAAAAATTATTACATAAAAAAGAGAAAAAACGGAGTTTTTCACTCCGTTTTTTCTTCTTTGCCAAGCTTTTTTCCTTTGACCTGTGACAGAAAAAATATTTTGAGTAAATTTTCGCGTTCTTCTTTCCGATGCCGTATTAAATACGCGCAGAGCGGTATAAACGCTATATTTCACAAAACTTTTTCCCCTTCGACCAGTTACTGAGAGGCGGAAGATTTTGAGAAAATTTTTGCGTTCTTCTTTCCGATGCCGTATTAAATACGCGCAGAGCGGTATAAACGCTATATTTCACAAAACTTTTCCCCTTCGACCAGATACTGAGAGGCGGAAGATTTTGAGTAAATTTTCGCGTTCTTCTTTTCGATGCCGTATTAACATACGGCGAGTAGGAGAAAACGCGGAAATTTACCAAAAGATTCCCCTATCAGTGGTTGCAACAGCAGCAGAATACTACAATTATCGCAAGGATGATGATCCAAGTACAGTTATCATCAAAGATGTGGCACAAGCAGTTGTTATTCATATGTTTGCCTCCGGGAGTTAGTAGCGGTTTGAGCCGCTTAATACCATATTATGCCGAAGGCTGAATTTGGTTCAATCAAATGAAAAGGTTACGTTATTTTCTTTCAAAACAAGCTTTCCGGAAAACAGCTTTCCGTTTTTAGAAACAAATCCCGAGAGCTTTGACGTAGAACCCGTAGCAAGAAGCCTTTTTATTTCTGATATGGGCACTGTTTTTTTACATATCGTAAGTCCTATGCGGAAATTACAGCCTTCCTTATATCCCATACAGCCGTAACCCGAATTTCCTCTGATTACGTTTTTCTTGCATATCGGGCAGACTCCAACTATCTCTCCGAGCTTTCCCGTATCTATCGGAGAAGCAACGCTCGAGGTCCCGCCGTTTTTGAATATTTCGGAAATTTCATGCTGTGCAAGGCTGACGCTTTCCTCCTCCGTCATCTCTCCGTGGAAAACCTTTTTAAGCGCTCTTCCAAGCTCGCTTGTTTTATACTTATCCATCACTATTCCAAGTCTTCCGAGGGATTCTATAAGATATTCTCCACCTTCAAGAATAGTATATACGTCCTTTTTTAAATTTATATATCCGCTTTTCCTTGCATTATCTATAATTCCGGTTCTGGTCGCTTCCGTTCCAAGCTCAAGTCCCTCAAATACAGCACGGTATTCTTCGGCATCGTCAACATCACCGTTTTCGGCAAGCTCCTTTGCCTTGGCTTTATCGTCCTTGAAGGGATTTTTGAGATACTTATTAAGCGTTTCTATAGTGTAATGCCTTGGCGGTGCTGTTTCCTTCTCGGCCGGCTTGAAATTAACGTTTACTTTATCTCCGACAGATAGGTTAGGCAAGACCTTATCCTTACCGGAATAATCATCGTATTTCGTCCATCCTGCCTGACGTATGACCGTTCCCTTGAGGGAAAATTCCTCAAGCTCGCCAACCTTTATTTTTATCTCACTCTTATCGGCAAGACATTCTTCCGAGCAGAAAACTGCTACAAAACGGCGGAAGACTGTTGAATATACGTCTTTTTCCTTTGGCGAGAGCTTATCTGCCGGCGGAATCTTATAGGTAGGAGTGAGTGCCGAATGAGATTCGATTTTCGAATCGTCAAAAATATATTTGGAATCCTTAAATCTTACAGGATATCCAAGCGCCGATACACCGGAAAGAATTTGTTTTATTTTATCCTTTTCCGCAGTAGCCAGATATTCCGAGTTAGTTCTGGGATAGGTCAGATATCCTTCCTCGTAAAGCTTCTGAACTATTGCAAGGCTATCCGCCATGCTCATTTTATATTTTTTACCGAGGAAGCTCTGAAGTGTGGAAAGCGAATAGAGCTTACCCGGCAAAATAGTATCCTTTTTGCTCTCTACGCTCGTTACAACTGCGCCCGTTTCATTATAGAGCCTTGCAGTCTCTTCAGCCTTTTCTTTCTCGTCTTTTGTAAACTTTAATTTACTTATCAGCTCAACTTTTTCTCCGTTAGTGGTAGCAGAAGATTGAACAGAGTAATAAATTTCAGGCTTGAAATTTCGGATTTCCATATCGCGCTCGTATATGGCTCTTACTATCGGAACTATAACCCTTCCCACGCGCAAAAGCTTACCAGAACGAATGGTTGCGTATCTTGTCAGGTTAACTCCGTAGAGCCAGTCGATATATGTTCTTGCAAAGCCTTCGCTTGCAAGATTATCGTACTCAGCCTCGTCCTTCATTTCACCCAGCGCGCGTTTTACCGTTTCGGGTGTCTGGTCGGGAAGCCAAAGCCTTTTTTGCATCTTGGGAGTCCGAAGAGCGTTTTGAACACAGAGACGAACTATAATTTCACCTTCTCTGTCTGCGTCTCCCGCATTGACTATCGTATCAACATCATCTCTGTTGCAGAGAGTTTTCAGTATTTCGAACTGACGCTTAACGCCTGCGTCAACCTTTTTATCATTTCCCTTTTTCAGCTCAAAACGGAAGCTTTCGGGAAAGCAAGGGAGATTATCCAGCGTCCATGCACCACCGTCCGTACCCGTATAGCTCTCTACGTCAGCAAGAGAAAAAAGATGGCCGAATGCCCAGCTTACTATATAATCTGAATTGATAAAATAACCGTCCTTTTTATCCATTTTACCTATTCCGGCAACTATGTTTCGTGCAAGGCTCGGTTTTTCGGCTATTATTAGCTTCACGGTCTATCTCCTTCCCTTATTCGTCTAAAAAAACCATAACAATTATTTATTGTAGCACATATTTGTGAAAATTTCCATATTTTTGAAAATTTTTTTGGATATTAATTTTTTGCCCTCGCTCTTTATTTTTACCCAAGTTTATGGTATACTTTATATACAGTAAAAAAAGCGAGGATTAGAAATTGGCAAAGCTCTACTTTAAGTACGGCGCTATGGGTTCTTCAAAGACGGCTCAGGCACTGATAACTAAATTCAATTACGAGGAACGAGGAATGCTCGTTTGGCTTATAAAGCCATCTACCGACAGCCGTGACGGTGAAAATATGATTCGCTCAAGAATGGGGCTGGCTTCTGAGGTCAGGGTGATTTCCAAAAGCGATAATATATGTGACGTATTTACCTCGGAGGCAAAAGCTTCTGACGTTATTATTGCCGATGAATGCCAGTTCTTTACAAAGGAGCAGATAGATCAGCTCAGGAAAATAACCGATGAATTTGACGTTCCCGTGCTCTGCTTCGGACTTAGGACTGACTTTTTGACAAGGCTGTTTCCCGGAAGCCACCGACTTTTTGAGGTTGCCGATTCGATAACGGAAATAAAAACTATGTGCGAATGCGGCAGAAAAGCAACGGTAAACGCAAGAATAGACAAAAACGGAAATATCGTTACCGAAGGACGCCAGGTTTTTCTTGGCGGAAACGACAGATATATTGCTATGTGCCACAAATGCTGGGTTGATAAGATAAATACGGAGGGAAAAGCGTAATGGATATAAAAAGGATTCTCTCTGCCTGCGACCACACTCTGCTTAGGCAGGACGCTACGGAAAACGACATATTCGCTCTGTGTGACGATGCTATAAAATATGGCACAGCCTCCGTGTGTATTCCTCCCTGCTACGTCAAGGCGGCAAAGGACTACGTTAAAGGAAAAATGAAAATATGCACGGTAATCGGCTTTCCTCTCGGATACCAGAAAGCAAGTATCAAATCTGCCGAGGCAAAAGAGGCTGTGGCTGACGGGGCTGACGAGATAGATATGGTTATAAACGTCGGTTTCCTTAAATCAAAGAGGTATGACGACATTCTTGCCGAAATAAAAGCCGTTCGCACCGCGTGCGAGGGTAAGATATTAAAGGTAATTATAGAAACCTGCCTTCTTACCGATGAGGAAAAAAGAATTATGTGCAAAACCGTAGGCGAGAGTGGGGCTGACTTTATAAAAACCTCAACGGGATTTTCACACGGCGGAGCTACACCGGAAGACATACGGCTCTTTTCGGAAAGCGTTCCCGAGAACTTGAAAATCAAAGCGGCAGGCGGTATAAAAACACTTCTTGATGCAGAAGAATTTCTCAGGCTTGGCGCAGAGAGGCTCGGAACGAGCAAAATTGTAAAGATAGTGAAATCAGAAAAAGACACAAGCGGTTATTGAAAGGAGAATATTATGGATAAACAATTTCACACACCACACATAAACGCATCTCCCAAAGATTTTGCAAAAACAGTTCTTATGCCGGGAGACCCCTTACGCTCAAAATTTATAGCCGAGAATTTTCTCGAAAACGCAAAGCTTGTCAATAACGTAAGAGGTATTCAAGGTTACACCGGCTCTTACAAGGGTGAAAGGGTTTCGGTTATGGCGAGCGGAATGGGTATGCCGTCCATAGCAATATATTCATACGAGCTTTTCAAGTTTTTCGGTGTTGAAAACATCATCAGAGTTGGCTCTGTCGGCGGTATGGCAGAAAAGGTAAAAATACGAGACATTATCTTTGGAATGGGCGCATCAACCACCACGAACTTTGCCGTGCAGTACGGTCTTGAGGGCACGCTTGCCCCCTTGGCAAGCTACGAGCTTTTAAGCACTGCTATCAAGGAAGCAGACAAAATAGGCGCTTCGTATCACGTTGGAAATCTTCTTTCCTCAGATATATTCTATAATGCAAATCCAGAGGCAAATGAAAAATGGACAAGGCTCGGTGTGCTCGGTGTTGAAATGGAGGCTGCTGCGCTTTATATGAATGCCGCTTATCTATCAAAGCGCGCTCTTGCGATTTGTACGGTTTCCGACCATCTCGTTACAGGAGAATCGCTTGATGCTGAGGCAAGGCAAAATTCCTTTACTGAAATGATGGAGATAGCGCTCAATACTGCTATAAAAATGTAAATAAAGGTTGTCAAATATGAAGAAAATCTTTCTAATTGTGCTTGATTCTCTCGGAATAGGTGCTGCACCTGATGCGCATCTTTTTGGTGACGAAGGAACCAATACGCTTAAAAGAATTTCGGCCTCAAGCCGATTTCACATTCCTAACCTTATAAAAATGGGAATAGGAAATATAGACGGTGTAAACTATATTGAAGGCTCTGAGAGACAGACGGCGGCAACTGCAAGGCTCAGGGAGCTCAGCGCGGGAAAGGATACCACTATCGGTCACTTTGAAATATGCGGAATAGTCTCAGCATCGCCTATGCCTACCTATCCTAACGGTTTTCCTGCCGAGATAACCGAGGCATTCGAAGCTGCAGTCGGAAGAGGAATTCTTTGCAACAAGCCGTATTCGGGAACGGAGGTTATCCGCGATTACGGAGAGGAGCATATCAGAACTGGAAAGCTCATAGTTTACACCTCTGCAGACAGCGTCTTTCAGATTGCAGCCCACGAGGATACGGTGCCGCCGGAGCTGCTTTACGATTATTGCCGCAAGGCACGAAAAATACTCACCGGAAAGCACGGTGTCGGCAGAGTTATAGCGCGTCCGTTTATAACCGAAAACGGAGGCTATAAAAGAACGGCAAACAGACGGGATTTTTCTCTTCCTCCGCCAAAGGAAACGCTGCTTGACGCAATCAAGAAGCGCGGGCTTGACGTTATTGCCATAGGAAAAATAGAAGATATTTTTGCCTCCAGAGGAATCACAGAAGCTTATCATACCAAGTCAAACGCTGAAGGAATGGCAATATGCGAAAGCTTTTTAGACAAGAATTTTTCCGGCCTCTGCTTTCTTAACCTCGTTGATTTTGACAGCCAGTTCGGGCACAGACAGGATACAGACGGTTATGCCGCCGCGCTTTCCGAATTCGATGCCCGGCTGCCGTCCTTCACGGAAAAAATGGACGAGGACACGGTGCTTATAATTACGGCGGATCACGGCTGCGACCCCGGTGACGAGGACACCGACCATACGAGAGAATACGTGCCGCTTTTTGTTTACGGAAAGAACGTAAACCCCAAAAACCTCGGTACGCTCTCGGGATTTGGCACGGTGGCAAAGCTCTGCTCCGACATTTTAAAGCTGAATTTTACTCCCGATGCGTATGAAAATATTAAAAGCAAAATAATCGAAGAGGACATCTAATGAAGAAAAAATATATCTCGGACTCCTTCCGCCACTTTCTGCACGGCGGAGATTACAATCCCGAGCAATGGATAGATACCAAAGAAATATGGGATGAGGATATGCGGCTTATGCAGCTTGCGGGTTGCAACGAAATGAGCGTTGGTATTTTTTCCTGGTCAACGCTTGAGCCAAGAGAAAACGAATACGATTTTTCCTTTCTTGAGGAAATTCTGGATAAGATTTATGCAGCGGGCGGAAGAGCTTTTCTTGCAACCCCCAGCGGTGCGAGACCGCACTGGATGGCAGATAAGTACCCGGAGGTTCTTCGAGTTCGCGCTGACGGACAGCGAAACCGCTTCGGAAGAAGGCATAATCATTGCTACACCTCTCCTTATTACAGACAAAAGACCTACGAGATAAACCGCTTACTCTCTGAAAAATTCGGGAATCACCCTGCCGTAATAGGCTGGCATATTTCAAACGAGTTTGGCGGTGAATGCTTCTGCCCTCTTTGCGCAGAGGCTTTCAGGGAATTTCTTAAGAAAAAATACGAAGGCGACATCAAAAAGCTGAATTTTCAATGGTGGACAACCTTCTGGAGCCATACATATTCCGATTTTTCCGAAATCGAACCGCCTTCACCGATAGGCGATTCCTTCTCTGCCCTTGAGCTTGACTGGAAAAGGTTCGTTATGGAACAAACAACGAGCTTTATGGAAAACGAGGTAAAAGCAGTAAGGGAATATTCAAGCCTTCCGGTAACAACTAATTTTATGGAAGAGTACCCCAGAAACGATTATAACGTTAAGGTTCGCGCCGTTGATATAGTTTCGTGGGACTCATATCCAAAATGGCATAATTTCGAAAGTGATGACGGACACCTGACCGCAGCCGTAGATACAGCAATGAGGCACGACTATTTCAGAGCGCTGAAAAATCAGCCGATAATTCTTATGGAATCCACACCGTCTCACACTAACTGGCAACCGATAAACAAGCTGAAGCGTCCGGGAATGCATAAGCTATCCTGTATGCAAGCGGTAGCTCACGGCTGCGATGCCGTTCAGTATTTCCAATGGAGAAAATCCCGCGGCTCGAACGAAAAATTTCACGGTGCTGTCGTTGACCACGTGGGCCACGAAAACACGAGAGTTTTCAAAGAAGTAAGCGAGGTCGGCGCTACTCTCAAGAAGCTTGACAACGTACTTGGTTCAATGCCTAAAGTCCGCGTTGCAATTATAATAGACGCAGAGAACGAATACGCCCTTACCTATTGCCAGGGCTTCCAAAATGAAAACAAAAAATATTCAGATACCTGCAGAGAATTTTACTCAACGCTTTGGAGACGGGCAATTGACGTTGACGTTATAAGCGCAGATCGTGACCTTTCCTCCTACGACCTGGTTATTGCACCAATGCTTTATATGACACCCGAGAAGGTTATAAATTCACTTGAAGGCTACGTGAAGGGCGGCGGCACGCTGATTGCCACCTACACTCTGGGTATGGTTAACGAAAACGACCTTTGCTATCTCGGCGGATTTCCCGCAGGTGCGCTCAGAAAGGTTTTCGGCATATGGAACGAGGAGATAGACACTCTCTATCCGACAGAAAGAAACACTCTTACCTATAATGGCGAGAGCTATGAAATATGCGATTATGCCGAGAGAATACACCCGGAAGGCGCAAAGGTGCTTGCACGTTACACTTCGGATTTTTATCGAGGCGAGCCTTGTGTAATAGTAAACGAATACGGCAAGGGAAAGGCTTATTATATTGCCGCCCGTGATACCGGCGCTCTGAAGGATAAAATTATCGGTGACGTTCTTGATACGCTCAGTATCAAAGGAAATATCAAGAGTTCTCCCGAGGGAGTTACGGCGCACTCGCGAGAGGACGAGGAATACAAATATCTCTTCGTAGAAAACTACACCGAAAAAGAAGCAACCGCACAGCTCTTCTGCTGCGGTACGGATATGGAAACGGGAGTAGCTACAGATAGCAGCATTACTCTTTCTCCTTACGGGGTACGCATCATAAGAATAAAGAAATAAAGCATAAGAGTGGGCAGCGCGGCACACAGCCGTTTTGCTCACTCTTTACTTTAAAATTGCTATTCGGATTTACAGTATAAATCGGTTTTTTTATACTGCAACGGCGTCATTCCGTAGTTTTTCTTAAAAAGACGAATAAACCTTGAGCAATCGCCAAAGCCTGCCAAAAAGCAGGCTTCCGTAACAGAACACTCTCCTCTTAAAAGCTTTTCGGCATACGAAAGTCTTTTTGCTCTTATAAGCTCTCCGGGCGAGAGATGCAAGTACTCACGAAACCACCTGTTAACCGTAGGAACGCTGACGTGAAACTGCCTTGCTATCAAATTAACCGAATCAATCTCAAGAAATTTATCGTTTACGTATTCAAGAATTTTCTGAAGCTTTCCGGGAATGGAAACCTTTTCATCATAAAAAGTATTTTCCTTCATAAGTCTCAGAATTTCCAAAAATCTTAAGGAACGCTCAAAAGAATCACCGTTTTTTTGAAATTCCGATAAAAGCGAGAAAAGCTTCTTTTTATTTTCTTCGCTAAGCCTTACGTATCCGTTTATTTTGTGCTTTTTTATAAAATCCACTACCGTAATATTTTCACCGACCTCAAACCAGAGGCAGTAATGCTCGTGAACGCAAGGAGAATTATATATACAATGGTGCACCTCTCCCGGCTCTGAAAAAATTACGTCTCCGGATTTTATCATATAAATATTATCGCCGTGCAAAAAAGAAACGTCTCCCGAAAGGTTCACGTATATTTCGTAAGAGCTGTGTACGTGCGAATCGTCTATAACGGTTTTGCTCGGGTCTACGTAAAAATCCTTATATGAAAGAGTATACCTTATCTCACTCGGAAAGCCTATGGATTCAGAAAGCACTGGCTGAAAGCTCATTTTTAATCTCCTTTTTAAAATATGCATTCGAAGCTGTTAATTGATTGAAAACGCCTAAAAACCGATTGATAATGCCTAGTTATAAGCAAAATTATATGTTATACTTCACTATAGTATAGCACAAATTTAATTTTTTTCAAGTCGCTGTTTTTAATTTGGCCAAAATTTTTCATACGGCAAAATGCGGAGGATTTTGCATAGTGAACAGTTACGTTATTTTATCGGTTTCAATGCTTTGCGCACTTTTTGCAAACGTTATCAAAAAGCGTTCCGCGGCAGGCTTTAAATCAAAGAAAATCATGCGTTTCTTTTTTAACGCAGCGGTCACCCTTGCCTGTGCCGCATCGCTTTTTATAATAAGTCTCTTTGACGGACTAACTAAAATTTCCGGCTTTACTCTGATGCTGGGAATACTTTTCGGAATTATTACCGCTATTCAGTTCTTTTTCGCGCTTTTGTCATATGAAAGCGGCCCGTTTTCTTACACCTCTGTTATAATATCTCTATCGACTATAATCCCTGCATTATCCGGATATCTGATATGGAATGAATCCATCTCCTTCGTTCAAATAATAGGTATGGTTCTGATGCTTCTGTGCTTTTTGCTTTCGGTAGATTTTTCGAAAAGTGACAAAAAGACCTCTGCCGTATGGTTTCTGTACGTTTTCATAGCCTTTATTGCAACCGGATTTATAGGAGTTATGCAGAAATGGCATCAAAGCTCCGAATATAAAGCGGAGCTTGACGGATTTTTGATAATAGCCTTTTTAACCGCGTTCGTTTTTTCGGCTGCAGGAAGCTTTTTCGCACTGCTGAAATCTAAAAAGGAAGGAAAAGAAAAATTTTCAAAGCAAGACGTCTCCCCATCTGCCCTTGTTCTTATGATTTTATGCGGTATGTGCGCGGCTGCAAACAATAAATTCAATCTTTACCTATCCGGAATAATGGACAGCGCGATATTCTTCCCTGTGGTAAACGGCGGCGGTATGATACTTTCGGCAATCACCTCACTATTTATGTTCAAAGAAAAATTTACAAGGCAAAAATGGCTAGGCATAGCGATAGGCGTTATTGCGGTAATACTTCTTTGCAACCCATTTAAAAACAGCTAAAGGAGAAACAAAATGAAAAAAACCTTAAAGCTTAAGGACAGCGTCATATCCATAGAAGGAAAAAGCTTTCTAATCAAAAGCAAAAACGCTATTCTCGGACTTTCTTTTTCGGAGAGCCTCGGCTTTACCGTGGACGCGCTGAAAAACAGCGCAGGAAAAAGAGAGGTTGACTACATAAAAGAGCCGCAGAGCTTTCTGCCTATCAGCCTTTACGAAGAGACCGAAGCTAACATAGAAAGCAGCCACGAGCTTATGAATGCGGTTACAAGAAAGGACGGCGAGGGTGTAAAGGCAGAGATTAAAAGCGGAAACTGGACCTTCGTTTCTGCCGATGCTGAAAATTCTTATTACGGCGGCGCTAAAGTTCTGAAGCTTTCTGCGGTAGCGGAAAACGAAAGCTACAATCTGACCTTTCACGCGATAACCTATCCCGAATGCAACGTTATCAGATATTGGTTTGATATAAAAAACCTAAGCAAAAGTGAGACCGAATGTAAGGTTATTCCTGTTGCACTTGAAATCAATTCTGACGACCAGGAGGATATTTACCGGGCCGCCTGGTTTAATACCGCAAACGCAAGACAGCATTTCGGAAGAATTAACGAAATGGACTTCGGCGTCAGACCTCCGGAAGTGTCAATTTCTTCAAGAATGACCGCAGAATATATTCCTCTTGTAATTTTCTACCGCGACAGCAAGCCAAACGATGGCATTATGATAGAAATGGATTATATCTCGCATTGGAATATGCATCTTGAAAAAACGCTTACCGGAATAAACTGCCGTTTTGGTTTTGACGGAAAAGATAATATAAAAATGGCGGCAGGCGAGGTTATTTCTACTCCTATTATCACTATCGCAACCTATGCCGGTGATATGGACGAGCTGATGGTAACTCTTTACGACTGGCAGTATACTTATATGTGGGATTACACTCTCGGCGACTACTACGCCAAGCTTCGCAGCCAGAATCTTGATTACCCTTGGGTATATTGCAGCCGCATCCTTAACGAGCAATTCGCATACCGCATAGCAAGTATGAATATGCTCGCTTCAAAAACACACTCGGCGGCAGGAATAGATATCGGCTGGGACGATGCGGGCTGGTCCTCATTCCCGGGCTGGCCCGAGGATTCCTATATGTCCGTTTTCAAAAACACCTACGAGGGTCCCGACCACAGACTTTCGACAAGATACTACGAGAAGCTCGGAATGAAGCGCCTTATATGGTTTGCCGGCAAGCCCTCTATCGATATTCTTGAAACGAAACAAGGCGCTTGGGGAGAATTCGAATGGAGAACTGACGAGGTTTATAACACCGATTTCAAATCAGAGGCTGCCTTCAAAAAGCTGATAAAAAGCTATCTTGACGGAGGAATACACCGCTCCTTCCATACCTGCTCGGGAGGAGCTACATACGCGGGAAATTTTGACATTCAAAGACTTGCCAACTATCACTATCTCTCGGATAACGGAATGGGCCCCGTAAGCACATACTATTTCACCTACTTCACCGTCCCTGACAGATGGGGAGACACTCTCCCCGGTCTTGGAGGAGAATACTATGCAAAGGACGGCTCGCATTCCTTCAAAATAAAGAACGGGAAAACAAAATACTATAACCCGGACTTTGCCAGAGGTAATCTGATTATGGCAGGAAAATACTGCCCCGTAGTCTCCAAAAACACAGAGCTTCACAGAGAAGATGCAAATATTTACGACTATCTGAAGTCTAAGGGCGTTGCGGGAAGATGGAGCTATATGTTCCACCCGGGAATTTACGGTGACAGAGAATACTATTATATGCAGAGAACCTCCCGTGACCGCCTGCGTGCAGCAATTATCATACGCAGGCGTCCCGAAGGCAGAGTTGTTATATATCCCAAAGGGCTCATTGAAAACAAAAAATACACAGTCACCTTCGAAATATGTAACGAAATATTTACAAAAACAGGCAAAGAACTTATGGAAGAAGGCTTTGTCATTAAGAACGTCAAGCCTCGCGAGGTGATATATTTTAATCTTCCCGACAGTCCAAAAAAAGCAAATGGCGTTACTCTCCCCACGGTAAAACGCGTTATATGCAAGAGGGAAAACAACGTTGGTACAAGCGGTATAGGAATTTATTGGTCGGCTTATGACGGCGCGCTTCAATACTACGAAATAGCGCGTGACGGTGTCGTTATAGCCACAAGCGCGAAATTCAGATATTTCTTTGATACCGATGCCGATTTTGAAGGCAATGCTGTTTACTCAGTGCGTGCTGTGGGCTATGGAGATAAGGCGAGCGAGTGGGTTGAAGGTGAGTATCTTGAAGGAGAAAGCATAGCATATTCGACACTTGGCGCTCACGGAAAAGACCTTGCAAAAATGAACTGGAAAGCAGAGATTTCATACGACTTAAAAACCTTTCTTCCTATGAAATGGACACCTGCCGCAGCAAATCCCGGCGCGGACCAGGGCGGAACGCCAAACCAAGAGGGCGGAATTGAAGGATACTTTGAAGGCGGTCAGTGCGCAAAAATAGGCAGAGGCTGGCAGCAGGCTTCACCGGACGCTTACTGCGTTCGCTCCTTTATAGCTCCGTTTGACGGAAAAATCAAGCTTACGGGAAGAGCGGTCAAGGAATGGTATCACTCTGAGTACGGCTCTGACCTTGAGGCAGGCGTTATGAAAAACGGTGAGGTTATAGTTCCCTTCACCGCGCTCAAGAAATCCGATATTGACGGTCTTTCGTATAACCTGGAGCTTGAAGTCAAAGAAGGCGATATTCTTCGCTTCGTGCTGGGTAAATGCGACAGCGAGCACAATGCAAGCGTACATTACGAAAAGGACGCTAATATTGTCGGCTGGAACAGCATTATAGAATACCCGGTAGAAAAGGACAAACAAAACGACTTCGTTTACAGAATCAACTGCGGCGGAAATGAATTTACCGATGAAATGGGCGCAGTTTGGTCTCCCGATGCTTACTTTACCTCGGGCGAGGCTATAGGAAACGACGATGAGCTTTTTGCAAGTGCGAGAAGCGCAGACGCCTTCTCTTATAAAATCCCCGTTCCCCCGGGGATATACGCAGTTCGTCTTCTCTTCTCCGAAAATGAATACGATAGCGTTAACGAGCGATTTACAGAGATAAGAATCAACGGCTCGCTCCGCGAAGCCGAGCTGGATATTGCACAGAGTGCGAGAGGTGTCGGAAAGCCCTACGGCAAGGTATACCACTACATTATCCCAAGCGAGACGGGCGAGATAGATATTTCACTTACCTCTATCAAGGGCGGTGCACTTCTTTCGGGAATTGAAATAATGAATGAAAAAGATGGCGTTTATCACATCAACTGCGGTGGAGAGGACTTTGTAGACTGGGCAGGCTACGTCTGGCAGAAGGATAAATTCTTCGATGGCGGCGAAGCTATCAAGGAAGAAAAAATCCCGTTAAAGCAGGCAAGCCCCACTCTTTACGACAAGGCTCTTTATCATACCGGAAGATGCGGCTCCGATTTCTCATATAAGATTCCGGTGCGTGACGGAATATACTCGGTTCAGCTGAAATTTGCAGAATTTGAGTTAACTCTTCCCGACACTCGTCCGATGGATATTTACATTAGCGGTGCTAAGCTTAAAGAAAGCTACAGCCCGGTACGCTCGGGCGAGGTCGCACCTATAAGCGCAGACGTACGCTTTGATGACGTGAGCGCACAGAACGGATATATTGATATCCGAATTAAGTCACTCTCGGATAAGCCGGCAATTCTCCGCGCAATAGAAATAGACTGATTTACCCCTTCCCGTTTTCACCCTGCAGCGTCTCGGTGAAAACGGGCTTTTATTTAAAAGATAGTATCAACTATTTCTGTAAAAGTATTGATTTTGAAGAAAAAGAGTGCTAAAATCGTATTAGATTTTTAATAAGCAGAGAGGTCCAAAAAATGCTTGATAAATGTAACTACGTAAGGCTTTTCGGCAGCAATCCGAAATTCTTCAAGGTTAATCTAAACTGCCGCACCAACCTATCGGACGGTCAGTATACCCCAAAAGAGATAAAGGAGCTTTACAAGGCTCACGGATATTCCGCAGTTGCCTTCTCCGACAAAGACAGAATGGTATCTCACGACGAGCTTAACGATAAGGATTTTATCGCGCTTTCTGCCCTTGAATTTACCGTTACCGAAGAGAGCGGCAAAAAGGTAAGCCTTAACGCGATAGCTCTCTCTCCTTGTGCAAAAGCTCCCGCTCTTCCAAAAAACGAGCCTATGAGTGACAAAGAGATAAGAGAGGCTATCAAAGAATTTAAGGATAACGGATTTTTCGTTACCTGCAATCACCCGAGAAAATCACTCGTAAGCTGTGAAAAAGGCTCTGCCTACGAAGAGGTTGACGCCATAGAGATACTCAACTATTCCTCCCTTGTAAGCGGAATAAACGAGTATAATGAAAATTACTACGAGGATATACTCAAAAGCGGAATTCTTCCCTACTGCATAGCGGCTGACGGAAACACGAATAATCTTCCCGTTGGCTATCGCGGCTCAGATTCTCTCGGTGCTTACGTCGTTATCGTGGCAGACGAGCTTTCATACGAGGCTATTGCAGACGCTCTTAAAAAAGGAAGATTTTATTCCTCCGAGGGCCCCGAAATTTACGACCTTTGGTATCGCTCCGAGGTTCTTTACATAAGGTGCTCCCCCTGCGACAAGGTTATTTTCGAGAGCGGAACGCGCCGCGAAGTATTCTTTGCCGAAAACGGCAATCTTCTTGACGGCAAGGGAATGTGCTTCTGGGTTATGCCGGAGCACGAATACGTAAGAGTTACGATAGTCGATAAGAACGGCAAGAAGGCGTTTACCAACGCCTACGCCTCAAACGATATTTTCTATACCTATGAGAAGGTAGGAGATTTGAAATGAGTAAAAGTACGTTTAAAATTCTTCTTCCCAACGGAAAGGGATATAAAGCAAATCTTCATAATCACTCGCACGTTTCGGACAGCCTTATTACCGCAGAGGAGCTTAAGGGGCTCTATATGGAGCACGGCTATTCGGCTATTGCTTATTCCGACCACGACGTTATAATTCCCCACCCCCGTCTTACCGATGAGAGCTTCGTTGCGCTTACCGCGGCAGAGCTTCACGCAAACGCAAGGGTTACCTTCTGCAATTTTGCCAAGACCTGCCACTTCAACGTTGTCGCCATTGATAAGGATAATGCCAAAGCGGTTCTCTGGCACAGAAACGATTACGTGCCTCGCTGCTCGATGCTGTACTACGACAAGGTTGACGTTGACGAGACGCTCCCCGACTACGAAAGAATTTATTCTCCCGAAAAGCTCTCGGAGATGTTCAAAATATGCAGAGATTCGGGATATTTCGTTATATACAACCACCCGGTTTGGTCGTGTGAGGACTACGGTGAATACTCCGGATATGAAAATATGCACGCCTTCGAGATTATGAACAATTCCTCGGTTGTCGGTGGATATGACGAGTTTAACGGAATTATATATGATGAGTTTCTGAGACAGGGAAAGCGTATTTACTGCGTTGCAGGTGATGACAACCACAATATGAGACCTCCGAAGGACAGAAAGAGCGATTCCTTCGGCACCTTTACCGTTATAAAGGCAAAGAAGCTTGAATATAACGAGCTTACCGCTGCGCTTGTAAACGGAGACTGCTACGCAAGCGAAGCTCCTGAAATCGAATGCATCTGGTATGAGGACGGATACGTTCATATAAAAACCTCTCCCTGCAGAAAGATATGTATGAACACGGGTATAGGCAGAGCCGACATTGAGCTTGCCGAAAGCAAGGAAAAGCCTGTAACGGAGGCAACCTTTAAGGTTAACGAAAGTGACGTTTACGTAAGGTTTTCTCTTACCGATATGAAGGGAAAAAGAGCCTATTCAAGAGGCTATTTTACCGATGAGATGGATTGGGGGAATGAAAAATGAGTTCCGAAATAAAGTACCTTTTACCGCACAAAAATTTCTATAAAGCGAACCTGCACGCAAGGTCAAGCCGCTCGGACGGAAGACTTTCTCCCGAAGAGCTTAAAAATGCTTACAAAAATAAGGGCTATTCGGTTCTTGCTCTTACAGATAATAAGCCTTCGTGTGAAAAGACGCTTTCCGACAAGGATTTTCTGGTTATGTCCGGCTTTGCCTTCGGAGCAAAAAGTGAAAATACCGTTCCGATAAAGAATGCTCACTTCACCGCTCTCTCGCTTACCGAAGAGCCCCAAACGCTTCCGGAATTTAACGGAGAATACGACCTTAAGAATATCGCATCATATATATCCGAATGCAAAAAGCACGGATATTTTACGACCTACTCGCATCCCGCAAAGTCCTGCCTCGTTATGCCCGAGCAGCTCGAGCTTTCAGAGGTTGACGCGCTTGAGGTTATCAACTATTCCTCTCTTATGGAGGGACAGGACGAATATAACGCGGTTTGCTACGATAATTTTCTCAGAAGAAATCACAGACTTTTCTGCACTGCAAGCGATGGAAACAGAAACCTTCTCCCACTTGATGATAAGAGGTCGGATTCCTTCGGGGCATATACCTATATAAACAGCGACACGCTTGACTACGCATCTATTGCATCTTCCATTAAAAACGGAGAATTCTACGCAAGCGAGGGTCCCGAAATCAAGGGACTTTGGATAAAAGGGGACACGGTTAATATAAGAACCTCTCCCGCAGACAGAATTTTTCTCTGCGCCGGAAGAAGAGCCTGCAGAAGCTTCCAGGCAAACGGCGGTGTTCCGCTTACCGCGGCAGCCTTCCAGCTTCACCCGAAGGATATATACGTGCGCTTTGTGGTAATAGACGAAGAAGGCAGACGCGCATACACAAGAGCCTATTACCTTGATGAAATGATGTAATAATGATACCGATTTTACAAAAAACCAACATATGCAAAGTCGGTATTAGTTAATCCATTTTAAGATTTATAGAAACGATAGAGAGGTAAAATATGCTTCCACTTTGTAATCATAAAAGACTTTTTCCCAGAGGAGCAAAACAATACAAGGCAAATCTGAATTGCCACACGAATATATCGGACGGTGAATACTTCCCCGAGGAAATAAAGGAGCTTTACAAGGCCAAGGGTTATTCTGCAGTTGCCTTCTCAGACAGAGAGGTGCTTATACCACACCAAGACCTTAAAGATGACAGCTTTCTTCCACTTACCGCTTGTGAATATGAAATTGAAGGAAGCGAAGGAAAATCTATTCACTTTAATATAATCGCACTTGACGAGGATAACGTTACCCAGCCTCTTTGGCATAGAGAAAAATACATATACCCCTACTCCGAGCCATCTCGCAAATTCGTAAAATTTGACGAAACCGAGCCCGATTACGAGAGAGAATTCACTCACAAAAAGATAAGTGAAATGATGCAGAAGTGCAGAGACAAAGGCTTTTTCGTAACTCTTAATCACCCCACGCGTTCCCATCTTAGCTATAACGATTTTGCCGCTTTAGAGGGAATGGACGCTTTTGAAATAACGAACTATTCGTCAATGCTTGCAGGATATGAGGAGCATAACGACACTATATTCTCTGAAATTCTGGCGACAGGCAAAAGACCTTATTGCGTTGCCGGAGACGAGAACCAAAATAAAAATCCCTTTGGCTCAAGACAGTCGGATTCCTTCGGTGCTTACACCGTAATTCTTGCGGACAGCCTCGACTACAAGTCGATAGCAAACGCTCTGAAAAACGGACACTTCTATTCCAGCGAAGGACCGGTAATACACGACCTCTGGTATCGCAGTGACGTCCTTTACATAAGATGCTCCCCTTGTGACAAAATCATATTTGAAACGGCTAAGGGAAAAACTGTAAAGCTTGCAGAGGACGGAGTGCCTCTTACCGGAGAGGGAATGTGCTGCTACATCGCTCCCGAGCATCAGTACGTCAGAGTTACCGTAGTTGATAAATATGGGCGCAAGGCTTATACGAATGCCTACGATGCCGCCGAGATGGTACACACGTACGAGAAGAGGTGAGGAATATGAAAAAGAATTACAAAGACCTATTTCCTGAGAGCTTAAACTCATATAAAGTAAACTTACATTGTCATTCTGACGTTTCTGACAGCCTCATAAGAACATTTGAGCTTAAGGATATTTATAAAAATTCGGGCGGTTATGCAGCCGTTGCATACACCGACCACGACCTTGTAGTAAAGCACCCTGAGTTATGCGATGAAGAGTTCGTAGCTCTTACCGGAGTAGAGCTTTACGTTCATAGCGGTTTTAATTTTGCGGGCTCTGAAAAGTGGTGTCACTTCAATGCGGTTGCAATAGACGAGAACACTGACGTGCAGCTTTTCTGGCATACCGATAAATATATTCACAAGGTCTGTATGCTATATGCAGACGCGGTGAACATAAATCCAAGCGAGCCTAATTTTGAAAGAGAGTATTGCCCTGAAAACCTCAACCAGATGTTCAAAAAATGCAAGGATGAGGGATACTTCGTTATCTATAACCACCCCACCGACTCTCACGAAAATTATAATGACTATTCTAAATACGAAAATATCGATGCGCTTGAAATAATGAACGGAAGCTGCCTCAGACTCAGTGGAGAAGAATATAACGGAAACGTTTACGACGAGCTTCTCAGATGCGGAAAGCGTATATGCTGCGTTGGAAGCGACGATAACCACAACTGTAACCCTCCCTTCACAAGAAAAAGCGATTCGATTGTAGCTTATACAGTAGTAAAGGCTGAAAAAATCTCCTACAAGGATATTATGGGAGCACTCTGCGCCGGGATTGTTTATGCAAGCGAAGGACCTGAAATCTACAGCATCACTTACGAGGACGGATATGCAAAAATAAAAACCTCTCCCGCAAGAAAAATCTGTCTTAATACCGGCATAGGCAGGGCGGACGCTGTTTTTGAATCGAAAGACGGTACTCCGGTTACCGAAGCTAGCTTCAAGGTAGAGAAAAGCGATATCTATTTCAGATTTTCAATTACCGACACTACGGGAAAGAGAGCCTATTCAAACGCATACTTTACCGATGAACTCGATTTTGAATAAGGAGGCGCACTATGAACTATAATATCAAATATCTGCTCGGTGAGAAAAGCTTTTATAAAGCAAATCTCCATTCAAGGTCCTCCCTCTCTGACGGCAGACTTTCTCCGCTCGAGCTTAAAGAGCTCTACAAGAAAAACGGCTACTCCGTGCTCGCGATAACCGATAACGAACCTAAGGATTACGCTGAGCTTTGTGATGATGATTTTACCCTGCTTTCAGGCTTTGACTTCGGCGCAAGAGACAAGGCTGCTGACGGTGTTCCGACAAAATCCTGCACGTTTACGGCAATTTCACTTAACAAGTCTCCCGGGAGCGTAGCACCGTTTGATGCTGAATACGGAAGCGATAAGGTAAACGGCTTTATCTCCGCATACAAAGAGAACGGCTATTTCGTAACCTACGACCACCCTATCCGCTCTCTTGAGGTCGCGCCCGATTTTCTGAAATACAAAAACCTTGACGCTATGGAGATAATAAATTATTCCTCTCTCGTTGAGGGATATGACGAATACAACTCGTTTACGTATGACCTCTTTTTAAGATATGAGAACAGAATGTTCTGCATTGCGACTGACGGAAACAGAAACGAGAGACCTCTAAGCTCCGAAAGAAGCGATTCGCTTGGAGCGTTCACTATGATAGAGGCGGATTCTCTGAAGTACAGTGATATTGCAAAATCTCTCTCGGAAGGCAGTTTCTATTCAAGTGAGGGACCCGAAATAAAGGCTTTATGGATTAAGGGAGATTCTCTCAACGTGAGATGCTCTCCGGCAGACAGAATTATTCTTTCAGCAGGAAGAAGAGCCTGCAGAAGCTTTTACGCAAATGAAAGCGAGACTCTCACCGCCGCAACCTTCAAGATATTTCCGCAGGATATTTTCGTAAGAATATCTGTAATCGATAAGGACGGAAAAAGAGCTTACACCAGAGCTTATTTCGTTGACGAAATAATGAAATAAAAACAAATACCGATTCTGTAAAGGCAAGATTTGTGCGATACTCAGGGTCGGTATTTTTAAATATTTTTTCATTAAAGATCTAATTTTTATTTAGAGTATTGATTTTGGGAGAAAACTATGGTAAAATCTTTATAAAGTTTTGCAGGAGACGGACTAGGCTATGTATAGAAATTTTGTCGGTGCGCTATACGTGTTGAATATAATCTTTCAAGCCATATTTACACTGCTGACACCGCCCGCAATTTTCTTTCTTATTAACTATCTCTGCGTATCAAAGCTTTCGTTTCCGAAATGGACTTATGCAATCTCCCTTTCCGTAGGTTTTGTTTTAGGTATTATCTCAATGATAAAATTTGCGATAACCGCCTCCGAGGCTCTTGAAAGGCTGGAAAAACAAAGAAAAAACAAAAAGGACTAATTCAATGAAAAAAACAAAGCTTCCCTATTATGAAATATTTTCTCTGCTGCTTGGAGAAATAATCATTTCTCTTCTCATATGCGCAGTATATCTTATAATAGACAGATTTGACTATAAGGTTGTAACCGGAGTCTCTCTCGGAACACTTGTTACTATGTTTAATTTTCTTTTTCTCTCAATATCCACAACGAGAGCAATAGATAATTTTCTCCTTCTCAGAGGTGACAAGGAAATGACGGAAGAGGAAAATGCAGCGTTTGTATCCGAGCATCAGGCAAAAATTCAGAATACTATAAAGGTATCCTACATTATAAGAACCTTTACTATGCTGGCAGCGTTGGTTGTCGCTTTCGTTATAAAGCACTTTGACGTGATTGCAACGCTGATTCCGCTCCTTATTTACAGACCTATAACAATGCTCGCAGCGCTCATAAAAAAGAAGGTGATTAAAGAGTGAATTTTGAAGGACTTGCCAACGGAGCTAGGGTATACCTTTCGGTAAAAACTCCGCTTGGTTATATTAATCTCATAACTCAGACGACTGTAAGTATTTTCGTGGTCACGGTTCTGCTTTTGGTGCTTGCAAAGCTTGCTACCAAAAACCTTACTAAGCGCCCCGGAAGATTTCAGGTAATAGTCGAAAAGCTAGTAAGTATGCTTTACAACTTAGTCGAAGAGACTATGGGCAAGCATAATTTAAGATTTGCCCCATATATCGGTACGATTTTTCTGACCTCGATATTCTCTACGCTTATCGGTATGACGCAGATTTTCCGTTCTGCAACGGCAGACCTTTCGGTAACGCTTGCGTGGGCACTCGTAACCACGGGTATGGTATGGTACTGGAATATAAAGAATTTCGGATTCGGCTCTTGGCTCAAGGGCTTCACCGAGCCTATTGTAGTTATGACGCCTATGAACGTTGTCAGCGAAATTGCTCAGCCGATTTCGATGGCATTCCGTCATTTCGGTAACGTTGTCGGCGGAAACGTTCTTACAGGTCTTATTTACGGTGCGCTCGCCGGACTTTCAAATCTGGCGCTCGGCTGGATTTCCGCTGAGCTTACTATGCTGCCGATTTTCCAGGTCGGTATTCCCGCATTTCTCTCTATTTACTTTGATTTGTTCTCGGGATTCGTTCAGGCATTCGTCTTCTCACTTCTGACTATGGTTTACGTAGGAGCAGCCTGCCCGCCACCAAACGAAATAGAACAAGTCGGAGAAAAACAGTAATTTATCATAAAAAATTTGAAAATTAAAATACAATCACAAAATCTTAGGAGGATTTTAAAATGGAAGGTTCTATCGTAACAGCAATGAAACTGCTTGGTGCAGGTCTCTGTATGGGTCTTGGTGCTATCGGTCCCGCAATCGGAGAAGGTAACGCCGTAGGAAAAGCTCTTGAGGCTATGGCTCGCCAGCCCGAAATGGCAGGTACTCTGCGTACCAATATGATTCTCGGTTGTGCTATCACAGAGACTACGGGTATTTACTCACTCGTTGTCGCACTTCTTCTGCTTTTCATGAAATTCTGATTAAAAGCTTAAATAAAGCAAGGAGTATTTCATGGGAATTTTTAAAGAAGCAATTATGGAATTCGAGGAATTCATAGGAATAAATCCGTTCACTATGATCTTCGCATGGATAAACCTGCTTATTCTTTATCTCTTTCTCAAAAAGCTTCTCTTTACGCCCGTCAAAAATATGATTGACTCAAGGCAAAAGGAAATTGACGATATGTATTCCGATGCCGAAAATTCAAAGACCGCGGCTGAGGAAATGAAAGCCGAATATGAGGAAAAGCTCGAAACTGCAAACGAAGAAAGCGAAGAAATTCTCAAAAAGGCGGTCCGCCGCGCTCAGCTTCGAGAGGAAGAAATTCTGAAGGAAGCAAACGACAAGGCACAAAGAGTCCTTGACCGCGCCGAAGAACAGATTGAGCTTGAGAAAAAGCAGGCTATAAATGACGTCAAAAACCAGGTTTCCGACCTGGCTATAGACATTGCCTCCGCCGTCATTGAACGTGACGTTGACAAATCCGAGCACGAGGCTATGATTGACGAGTTTATAGACAATATAGGTAACTGATATGGCAGGAAGAAACGAATACGGAAACGCGCTTTTCCTTCTTGCCAAGGAAGAGAGCGTACAGGATATTGTAAAGGACGACCTTAGCACAGCAAATCTTGCGCTCAAAAATAACCCCGACTATATAAAGCTGCTTGATACCCCCGCTTTATCCAAATCCGAAAAGCTTGCTCTTATCGACAAGGCGTTTTCCTCACTTCACTACAGTGTAGTAAATCTTCTCAAGATGCTTTGCGAAAAACACTTGGTTTATTCGCTCTGTGACGTGACGGCTACCTACCTTGCGCTATACGATGACTATAACGGAATAGAGCACGTAGAAGCAGTTACAGCAATTCCATTGTCAGAGGCGCAGATAGATAAAATTTGCAATAAGCTTCACGGTATGACGGGAAAAAAGATAGTTCTTAAAAATACAGTAAAGCCCGAAATTCTCGGCGGTGTTATGCTCAGATATTCGGGTATTCAGCTTGACGGCTCGGTTAAATCGCGGCTCGATGCCTTTGCCGACAGCCTCAAGAATTTAAACCTATAGATATAAAGTTGGTGATAAAATGCAATCAAAAGTTGACGATATCAGCAAAATAATTAAAGAACAGATAAAAAATTACTCTAAGAAAACCGAGCAAGACGAGATAGGATACGTCATATCGGTAGGTGACGGAATATCCAAGGTGCACGGACTTGACAAATGTAAGTCAAACGAGCTTCTTGAATTTTCAAACGGCACGTTCGGTATGGCTCTTAACCTTGAAGAAACACTCGTCAGCGCAGTTCTTCTTGGAACTGACGTAGGTATTTCCGAGGGAAGCCTGGTTAAGCGCACGGGTAACGTTGTTTCCGTGCCGGTTGGCGAAAATATGATAGGCAGAGTAGTTAACGCTCTCGGACAGCCTATTGACGCTAAAGGACCTATCGAAGCGGCAGAATACCGCCCTATCGAAAGAAAGGCTTACGGTATTATCGAAAGAAAATCGGTTTCAGTCCCTCTTCAGACGGGTATCAAAGCTATAGATTCTATGATTCCGATAGGAAGAGGACAGAGAGAGCTTATAATAGGCGACAGACAAACGGGCAAAACCGTTATCGCCACAGATACAATCATTAACCAAAAGGGCAAGAACGTTATTTGCATTTACGTTGCAATAGGACAGAAGCAGTCAACCGTTACGAACGTGGTTGATACGCTTTATAAAAACGGCGCTATGGATTACACGATAGTCGTTTCTGCTACCGCTTCGGAATCCGCACCGCTGCAGTATATTGCCCCCTATTCCGGCTGTGCTATGGGCGAATACTTTATGGATAAGGGTCGTGACGTGCTTGTAGTTTATGACGACCTTTCAAAGCACGCAGTAGCTTACAGAGCGCTTTCTCTTCTTATAAGAAGACCTCCGGGAAGAGAGGCTTATCCCGGTGACGTTTTCTACCTTCATTCAAGACTTCTTGAAAGAGCGGCAAGACTTTCCGAGGAATACGGCGGAGGTTCGCTTACCGCTTTGCCTATAATAGAAACTCAGGCAGGAGACGTTTCGGCGTATATTCCCACAAACGTCATTTCCATAACTGACGGTCAGATATTCCTTGAAACAGAGCTTTTCCACGCAGGCGTTCGTCCTGCGGTCAACCCCGGTATATCGGTTTCCCGTGTCGGAGGTAATGCTCAGATTAAGGCTATGAAAAAGGTTGCGGGCTCGCTTAAGCTTCTCTACTCCCAGTACAGAGAGCTTGCAGGCTTTGCTCAGTTCGGCTCTGACCTTGATGCAGACACTATGGCAAGACTTGAACAGGGTAAGAGAATAGTTGAGGTTCTTAAGCAAGGAAGAAATTCTCCTATTGCCGTTGAGCTTCAGGTAGCAATAATCTACGCCGTTGTAAATAATCTTCTCCGTGAAATTAAAATAGAAGACGTCTCTCGCTTTGAAGAAGAGCTTTCAGAGTATCTTACGGCTGCAAAGGACGAAATCCTTGCCGAAATTCGCGACACGGGAGTGCTTTCTAAAGAAAACGAAGAAGCGCTTCGCGAAGCAATTATTTACACGAAGAATAAATTTCTCGGTATATCCGAGTAATTTTTCGGAAAGGCAGTTGCACAATGGCTGGCGCATCAATGAATGATATTAAGGCGCGTATAAAAAGCGTGGAAAGCACTATGCAAATAACCAAGGCTATGGAGCTGGTTGCAACCTCTAAGCTGAGACGCGCCAAGGAAAACGTTGAAAAATCCCGCCCTTACTTTGAGATTTTACGCAAGGCTATCGATACGATAAGACTCTCGGCTGACGTAAAGGACACCTCGCTTACCGAAAAACGAAACGGCGGAAAAGCCCTTTTCATAGTTATAGCCGGTGACAGAGGTCTTGCCGGCGGATATAATTCAAACATTTTTAAGTTGACGGAGCAGCTTTCAAAGGATAAAGACTCGGAATTTCTTCCCGTTGGAAAAAAAGCAACCGAATATTTCCGCCACAGAAACAGAAATATTTTTTCCGATTCTTTGCCTCTTGCCTCTGCTGTCGGCGTAGGTGACGCTATGGAAGCGGCAAGTGAAATTTACAAAGCGTTTTCCGAAGAAAAATACAGCGAGATTTATCTCGTTTACACAAAATTTGTTTCTATGATTACTCAGCTTCCCGTTTACGAGCAGCTTTTACCGCTTGAAACGTGCGAAGACGAAGCTTCCGAATGCAACTTCGACCCTATTATCGAGGAAGAGCCCGAGGAGCTTCTTAACAGAGTTGTTCCCGGATATGTCGGAGGTGTTCTCTACTCTGCCGTTTGCGAAGCGCTCGCATCGGAATCGGCATCGAGAAGAAGTGCTATGAACGCGGCTAACAAAAATGCCGGTGAAATGATAGACACGCTTATGCTCAGATACAACAGAGCACGTCAGGCAGTCATAACTCAGGAAATAACCGAAATAGTTTCGGGCGCAGAAGCGCTTTAAGAAAGGAAAGCATTATCAGATGGAAAAGAACATCGGTAAGGTAGTACAGATAATTGGACCCGTTCTGGATATAAAATTTGAGAACGGAAATCTTCCTAATCTGCTCAACGCTATCGAGATTATGCACGATGGCAGACGTGTCGTGTGTGAGGTTGCGGCTCAGGCAGGTGACGATACGGTAAGATGTATAGCCATGTCTTCAACTGACGGTATGTCAAGAGGCATGGAGGCGGTTGATACCGGAACAGGTATAACGGTTCCGGTAGGTGACAAAACGCTTGGAAGAATATTCAATCTTCTCGGTGAGGCAATAGACAATCTTCCGGAGCCGGAAACCGAGGAAAAATGGTGTATACACAGAGACCCGCCTTCCTTCTCCGAGCAGGAGGGTACGACTGAAATTCTCGAAACGGGTATTAAGGTAGTTGACCTTATCGCCCCCTATGCTAAGGGTGGTAAGATAGGTCTTTTCGGCGGTGCGGGTGTTGGTAAGACGGTTCTTATAATGGAGCTTATCAACAATATCGCAAAGCAGCACGGCGGTATCTCGGTATTTACGGGTGTCGGTGAGCGTACCCGTGAGGGTAACGACCTTTATAACGAAATGAAGGAATCGGGAGTTCTTAATAAGACCACCCTCGTTTACGGTCAGATGAACGAACCCCCGGGAGCAAGAATGAGAGTTGCTCTTTCGGGTCTTACCATGGCGGAATATTTCCGTGATGAGGAAAATCAGGACGTGCTTCTCTTTATTGATAACATATTCAGATTTACACAGGCAGGTAGTGAGGTTTCCGCACTTCTTGGAAGGATGCCCTCTGCCGTAGGCTATCAGCCTACTCTGGCAACAGAAATGGGACAGCTCCAGGAAAGAATAACATCTACAAAGAAGGGCTCTATCACATCTGTACAGGCGGTTTACGTGCCTGCCGATGACCTTACTGACCCTGCTCCTGCAACAACCTTTGCACATCTTGATGCTACTACGGTTTTGTCGAGAGCAATTTCCTCTATGGGTATTTTCCCTGCTGTTGACCCGTTGGAGTCTACCTCCAGAATCCTTACTCCCGATATAGTGGGTGAGGAGCATTACAATGTGGCAAAGAGTGTGCAGAAGATACTTCAGAGATATAACGAGCTGCAGGATATTATTGCTATTATGGGTATGGATGAACTCAGCGAAGAGGATAAGCTGATTGTTGCGCGTGCCAGAAAGGTGCAGAGATTCCTCTCTCAGCCTTTCAGCGTTGCAGAGCAGTTTACAGGTATGCAGGGTAAGTATGTGCCTCTTAGTGAAACTGTACGTGGCTTTAAGGAAATTATCGAAGGCAGATGCGACGATTTGCCCGAATCTGCATTTTTGTTTGTAGGCACCATTGACGAGGCGAGAGAGAAGGCGCAGGCGCAATGAGTGAATATCGTCTGAAAATAGTTACTCCCGACAGACTGGTTT
>JAZNZE010000060.1:0-38119 GCA_045594785.1 Eubacteriales bacterium
CATTTGAGCGTGAGCGAAAATATATCGCGTTTGCGATAGCAAACATATCACCAAATAAAATAGCATCTGTGAACACAGATGCAGT
Source organism: Eubacteriales bacterium (assembly GCA_045594785.1). Classification (GTDB taxonomy): domain Bacteria; phylum Bacillota; class Clostridia; order Oscillospirales; family CAG-272; genus UBA1740. Next base: position 86 of record JAZNZE010000060.1, read on the forward strand.
GCTTGTCAAGAAAAGAGGACAGAGATTGCAGTTGCTTTCTCTGTCCTTTTCCTGTCGGTAGGTAGCTTATTCTATTTAATCTTAAAAACTGTCCTTTAGAGTACGCCCCCTTACAAACGCTCTTTTTATTATCCGAAATCCGAAGTTATGGTTCTGAGACAGCACTCGCCCTCTCCGTGAGTGCCGAAGCCCTGATAGGCATTCTGGTCTATGTCGGGATAGTTTATAAACTGAATTGAAAACTCAAATTCGGTTACTGAGTTTGCCGTAAGAGTTACACTGCCCAGCTCTATATCCGAGGGTGTCTCATCCTCCTCATACGCTATGTAATCGGCAGGAGGCGCCATCAGAAACTCATCAGTTTCTAAAACCTTCAGCTGTGTGCCGAAATAATAGTATTTATCCCCTATTATGAGAGGAACCTCACAGCCTTCGAATACAGAAAGCGAAACGGTTACCGATTCTTCTTTCTCTTCCTTACTGTCGTAGGCTACCTTGAGCTTTACCGTCTCTCCCGGCAGAAGTCCGTCAAACAGCGAGTCGAACGACTCTATCTCAACGTATTCCAAGTCAGCAGGCCCCTTGCGGTAATAGGCGATAGTAATATCAAGCTTATCAGCCTTGACCTGCATACCGTTTGCGTTTACCGTATCGTTATCGGCAAACCAGGCGAGAGAATCGGGGCGAAACAACACGGCAGAGGATACTATAAGTAAAACCGATATAAAAAACAAGCTTACAAGTCCGCCTATTAATTTAAACGTAGTTTTCTTTTCTGTCATCGCCCCTCCTTTCTGCGTCACCCGCGCAAGACTATTCTTTTTCTTTTACGTTATCCGCTATACGCGTATACTGAGAAACCTTTGTGTTTTTATCTCTTTCCAAATGAAATTCTATAACCGAACTGCTCGTCGTTGTGGTATATCCGTCGCTGGAGGTTGGCGGATTTTCGTCTGTTATATACCTTCGCACGTATACCAGCTCCGAGTTTACGTCTACGAAAATGCCGTTCGAGGCGTCCTTAACCGAGTTCATATAAAGGATACAGTATGAAGGATAGAAGGTATTGTAATCCTCGTTTCCTTCGGAATCGGTAGCAGAGCTTTCGGTTACGGGAACTATAGCGTTGTTATAGCTGTAAACGTAATCGACCGTTCCGAGCTGTGAGCCCGAAAGACCGTCTCTTCCCGTAGAAGCAACGCCGTCTGCAGAGAAATAAACTATCTCCATAGGAGCTATGTCCTTATCGGCAAAAAGGCTTTCGTCACTCGAACTGGTAGACGTTCCGAGAACGTAAACGCCCGCGTTGTAAACCTTGAATTCGTAAGCGAGTAAAACTCTGTCGCCGTTAAGGTAGCTACGGTACGTGGTGTTATTGTACTTTGCGGTTACGTATTCCGAGCTTTCGGAATCGGGAGCGGTTCCCGGCTCGTACGGATGTGAGCGGGGAATTGCAAATCTTTCGATATACTGGTCCGCTCTGAATATCTGTATCTGCAGTCCGCTGTCCCTCGCCTCGTCCATTTCCCAGAGGCAGAAGTAACGCTCGTAATCGCCGAGGTCATACCCCTCCTCGCCTACGTAAAGTTCGGAAGTGGGTACTGCAACGATAACTCTTATTTTCTGAGCCTCCGTGCTGGTTTTATTTATCCTGAACGCAACGCATCCCGTGGGGATATCGGTCTCGGTACCCGCCGTTCCGACCGGGGCTCTTATGATTCCGTCAGTAGGAAGATCTCCGCCAAGACTAATCGAACCGCCAAATGAAATTCCGTCTATCATATGGAATTTTTTCGTGAGATTTCCTCCGTGAAGCACGCCGCCGTTATCAGCAGCGTTTCCGTTATTCCAGAGAAGAGACTCAAGCGATACTATAGAATAATCAACGTCGGGATAGCTGACGTTACTCTCATTTCCCGCCGTGTCAACGTCTACTGCGCCCTCGGGCCAGAAAACGTACTCGTCCGCGCGGAAGGTATGGCTATCGGTATCATCGTTGGGATCAAAGGTAATTCTACCGTAGTTAAGAGCCTGAGTTGCCTCAAGCGAATAAATAGAAAGCTTAGTTCCGTCTGAGGTAGAAAGCGCTGTATTAAACGCGCTTCCGTTATAGTTTACGTACTGTGAAACGCCGTCTATAGTGTACTGAATATAGCAGGTTCCGTCGGTGTTGAACTTTACTATCGCCCTCGTTGAGTTCAAAAGGTCGGATGCGCTGTTGCTGTTACCGATTTTAAAGTTACTTGCATCCTGAGCAGCGCTATCGCTTCCGTTCCAGAGCGTGTACTCGGTTTTTCTTCCGATTTGTATTTCCAGATTGATAAGCGGAATAGTAAAGACCATAGGCACCGTAGCCTTAATCATTCGGAGATAGTTTTCCGAAGCATTACCGCTTGCGTCAATTCCGTCCGAATAGAAATCGTATTCGTAATACCTGTCAAGAAGAACACCCTCGTTCGTACCGTACGAATAAATAGGAAGATCCGCTCCGGATACCTCGCCGGTGTTAGTAAGTGAGGAGGCGGGTATGGGATTTTGCAAAAGAAGATCCGAGGCGTAATAGCAATCGTTGCTTCCCGGAAGACGGAAGAAATAGCCTATAACTTCTCCCGTGGGCTTAGTCAAGGAAGAACCGCTTGCGTTTGCGGTATTGCCCGTAGAATAAAAGCTGCTGTTTTCGGTGTTTACGATTACACCCTTATAAGCCGTATTCTGACGGGTGTACACGTTTTCACCTTCCCAGGTCTCTCCCGTGGAGATCGTGAAAAATTCATTGGGCGCGTTTCTTGAATCGCTATCCAGCTCAACCGGATCGCCACCGTCAAGAGGAATCCAATGGTAAGCGTATCTGGTTCCCAAAAGATATCTGTACTGAGTATAAACGAAGTATCCGTTATATCCCGAGCTTGCGTAATCGTAGTAGTCGTTAAGCTTGCCCGAACCGACCGTAACCGGAGTGTTTGCCGCAAAATAAGCGAAGGATTCTTCATCCGACGCTTCGGAGAGCATCGACGAAAGTATCTTATACTCAAGGCGAAGCTTCTCTACCTCCGCATTAAGCTCGTCGGTAGTAAGATTTCCCGAGGTTGCGTTAAGGCTTATAACCTTCCAGGTCTCGTCGTCGTCATCGTTTTGAAGGTGACCGAGAATTTCTTCTACCTTAGCCTCGTCAAAGCCTGCGCCAAATCCGTCTATAAAATCCTGCTTTGACTCCTCTGAGCCATAGAAGGATTCAAGAAGAGCCGCGATTTCCTCTTCGGTAGCGTATCTCTTGCTCGTTCCGGGAGTGGTATATTTTTGGTTAAAATTTCCATCTCCCGCAGTTGACTGTCTGTATAGCGACATCAGAAAGACGTTTGAAGCGTCAACGTCCTTCATTATTACGAGAGGAGTGCCGGCATCTATAGCCGCCTGAAGGTCGGCGTCGCTCTTTATCTGCTTTATATAAGCCGAAACCGATTTGTTTCCTTCGCTGGTGTTTGCGTGCCAGTTGTCAGCGCTTGTGCCGCCAATGGAGAATTCGGGAACACCGTTCTCCCATGTGGAGTCTATAATGTCGTCCTGAGTAGAAAGCGCAAAGGTAAATACTCCGTCGTAAAAATAATACTCGCCCGTCGGAACCTGTCCGAGACCGAAAAGTCGGTCTCTTATCCACTCGTGGCATAGATCATTTCCGTCCTTGTCGGTAGCCTTCGAGATATTAAGAGATGAGCCGGCGGCAATAGGCGTGTCTGCCGCGGTGTAGCCGTAAGCGGTGTACATACTGCTTGCAAGAACGTAACCGGCCTTATTACCCGATTGAAGACCGCCACCGCCTACCATAGCGTATGAAAGGTCGCCAATACTGTCACCCGAGCCTGCGGTAATCTGTCCCGTATCCTCGTCAAATGACGGGTTGAGGTTATATATAAATCCCATAATACCCGCGGCTGAAAGATAGTTTGCTTTTGTACCGCTGATATCAGTGGTATCCGAAAGGTCCATAGCTACAACGTTGCTGCTGCTGTAAAATACGCTTATGTATTCGACAGTCGAATAGGAAACGTGTCCTGCGAGAATACCTATATGATGGTTTTCGTGAGGAACGGAATCGTAATCGGTTCTGTCGCTTTCATTATAAAGGTCGGAATAAGAATATCTGTGTCCCGCAGCGTTAAGAGCAATATCCACTATAAACGCCTCAACCGCGTCCCAAAGAGAAGAATTAACCGCTACGGTGACGTCACTGAGTATCATATTTGATATTACCGAAGGTGTGCCGAGAAAGGTAAGTTCCTCGGTAGTTCCCTCCTCGGGAGGAGTGCCGAGAAATCCTACGTAACCGAAAAGTCCAACGTCGGGGTTTGCGGGATTTCCCTTTACCGAAATTTTGTGAACAACCGAGGTATCGCTGGCATTTCCGAGAACCGTAACGGTAGGACTGCCCGTAACACCCTTAACTGAGCCTATAAACGGATGCTCTTCGTTTCCTATCGGGGAGATAGCCTTAAAGCTCGAACCGTCTATGAGAACGGGGGTATAATCGGGGGTACAAATCAAAAAGTAAGGTATATGAGTAAGGTCGGTTTCGGTATTGTTCACCAGATGCTTTCGCTCAAAATAACCGAGATTCTGAAGCTCGGAAAGGTTGTAAAGATGCCTTACGTTAGATATAACGTAAGGGTTTTCCTCAGTTCCCCAGTCCGCCTCCTTATCTGCGTTAACACCCTCTGCCTGACCGTATGCGGTAAGCCCGTCTTCACTTAATCTGTCAAAAAGAAGCTCTACCTGACCGCTTACGTATCCATCATATATCTCCTTCTTTGAGAAATATGCGTACACAACGATTGAACAGACGGCAACAAGGAAGCCAAGCACAAGAGACAAAAAGCATATCATTATTCTTTTTTTAGTTATAACGCCTCTCAATTCTGACCTCCTCCGTGTATTTCGAAAAATGCATTTACCTTAAAGTAAACATAGCAAGGCATAATCGTGGATATATATTCGATAGAGCGACCAAAAACGCTGAGGTTAGGCTCAACTCTTATATAAACGTAATAAAATTCTTCGGCATCCTCAATATTCTCATTAACGATGGTTACTGACTCCGAGGTGCTGTTAAAATCGTTAAATCTGTAATAGGTGTCCGATTCCTCATTTGCAACGGCTCCGTCAACACCGTAATACTCAAGCCCCGAGAGCTCGGTTGCCTCATAGCTTTCATTGGAAACACAAACCGCAAACTTGAGAAAGCAATCCAAATTCTCACCGTCAATCTCTGCATTCTGAAAGGCATCGATAATTCCCGTACCGTCCTCAAGAACGTCAGTATCGGTTACCTTCTCCTGACCTAGCACGGTCTCGCCGTCTGTATCGTAAATACTTCTGTAAATATCAACGAAGTTACCGTCTGCATCGGTGTTGTAGTAAAACTTAAGATCTACGCTGTCACCCTCGTTTTTCGGTACGGTAAACCTGAAATATACTATATTATCGGGCTTGAGGAGCGCAACGTTATCGATAAATCCGAAGCTCATCTGATCAAGCGTTACGGTATAGCTGTCACCGTTTTCTGTGGGAAGGCTATCGTATTCTATCTGCATATTATCGCAGAGATAATACTCTCTCATGCTCTCGTCAAGCTCACCGGTTGCGCCCTCCTCGTGAATTATCTTGGCGATTTCAAGAACGTTATCCTCGAGCTCTCCTGCGCCAAATCCGACTTTTCCCGAGTTAAACCTATCCGCAAACCAGGCAAAAGAATAAAAGCCGATAGAAAAAAGAAGAACAGAGATTACGGTAAGTACAGCAAACGATGCTATTTTAGTCTTGGTATTACCGTGCATTTCGTATCTCCTTTCTGGTATTTGAAAAAACTGTTATTTAACGAGCGCCTTATACTTAATGGAAGTATTGGTATTTACGAATATTTTAAACTCCTCAAGAGATATCGCTTTAGCGTAATAGTATCCCTGAACGACGTCGCATCCCATATCGGTTACCTTGTCGAACATTTCCTTAGTTTCAACGCCCTCCTGAACGACTCTCATACCCATAGCCTTTGCAAGCTCTATCATAGTCGAGAGAAGCGTGTCATCACGTTTTTTGTCGGTTCCTCTCTTTATAAACATACTGTCAAGCTTCAATTCGTCAACGCTTATCTGCTTAAGTATGCTAAACGAGGAATATCCCGAGCCGAAGTCGTCTATCGCACATTTCATTCCGCTGTTATGAAGAGCGGTTACTATATGAGAAATCTTCTCGTAGTCCTCCATAGCAAAGCTCTCGGTAAGCTCGATAGTTATAAAGCCGTCGGGAATACGGTATTTTTTCTTGTTTCCTACGTAGAAGCTTATAAAGTCCTCGCTGTTTGCGGTAACTCTGGATACGTTGACCGCAACGGGAACGACCTTCTCCCCTCTCTCAACCGCGCGGGAGAGATATTCAAGAACCTCGATATAAACGAAATGGTCAAGCTTTGCTATAAAGCCGTTCGTCTCAAAGAGAGGAATGAATTCGCCGGGGAACATATAGTCGCCCTTCGAGGTATCGAACCAACGGACGAGCGCCTCGGCGCTGTCTATTACGTCGTGCTTTACGTCGTACTTAGGCTGAAGGAATAGGCGGAACTCTCTGTTCTGGAGCGCGCTTTCCATCATTGCCTCTATTTTCTCATTGTGGGCAATCTCGGCTCTTACCTCCTCGGTAAAGAGGGTGTAGGTGCTCTTGATATTATCCTCAGCATATCCGCAAGCGGTTGCCGCGCAGTCTATCATTTCCTGAACGGTACGGCGGTGGCCCGGGATAACGTTATATACGCCAACCGCAAAACGAAGCTTCATATTCTTTTCTTTAAGAATTGGCTCACGGTTTATAAGCGTTTCAATAAGCTTTATCTTATCACTTACCGAGTGGGAGTTGGCGTTTATCATAAGCATAAGAAACTTGCCGTCTCCCGCATAGCCGAAGCATTCCTCTCCGCTTGAAAGACTCTGCATTATCTTGGCAAGTGATTTTAATACGTCGTTAGCCAAGTCTCCGAGCTGCTCGTTTACATAAATATAGCTTCTTATGGAGAAAAGAGCAACCGAGTATCTTCTCCTGGTGCTGTAAACCAGCTCGCTTGCAACTCGGCGGAATTGCTCCTGATTAGGACAGTCCAGCTTGATATCAACCAGCATAGCAACGTTTATAGCCTCTTTTGCCTTCCTATGATAAAGCATCGCGTAAACGAAGCCGACCACAAGAGCGATAAAGGCTATTAAAAGAAGGTTAACTATATGTCTTATGTAGGTAAGCTCGGGAGCTATAAGTCCCTCGCTTTCACTGAGCGAAATAAGAATAAGATGGTCTGAGAATTTTGAAACGGGTGAAATCGCAAGAGTGTAATCAACACCGCCCGCATCAATCGAAACGGCAGTCTTGTCACCTGCAAGAACGATACGTGAAAGCTCCTCGGACTCGCTCTTATTATGAGTAAGAGCATCGAGAAATTCGTAGAAATTATTTCCGATAGCAGTTTCAAAGTCCTCGGCGGTTTTATCCGCAAGTACCTTTCCGCTCTCGTCGATTATAACGACCGCGCTCGCCTTCTCATTTATGACCGTAATCATTTTAATAATATTTCTTGCGGGAACTATGGAAACAACTCCGTCTACGTATTCGGAGCCGACAACGGGAACGTAGAAGGAAATACAATCAAGCTGCTGGCTCGCATCGATATAAATAGGTGTACAACCCTCTTTTTTCAAAGAAGCAAGAGCGTTTATATGCTCCGCTCCGCTCATATTTCCATCAAGCTCGGAGCCGTACACATCGTAGCACTTTCCGTCCGCAAAAAATCTGAGATCTCCGAAAATCTCGCTGCCTATATACGTGCGAAGCACGGTAGATACCGCCCCGTGACTTTCCGAATAATTGAGCTTTTCGGCAACCGCGCGAAGATTCTTATAATGAACTTCAGCAAGAGCCTCCGCTCTCGAAAGGTCCTCCTCGAAATAGAGCTTTGCGTTTTTCTCTGCCGAGTCGTCAAAGAAATCCGAAGAGCCCGACAAAATAGTGATAAGATATACTATGAGAAGAAGCGCCATAAGAACGAGCAAAGCTCTTCCCGCATTGGCAAAAATCTTTTTCAACGCTTTTGTAAACGCCACGTCACGCCCTCCCTTTCTTTAAAATTCAACAGAAGATTAGTCTTGTTTTTTGTTTTTTTCTCTTTCTTCACACTCGGGTTTTACTGCGTGTTTTTCCTTAACGATGCTGTATACTATCATCGTAACTATGCCTATTTGTAAACCTATGATTACAAAAAGCATCATATTTCCCGATAAAAAGCCGGAAAACGAGGTGAGTCCGTCAAGTCTTTTGACGTATACTCCTATAAGTCTGTCACCCTTTGCCGTATGGGTATCGTTTCCGGGATTTGCATCTCCCCGAGTGACGAATTCAATTCCGCTATCGGTAACTATCGGTTCTTCGACCACGCGGTGAGTGTTCGGCATTCCGTAAATTCTCGGGTCCGAGGAATAAAAGCAGATAATGTCGCCGCTGGAAATCTCGCTCGCATCTACCTCTTTTATAAGGATATAGGAACCCTTCGGTATCTCCTCTTCCATACTGCCGCTGATTATATTTACAACCGAATAACCGAAGATGGCAGGCACCTTTCCCGAAAGCTTTGCTCCGATTATTTTCACAAGGAGCAAAATGAGGAGAATCACCATTGACCACCAAAGAACGGCGCACACCCTTTTAACTATTTTTGCTTTGCCTTTTAGAATCATCTCTTTAGTCTCTTAACCGCATTTTCCCAGAGCTTCGCGGTGGGAAGAAGCTTTTCCTCAGTAAGAAGCCGCTCCTCGAGCTTCTCTATTCTCGAAAGAATTCTCTCGTTTTTCGAGTTAAGGGAACGGAGAGCATCGCATAGACTCTTTATTGCGCTATATCTCAAAAGCTTTTTAACGCTCATAAGAACACTCTTCTTTTTCTTTCTTGGAAGAGCAAGATATTGCGCTCTGGTATAAGGAATAATCACAGTATAGGCATCAGCAACACTGTCGCAGAACGCAAAGCCACGCTTATCGCCCTTTCCGCGAATACCTCTGCTGACTATAGGAGAGCCAACAGCATTAAGAATCATAGTCGCTCTTCCGTTGACCATAGAATTGAGAAGCGCGTCAATTGACGAGTCAAAGTTGCCGTCATCCGCTCCTATAATTTTTTCTATTATATCAGAGGTCTCGCGATTGATTTCCGTGTCCTTCTCTTCCGCTTCGGCAACAGCTTCGGAGGCTTTGACCGCTTCAGCCATATCTGTAGGAATTTCCTCAGTTTCGGCTGCAGCAGTAAGAATCTCTTCTTCACTCTCGGCATTCTTCTTGCGCTTTGATTCTATGCCGCTGAGGTCTGCTTTAACCGCAACTGCGTTTTCGTCAAGTGCCTCACCCTTCGGAAGTATAACCTTGATAAGTCCGCGCTCGATAAGCGCGTCAGTTTCCTCGTAAGGAAGTCTGTAATCCTCTGCTTCTCTTTCGATTCTCGGAAGAGCAAGGCTCTCCATAAGAGTGTGGATAAGCTCGAGAGCATATTTTTTCTTTCTTTCGCTCTTGATTTTTATAAGTGTCGGACAATCGCCCTTTGCTTTTACTACGCGGTATTTCGCATCAACCGACTCAGGCTCAAGGGCAAGATACAGACAAAGTGCCTTTCCCTTGACGTCCATTTTCGCAATATGCGTTCTTCCGCATTTGAAGCTTTCCTTCGACCAGGAGGTTCTTGCCTTGACTCCCTTGTAAGAAAGAAGCTCGTTTTTGATTTCCGTATAGTAATCCTGAATATAGGATTCTGCCTGAATGTATCTCGAAAGGAAGGAACGGCGGTAGCGGATTTCCACTTCTCTCTTTGCTGCCTCCTCCTCGGCAAGTCTTCTTGACTCTTCTTCCTCTCTGCGCCTTCTCTCCTCTGCCTCCTCCGCAAGCCTCTTCTCTCTTGCAAGACGGCGCTTTTCCGCCTCCTCGCGCAGAAGGTCAGCATTCATAATCTCGTCAGCCTTAAGCGCAATGAGTATGGCTCTGCGGATTTTCTTTTCGTCCTCCGATAGCTTTTTGCGGTTGTTCATAAGTCTGGAGACGGGGACGGTTTTCTTATATTCAGAATCGTAAACCTGATAATCGTCAAGCTCTTCGTTTTCAATATCGTCGTCAAACTCGGGCATCGTTTCAAAGAGATGCTTTTCGGATATAAGACGGTTATTTTCAAGCTCGTCTCCTATTCCGCTATAAAGAGTCAGATACTGAAGAGCTACGCTTGAATACATTCCGCCAACGAAATCGGCGGAAGGAAGCTCGTAATATTTGTCGCCTATAAAGGAATAACCGACCTTATCGTAGCTCTCAATATACTCCCAGAGATTCAAGCACTCTCTGAGATTTTTGTTTTTGAGTATTGCGTTCGTTCTTATAACGGGGGGCCTGACGTAATTTCTGCCAAGCTTCTGCGCGAACGCCGAGGATCTAAACGATATAAGAGCCATATTGATACGCTTTATTCTGTTAAGCGCACTTATATATCTCTCGTTAATTTCAAGATCCGACTCGGACATCTCCCGACCAAGAGGTGAGGTCAGCTCGATCCGAAGATTAACCCGAGCCGAGTTTCGACCGCCTTCTTCTGATATCAGATGCTCAAATTCGGTTGAATAATCAAATCTGTAATCCATATCAATACCGCTGCCGCCGTTAAGGGCGCGCATACGTTTATCAACGAAGGCAGAAAGTCGACTAAGTAGAGTATTTACGAACTTATTTTCATATGTAAGGCTGGTTTCCTCGTGGAAAACGTTGAGTATTTTCGAGGGGACAATCTCGTCGTCCTTAACGTCGAGAATAAGATTCGTATGCTGCGCGAGGTGCTTGATTGATTTTTCGGTTATATGCTTTGAAAGCTCAACCGGCAAAATCTCGTCAACGTCCTCAATTGCTACCGAGGGATTGCGCACGATAACGTCGATTGCGGGAATTGCCGCCTCGATTCTATCCACCCACTCGGTGTCTATGGTTTTGCTTATTTTGCTTCTCGTGAGAGAAACTTTGGTGTCCGCCGAGCCGACGAGCATATTTGCGTCCTCAAACGGCGGGCATTCCTTTGAAAGCGCTCTGAATGCAGAGAACGCCTTGCCTTTTATCTCTTCGTAAAACTTATTCATTTTTAGCGTTCTCCTTTCAGTAGTTTTAAAGATTAATAGGTGCGCTGGAGTCTCTCGAGGAACTCAATACAAGAGCCCATCGCGTTCTTGCCGAACAAGGTGTTGAGATAGTTTATAAGTCCCTTTATCTCGTCTCTTATGAGCGAGAGGTTAAGGCTCTCAAACTTTCTGAAGACCTTGGTTGCAAGCATATGGTCTATTCCCTCGACAACCGTACCTCCACAGGCAACGTAAACGGGAACGAAGAGCTTAAGCTGCTTCATAATACGGTTACCGAACGCAACGCGGAACTTTTTGATTACGTAGTTATCAAGCTCTTCTATCATATCGAGATACTTCTGCTCTACGGGGTTTTCCTCGATAGCCTTCTCAAAGAGGCTGTTAAGATAGGTATAGCTGATTTTAGCGGGAGGCGTGTCGGGGGCTTCAAAGGGCACTCCCTTGTTATCTATATTGATGGTAAGAGCACGGTCGTAAACCTTATCCGAAATCGCAAAGGTCGTATCGTCGTTGTTAGCAGTTCCGACATACCAAGTGTTCTGTGGGATAAGGAGCTTTCCGTCAACAAGGTTCTTGGGGTCGTTTGTCCAAGAGGAAGGAACGAGCTCTATTCTCCACTCGTCATGGTCAGGCATTTCCATTATGGAAAGCATTTCGGCAAAGTAATACTCGATACGTGCAATGTTAAGCTCGTCGAGGATTATTACGTTTACGTCATCATTATACGATGCATCGTATATTCTTCTGAGAACATCGGTTTCGTTGAACTTCTTCGAGAACTCGTTGAAGTAACCGAAAAGTTCGGTACGGTCACGCCAGGAGGGCTGAACCGAAACTATAGTCGAATCGTTCTCTATAAACTTACCAAGAGCATACGGAAGAGAGGTTTTACCCGTACCCGATATACCCTGAAGTATGATAAGCTTGGTCGATGCAAGACCTGCAAAGAGAAGCCTGATAACCTTCTTTTCGTAGTAAAGTCCCATTCTCGAACAGGCAAAGTCACGGAACTGCAAGCAAACCTCTTCAAGCGAGAAGTCTCTCTTGTATTCGGGCGCAGAGTAGTAAACGTACTTCTGGTCGATAGCGTCTAGCTTTGCAAATCTCGGAAGAAGCTCCTCCTCTGTCTCGGCAGCCTTTTCTTCCTCGCTCTTTTCCTCGTCCTCGTCGTATATTCCGTTGAGAACGTCGAGCGGAACGCCCGTCTGACCTATCTTAAGAGCAAGGATTCTCTCCTTTTCCTTAGTAAGTCTGACGACGTCGCGGTGAAGGTCGGCAACCTCCTCGAGAAGATCCTCGTTTCCAACAGCGGACCTGCGGAATCTTATGTATTTTCTTATGAGAAGTATGAGCATATAAATGATAATTACCCATATTGCCATAACGAGAATGAACGAAATTATGGAAAGTATCCAGTCAAGCGCGCCAAAGCCGTCCTTGTACGTGCCGAACTGCTTTACGTAGTCAACGATGTTGAATATCTGAACTATACCGCCGAATATACCTGAAAGTATCTTCCAGATTCCGTCTATCATAGTCGTTAAAAACGCAAAGAACCAATCAAGAAACGCTCCCATTACTTCTCACCACCCTTCTTTTTGATAAGTTTAATTGTCATTTTATTTATTTTCGTCTTCGTTATTGTCTTCGTTATTGTCTTCAGTTTTGTCTTCGGTTTTGTCTTCAGTTTTGTCTTCGTTATTTTCTTCCGCCTTCTGCGCAGCAAGATATTCTTCGATTGCGCGGCGTTTTATTTCTTCCTCGTTCTTCTGCTTTGCGAGGTATTCCTCAACAGCGCGTTTCTTGATTTCCTCCTCGCTCTCGGGCGTAATACCTGTTGCGGCAGCCTTCTTAGCCTTTTCGGTTACGAGAATGGTTATGAAATGATAAAGCTCGTAAAGGAAGAAGAGTATAAGAGGAAGAACTATGAAAAGGAAAAATCCGAGAGAGGAACGAAGGAAGCTTATAACGTTTCCTACTCCGGAAAGCTTTCCGTCCTCAGTGCATACGCCGATTATATCGGCATTGTCTACTATGTAATCATCTTCGTGGGGATTGAAATCACCCTTTGTTTTAAAGGTCTTATGCTCTGCGGGATTCTGGGGCTCGATAACCTGCACTATTCTGTGCGTATTAAGATCGTTACCGATAATACCGTCACCGTTTATATCCTCAGGGGATCTAAAGGTTATTATATCGCCAACATCGAGCTCTTCTATTTCCTCTTCGCTAAGCTTAGTCAGGAATACGAGGTCGCCCGCATCGTAGGTATCCTTCATCGAATCGGTGCTGATGGTTATAAGGCTCTTGCCAAATATTGACGGAACTCCGTCTCTGCTTCCCTGCGCCGAAAAGACAAGGATTGTGATAAGAAGTGAAAATGCTACGAACAGCCAAAGAATTGTGTTGAGCACTATCGTAAGTATCTTTTTCGTTCTTGGAGCTTTCATTATTTCAATAAAGCTCTTCTTTTTTGTTTCTTCCATATAACTAGTACCTCACTTACCGTTATGTGTTTTATTTTATTTAATAGTGTTTACTTTAAAAAGCGTTTGAAAGCGAATTTTGCCGTTCGCCTTCGGGAAAAATTAATCGTTATTTTCGTCTACAGAAAAACTGATATTAATGCTGTGGTTGGAAAGCACACCGTTTTCGGAAAAAGCATCCTCGTGTGCGCCGTCAAAGAAAATATAAACGTCGACGGTTACCGTCTCGGCTCTGTTACCGAGAACTGTTTCAAATAATTCGCCGTCAAATCCGGTGGGATTTCTGTGGTCGTAGAAGGTTGTAACCTCCTCACCGCCAAGGTCTGATTTTGCCACGAACATAATGCTCATAGTCTCAGTCATATAGTCCCTGAGGCCTCTGACCTTTACTCTGTCTATGCAAAGGCCGCTTAGGTTGCCCGAGCCCTTTGCCGTTCTGAGATGTACCGTCTTTTTGTATGCGTAGTCTTTTGCTGGAACGTCTAGAGAAACGATGCTCAGCATACGTTCCTGCTGAGAATCGGAAACGTCATCCGATATTGCGTAGCCCCAATACCTTCGCCCGCCGAGTGTCTCGCCAACGGCAAGACTTCCGATACAAACGTAATCAACGAGAGTATCGCGCGAGTGCCTGTAGTAGTAGGGGATATTTTCGTCCTCGGAGCTGACGTCAAAATCTCCGAGATCGCTGATAAGATAAAAGCCTATAACGCTCTCTCCGAGAGAAAGCGCCGGGGTAATTTCCTCGTAGCTATATGCAGCGGAGGTTATATCTGACTTAGCGGAAGAGTAAAGCCTTCCCACGCCGCCGTACACACCGTCCTCAAAGCCGAGCGAATCTGCATTTTCCTCGGTTATAAGAGTCGGGGTTATTTTGAGTCCGCCCTCTTCGGGAAGGTATCCGTAGGTAACGAGATATATCTCCTCTGCCAAAGCATCGTCAAGGATATATCCGTTGTCACTTCCGAAGGAAATTTCGTCCATATATCCGTCCGAATAGTTTGCGGAAATCTGCAGATATTCAGAATCGCTTCTGAGGGAGACCGCGATACCTCGGGTCCCCGCAGAGAAGCTGATTGATAACCAAGCGTAGGATGCCGTGGATGTTAGCAAAGCTAATACAACCAGCAACCAGAACACCCACGCCACTCTACCTTTCGTCATATTTTAATGCCTTTCGAAGCGTTTCGGCTCTTTCGAACCGTTTATTTTACGGATTTACGTTGTAATCCACGCCGTCAATGGTGAAGTTAAGCTCAACGGTCTGACCGTTAAGGATACCTGCGGGAACGGACTGGTTGGATGCAGCCGCATCGGTACCGTCAAAGTAAACGTAGATATCAACGGTCAAGGTCTCCTGCTCGTTTCCGAGAAGAACCTCGATAATGTTGTCGCCGTTTGCGTAAGTGGTAGCATCGGTTCCGTTGTTATATTCAACTGTGTTTATAACCTCTCCTGCAAGGCTGACTACGAGAAGAACTCTGAGAGCATTTGAAAGCTCGTTAGGAGTACCGACAACGTTGAAGTCTACCTGAAGATTCTTCGAATTGTTGGTGTTCTTAGCGTTACGAATGTAAACAGTGTCAGTATAACGGTAGCTGTCAAGGCTTGCGTTCTTGATAATGCTGAGAGTATCGTCAAAATCACCGTTTGCGATAACATCTGAGTAAGCTCTGCCGAAGTAAAGCTCGGAAACTACGTCGTTGACATCGGTTGCGGTGTCGTACTTAGCGTAGAAAGAATACTCGTCACCGGTCTTGAGGTAAACCTCGCCCTCTGCCGCATCGTAATCAACCTCGGTAGGATTAGTGACGGTAAAGAAGTTTGCAAGGTTGGTACCAAGTTCAAGAGTAGAGGTAACGTCTGCATAGGAACCGTCTGTGCCCTTACTGTAGAACTTGCCGGTTCCGGCATAGTTGCCGGTGGTCTCAGCGGCCTTATCGGTAAGAGTATAGCAGCCCTTAACGGATGCACCCGAAGCCTTGGTAGCTACAACGTACTTGCCGCCCTCTATTTCATAGTAGGTGGTAGTTCCGTCAGAGGTAGCGTCTGCCGCGCAAGCGGTAAATACAAGGTCCTTGTAAAGTCCGGAAAGAGCAGTACCAACCTTAAGGTCTTCGTCCACAACCGCAAGAACGTACTTCTTGTTAGAATCAACGGTCTCTTTAATGAGCTTGTAGTAGGAGGTGCCGGAGCCGGTATAGTTACCGCTTCCTGCAGCTACGGTTATGTTGTAAAGCTTATCTACAAAGCCGTGCTTTGCGAGTCTGAGAACCTTCTCGCCATTGGAGGAAAGGTCAACGGAGGTATCAAAGGTAGCGTTATCTTCGCTTATCTCAAGGAAGAGCGAGTCGGAATAAGCCTCAACCTGAATACCCTCAACGGCTACTTCGGTGTTCATTGAGAACCACGCGAAAGAAGCAGTGCCGAGCATAGTTGCGGATATGAGCAAAAGGCATACCGCAAGTAAAAGTCTTTTTGTCTTCATAATTTAGTCCTCTTTATGTAAATTAAAATTTAGATTGTTTAGGGAGTACCTACTTCAGGTCCGGCAGTAAGAGAGAAGCCTACTACAAGCTCCTGAAGACCCGTGGTGTTTGCGGTGGTTGCAGATGCATCCTCACCGTCAAAGAAGAGATAGGTCTCAACGGTATATACCTCACCAAGAACAACGTTAGGCGCAATATAAACATTTGCATCGTCAGTGCCGTTATAGGTGGTTATAGAGCCGTCTCTGTTGCTCCAGAGCTGCATACCGAGAACGTTAGACTCGTCATCCTTACAAACAATGAGAAGTCTGAGTGCGGGAGCAAGAAGGTCGGTGGGAGTATTTCCTTCAGTATCCTTAACGGTTATGGAACCGGTCTTGATTCTGAGGTTTGTAAGGTCCGCAGTAGAGGTGGGTGACATTCTTACGTAGAGGGTATTCATAAGAGCGTACTGAGTAGATACGGCAATAGTACCCGTTACGCTTCCGACTTCGGTGTAAGAATCACTCGAGCCGGTCTGCCATTCAAGGCTTGCACTGTCAGCATCCTCGGTTACATTTGCATGAATAAGCTCTATGTATCCCGAGCCATCGCCAAGCGTATTGGAAATATCTACCGACTTTCCAAATCCCGCGGTTGAGCTGGTCTTCGAGATTTCGAGGAACTTCGCGGTGGACTTAACCTTTACGTGCATATCGTTTACAGCAACGGTGTCGTTACTTGCAAACCATGCAAACGATGCGGTTGAGAGCATTACTGCGGATACGAGAAGCATCACAAGTGCAGGAATGAGTTTGCGCGTCATTTTCATTTGTTTTTCTCCTTTGAAAATTTATTTTTTTGTTTTGTTTATGTATTTAAACTCCGCCTCGGAAAGCGCCCTTTCCAAAGCGAAGAGAATAACCGCTAGTGAACTATAGATATGTTCATTTCGATTTTCATTTTTCCGCCTATAAGCCAGTCGATACACTCGGGATCGTTACCCTCTATCCAGATAACTACGGTGTATTTCGTTTTGTCTCCGGGTTTGAAGTTATCTATTCTTCCTCTTGCCATAACGCTTGCCGAGGCGAACTCGGTAGTTCCCGGCTCTGCTCCGGAGCCATCGCTTTTCGTTTTGGCGTAGGTTACGGGCTCTTCATCGTCTACGTAAAGGCGAAGCCTTATCGCCTCGTCAAGACCGTTTGAAATTCCGGACATCTTGATCTCGTAATCGTAGGAAACCTCAACGTTCTTTTCGGCGCTCGCCGCATTTTGCACGTAGAAGGTATAGGCTATATAGTCTCTTCCGTTGTGCGCTCCGTCTATCATATGCACGTTTTCGGGAATGGTGTCACCCGATATATTAGTCATTTTCTCGGTTATCTGTGCATTGAGATTCGATGTCGGACGAGTCATATCCTTAGATTCGGAGAGCGAAAGCCCGTAATCGAACATTTCGTATTTATCTACGCTTACGGTAAAGCTGCCCGATCTTTCGTAAAGCACCGCCGCCACATAAATAACGCCCGTGAAGGTCACCAGCATTATGAGAAGTAGGGTAAGAAGCTTCATACGGACACGGTAATTTCTTACCTCCTTAGCCGTTCTGGAAAGTATGTTTATACGCTTTTCACCCGTTGCTCTTATAGCTCTCTTACTCATCGCTCACACCTCCCTCGGCATAAAGCGGCTCATCGGTATCCTCGGTATATCCGTCAGCTCCTACACCTTTCGCGCCTGCGATTTTAGCTTCCGAGTCAAGTCCCGGGGCGATTACCTTTGCGTCAAGATAGTGAAGATATTTAACGAGGCTTCCCGCTATTCTTTCAGCGTCCTCGCCGTCAAGGCTCGAGGTGGAATATACGTCCATAAACGCATAGTCGAATTTTATCTCCGAGAGTCTGAATACGGGACAAAACTCGTCGCCGACCTCGCATATGGCGACCTTTACTCCGAGAGCGCGAAGCTCGTTTATCTTCTCGGATGCCGCCTTGATATCCTCGTAAAGTATATCCGCAGAAAGCTCTATACAAACCTTGCCTATCGGAACATCGGGATAAAGAGAGATAACGTCCACAAGTATTCCCGCAAGCTCGCTGTCATTAAGAAGTCTCGCATAGACGGGAACGGTGAAGCAGTCTATATCGGGGTTAGTTGAAAGCATATCGGGAATAAGTCTGAACAGCTTTTCAAGATGGCGTCTTACAAGCTGGTTTCCAACTCTGGTTCTTCTCGCAACGAAACGGTACTGTCTATAGGTAAGAACGCCGAGGTCGAGGCTGTTTACGGTCAGAAAGCTTCTTAAAATTTTTGCTTTGCTCTCGAAGAATTTAATCTCGGAAAAATCAATAACTATAGGAACTATTCCGCTTTCAACGGTTTCCTTAACTGTTGCCAAGTCTATCCCTCCTTTCAAGACTTTTAAATAAAATAAGCCGGCAAGCGCAAATACAGGTATCGAATTTGCAGCTGGCTGGCTTAATCTGAGGCCCCTTTAGCTTTGCGTCACATTCTTTCGAATGCTTTGCCAAATGGATATATTAAACTGATTATATATATTTTATTAGCAAAAGTCAATATATTAAAAATAAAATCAGCAATTTTCACAACTTTTAATACTTTTTTATTAATAATATAATATTTTTTTGTTAATAATAACAAATCTTATCGATTCTCGCCCTTTATTTTTGCTTTATCGTCATAGAGTGCCTTATCTGCTCTGTCGTAAAGAGAGATAAGCGACATCGCCCTTCCCGTGTAGAGCGCGTAGCCCGTACCCGTTTGCAGACGGTAGCTGAGGTCCTGCGTGTCCTCGGTAAGCGTAGTCTTTATATCCTCGCAAAGAAGACGCACCTTGTTCTCACTGTTCGACTCAAACACTGCCGCAAACTCGTCTCCTCCAAATCTTGCGATAAACAGGTCGCTCTTGTATTTTGCACCAACCTTTTTAAGCGTTGCCGCAACGATTTTAAGGGCTCTGTCACCCTCAACGTGTCCGTGAACATCGTTTATCCTCTTGAAGAAGTTGACGTCCATCATAATGAGATAGAGTGAATTTCCACCGTGAACTCCGTCAGGATAATCCTTGATTTTATCCTCGATATAGGCATCGAGAGCGTATCTATTGTTAAGTCCTGTAAGAATATCGTTGGTAATCTGGTCATCCTGGAAGCGCGAGAAGATAATGAAGATGCTCGCGGTCATACCAAAGCACTGAAGTGCGATATTACCGCCCGCAATTATCTGCGCAATACCAAAGAAGAGAGAAAGTGCTCCAACCCATATAAAACTGTTACGAAGCTTAACGTATCTCATCGTTCTGACGGGGTACTTATAAAAGATTGCTCTGATAGAGAACACACCGAAGGAAACGTACTGTAAAAAGAAGCTTACGAATGAGAGAGGTCCTCTCACGTATACGTTTCTCTCTCCCATATAAAAGAACCAGCCTGTGAACAGGTTCAATACAAGGAAGACGAGCACGAGAGCTGCGGGTAAGAGATATACGATGCGCCGTTTGTTCAGATTATCCTTGATGTGAAAAACAACGTCAAAGAAACTGTTAAGAAGAAATCCTATGTAAGCGGTAAGGAAAACGCTCGCAAACATAGATACGTGGTTAAAGAACTTAGCGCCAAAGAATTCTCTCGTGTCGAATATATAGCTCGCCATATCGGCAACGAGATAAAAGACAACGAATACTATGAATTTTTTGAAGACGAAACGAGAATGTGAGTTATTCTGGTTTTCGAGTGCAAAGCGCATATATACTATCATAGAAATGCAAAAAACGAAGTGAGCCAGGTTTGATGCGAGAAGATAGGTGTGCGCGTTAGTCGCAAAAAGTAAATTCAATTTATTTTCCTTCCGTAACGGCACACAAAGTATCTTCGTTTAGCCATTACAAACTAATATCGATATTAAAAATATATTAGACCGTATTATATCACCAAATAAAGTTTATGTCAATAGATTTTGTGTAAGTTTAACAGCTTAGATTAAAAAGGAGAGACCAAAGCCTCTCCTTTTTCGTCCTTTTGCACAAATTTGTTTTTACAGTTCTTATGTAAGTGATTAACGCGACTTCTTCTTTATATTGATAATTCTGAGGATTGCGGGGCTTAAGAGTATATTGACAATCAGTTCGAATACGAAGTTCAGACCAACGAAGGCGATTATCAGATATCCGCCTACGCTCATTCCCTCGGTTGCAGCTCCCGCGCTTACGGCATCCATAAAGAATATCAGCGAGCCGATAAGAAATATTCCCGTGTTTATAACCGGAGCAACTATCGCGCTGACGAATACGGCAACGTAGCGATTGAATTTCTCGAGCCACCTGTAAGTAAGTCCGGCAAGAAGTCCCGCCATAATAGCCTTAATCATAACGGTTATTATAGTACCCGGTATGCTGAGGCCGAGCCAGAACGCCGCATCGGCAGTCATAAAGAACACCGCTCCCGAAACCGCACCGAGCCACGCGCCAACAAACGGGCCGCAAATCGCTGCGCCAAGCACTACGGGAATAAGCGTGAGTGAGATTGAAGCAAGTCCGCCGATTTTGATAAATCCGCCAAAGTAGGAAAGGATTGCCACCAACGCGGTAAGCAACGCAACCAGCACAAGCTTCTCGGTTTCCTGCCGTCTTTTTGTTTTTGTTTTCATAAAGTCCTCCTTGCTGTCGTCCGCTTTTATTTGGCAAAAGCCGCGGTACAACGCATATATTTATTCCTCTTACGAGGCAATAAACAGGTAATTTATTTGTTTCTTTTGTAGATTAGATTCAGTCCTTTCAAGACTAAATGCTCGTCATATGTAATCTTATGTTTGCAATAAGGTAGAATTATTGATGCATATCCTCCTGTTGCAAGCACAAGCATTTCTTTTTCAAATTCATCTTCAGCGCGTTCTATCATACCGTCAAGCATTGCCGCATTTCCGAAAATTATTCCTGATTTCATACAGTCAGATGTGTTCTTGCCTATAACAGACGGCGGCGCTTCAAGGCTGACCTTAGGAAGCTGCGCAGTACCGTTTGCCAGAGCGTTAAGCCCCAGCATAACACCCGGCGCGATGGACGTTCCTATAAACGCTCCCTTATCATTCACCGCGGTGAGCTTTGTAGCCGTTCCCATATCAATTATGAGCGAGGGACTACCGTAAAGAAAATGAGCGGCAACCGAAGCGCATATAAGGTCTGCTCCGACAGACGAGGGCATATCGCACTGAATACCGATTCCCGTCTTAACCCCGGGGCCTACGATAAGAGGCTTAACCCCGAAGATATGCTCTAACGAGGCGGAAATCACACGGTTTAGCTGAGGAACTACCGATGATATTATAGCTCCGTCTATACCTTCCTTATTCACCGAATAAAGCGAAAGTGCGCCAAGAATACGGATTGCATATTCGTCCTCGGTAGCATTGCAGTCGGTAGCTATGCTGGCAACAAACATAAGCTCGTCACCCGAAAATCCGCCAAGCTTAATATTGGAATTCCCTATATCAATCGCAAAAAGCATACTCACTCCCCCTTCGCGTCTCTAGGCTTATAATATAGCACAATCTTTCGTTTTTGTCAAGAAAATTTAAAGCAAGGCTCCGGAGAGGTTGATTTTTCTTCTTTGCTGTGGTAAAATTACTTTAATGCTTAATATGCAAATTAGTATGCAAACCAAAAGACCGAGGTAAAAGCAATGCTGGCTAATTATCACACCCATACCACCTTCTGCGATGGCAAGGGAACTCCCGAGGAGGTTGTTCGCGCAGCTATCACCGAAGGCTTTGACGCTATAGGCTTTTCGGGGCACGGATACACCGAATACGACCTTCGCTACTGTATGAAGGACACGGTTGGATATATAAAGGAAATAGTGAGGCTCAGAGAAGCCTACAAGGGAAAAATTGAGATATACCTCGGCATAGAGGAGGATTCCCGACATATAAACAACCGCGCGGACTTTGATTATATAATCGGCTCCTGCCATTACGTAGAAAAAGGGGGAAAGCCGATTCCGCTTGATTCAAATTACGGTTATTTTACGAAGGCTCTGGAGCTTTTCGATGGAGACGAGCTTGCTCTTGCCGAGCATTACTACTCCCATTTTACCGATTATATCAAAAAATGGAAGCCTGATATAATAGGTCACTTTGACCTCGTAACAAAATTTGACGAGAAGGAAAAAATGCGATTTCTCGAAAACGAAGCCTACTGGAGCATAGCCGAAAAATATACGAAAGAGGCTATGAAGTCAGGCTCGTTTTTTGAAGTCAATACAGGACTTATAACGAGAGAATACAGAACTACACCCTGCCCCCACGAAAGGCTTCTTAGAATCATTTATAGGGAAGGCGGCAGAGTTGTGCTATCATCGGATTCCCACGCACCGAACACTCTGGCAGCTCATTTTGATAAGGCAAAGGAAATTTTGCGAGATATAGGATTTAAGCATACCTACGTCTTGAAAGACAGAAAATGGGTCAAAAATCACATATAATGCAAATATGTATTTACAAAAATGGCAGAGAACGCAAATTCTCTGCCATTTTTATTATTCAAAAACAAATACTTATTCTTCGTTTTCTTCCTTTTGGATTTTCTTACTTCTGTGCTTTGCGAGCATTTTCCCGAAGAGCTTGTGTCTAAACAGAATAACGTTCAGAGCCGCAAAGAAAGCAATAAATATTAAAAGGCATATAACGGGGTGCTTCGGTGCATAGGTTGCAAGGAACATCATCGGAAATCCGAATACTATAGCCGGGAAGTTTTGATAAACGAGGTTATCCGATGCGGGAGTTTTGAAATCTCCGTCAACCTCTCGGAGAAGTATAATACCCGTGCTTGCCGTGCCGGTCAGCATACCGTACATAGCGAGGAATTGCTCCTCGTAGTAATCGTGGAAAAGCTTTTTTGCAATTATACGGTTGTATATATAAGTAATAGCAGCGCCTGCTACACCGAATATAATCATAACGCCCCAGTAGTTTTCAAGTATGTCAAGTCTTATAGCCGCAACACCCGAAACTATCATAAGGTCAAAGAAGAAATTGCTTGCTCTGGTGAGAAGGAAGTTGTTGGTATACTTCTTTTCGATAATTTTCTTTTCACGAAGAAAGTTCATAGAAACCTTAACAAGCGTTGCAACCAGAACGCCGATAAGGAAGTTGAAGCCGTATATGAGCGAGCTCATACCGGGAAGAAGAGCCGAAAGACCGCGCATAATAAAGTACGCAATAAAATAAGAAACCGCGATAAGCGCAATCTGAACAGTCATCTTGTCCATACTTTCCTGCATCGGAATTTCGTTATCCGATTCAATCTCATCAGTATGCAGGCTTCCGTCAGTTCTTTTGGAGACAACGAGCTTTCCGCGTCTCTTCATAACGTTAAGGTGAATAACTCCGCCAATGCTTGCCGAGATAAATCCGAGAGCGGCTATGGTAAGTCCGAAGCTTCTTCCGCCGACAAAGCCGAAATCCTTTTCGTAAATATTGCCGTAGTTAAGAGCCTGACCCGTTCCCTGACCAAAGCCGAAGGGAAGAAGAACGCCTGAGGCAACGAAAAATCCCTCGATAAAGATAGAAACGATAAGACCGATAATCAGTCCGATGATTCCCTGAATCAGATAGGTTGCCACCGTTGTGACACCCGTGTTAAATATCTCCTCGCTTCTCTTTTTATTAAGCCTGCCGCCGTTGGTCTTGAGCGCCGAGGCGATAAAGCCGAGAGCGAGAGCGTGATAGGTTATAATTTCAAGGCTTGCCGTTCCGTTTCCGCCAAAAAGCTCGGTATCAAACATAACCTCTCCGGTTATAGCCTTGTAAATTGCAGCGATTATAAGAAGGATTACGCCTCCCAAAACCGAGGTGGGAATAAGCGATGCCTTGAGGAAAGGAATAAGCTTTTTTACAACGTTTCCGAGAAGCAGACTTCCGAGAAGCACCGCAAAAAGAATCATCCAGCCCCATACCTTAAAGTCCGAGAAATTCTCCATTTTCGTCTCCTTTTTTTACTTGCTGGTATCTGTAAAATATATGTACGTATTTCAACGCGTTGAAGCGCTTGTCACCCTTGAGCTGAAAAATTCTCTTGCCAAGGTAAATATTGAGCTTGTTTTTTCCGAGAACGGCAAGAGACGAGAGTTCGTCAAAACGGTATTCGGTCTTTTCTCTGCCATATTCGGCAACTATTCTATCCGCAAAGAGAGAAACTTGTGCCTCCTCTGCAATAACCTCTTTTCTGGTATAAGGAATCACCTCGCGAAGCTCGGCTTTTTCCACATACATAGCCCTTTCGTAATAGGGCGAAAGGTCAAGGCTCAGAATGAATTTTTTCTGGTAATCGTACCAGTCCGAAACGAACGGAAAGCTAAACTCGGGACTTTCGGATATAAGCTCCTTTCTTGAGGTATACCTGGCGTTAAGTCCGCATTTTTTACAGGTCACCGTGTCGTTACTGCTTTCAAATGTCGAAAGTCCGCAAACCGGGCAAACGTACATCGCTCTTTCAAGATATTCGGCACTCTTCTTATGGAAATACTCATTTTCCGCATTTGCCTCGTTTACGTAAAGCTCGCTCCTTATAACCTCAAAAAGCTCCTCTGCCGAAAGCTCGGAAAACTCCTCAGGCTCCATAATACGAGAAACTCTCACGTCCGTTCTTCCCTTTCTGACAACGTCACTCCATCTGGGATGCGTGCCGTAGCCGCCCTCAATTTTGACGAAGGCTATCGGAAGCGCCAGCTTCTTTGCTAGAGATGAAATGCTGGGGCTCATATATTCGGTTTTTCCGCTGTAGGTGCGGTTGCCCTCGGGAGCAATAGCAATAGAGCCGCCCTCTTTTGCAACCTTAATGCAGGTCATAATGGCTCTTACGTCAGTACTTTGCTTCTTTATCGGAATCGGGTTAACGAGATATTTTATCAGTCTCGAGGTAAAACCATTTGAAAAAAGATCCTCGGAAGCTACGTAATAAAGATGCTTTTTAAAAAGCATACCGAGAAAGAACTGGTCAAATGCGGTCTGGTGATTATAAAGCACCAGGTACTGCCGCTTCTGCCCCTCCTTCATTTTCTCTATCCGCAGTCCGTATTTAAGTTTGGAATAAGGATAAAGGAAAGCCTTCACTATATTCTTTACTACGGTGTGTCTCGGCTTTATCCATTTTTCCGTCTTTTTACTTTTCTTTTCCATAAAAAGTCCGTCTTTCCGTGTCAAAATTATTAACAACTATTAAATTATAGCACAAAAGAACCGTATTTGTCAATAAAATAATAGTTTAACGGGCTTAACGGGCTTAAGAGCCGGTAAAGAAAGAATAAGGCATTTAAGACGGACTATTTCACGGCTGTTGAAAACGATACGTATTGCAATATTCGAAAGTATGTGGTAAAATAAGAAAAAACCTTAGAAACGGAGCTAAATATGAAATACGTAATAGGAGTTGACTTCGGAACTCTTTCCGCAAGAGCGCTTCTGGTCGAGGCGGAAAGCGGAAAAGCCGTAGGCGAAGCTTCGAGTAACTATATTCACGCAGTGCTTGACAGAGCTCTTCCCTCGGGAAAGCCTCTTAAGGCAGGAACTGCCCTTCAAGTGCCTGGCGATTATCTCATTGCTATGAGTGAGAGCGTTAAGGGGGCTTTAAAGAGCGCGAACGTAAGCCCGTGTGAAGTTATCGGACTTGGAATTGACTTTACCGCAAGCACCGTGCTTCCTATTTTCGAGGACGGAACGCCGCTTTGCGAGAGTGAAAGATTTAAAAACGAGCCTCACGCGTACGTCAAGCTCTGGAAGCACCGCACGGCAACTAAGGAAGCCGAGGAAATAACCGAGCTTGCCAAGGCGAGAGGCGAGAGATTTATTTATGCCGCGGGCGGAAAGGTTTCGGCAGAGCTTATGCTCCCGAAAATTTTCGAAACGCTGAGATGCGCCCCCGAGGTTTACGAAAGCGCTTACAGATTTATTGAAGCGGCAGACTGGATTTCCCTTCGACTTACGGGAAAGGAAACAAAAAGCCCCGTGTTTGCAGGCTATAAAGCAGGCTGGAGCGCTGAGTGCGGATACCCCTCAAACGAATTTTTCAAGACGCTTGACGAAAGATTTGACGGCTTTACGACTTCCAAGCTCGGAGAAAGAGTTGAGCCGAGCATTGCCGCAGCTGCAGGCAGGCTTAACGAGGAAGGCGCAAGGCTTCTCGGACTTAGTGAGGGCACAGTGCTTGCCCTGCCTATGATAGACGCGCACGCAGCTCTCGCAGGCCTCGGAGCTACGGGAGACGGAGAGATGGTTATGAGCATCGGAACGTCTACCTGCCACATACTAAATTCCAAGGAAAGAACCGATATAGAAGGAATTTTCGGATACGTAAAGGACGGAGTTTTCCCGGGACTTTACACCTACGAATCGGGACAGAGCGCCGTAGGCGATATGTTCGACTGGTTTGTAAAAAATTCTCTTCCCGCCTCTTACGAAAAAGAAGCCGCAGGAAGAAATATCGGCGTACACGCGCTTCTCACCGAAAAGGCAGCCGCACTTGATATAGGTGCAAGCGGAATTATTGCGCTCGACTGGTGGTCGGGCAACAGAAGCATACTTGCCGATTCCTCACTCAAGGGAATGATGTACGGAATAACTATGAGAACCCGCCCCGAAGAAATATACCGCGCTCTTCTTGAAGCAACCGTATTTGGCGCGAGAGTAATTTTCGAGCAGCACGAAAAATACGGAGTAAAGATAAACAGTGTTACCGCGGCAGGCGGAATCGCAAATAAAAACCCTCTGCTTATGCAGATATTCGCAGACGTTCTGGGAAGAGATATCAAAATATCGGCAAGCACTCAGGCAGGGGCGCTCGGAAGCGCGGTTTACGCAGCTGCAGCGGCAGGAGCGTATCCCTCTATCGAGGCAGCCTCAAAGGCTTTTGCTCCGCCCTCGGTAAAGACTTACCGCCCGTTTCCCGAAAACGTGGAAAAATATAACGGGCTTTACGCAAAATACCGTTCTCTTCACGACTACTTTGCAAAAAATAAGCTATAAAAATTTACAGGCGGTCCCTGCCAAAGCGCAGAGGACCGCCTTATTTTTTGCTTTTAAGATAGTTCTATCAAAAAATCAACTGCTGTGATGTCTGTGGTGTCTTACCGCGTGAGGATTTTCAAGCTTTTTCTTTCTTGCTTCCTCACGCGCGCTGACTGCGCCGTCAAGCTGAATATCTCCCGTGCGAATAAGTGAAATCTTCGTAAGCATAGGACCGACAAGCTCGTAAATAAGAACGGCAAAGAGGGTTATGTTCGATACTATAAAGCCCTCCGGGCCGAGAGTTTGCGCCTTAATAGCCATTCCGAGCGCAACGCCCGCCTGGGGAAGAAGAGTTATACCAAGATACTTTACTATGCCGGGGTCGCACTTAGTAAACTGCGCGCTCAGTCTTGCGCCGTAGTATTTACCGAGAGAACGGGAGATTATATAAATAACTCCAACGAGAATTACCGCGCCCTCAAGGAATACCGAAAGCTCAAGCTCTGCTCCGCTCAGCACGAAGAAAAGCACGAGCAGCGGTGCTGTCCATCTGTCAACTCTGTCCATAAGCTCCTCGGAGAAGTCACAGATATTGCAGAATACCGTTCCGAGCATCATACAAGCAAGAAGTGAGGAGAACTCTATGTGAAGTCCGTTTCCGAGGTCAAATTTAAGCATCGAAAGCGCAACCGTAATAAGCACGAAGGTTACGGAAACCGAAAGTCTCTTTGAACGGGAATGGAAGAATCTCTCGCAGAAATTAAACGCAAATCCCATAGCCGCGCCGAGAATAAGCGACAGCACTACCTCAAGAATAGGAGAAACGACAACCGAAAGAACGTTTACGCCTCCGCTCGACATTGACTTTGCTATACCGAAGGAAACCGCAAAAACCATAAGACCAACGGCATCGTCAAGAGCAACTACGGGCAGAAGAATATCGGTAAGCTTACCCTTTGCCTTATACTGCTTTACAACCATAAGGGTTGCGGCAGGGGCGGTTGCGGTTGCAATAGCTCCAAGAACTATAGCCGCCTCAAGCGAAAACTTATCGGGAATTATAAAGTGAAGCACTATAAGGAATGCGTCAACCACAAGGCAGGTAAACACCGCCTGGAATATACCTATAACAGTTGCCTGCTTTCCTATCTTTTTGAGCTGCGACAGTCTGAATTCATTTCCTATAGAGAAGGCTATAAATCCAAGAGCCACGTCAGAGAAAAGCGAAAGCGCCTCTATTTTTTCGTGACTTGTAAATCCAAGACCGTCAACCCCGAAAGCACCGAGCAGATAAGGTCCGACAAGAATACCCGCAACGAGATATGCGGTTACTGCGGGAAGCTGCAAAAGCTTTGCTACTCTCGAAAGCATAAGTCCTGCAAGAATAGCAATCGAGATACTGAGAAGAATTTCCATAATACGACCTCTATGTCAAATTAAAATAAACAAAGATTTCGCCCCGAAAGGCAAAAGCCCTGCGGAGCGATTATTATTTTAGCACATTAATCCATATTTTTCAATAGTTTTTTAAAAATATATTTCATTATTATATTTAGTCGGAAGTCCCTCTCTGTAAAGATGGGAATCCGAAGAAAGAGTAAGCACTCTCGGATAAGCAAAACCGCCCTCATCTTTAAATTCTATTACGGTCACACCCGAGTGCGTCATATCGAAATGAGAGGCAAAATGGGGGAACGGAATATCAAGCAGCGTAGAAAGAAACGCAAGTCCGAAGCCCTGGTGGGCAAAGAGCGCAACGCGGCTCTTATTATCAAATTTTACCTTGTAAGCACCGCTTCTGCCGATATGCTCGTATCCGAGAGAGGCAAGAAAAGCGTTAGTTTCGGCGAGAATTCTCTCCATTCCTTCCTTGAATTTACAGTCCGCAAACGCGGAATGCTCGTACCACTTATGCCCGAGAGCAATAAAGCTCTCGTCATTTATAAGACGGCGGTAAGGCTCGGAATGAAAGAACCATTCTTTTTTTCCCTCCTCGGTATCAACCGTAAAATCCCTCCAAGCGTGGCTTTCGTTTGCAAAATCAAGAAGCTCGGGTGTTTTCTTGGTTATTTCGGCTGTCGGCTCTGCCGTGAGACGCGCTCTGGTTGAGGTTGAAGCGTAAATCTTATCAATTCCGTACAGAGCAAGCCTTTTAGCAACCGCCTCAGCCTGTCTCTCGCCAAGAGGCGTCAGCGAATTGGGGTCATATATCGGGTCACCGTGTCTTACGTAAAAAAGCAGCATAGCGTTCTCCTTAAATATCCTTTTTTAAAAATTATACATCTGCTGCCCCTATTTGTCAATTCAAAAAGCTGAAAATCCTTTAGCCCCCCTCACCTCTCCCCCTGCTTTTCCATATATTGCATTTGAAAATCCGCCCCGGATATAGTATAATTATATACGCCGAAGGGGTGCGCTTTGTTACGCTATCCCTTCGAATATTTTTCATAAGGGGGTAAGACAGATGAAAAAACTGTTTACGTTCATTATCAGCTCAGTAATACTTATTTTTGCTTTCACAGTCAGCGCATCAGCCGCTACCGCCCACACCGTCAAAGCGGGAGATACAATGTGGAAAATCGCTGTAAAATACCGGGTAGGACTTTCCGAAATCAAAAGCGCGAATACCCATATTAAAAATCCCGACCTGATTTATCCCGGTGACGTTTTAAATATTCCCACACAGGACGAGGATACCCTCGCCTACGAAAAAGAAGTCGTAAGACTTGTGAACTCAGAAAGACGGGCTAAAGGACTTTCCGAGCTTACTTACGACTGGCAGATATCCAGAGTTGCGCGCTACAAATCCGAGGATATGCGCGAAAATAATTATTTTTCGCACACAAGCCCCACCTACGGCTCACCCTTTCAGATGCTGAAAAGCTTTAATATAAGCTACAGAACCGCAGGAGAAAACATAGCAAAAGGACAGAGAACGCCTGCCGAGGTCGTAAAGGCTTGGATGAATTCCTCAGGCCACAGAGCTAATATACTTAACCCCTCGTTCACGCATATCGGTGTCGGCTACGCATCTGACGGAAAATACTGGACGCAGATGTTTATAGGTAAATAACCCTGCGTCAATAGGTCGCATCTAAAATAAACCGCGCGGCAAAAAGCACGCCCTTTTCAAAAGCCTCGTACTTTTCGATAGAATAGAGGTCGTTGCGCGCGTCACAGTATTCCTCGAATTTTTTAATCTGATTACCGTCAAGCATCAAAGTAAAACTCTCACCCAGCTCAGAAAGCCTGTGACTTATCTTCTTTTGTTCCTCGCTATATCCCCTCGATTTTTCTTCCAGATATTCATTCCATAATTCTTTAATGGTCGTTTTCATAGCATTACTCCTTTTACTTGATGCCTATATTATAGTCCGTTTTCGCACAATTGTCAATAGGCTGACACTGTGTTACAATAAAAACATCAAAGAAAAGGTGCGAAAAATGATAGTATTTAATAAATTATGGAAAACTATGAGCGAAAAAGGAATTTCGCAATATAAGCTGATAAACGAATACAAAATAAGTACCGCTCAACTTGACAGGCTCAGAAAAAACTCAGGTGTAAACACTCACACGCTTAATATGCTGTGCAAAATTTTAAACTGCCGTTTGGAAGACATTGCGGAATATATAGACGAGGATTAATATCAAACAAATACTTTAGGCTCCCTTGTGTAAAGGGAGCTCCTGCGATAGCGGGTGAGGGATTGCTTCCAAAAAACAGCAACAAATCACAATCCCTCAGTCAGCCAAGCTGACAGCTCCCTTTACACAAGGGAGCCTTTTTTGACTACTTTTATTTATATTTTGTAGTAATTTTCCGATTTTGTGTTCGTTGCAGGCGGTGCAATATCGAGCCTTTCGTTCTCTATACCGAGAATTTTCTCGGGGGTTATCCAAGGTCTCTTTTGGATAGCGCTCGTTTCCTCGTGGGTAAGATATCCCCTGTAGCAGACAAGGCTTCTCCTGTAATAACCGTTTTTGATGCAGGTATCCTTTACTCCGCAGGAAAGCAGGCTCAGTATCATAGGCAGCATCTCAGCGCCATAGGCAACCGAGGTCGAATTTGCAATAGCTCCCGGAATATTCGAAACGCAAAAGTGAACCACCCCGCATTCAACGTAACGGGGACTTGTGTGATGGGTTTCGCGGCTCGTTTCAATAGCTCCGGGCGCATCGTTTGATATATCCACGAGAACCGAGCCCCTCTCCATAGTTTTAAGCATCTCTCTATTAATAAGGAAGTCTTTTCGTTCCTTAGGCCACTTCACAGCGTTTATTATAAGGTCGGTTTTGGGAAGCAGCTCGCTGATGTTTTCCTTATTGCAAAACGCGGTAGATATACTGCTTTCGTACTTTGAGAGCAGCTCGCGCAGAAGCCCTGCGTTTATATCCATAACCGTGCAGTTTGCGCCGAGCGAATGCAGAACCTCAAGCGCTCCCCTTCCCACTACCCCCGCGCCCAGAATCAGCGCGTTCATTCGGGGTGCGCCTGCAAGTCCGCCAACGAATTTTCCCTTTCCGCCATTTATTGTAAGCATTGATTCAAGCCCGAAAAGAGCTCCCTGCTTGCCCGCAGCCTCCGAATTAGGCGAGCCGTAGCGGTGGGAATCCTCGGCAGTAAAGGCTATGCACCTGCTGGCGAGAAGAGCTTCAACCTCTTCGGGATTTGCAGCAGGATGAATACAGGAGAGAAGTATCTGATTTTCTCTTATAAAAGGAAAATCCGATTCCGTAAATTCCTTTACCTTGGCAAGCATATCACACCTTTCGTACATCTCTCGCATATTTTCCGCAATTACCGCGCCTGCCTTTATATATTCGCTGTCGGGAAAGCCTGCCGCCATTCCGCAGCCGCGCTCGGCTATAACCTTGTGTCCCGCGCCGACAATGCTTCTTACCTCTCTCGGAGTAGTGACAACTCTGTATTCGCCCTCTTTTGTGTCTTTCAGAATTCCGTATATCATATTTTTTCTCCTTTTTATTTATTATTGTAAAAACGCCTCATATTAAAACACGGCAAAAAATTTTAACAAATTTTGAAAAAGTTATTGACAAAAGCTCTTTGCTGTGCTATACTCTTAGTCGAGTTAGCCGAGGCTAACGAGCATAAAAACATTATAGCGAGGCGATAAAATGAAGCTTTCTATGGCAGAGGAAGGAAAAGAATATATAGTTGAATCTATTGCAACTGATGACGAAGAGCTCAATTCGTTTCTATTTTCTCTCGGCTGCTATTCAGGAGAGCCCATCACGGTTATCAAACGCAGGAAAAGCGGCTCGGTAGTAGTTATCAAGGACGGCAGATATAATATCGATAATCAGCTCTGCGATGCTATTTCCGTAAAGGAATAAAGAAAAAAAGAGATGCAAATCTCTTTTTTAAAGTTCAGTCGGTTAGCAGCCGCTAACCAAATAATAGGTTTATTATAAATTAATATATCAGGAGGATTTTCCAAATGAGAATCGCTTTGGCGGGCAATCCCAACAGCGGTAAAACCACTATGTACAATGCTCTGACCGGAAGAAACGAAAAGGTCGGAAACTGGGCAGGCGTTACCGTTGACAAAAAGGAGCACCCCATCAAAAAAAGCTTGAACAAGGGCGCAGAGGAGCTTATTGCGGTAGACCTTCCCGGAGCCTACTCGATGTCTCCCTTCACCTCTGAGGAAAGCATTACCAGCTCTTACGTCAAAAACGAAAAACCTGATGCAATCATCAATATCGTTGATGCAACCAACCTTTCGAGAAGCCTTTTCTTCACAACTCAGCTTCTTGAGCTTGGTATTCCCGTTGTAGTAGCGCTTAACAAATCTGACGTTAACAAGAAAAGAGAAACAACTATTGACGCTTCTCTTCTTTCCGCAAAGCTTGGCTGCCCCGTAATTGAAACTGTTTCCACCTCGTCAAACGGACTTGATAAGGTCGTTGAAGCGGCAAAGGCGGCTATAGGCAAGGGTCAGAAAGCGCCCTATTCGCAGGGAAATATAGACCTTACGAACAAAGCAGAGGTTGAAAAGGCAGACAGAGCGCGTTTCAGCTTCGTTAACGGCATTGTTTCCAAGGTTGAAAGCCGTAAGGTTTTCACAAAAGAAAGAAACTGGCAGGATAAGGTTGACGAAATTCTCACTAACAAGTGGGCAGGCATTCCGATTTTTGCCGCAGTTATGTTCCTTGTATTTATGATATCTCAGGCTTGGGTCGGCGCATGGCTTGCCGAGGGTCTTGATATAGGTGAAACTCACCTTTGGGGTCTCGTAGACTGCATCGGTTGGTTTAAGGAAGTCGTTGCCGGCTGGCTTGACGGCGCGCACGTAATACTTCAGGCATTAATACTTGAGGGTATTATAGAAGGCGTTGCGGCAGTCGTAGGATTTTTGCCTCTCGTTATGATTATGTATTTCCTTATCGGTCTTCTTGAGGACTGTGGATATATGGCTCGCGCGGCAGTAGTTCTCGACCCCATTTTCAAGAAGGTTGGTCTTTCAGGAAAGTCGGTTATCCCCTTCATTATCGGTACGGGCTGCGCTATTCCCGGTGTTATGGCTTGCCGTACTATCAGAAACGAGCGCGAGCGCAGAGCAACCGCTATGATTACGCCCTTTATGCCCTGCGGCGCAAAGCTCCCCGTAATTTCTCTCTTTGCGGGCGCATTCTTCAGCCAGTCCGCTTGGGTTGGTCCTATAATGTATTTCGTTGGTATACTGATTATACTCGGTGCAGCATTCCTTATCAACGTTATTACGGGCTACAAGGTAAGAAAGTCCTTCTTCATTCTTGAGCTCCCCGAATACAAAGCTCCAAGCGTAGTAAAATCGCTTAAGTCGATGTGTCAGCGCGGCTGGGCTTACATAGTCAAGGCAGGAACAATCATTCTCGTTTGTAACTTCGCAGTTTACCTTATGCAGAACTTCAGCTGGAGCTTCAAAATGATTGAAGATTCCGAGGATTCCATTCTTGCAACCATTGCAACACCCATAGCTTATATAATCGCCCCCGTTGTCGGCGCGGTTATGTGGAAGCTTGCGGCAGCAGCCGTTACAGGATTTATAGCAAAAGAATGCGTAGTCGGAACTCTTGCAACCCTCTTCGCTTTTGAAGGTCTTATAAACGAGGACCTTGAAATAATCGGCGGCGGCTCTGTTATCGGTGCGTCTATGGGAATTCCCGCAGTAGCAGCCCTCGCATTCCTTATGTTCAACCTCTTTACTCCTCCCTGCTTTGCAGCAATCGGAGCTATGAACGCTGAAATTAAGAGCAAAAAGTGGCTCTGGGCAGGTATAGGACTTCAGTTTTCGGTTGGATATACCGTATCCTTCCTCGTAAACTTCTTCGGCACGGTATTCAGCAGCAAGGCAAAGTTTGATTCTGTATGGATGCCTATAGTAGGCTGGCTCATTATTCTTGCAATAGCAGCAATTTTCACCTACGTTGCAATAAAGAACAGACAATCCCTTAGCGATGAATATGCCCTCAAGAGTGCATCAAAGACTGCAGAGAAGGTATAAGAAATGGGCGTCGGAGATATTATTGCAATTATCGCTATCGTCATTGTGGTCGGCGGCGCGCTGGCATACATAATCAAGGCTAAAAAAAGCGGCAAGAAGTGCATCGGCTGCCCCGACAGCAGCTCCTGCTCCAAAGGAAAATGCAGCGGCTCTTGCTCCTCATGTAGCTGTGGCTGCAGCTCAGAAAGCAGCGATAATTCCGAAGAAAAAGCAAATTAAGTAAATAAAAGTATACAAAAAGCACGGTTTTCACCGTGCTTTTTGCTGTTATAATCAAATCCT
Source organism: Eubacteriales bacterium (assembly GCA_045594785.1). Lineage (GTDB taxonomy): Bacteria > Bacillota > Clostridia > Oscillospirales > CAG-272 > UBA1740. Next base: position 35,037 of record JAZNZE010000060.1, read on the forward strand.
CTAAGTCTTAATGCTTTTCTTTTTTCAAATTATCTTGCACGACATTATCGCTTTTATGCCTTAGGGTATATCTGATAGAAATGAGTAATATTGAGGTCCTCGGGCATATCAAGTCCGTGCGAGCCAATAGCCTTCCCTTGAGGGAAGGGGGACCGCTTGCGGTGGATGAGTGGAGTGCGCCTCTGGCGCATATTCTTCACAAAGGGAAGTTACTAATAAGCTTTACTTTGTAACCACTCATCCGTCATTCTCCAACGAGTTCTCGAATGCCACCTTCCCTCAAGGGAAGGCTAAATGAAATCTGCGTTCCGCAGATGAAATCCGTTAAAAACGAATAAAATTCGACAAAGGTCGGATGAAGTTACCGCCTAACATCACCTTGTTCTGACAAAACCCAAAATATCAGAAGCATTAATTCCAAGATGTTTCAGAATATCGTTACAAACAGTATTGAATCTTTTATTTATATCTTCGTTGCTATATCTTAAAACTTTTATACCAAGCGCGTTCAGATTAGAATCCCTTGTTTTATCCGCAATTAGCGCATCTTTCTGTTTGTGCTGTATTCCATCTATTTCAATCACGATATTAGCCTCGTGAATGTAAAAATCTACTATGTAGTTCTCTATCGTTTTTTGCCTATTTACTGTAAGTGGGAGAAGCTTTAAAAAATCATACCAAAGATGCTTTTCTTCAGTAGTCATATTTTTTCTAAGCATTTGAGCATTGCCCTTAAAGCTTGGATTGTATGGTATTTTCATAATTCAATACTTTCTTAGCAATCAGTTGTTGCCATTAGTTAGAATATCTGCTCTATATCATGACCACTCATCCGTCATTCTCGAACGAGGTCTCGAATGCCACCTTCCCTCAAGGGAAGGCTTTAATTCTCTTTTTTGTATATCTGATAGAAATGAGTAATATTGAGGTCCTCGGGCATATCAAGTCCGTGCGAGCCGCAGCCGCCGTCAATCTCGTGGCAGCCGTGGTCCATAGCAAAGCCGAGAAGCGTATTATGGCTCTTCCAGTGGTTCTTGATAAGCTCAGCGAACATACCGAAGGTTCTTACGTTTGCTCTCAGCTCACCCAGAGCTATGGGAGCTTCAGGGCCGTTTTTGTGCATCGTTGCGTCATAGTTTCCGTTGTATGCAAGAATGAAATCGTGCTTATCCTCGATTATAAGCTCTGCCGCCTTAGCGTTAACCTCTTCAACGTTCGCAACAATGAAGTAGTCTACTGCTTCTCTCTCAAGGAAAATATTTGCAAGACTGCACCTCGGGCTGCCTGCAACTATAGCAACCTTCTTGCCTGCTCTGACGAGAGCGTCAAAAAGCGTGTCGATTTTGATAACGGGCTTTTCGTATTTCTGAATACCGTGTACCGCAGGCTGAGCGCCGGTATACATAGTTCCGAAGCAAACGGGAGTTACCGAGGGCATCGGAGAGCGCATGGGAACGCTAAGCTCGCATCGCGAGGTTACCATAGTGAAAAACTCGGGATATTTTTCATATATCCACTGCGCAACGGCATCAGGGTTATACATAAATATTCTGTCTGCCTTCTCACCGCTAAGCTTTTCCGCAGCATAGTTTATAAGCAGCTCGTTTGCGGGAGCAGCCTCCTTCGGCGGCTCAATTCCTATAATCCCTGCAAGTGCGGCGCATAGAGTGTCAAGCGAGGTTTCGTTAATCTTTTCGTTCATTTTTACTTCTCCCAAAGCTTTATATTTTAATATCAATCCGTTCTCTGTTTTTATAAATCGAATAGTGGTCGTAGCCCAGGCTCTTCAGCATTTCTATTCCGAGCCCCACGTTCTCGGCTATCATATGCGGCTTGTGAGTATCCTGACCTATCGTAACGTTTCTGCCTCCGAGGTCGCGGTATAGGTCGAAAAGCCATTCCGACTGCATAGTGTATTTCCGAAAGCCTGCAACGTTCATTTCAAGAGACGCACCCTTGTCGATAACTATCTGCATTATGGCAGCAATCTCGTCCTTGTACTTTTTAAGCTCTGTTTTTCTGCCGTATCTTCCCGTCATATATCTTGCAGGGCAAACTATGTGAGCAAGAACGTCATAGTCAAAAGCGCTCGCGGTTTTCGTGAGAATTTTAAAGTAATCCTCAAAGTACTCGTCAAGCTCCCAGTCAGCTATCTCCTCTTCTAAAAACAGTATCTTGCTGTACGGTCTTTTGTATTTCTCCCATACAGCGCCGTGAACAGAGCAAAGCACTACGTCAAACGGCTCAAGCGAAAGCACCTCTTTTGCATTTTCGGGCGACCATAGATAGCCGCCAAGCTCAATTCCTGTGTAAAGCTCTATCTGACCCTTATATTTTTCTCGCGCCGAAAGAACGTCAGAAATTGATTTTTTTATTCTGTTGTAGGTGTCTCGCTCGCTGTAATATTCCATATCGGCATGGTCGGTCACCGCAAAGCCGGCAATTCCCTTTTCTATAGCAAAGCCGCATAGCTCGTCAACCGTTCCGAATCCATCGGAATTTACGCTGTGCGCATGAAAATCGTATATCATATTGTCTCCGATTCGTGTGTATGATTATCTCAGTCAATTTTACCACATTTTTCTTGACAAAGTCAATACTTACGCCCCCTTTTTATATTCCTAAAAGCCTTTTGCAAAACTGCCAATCAACGCTTGACATTTAAGTTTTTTGCAGCTTGAAACTACGTTTTTGAAACCGTAGACACTCCTAAAACGACTAACTACACCGGATTGACAAAAAAAGGAAGTCTTTAGCGTAGTGCCCTTAAGGACACTGCGCAACGAAATAAATCCCTTGCGGGATTTGTGAAATGCACTTCGTGCGTGAAATTCGCTTTCAGCGAGTGAAATGCCTGCGGGCGTGAGGGGATTTATTTCATTTCACATCGAGCAGAGCGAGATATTTCACAATGTTCGACAGAACATTATTTCACATTTTGCGAAGCAAAATATTTCACTATCTGCATTTGTGTCTATAAATGCAGTGCTTGCAAAGAAAAGAGGACAGAGAATGTAAAAACATTTTCTGTCCTTTTTCCTGTCGGTAGGTACTGTTTCCTTAAATTGAAAACTGTCCTTTAG
>JAZNZE010000061.1:0-5831 GCA_045594785.1 Eubacteriales bacterium
CACAGAACGACATGGCTACGATCCGACTTGCTGTTCAGCGTGAGCTTGATGCGACTCTCAGCGCGCTTTCGGCAGAGCTTTTTTATGCGCTTTCGCTGCATAAGGAAAATACGGATACCGGTGAAAACGCGATAAAGAGAATAGGCGATATATTTGATACCGATGCCGTGAAATTCAAGCGTCCGAGCTTTGTCGAGACTTCAGATGAGGGAAGCTCATCAGGCAGTGATGACGAAAATAAAGGCGGGGGCGGAGCAATAGGAAGCGGAACCGAATACGGAAGTGACGATCTCATTCTCGACCCGTATACCAATACTTACGTTGAATACGGAGTTATAATCGAAAGATACTACGCCCTGATGTTTGGCGGACTTGAAAACGGCGGATATACCGAAGAAGAAAAGAAAGCTATGGAAAAATACTTTGATATTCTTTACGGCGGCTTTGAAGAAAAAGGAGAAGAAAACTGATGAACGATATGAAAATAAATTCAAACGGTGCTGAAATCGAAAATACGGCTGCAAGCGGCAGGGATACCGCAGAGCTTAAAAGAGTAAAGCTTTTCAGCAAAAAGGTTGAGGACGTAAAAAATCAGCTCAGCCGTGACGTTGTAGGACAGGAAGATATAATAGACAACGTTATTATAGCGATAGTTGCAGGCGGAAACGTGCTTCTGGAGGGTGTTCCGGGTGTCGGCAAGACGCGTCTCGTGCGTTCTCTCGGAAGGGTTCTTTCTCTTCCTTTTTCGAGAATTCAGTTTACGCCCGACCTTATGCCGTCTGACGTAACGGGCGCGAACATAATTGAAAAGGATGCAAGCGGCAATCTTATAACCAAATTCCGCCGCGGCCCTATCTTTGCAAATCTCGTGCTTGCGGACGAAATAAACCGCGCAACTCCCAAAACGCAGTCGGCAATGCTTGAGGTGATGCAGGAGCATAAGGTTACGGTTGATAACGCTACTTACACGATTAAAGAGCCCTTCTTCGTTCTTGCTACCGAAAACCCTATAGAGCAGGACGGTACTTACCCGCTTCCCGAGGCGCAGATGGACCGCTTTATGTTCAAGCTTATCGTAGGATTTCCTACGGCAGACGAGCTTTGCGGTATAGTAAAAATGACGCAGAAGAATATGAACGAAACGGCAGATGCAGCGCTCACGGGCGAGGAAATTCTCGAAATGAGAGCTCTTGCGGCATCGGTTCCGCTTGCTGACGAGGTGCTTCGCTACGCCGTTAATCTCGTAACGGGAACTCACCCCGAAATAGATGCAGGCACTCCCACGGCAAAGAAATACGTAAAATACGGAGCTTCACCGCGTGCGGCTCAGGGACTTATTACCGCAGCCAAGGTGCGCGCGCTTATGCAGGGAAGATACAACGTTGCCTATGAGGATATAGATGCGCTTGCCTGCCAGATTCTCCGACACAGAATAAAGATAAATTATACCGCAGTCAACGAGCATCTTTCGGTTGACGAGGTTATAGGAATGATAATAAAAGAAACTAAAAAGGTTCGCTAAATGGGAAAAATGGTAATTGACGAGGCGTTTCTCTTGGAGATTGAATCCTTGGAAACCGTCCTCAAGAACAATATTGCCGGAATGTTTGGCGGAAACCACAGGTCTAAAAACTTCGGCTCGTCCTGCGATTTTGCGGATTACCGCGAATACGTGGTTGGAGATGACGTAACCAAAATAGACTGGAAAATCTACGCGCGCACTGACAAGCTTTATCAGAAGCTCTATCTTGACGAGCGTCAGATGCATACCAAAATATATATAGACGCGAGCCGTTCAATCTGCTTTTCAAGTCAGGAAAAGGCAGAGCAGGTAATCAAAATGGCGGCAGCCTTCGCGTATCTTTCGGTGTGCGAGATGGACAAGGTCTCGGTTTACGTTATGCACGGAAACAGGATTGACGAGGTAATGTCCGGCATAGTAGGTAAGGAAGCTTATCTGAGCTCGGTTAATAAGCTCAACGAGATAGATTTTGACGGTGACGTTTCTATCAGCGAGGCGATTTTAGGCTCGAAAATAGGAATGGGTGACGGCTATTCGATAATTATCTCCGATTTTCTTACCGATGAGGATTTTGAAGGCGCAATTGATAAGCTCAGGGAGCAGAGAAGAGATATTCTTTGCGTGCAGGTTCTCTCCCGTGAGGAGCTGAATCCTCAGATAAGAGGAAAAATGCACCTTTTCGATTCCGAAAATCCGCAAAATTTCTTCCGCAAAAAAATAGATAAGGACAGGGCAAACGCTTATAAGGCTGCTCTGCGCTTTGTCGTGGAAAGAATAAAGAATTACTGCGAAGCTCGCGGCGGCTCGTACCTTCTCGTGCCCGCGCACGAATCTCTCTTTAACGTTTTCTTTGGAAATATGGTGGATTTGGGGGTGCTTAAATGACGTTTACGTATCCTCTCGGTCTCTTAGGACTGATTGCTATACCGATTATAATCCTGATATATATTCTCAGGAGCAAATACGCGGAGCAGACCGTTCCGTCTACGTACATATGGCACTTGAGCGATAAATTCCTAAAGCGCAGAAATCCGTTCAGCGCGGTGACGGGACTTATCAGCCTTATACTTCAGATTCTTACCGTGGTCGTAATATCTCTTGCCATAGTGCGCCCGGTATTCACTCTTCCGGGGGCTGCAAAGGAATACTGCTTCGTGCTTGACAGCTCCGCAAGTATGAATATGAAAGAGGGCAGGGAAAGCCGTTTCGAAAAGGCGAAGGACGAAATAATAGACGTTATCAGAGGCTCGAGTGACGGCAGCTCCTATAGGCTCGTATCCGCTTCGGGCGAGACTGTTGTGATTTTTGACGGTGTCAAGGATAAGGACAGTGCTATCGACCTTGTTAAAGAGGCTGCGGTAAGTCATACTCCGCTTACTCACGAGAGTCTTATAAGGACGGCGCAGGGAGAGTTTGATGGAAATACCTCTGCTCTGATATATCTTGTCACGGATAAAAGCTACTCCGAACACAAAAATCTTGAAATAATCAGCGTTGGCTCGGCAAAGAGGGAGAATTACGGTATTTTCGACCTTGAATATTCTTACACGGGGTCAACCCTTTCGGCAAGCTTCAACGTTATATCATACCTGAGTGACGCCGAGCTTGATATTAAGCTTACGGTTGACGGAAGGGATATTACCGAAAAAACAGTATCCGTAAAGGCGGGTGAGCTTACCTCTGCGGCAATAGAGGCTTCAAGCGCTGCATTTTCGGGATTTACGGTTGAAATAACGAACGGGGACGGATATCTGCTCGATAACTCGGTTTCGGCATATAATCCCAGCTCGGATAAATCCTACAGCGTGCTGATAGTCAGCGAAAGCGGATTTTTCTTTGAGGCTGTTATTGATGCGATTACAGATGCCGAAGTTAAGATAATCGACCCCTCGGAATATGAAAAAGAAAAGGGCGAATACGGCCTTTATATCTTCGATTCCTATTCTCCGTCAGAATTGCCGCGCGGCTCGGTCTGGCTTGTGAATTGCGACAAAAACATTAAAGATTCGGGATTTGACGTAAGGTCTAAAATAAGCTTGAAAACGGCTGACGTCATTGAAAAATCCACTTCGTCCGAGAGTACGGCGCGCAAGCTCCTTTCGGGCGTCTCGGGAAAGGACATTTTTATTTCGGAATATCTGAAATACAGCGGAATGTACCTTAAATTTTCTCCTCTTTTCACGTATGACGGAAATCCGCTCGTATTCGCGGGAACAAACGGACTTGGAAACAGGCAGGTCGTCTTCGGCTTTGACCTTCACAAGTCGGATTTTGCCTTGAAATCGGATTTTGTTCTGCTTCTTTCAAATCTTATGGAGTTTTCATTCCCAAGCGTAGTGGATAAAATGAGTTATACCGTGGGTGAGGAGGCGGTTATCAATATTCTTCCTACCGCAAGAGATTACAAGGCTGAATCCCCGTCAGGAAAAAGCGTTTTCGTTGACACCTCGTCTGCAACTACGGCTATACTTCTTGACGAGGTAGGAGCGTATACGGTTACTGCGGATATTGCAGGAAACGTGATTTCATATAAGATATTTGCGGGTGCTGCACCCGAGGAAAGTAAGCCCGTATCGGAGGAAAGCGATTTTTCTCTCTCGGGCGAAAGAACTTATGACAGTATTGACGGAGAATTTGATGCGATAAATCTTCTTTTTATTCTCCTGTGCATACTGTTTATTGCGGATTGGGGGGTATATTGCTATGAAAAATATCAGCTTCGATAACCCCTATCTGCTTCTGATTTTTATACCTATCGCACTGGTTATTGCCGTTCCGTTTTTTCTTATAAGAAACAAGGATAACCGCTCTATAGGCTGGACGGTGTCACTTTTTATCCACCTGACTATCGGTGCGCTTGTGGCGCTTGCGGCGGCAGGTCTTTGCGAAACCAAGGTGCTCACGAAAACCACGGTTTACGTTCTTGCTGACGTTTCCTATTCCTCCGAGCGCAGCGCTGAGGAAATAGACGGATACGTGGAGGAAATAAAGGCGGCCCTGCCCGAAAACTCAGAGCTTGGACTGGTTTGCTTCGGAAAGAACTGCGAAATTCTGACAACGGCAGGAAAAACGCTCAAAAGCGTTTCCGAGACGAGTGTTGATAAAAGCGCTACCGATATAGTTAACGCGCTCAATTTTACCGCAGGACTTTTTAAAGGCGATACGGTAAAGCGTATAGTTCTTATTACGGACGGAAACGATACCTCGGGAAAAAACGTTTCTTCTATTGCAAACGCGGTTGAAAACATTACCGAAGCAGGCGTAAAAATAGATGCAATCTTTCTTAATAACGCTCTCACGGAGAACGAAAGAGAGCTGCAGCTTCTCGAAGCCGAGTTTTCGCCTACAGCCTATCTGAACGGTAAAAACGAGGTAAGGTTTTTAGTGCAGTCGTCTGCAGACGTTGACACGACGTTCAGGCTTTACAGAAGGTCAATCGGAGAGGGAGGTATGCCCTCGTCTGAATTTGAGCTTGTCAGCGATAGCGTAATAACCGCCGATTCAGGTATAACCACCCTTAGACTGCCGCTTCCGACAGACAGCGTGGGAGCTTTTGAGTATAAGGCTTCAGTTGAGGGCGGAGATGATATATGCGAATACAACAACGTGCGCACCTTTACTCAGAAGATAGTGGGTAATGCAAATATACTTCTCGTCACGGGAAATTACGCTGACGAGCAGCTTGTAAGAGAAATTTACGGTGAGAGCGCCAGCATTGACAGCATTGTTGTCGGCAGATATAATGACCGCGTTCCCGTTGACGTAGAGGAGCTTATAAAATACGATGAAATTCTGCTTTCTAACCTTGACGTCAGAAATCTGAGAAATGCCAATGCGTTTATAGACAGCGTTTCAACGGTTGTTTCGCAGTACGGAAAAAGTCTGATTACTCTCGGAAACCTTCAGCTTCATACAAACTCGGACGACCCCACCTTTAAAAAGCTTGAGGAGCTTTTACCTGTTGACTTCGGCAGCACCGGTGTTGACGGAAGACTTTACACGATAGTTCTTGACGCGTCTCACAGTATGTTTATGGCTGAAAAATTCACTATTGCCAAGGATACTGCCGTCAAGCTTCTCTCGGTTATTGAGGACAACGATTACGTATGCCTTGTAACCTTCTCGGGTAAGGTTAACGTCAAAATCCCAAGGCGTGCAGGCGACTGTAAGGAAGAGCTTATTTCTTACATAAATTCTCTTACAACCTCGCACGGAACAGATATAGGACTTGGACTTGAGGAAGCTCTGTCGGCAGTTAACGCTCTTAATCTCTCGCATAATCAGGTAATGGTAATATCTGACGGCTTTA
>JAZNZE010000062.1:0-2284 GCA_045594785.1 Eubacteriales bacterium
TTTCCGTCAAGCTCGATTTTGTTTGCCTCGTAGGTCGTGCGCTTATTCATATAAGCGAGCTTTACCTCGTTATTGAACGGGCGAAGCTGGGTGAGAGAGAAAAGAGAAATATCCTCTCCGAGAGCGAGCATTTCCTCACCGGTTTTTTTGTAAATAAGGCTCTCGCTTACAGCGTTTTCACCGACAGTAAGTCGGAATTTTTTATTTTCAAATACAAATCTTTCCATATTATTCTACAATAACCGCAAGAAGAAGCTTTTCTCTAAGCTCCTCGGCAGAGGCCTCAATTGAAATATAAGCGGCATCGTCAACCTTAACGGTGATTTTACCGTCAGCCTTTTCTACGGGAAGAGGCTCTTTGCCTAGCTCACGCTCGTATTTGGCATCGGAGAGAGGAATTCTCAGCTTTGCCTCAGCGGTTCTGTGCCAGATAACAGCGTAAGCCTTTCCGAGCCTTTCGAAAACGAAGGCTGAAATCTCAGCGCCCTCACCGCCTACTCCGATAACCTCGGTGTACGGAACAAGCTCGTAGCCGCCTTCTTCGTTTATAAGAAGCGTGTATTCCTTTTCGGGAACCTTCAGCAGCTCCTTTTGTTCGTCTGTAAGAAGGTTATTTTTTCTTGCGTACTCCCAGCGGCGCATTACTTCCATAATATCCTTTACACGAGGGTGGCTCTGAAGCGTCTCAAGGCGCGCAGAAACGGTAGTGGGGCAGTCCCAGGCAAAAGCGCGGCTCGTTCCGTATTCGTAAATATCCTTCTGAGTATCCGCAAAGAACGCCCACCAGCCGAAGTTAAGACGGGTAAAGTCCTGTCTTGCATCAGGGGCTTCTGCAAGAGGAAATTTATCTATCATTTTCTTGAAAACGGGAGTTTTGAAGGCATCAAATGCGTTTCCTCCGCTGACGAAGTGCCAGGAGAAGTGCGCCTTAGCCGCGCCCTCGCAGAAGAGCGGGGGATTATCCATCATTTTGATAACTCTGTACTGAGCGTTAGGAACGTGGTATTCATATGGGGGATTAGTGCCTTCAGAGCCGTCAAAATAAACGAACTCAAAGCCGCAGTTGTAGAAGGCTGCAAGCTTTCCGCCTATTTCCTCCTGCAAATCGGTGTGCTGATTTATGTAAACGCTCGTTCCGGAATATTCGGTAACGTCAAGCTGACCGCCGATTTCACCGCGAGGGTGGGTGACCGCTTCGGTATTCCAATGACCTCGCTTCACACCGTAGAAGTGGTAGGGACGCTCGGTTGAAAAGCCCTTGTAGAACATAAGCTCCGAGCCGAACTTAAGAACGTGGCATTCCTTTGAATAGTGAGGAAGATGCATAAAACGGCCTATATCGTAGCTTGCCGCATTCTGAGGGTTCTGTTCCACGTAAACCTTGTCGTCATCAAGTCCGAGCGGTCTTGAAAGGGTATAATGCATAGTCAGATTAAGTCTGCTGTCCGCCTTGCCCCCAAAGTAACGGCTGTTTATGCCTACGTGAGTGTGAAGGAAGTGTATACCCGGAATAAGTCCCGCGTCCTTTATCTTCTTTATAACGAGCCTGAGGTCGTCAAAGCCGTTAGGGTAGTTTTCATTAAAATCGTAATCACCGCAGGTTCCGTAGCAGGTGCTGTCCGTCTTGCATATAGAGGGATAGTAAATAAGTATGCAGGAAAAGCCGCCCATCTTAGCGTACTTTATATGCTCGTCTGCGTTTGCAGGGCATATTCCGTTTGCCGAGTAAATAGAGCGGTTTATTATAGCGCTGCGTCTGCCCTTAACACCGAGAGGAAGACCGTAGTCCTTTTCATAGGTGTCAACTGCATCGAGAAATTCCTCTTTTCCGCCGCTTACGATTATAGACGCAGTAGTGCCGATAAGTTTAAGCTGCTTCTTTGCCGTAGCGGTGAAAATGCGATATCCCTTGCGTCTCTCTGAATCTATGAGTGCCTCGGGCATAGCGCCGAGCACGCACGCACTTGCGCTCTCGTCCCAGGAGCAGTTTATCCAATGACCGTAGTTCTTTCTGTTTTTTATCGGGAGCTGAATAAGCCTGAATTCCTCAACTGACAGTAGGTCCATACAAAGATTTCCGTACGCTTTTTTGGGATAGATAAGCTCCCGAAGCGTAAAGGAAATATATTCGTCCTTTATATCAAAGGATACGACTGCCTTTGCGGGAATTATCTCAAAGCTGACGGTCATTTTGTTTCCGTCAAGCTCGATTTTGTTTGCCTCGTAGGTCGTGCGCTTATTCATATAAGCGAGCTTTACCTCGTTATTGAACGGGCGAAGCTGG
>JAZNZE010000063.1:0-6440 GCA_045594785.1 Eubacteriales bacterium
CAAAAGAAATCAAAGAAAAATATAATATTCCCGAGAACGTTCCCGTAATAGGTTTTGTAGGCAGACTCGGAAGAGAAAAAGGCTGTAACGAGCTTTTTACTGCGTTTAGATCATTAAAAGAACAGTTTCCTGAACTCAAGCTTATTTTTGTGGGTCCTATTGAAAAAGAGGAAACCATTGATACGGAGCTTCTTACTTATTTCCGTGAATGCGATGATATTATTAAAACCGGAAGAGTGACAAACGTAGAGAAATACACGTCTGCAATGGATGTTTTTGTTTTGCCGAGTTATCGAGAAGGCTTTGGTATGAGCGTAATTGAAGCGTCTGCTATGGAGGTTCCCGTTATTGTAACAAAGTATCCGGGTCCGTCTAGTGCAACGGAAGAAGGTGTTACCGGTATTTCGGTTGAGGTGAAGGACGTAGATGCGTTAACACTTGCGATTGCCGATTTGCTAAAGGATAGCGAAAAACGTTCAGCTATGGGACGTGCGGGAAGAATATTCGTAGAGCAAAATTTTGATCAAAAAGAATTCATAAGGAAATATATGGAAAACAGAATGAGTCTGCTCGGAATAGCAGAAGACCGAAATTGTTAAAAGGAGAAGGATTATGCCAAAAATTCTGATATGTACCGTCGACGCATGGAATTCGAAGCTGAGTGCAAGTTCCTCAAATACATTTTCGGCGCTATTTTCTCAATACGATGCACAGAATCTGGCAAATCTGTATATACGCGAGGAGCGTCCTGATAGTAAGGTGTGTTCGAAATATTTTCAAATTTCGGAACAGCAAGTGATAAAAAGCCTGATTAAACCGGAAATCAAAACCGGTAGAGAGATTGTTGCAGATGAAGAAGCTTCAAAAGGTGATTTAGATACGTTGGAAAAACACCAAGAGCTCTATGGTAAAAACCGAGCCAAGCGTTCCTATGCCAAGCTTTTTATACGAGAAATTATATGGTTTTTCGGTAGATGGCACACAAAAGAGCTTGATTCTTTTCTGGAAGATTTTTCTCCGGATGTTGTCGTTTTCTCTATGGAGGGGTATATCCACTTCAATCGAATTTGTCGTTATATTGTAAAGAAAACGGGTGCAAAGGCGATAGGTTATTTTTGGGATGATAACTTCACATATAAGCAACTTAAAAACAACTTTGGCTTTAAGATGTTTCGGTTTTTTCAAAGGAGAAGTCTGAAAAAGCTTGCAAAATACACAAATAAATTTTGGGCAATTTCTCCCAAGACTAAAAAAGAGGCCGATGAGTTTTTTGGCATTGATTCTATACTTCTCACAAAACCCGTAGATATGCCGGAGAAGAATATTCCCATGACGGCAGTCTGCAAAAAACCGTTAAAAATGGTCTATACCGGCAACCTTGCCATCGGAAGAGCTTCTACTATTACCGCTATTTCAAAGGTTCTTGATAAGCTTAACGAAAAAGAAAATTTGATTGAGCTTGACGTATATACGCCTACTGCCTTGACACCCGAAGAATCAAAAGAGCTGGGACGTTCTGTTCATATTTGCCCACCGGTTCCAATGGAAGAAGTCACTGCCATTCAGGAAAAAGCGGACATTCTTCTTTTTGTGGAGGATATTGACGGCCCGTTAAGCAAAAAAGCAAGACTTTCTTTTTCTACAAAGATTACAGACTATCTGAGAAGCGGAAAATGTATTTTGGCATTGGGTAACGAAGACACAGCTCCGATGGAATATTTTGCACAAACAGGTGCAGCAATTTGCGTGACGCAAAAAGATAAAATTGAGGAAACCTTACAAATGATTTTGAAATCTCCCGAAATTCTTGCGGAGTATGCGACAAGAGCATATGAGTGTGGAAAAGAGAATCATGACGGAGAAAAAATTCGAGGAATAGTAGAAGAAACGATTACGGCACTCGTATAAAGTTCGATTGCATATAGTATTGCCGTTTCGAAAGGAGAAGACATGAAGATTGTTCAAATCAATGCTACTTGCGGTGTAGGTAGCACAGGAAAGATTTGTTCTGCGATTGCAGCACTTCTTGACCAAAATCATGTTGAAAATTATATATTCTACACTTCCGAAAAATCTTCAGACCCTCACGGAAGGAAATATCTTTCCAAGTGGAGTACTAAACTGCAAGCTCTTTTTTCACGTGTGTTCGGGAATTATGGGTTTAACACCTTTTTTGCGACAAAGAGGCTCTTGAAGGAGCTTGATGAGATTTCTCCTGATATTGTGCATTTACATAATTTGCACGGTCATAATGTGAATCTTAAATCACTTTTTCAGTATTTCAAAAAGCATCCTGATATAAAAATATTTTGGACCTTTCACGATTGTTGGGCTTTTACCGGTTACTGTACTCATTTTACTTTGAAAAAATGTGATAAATGGTTAACCGGATGTCATAATTGTCCGCAACGTAGAAGTTATAGTTGGCTTTTTGACCGTAGTCATACGCTTTATAACAGAAAAAAAGAACTGTTTACGGGGCTTGATATGACAATCATCACGCCATCTGAATGGTTGGCGGGATTGGTAAAAAAATCTTTTTTAAAGGATTATCCTGTCGAGGTTATTAATAACGGTATTGATATTTCTGTTTTTCAACCGATAGAAAGTAGTTTTAGAGAAAAACACAATATTCCGAAAGAAAAATATATAATTCTCGGCGTAGCATTTGATTGGGGTATAGGAAAAGGCTTGGACGTATTTATTGAGCTTTCCGAAAAGCTGTCGGATGATTATCAGATTATACTGGTTGGAACCAATACGGAGATAGACCAACAGTTACCCAACAATATTATTTCAATTCATCGCACCAGAAATCAAACTGAACTTGCCGAAATATATACCGCTGCAGATTTATTTGTAAACCCTACGAGAGAGGAAAATTACCCGACAGTCAATATGGAAGCTATTGCCTGTGGCACACCGGTGTTAACCTTTCGTACAGGCGGTAGTCCGGAGATTGTTAATGAAAACTGTGGCTGTGTTGTAGACTGCGATGATAATGAAGCGTTAATTAACAACATCATTGAGATTAGAAACAGCAATCGGTTTGATGTAGAAGAATGTTTAAAAAGAGCTAAGACTTTTGATGCAAACGATAGGTTTGCAGAATATATCAAACTATATAATATACGAAATGGAAGATAAGAAATGCTAGTTTGGATTGGAATGTTTGCATTTATAGTGGGAATAAAACTCTTTATGGGGACCCTATATACAGAAAAGCAGAAGAAAACCTATCTTATTATAGTTGGTTTTGTGCTTGCTATGCTTTTTGCGCTACGTGATGAAAACTATGGTAGCGTATATGATATGCGTGTTTATATTGCTTATTTTGAGCAAATTGCAAAAACGCCGTGGGACAAAGTCTTCGTGGAGCCTGAATTTGAAGTAGGTTTTGTGCTACTTAATAAACTTCTGTCGTATGTATCTGATAACGGGCGATTACTTGTTGTATTATATGCATTCTTTTCCATTTATACTATTTGCTGGTTTATATATAAAAATACAAACGAGGTGTTCTGGGCGTTTCTGTTTTTCTATTCGCTGGGCAACATGGGCTTTTTCCTTACCGGTATGCGACAGGCAATCGCAATATGTATTTGTTTGTTTGCTATAGAAAAAGCAAAAGAAAAGAAACTCTTCATATTTACTGTTTTAGTTTTGATTGCGTACTCAATTCATCAATCCGCTTTGGTATCAATCATTATGTATCCGTTGCTCCATTTGGATGTTTTCAGAAGAAACAAAAAGACGATCATTTTCCCGATTTTGCTTACCATTGTTTTTTCATCCCAAATTATCAGTTTCGGTAAAGTGTTGTCGGATGACGTATATGCAGCAGAAAATGCTACGTATTCTTTTAACGGAATCGTTCCTATTCTTATATATACTATTACAATTTCAGGTCATATTCTATTTATCAGAAGTGAGCGTAATAAAAAACAAGAGCGTTTATCAATAGAAAGTAAGGATCCATATATAGGATTTTCAATGACTTCAATGGGTCTGGGCTTGTACTTCTTAAGATTTTATAACATGGCGCTTGAGAGAGTATCGTTCTACTTCTTGCAGGGGGCTCCGATTGCTTTAGCTGATGTAGTAGGGTATTTAAAACGCGACAGATCCGGAAGAATAATCGAAATGATTATTATAATGTTGTGCTTCCTGCTCTTCTTACATAGATTAAGTAGCGCAAGCTATGCAGACTATGTTTTTTTATGGGAGATGTAACCAATGAAAACAGTTTTTGTAACAAATTTTATGAATCATCATCAAAAGCCGTTATGGGATGAGTTTGTAAAATATAGTAGTGACTTCAAATTTATAGCTTATTCTGAACTTCCCGAAGAACAACTCAAATTGGGTTATCATACGTATGATTTGCCCTATTTAATTCAATATACTCCCGAAAACAGCGAAATGATAGAAAAAACGGTTCTTGATGCTGACGTGGTGATTTTTGGTAGCAAACCACAGCCTCTTTTCAGAAAAAGATTAATGACAAATAAGACAACGTTTATTTTTTCTGAAAGATTGTTTAAGAAACCGGGATTTGATTTGTTACGTCCTTTGAAGCTCATCAAATTGAGAAAAAAATACTTAATCAACAAGAACAACGTGCCTGACTTGTTATGTGCAGGTGCTTACGTAGGAAAAGATTACGAGTCTTTTGGCTATCCGAAGGGAAAAGCTTTAAAATGGGGATATTTTCCCGAAATGTCGATGAAATCATTAGACGAAATCCAAAAGAATAAAAACGAAAAGCTTACGTTTTTATGGACAGGCAGATTTATAGATTGGAAACATCCTGAAATTGCTATTGAAATCGCATCGCATCTGAAAGAAAAGAATATTGATTTTCAGTTGAAAATGATAGGTATCGGTGAAATGCATGATCACATAAAATCAATGGTTTCTCAGAAAGGGTTAGAGAAATTTGTTGATTTAACAGGCTCAATGAGTCCTGAGGATGTGAAATTGGAAATGGAAAAAGCCCACGTTTTTTTAATGACCAGCGATTGCCAAGAGGGTTGGGGTGCGGTTGTTAATGAGGCGATGAGCTGTGCGTGTACAGTGCTTTCAACCATACATCCCGGATGTGCGCCGTATCTTATAAAAAACGGTATAAATGGAATGATTGTCGACGTAAAAGGATTTTCAAAATCGGCATACGAGCTCTCACAAAATATGTCATTGTGTAACGAAATGGGCAGCAATGCATATCACACCATTCATAATGAATGGAATTACGCTGTTGCGGCGAAACGATTGGCGGAATTTATAAATTCGAAAACTATATATGATGACGGTCCGTTATCATATAGCGATTGAGGTTATAAAATGAAATTTCTTAGTGATTTACAATTCCAAAAGAAATTCTTAAAACAACATAAAGAGTGTTTGAAGAAAGGTGTGTATGTTCTGCACGACAATTTAAGAACGTACATCTTAAAGGAAAATATAAAGGATAATTGGTTTCCTACTTCAAAGCATAGTCTGAAAAATTTGATCAAAATTTTAATTGCACGTATATTTTATTCGGTAAAAATTCGTGAAAACGGAACAGAGTTTTCCGCACAGGCAGTTTATTTTTCAACTGTTCCTCAAATTTACAACCGTGATGCAAAGTTTTTTAATTACGAAGAGAAAAAAATAAGAACGTTTTGCCCAAATAAAGTCAGATATGACTTGTATATGCGCAACAGGGGTTATTTTGTTAATTATTTTCCTATGGTTGATTTGCTGTTGGCAGACGACGAAGGCTTGGTTTTTGAGGAAAGAATGATCGATAACCGAGGTGTTGCGGAAGATGAATGGGAAACAGTATTTAGAACCCTTTTTGATATTTATTCTGCGTACTACAAAACAAACGGTATTGATAAAATAAAAACGGATTACCGTTGTGCGAATATTTCTGATTCTGTACAAGGGTGTGATTTATTTTCAACAGTTTTGTATAGACAGCACGGTGATTTATCTTCTGATAATTTTATGTATGATGCGGATAAACGCTTGTTTTTTATAGATTACGATCATGCGAATTACTACCCTGTTTTTTATGACTTGTTTTTCCTTATGGTAAATTTGTACATTTGGAAAGAAAAAGACGTTGGTATTAAGTTATTAACAAACGGTGTTTTTGATAATTATTTCAATAATGTGACGGAAAGCGGAATATTCTGTGTTTATGACGCCTTTTTAGTATTTGCAGACTACTATTTGGGCGTATGTAAAAAAGAGGGAATTCCGCAAGAATGGCAAATAAAAATTGAAAAGATTCTTTGTGATATTATAGGCAGGTTAAAAAGTTAATGACAGAAAAAAACATAAAAGAAAAAACGTTTTTCAATCTTATATGGCGATTTGCGGAGAGGTTTCTGGCACAAAGCGTTACGTTGTTAGTTACGGTTATTTTGGCACGTATTCTTGTACCGGAT
>JAZNZE010000064.1:0-1841 GCA_045594785.1 Eubacteriales bacterium
TTCGTTTATATGTGGTGGTTTATTTTTATTTTATAAATTTTCAAATTTTGATTTATCGAACTCACGGCGCGAAGCGTCTGAAGTTTCGCTCAAGCCTTTTTAAAGGCTTGTCGGAGCCGCCGCGATCGGCGGTCGCCCTCCGCAGAGGGCGAAATCTCTTTGCCCCAAAAGCGCCACGGAGGGGTTCGGGGAACCACACAAGTGGGGGGTTCCCCGTTTTACACATTGATTTTCCGAGGTCTTCACCCGCTTTTTTCTTTGTGGCAGGAGGCGCAAAGAAAAAAGCTTGGCAAAAAAGAAACGCCGTAAGAAAGATTTCGCCTCTGCGGAGGCGACCAGCGCACGCGCGCTGGGGCGGCGGTCGCTTTTTGCAAAAGGCGACGCAAAAATCTTCAAACGCTTCGCGCTGTGAGTTCGATAAATCCCAATTTATTTAATAAAAAGAGGGCGAATCAAATCAAAAAAATGAATTTGATTCACCCTCAATAATTTTTATTTACTGTATTTCATTCTGCCTTGCGACGAGTGATTTTCCGCAATAGATCTCGCGGAGCTTCGGCTTTTCGATCTTACCCGTAGGATTGCGCGGTACTTCTGCGAAAATTACTTTTCTCGGACGCTTATAACGCGGCATACCCATACAGAAATCGTTGAATTCGTCCTCTGTCATGGTACAATCGGGTTTAAGCTCAACGATAGCCGCGGCAATCTCTCCAAGACGGTCGTGAGGAAGTCCGATAACGGCAACGTCCTTGATATCATCGTGCTTGCGAATATAGTTCTCTATTTCGACGGGATAGAGATTTTCACCGCCCGTGATGATAACGTCCTTTTTACGGTCAACGAGGAAGATAAAACCGTCCTCATCTTCACGCGCCATATCACCCGTGAATAGCCAACCGTCCTTTAGTACTTCGTCGGTCGCTTTTTCATTTTTGTAATAGCAGGTCATAACGCCGGGACCTTTTACGCAAAGCTCACCGACCTCGCCGGACTTTACCGGTTCACCGTTGCCGTCAACTATTTTTGTCTCCCAGCCGTAGCCTGCCTTGCCTATCGCACCGACCTTATGTATGTTTTCGACACCGAGGTGAACGCAACCGGGACCGATAGACTCGGAAAGACCGTAGTTCGTGTCGTATTCATGATTTGGGAAAAGCTTTTTCCAACGCTTTATAAGAGACGGCGGTACGGGCTGAGCTCCTATGTGCATAAGTCTCCACTGATTGAGCGTATATTCATCGAGTTTTATCTCGCCGCGGTCAATGGCGTCAAGAATATCCTGAGCCCACGGAACGAGCAACCATACGATAGAACATTTTTCCTCGGATGCCGTTTTGATTATCCACTCGGGCTTTACCACCTTGAGAAGCACAGCTTTTGCTCCGACAAGGAAGCTGCCGAACCAGTGCATTTTAGCACCGGTGTGGTAAAGCGGAGGAATGCACAGGAAAACGTCATCATGTGTCTGTCCGTGGTGGTTCTGCTCGACCTTGCAGGAGTGCATAAGGCTTTCATGCTTATGAAGTATCGCCTTCGGAAATCCCGTTGTACCCGACGAGAAATATATCGCGCCGTAGTCGTCATCGGTAAGCTCTATTTCGGGAGCGTGAGAGGAGGCATAAGTAACGAGCTTATTGTAGCTTTCCGCAAACGAAGGGCAGTCATCTCCAACGTAAAACATATATTTTACGCGTTTCATTCTGTCGCAAACTTCCTCAACACGACCGACAAATTCGGGACCGAACACAAGAACGTCGGCATCGGACAGATCTGCGCAGTAGCGTATCTCGTCTGCGGTGTAGCGATAATTCATCGGTACTGCGAGCGCACCCGTTTTG
>JAZNZE010000065.1:0-18580 GCA_045594785.1 Eubacteriales bacterium
AGTTAAACGCTCTGTTCAGGCGACTCTACGAGGACAATGTTCTCGGCAAGGTCACCAACGAACAGTTCCGTATGCTCTCCGACGGCTACAACAGCGAGCAAAGAGAGATTACCGAGCGACTTCCGATAGTGAAGCAAGAGATTGAAGATCTGAAAGCGGCGGCAACCAATGTCGAAAGATTTGTGGATATTGCAAACAAGTACACAGATTTAAGGGGGCTAACTCCCGAAGTGCTTCGCACATTCATAGAACGAATCATTATCCACGAAAGAACGGCAAAGCATAGCAAAACCGCAACGCAGCAGATCGACATCTACTTCCGCTATATCGGAAAGCTCGCACCCTAAGCAGTCGCCTAACCCCATAAAACGGAATAGGACGGACAGTCGAAACTGTCCGTCCTACATACCGAGTACCGCCTATACGCAGTTAATATCCTTATGAGAAACTGCGTAATGAAAGCTCTTTTTTGTATAACGAAAGCCCACCCGTTTTTTCACGGGTGGGCTCTATTAAATCAAATACGTGTTTATCCGATTATTTTATATCCATAATGCCGCAGCTCCGAGAATGCCGGCATCGTTACCAAGCGTTGCTATGAGAATTTCTACACCGGGTCCCTTCTCTCCTGCAAAAATATCCCTATCAAGCTGCTTTTGGAGCGGCAAAATGAGATTATCGCCCTCAGCACATACACCGCCTCCGAGAATCACGGCTTCGGGACGGAATACGTTTGCAATATTAGTTATTCCGATACCCAGCTTTTCAATATAACCGCTTACAACATCTGAGGCTGACGCATCGGTATCCTTATAATCAAACGCGACCTTACCGTTTACGGCATCAAGCGAGCCTATCTCCCACATTTTACTCTTGGGATTCTCGGTCATTTTTCTTTTCGTGTCTCTGATAAGAGCGGTAGCGGAAGCGTAAGCCTCAAGACAGCCAAGTCTTCCGCAGGTGCATCTCTCACCGCCGGCAACTATGACCGAATGTCCAAGCTCCGCTCCTGCCGAACGATTTCCCTCAAAAAGCCTGCCGCCTATAACTATTCCGCCGCCTACGCCCGTGCCGAGCGTAAGCATTACCGTATTGCTGTAATTCTTGCCGCAGCCAAACAAAGTCTCTCCAAGAGCTGCAACGTTTGCGTCATTTGCGATTTTAACCTTAAGTCCTGTCAACTTTTCCACCTTGTCGGAAATGAAGAAATGCTCCCAGCCGAGATTATTTGAGTATACGACCTCGCCTCTGTTTCCGTCTATCATTCCGGGAACACCCATTCCGATTCCGATAACGTCAGAAGCCGTCATATTCGCAGCACTCAGCAACGAGCGAGTAAGCTCTGCGATATTGCGCGCAACTCCCTCGCTTCCCTTCTCGCTCTCTGTAGGAACCTTATCCTTTACTACTATTTCACCCTTGTCGTTTACTATTCCGCCTTTTATAAATGTACCGCCAAGGTCTATGCCAACGTAATATTTTCTAACCTCGCTCATAATTATCTCTACGTCTCCCGATATTTTACATTCACCGTATCCTGCAGGAACGAAAAGAGTATCTCCTGCCGATACCGAAGTCTCTCCAACCTTACCGAAACCTCTCACACACGTCAAAGAGGCAAAGCTCCTTGTATCTATCAATATATCCGTATTTCCCGTAAGCTTTCTTACGGTAAAATACTTACTGACACCCAGAAAATCAAACGGGACCCCTTTGTTGTTATAAGCTTCAAGGCTTGTGACAGCCATAGCCTTTTCTACGTGAAGCTCTCGCGGATTTCCGTTTTTATCAACTCTTCCGTAATCGTACACGCGGTAGGTAAGGTTACTGTTCTGCTGAATCTCGCAAATAAGACAACCCTTGCCTATTGCGTGAATAGTGCCTGACGGAATAAAATAGCTCTCGCCCGGTGTCACAGGATAGAAATTAAGAAGCTCTGTAAGCCTATTTTCTTCTATTGCTGATTTAAATTCTGCTTTTGTAACAGCCTTTTTGAAGCCGAGATATATCCCAGCCCCCTCTTCGCAGTCAACGATATACCACATTTCAGTTTTTCCGTAGGAATTCTCGTTTTTGAGTGCGTAATCGTCAGAAGGATGAACCTGAACCGAAAGGTCGGCTTTTGCATCTATGAATTTTATCAGAAGCGGAAAATCCGAAAAGTCGCTTACGTTCTCGCCAAAGGCGGATTTGGGAAGAGAGGAAATCGGTTCTCCGCCGGTAAGCATAGTAACTCCGTCCTTGTGAAATGAAAGCTCCCAGCTTTCAGCACAGGGGGTCATATCGGTTTTCTTGCCGTACTTTTCTTTTAATTTGTTTCCGCCCCAAATATAGTCCTTGAAGGCAGGAAAAAGCTTTTCTATTTTCATATCTAACCCCTTATATTCATTTATAAAATTTTATCATATTTTATTTTAATAGTCAATAGAGATTTTATATTCAAAGCTCTTGCATTTACTCGTTTTTTTTGCTATCATAGGTATATACAAAACCCTGGGGGGAGAATATACTATGAGTTTTATTTTAGGCTGTAATTATTGGGCATCGAACGCGGGAACTGAAATGTGGCAATCATTTGACGCTGCCGTTATAGAAAAGGATATTAAAGCTTTAGCAGAGCACGGAATTAAGTATTTAAGGGTTTTTCCTGTGTGGAGAGATTTTCAGCCGATAACCCCTCTTATTGGGCCGCAGGGCAAAATTTCCGAATATGCGGAAAACGGAAAGGAACCTGAAAATAAGTATTATCTGGATGAAAAAATGCTAAAGCGGTTCACTGATTTTCTGGATATCTGCGACAAAACCGATACGAAGGTTATAGTAGGACTTATAACGGGCTGGATGAGCGGCGCTCTTTTCATTCCAAGCGCATTTTACGGAAAAAACCTTATAACAGACCCTCTCTGCCAGTATTTTGAGCAGCTTTTTATAAAAGGCTTTGTTGAAAGATTTAAGGACAGAAAGACTGTTTATGCCTGGGATCTCGGAAACGAATGTAACGGTATGTCTCCTATAAGCTCGCGCTTCGAAGCGGCTAGCTGGACGGGAATGATATCAAATGCGATTCGGGCGCAGGATTTGAGCCGTCCTATACTTTCGGGTATGCACGGACTTGATATGACAGAAAAATGGACCATTAACGATCAGGCTGAGTTTACCGATATTCTTACCACGCACCCCTACCCCTTCTGGTGCGAGCACACAAGAATCGATAAAACGCTTTCCTTCAGAACTACCCTTTTGCCAACCGCGCAAGGAAAATATTATTCAGATATAGGAAAAAAGCCTTGTCTTGCCGAAGAATTCGGTACTATGGGACCTATGATTTGCTCAGACAAGCTCTCTGCCGATTTTCTCAGAGTGAACCTCTTCTCTCTTTGGGCAAACGGCGGCAGGGGAGTTATGTGGTGGTGCTCGTCCGACCAAACAAAACTTACCTCTTTTCCTTATACGCATCAAATGGTAGAAAGAGAACTAGGCTTAATAACAGAGGACGGAAATATAAAACCGCAGCTTAAGGAGTTCAAGAGGTTCGCAGATTTTCTTAAAACGGTGGATTTCACTCTTCCAACATATGAAAGCGATGCGGTGTGCATTCTATCGCGCAACCAGAGACATTGGGGTATAGCTTACATGACGTATCTGCTGGCAAGACGCGCGGGATTGAACATAAGCTTCGCGTATGCAGATGAAAAATTACCCGATGCTTCCCTATATCTTCTCCCATCGGTAAACGAATTTACCGTAATGAAAAAGTCCGCTTATGATGCCCTGAAGGCTAAGGTTAAAGAGGGGGCTGAGCTATATATCTCCATCGGAAACGCAATTCTTTCTGAATTTGAATCACTTACCGGACTGAGAACTATAGATTCGTACGAATATAAAAAATCCTTTACCGCAACGCTATCCGGAGAAAAAATAGAATTTTCAAGAGAAAGAAATATATTCTTTGAGCCCGTATCTGCAAAGGTATTATCAACGGACAGTGAAAACAATCCGTTCGTCACAGTTAACAGCTACGGCAAGGGAAAGGTTTATTTTGTAAATGCACCGATAGAGGATAATCTTATCGATACGCATGACTTTACGAAAAGCACTGCAAGCAACCTTTATAGACTGGTTTTCGCGGAAAAAGTAAAATCTCTTCCGATTAAAATTTCTGACGGTGAGCTTCTTACCACCCTTCACAAAACGGGCAATACCGCCTACGTTACCGTAATAAACCATTTTGAAAACGAGAGATGCTTTAAGCTCGACCTCCCGGGATACAAGCTTTCAAGAACGGTTTACGGCACGGTTGACAAAATCAAACCTTACGATGCTTGTATATTTCAATTTACGAAAGAATAATCAGAAAGCGCGCAGGCTAAAAACAGCCTGCGCGCTAACTTTTGTTTACATATCAAAGCTTTTTAATCTTTATTGCTGCAACTTGAGGAGGATAACTCATCATAACCTGACCGTTATAAGTTATCTCTATTTTGTCTCCGACCTTTAAGCCACAGAGCGAAATCAAGCCCCCGTCAGCGTTTAAAAATACAGTCGAATCGCCATAAATAATCAAATAGATTCCATCTGCGTACTCAGCTTCATATACGTTAACTGTAATTTTATCTTCTATCTTTTCTATTACTGCCCGCATCATAAACAGATTATCATTCATGCCGAAATCTCCACTTTCTTGAGAATTCTTTTCTTCGTCTTCCGTTTTTTCATCAGAAGCTTTTTCTTCCTTTTCGGTCAAATCTTCAGAAGGGATTGACGAGCTATCCGGTTTGTATTCGTTGTCATAAAACGGACTACTCTCCTCTTTCTCCGCTTCTTCTCTTGCCGAAGAGCCGAATTTTGAAAAATCAAGCGAATCATTTGGTACATCGCAAGACACAATAAATAAAACGGAAATGCTTAGAAGCAGTAAAACCAAAATATTCCTTTTAATCATTTTCCGATAGAAAGTCCGTCAGAAAATGCCTTACCTACAGGCTCTGAAAGTGCACGGTAGGTATGATGGACTGGGTCGTAAGTGATGGGTTTAAATTTATTAAGGTCTATTTTTCCGTCATCGCCGAGAATTCGCTCGTCAGCCGAAACGTTCACAATCTCTCCGACAAGACGGCAGCTTTCCTCGTCATAGCTCTTTACTTTACATTCAAGCGCCATTGGAAGCTCAGCAAAAAGGGGCGCGTTCACAAGCTCACTTTTTTCTGCGTGCCAGCCTGCCAGTTCAATCTTATTTGCAGCTTTATTTCCTGAAGCAATACCCACGTAATCGCAAGCCACAACGTTATCAACGTCAGCAATGCTAACGGTAAAAGCTCCGCTTTTTACAAAGTTCTTAGTTGTCTTATGGTCTGCGCTTACGCATATAGTTATTTCATTTTCCTCGGTTATTCCGCCCCATGCAGCATTCATTGCGTTCGGAACACCTTTTTCGTCATAGGTTCCGATTATAAAGACCGGCATAGGATAAACGCAAGGCTTTGAGCCAAAATTCTTTCTCATTTCTGATTACCTCTTTCTTATTTTACGCAGTTTCATTATATACTATTACACATCTTTTGTCAACAGAAATGAATAAAGACGGTTTTAAGTAAAGAAGAAAAATCATACAAAAAAGCGAAGACTTCCGTCTTCGCTTTTTCCGGGCTTGCCATCAGACACGCCTTATAGTGTTTTAATTATTTTGTTTCAGCCTCTGCTTCGGGTGCCTTTACAGCAACAAGCTTTACAATAGCTGTTTCTGCTCCGTCACCACGGCGGGGACCCATCTTAAATACCTGGGTATAACCACCGTTTACGTTTGCGTAAGCGGGAGCGATAACACTGAATACTTTTTTAGCAACGTCTTCCTTGGTTATGAAAGCAAGAGCCGCACGGTAGGAAGCAAGGTCACCCTTCTTTCCAAGGGTAATCATTTCGTCTGCCTTTGCAGATACTTCCTGCGCTCTGGTATAAGTGGTTTCAATCTTGCCATTTTCAAGAAGAAGAGTTACCATACCTCTGAGCATAGCCTTACGCTGAGCTGTGGTTCTGCCGAGTTTTCTCATTGTACGTTCCTCCTAATTCTTATTCTTCGTCTTTCTTCAAGCTGAGGTTAAGAGAAGCAAGCTTCTGAATTACCTCTTCAAGTGACTTTCTTCCGAGGTTACGAATCTTCATCATATCGTCTTCGGTGCGCTCAATCAAATCTTCTACCGTGTCAATATTTGCACGCTTCAAGCAGTTGAAGCTACGAATAGACAGATCAAGCTCCTCAATGGTCATCTCGAGGACTTTTTCCTTCTTAACTTCTTCTCTCTCTACCATAACTTCGGCCTTCTTAGCCTCGTCAGACATATCGATGAAGAGTTTGAGGTGCTCGTTGAGAACCTTGGCGGCGAGTGATATTGCGGACTTTGCAGATATGGTGCCGTTTGTTTTTACCCTCATGGTAAGTTTGTCATAGTCTGTTATATTGCCTACACGGGTATTTTCTACGCTGAATTCAACCTTGTATACAGGTGCGAATATAGAGTCAACGAAGATAAGACCGATAGGAGCGCCGACATTTGCGCCTGCGTTTGCAAGGTAGTTCTGCTTGTTGACGTCAGAGGGAACGTAGCCGCGTCCTTCGTCAAAAGTGATCTCCATATAGAAACGAGCGTTGTCGCTTACCGTGCAAATGTGATGCTCGGGATTAAGTACGGTAAGGTCGGCATCAGGGGTGATATCGCCTGCAGTTACATTGCAAGGACCTGTTACGTCAATAACGACAGTCTTGGGGCCTTCGCATTCAACCTTGGCAACAATGCCCTTTACGTTAAGCACGATTTCGGGAACGTCTTCCTTTACACCGTTACAAGCGGATATCTCGTGAAGCACGCCGTCAATCTTAATGCTGGTCGCAGCATAACCGGGAAGAGTAGAAAGAAGAACTCTGCGAAGAGAGTTTCCAAGCGTCTGACCGTAGCCTCTTACAAGGGGCTCAACGACAAATATCGCTTCGCTCTCATCTTCCGTAACGTTAGTTGCGTTGATATTGAACTTCTCTATTGCGTTCATCATTTTCTGTTACCTCCTGTTTCTGTTTTTTTAAAATATAAACTGATAGGAAGCGAAGAATATGAGGATAATAACCTCAATATTCTCGCTCGTATCGGAGGGATTACTTAGAATAGAGCTCGACGATAAGCTGCTCTTCAAACTGGAAGTCGATGTCTTCTCTTGCGGGAAGAGCTACAACCTTAGTTGCAAGATTTGCTGCATCGTTTGCAAGCCACTTGGGAGTAGTGGTGGTTGCCATCTGCTCTGCAAGAGCCTTAATCTTTACGCTTTCCTTGCTGGTTTCCTTAACAGCTATAACGTCACCTGCTTTAACGAGAATAGAAGGGATAGAAACCTTATTTCCGTTAAGAGTGAAGTGAGCGTGGAGAACAAGCTGACGAGCTTCCTTTCTGGATGCTGCCATACCCATTCTGTACACTACGTTGTCAAGGCGTCTTTCAAGAAGGGTAAGAAGGTTTGCACCGGTAATACCATCCATCTTTTCTGCCATTTCGTAGTAGTGCTTGAACTGTCCTTCGAGAACACCGTAGTAGCGTCTAGCCTTCTGCTTCTCACGAAGCTGCTTGCCGTATTCTCCTACCTTCTTACGAGCTGCGCCATGCTGACCGGGAGCTGTGCTTCTGTGGTCGAATGCGCACTTGCCGTTGGTGCAACGCTCGCCCTTAAGATAGAGCTTGCAGCCTTCACGACGGCACTGCTTACAGTTAGGGCCTGTATATCTTGCCATTTTACTTTACCTCCCTTAGTATTAAACGCGTCTGCGCTTAGGAGGACGACAACCGTTGTGAGGAATCGGTGTTACGTCCTTAATCATAGTTATCTCAAGTCCTGCGGTTGCAAGCGCACGGATTGCAGATTCTCTACCTGCTCCGGGGCCTCTTACAAGAACCTCTACAGTCTTCATTCCCTGGTCAACAGCGAGCTTGCCTGCATGCTCTGCAGCAGTCTGAGCTGCATAGGGAGTGGACTTCTTAGAGCCCTTAAATCCCATCTCTCCGGAAGTACCCCAAGAGACTACGTTACCCTGCATATCGGATATGGTAACTATCGTGTTGTTGAAAGTGGAACGGATGTGCGCTACGCCTTTTTCAACGTTTTTACGCTCGCGGCGCTTTTTAACGATTTTCTTAGCTACTGCCATCTTATCTCACTCCTTATTTCTTCTTATTAGCTATGGTCTTTGCGGGACCTTTTCTTGTTCTTGCGTTAGTCTTGGTACGCTGACCTCTTACAGGGAGACCCTTTCTGTGTCTGATACCGCGATAGCAATTGATTTCAACCAGGCTCTTGATGTTAAGAGCAACTTCACGACGAAGGTCACCTTCTACGTTGTAGTTTGCTTCGATTTCATCACGGAGCGCGGCTACTTCACTCTCGGTGAGGTCCTTTGCGCGAGTGTCGGGATTGATTCCGGTTTTTGCAAGAATATCCTGAGCGCTCTTAAGACCGATACCGTAAATGTATGTGAGCGCAATTTCAATGCGCTTGTTGTTGGGAATATCAACACCAGCTATACGAGCCATTTCGATATATACTCCTTTTTAAATTTAATGTCGTCCGAATTGCGTAAATACTGCTTAGATTAACCCTGACGCTGCTTGTGCTTGGGGTTCTCACAGATAACCATTATTTTGCCGTGTCTCTTAATGATCTTACACTTTTCGCAAATTCTTTTGACGGAAGGCTTAACTTTCATTTTTAATACCTTTCCTTTCGGATGTTATTACTTCTTTCTCCAGGTGATACGGCCCTTTGATATATCATAAGGTGAAACCTCAACGGTTACGGTATCTCCTACGAGAATCTTGATATAATTCATTCTAAGCTTGCCTGAAATAGTTGCGGTCACAATGTGTCCGTTAGGCAGCTTTACCTTGAAGACGGTGTTGGGAAGAGCTTCCACAACCACGCAATCCTCAAATTCAATCAAATCGTTCTTTGGCAAAACAAATTCTCCTATTTAACCTATTATTAGCCTGCATCGGTAAGCACTATCGGTTCGGATTCTGTAATCGCTATACTGTTTTCATAATGAGCAGAAAGGCTTCCGTCAAGAGTCTTTACAGTCCAGCGGTCGCTGAGAACCTTTACGCTGTGCGTTCCGATATTTACCATGGGTTCAATGGCAAGCGTCATTCCGGTGTAAAGCCTTGCACCCCTTCCTGCTTTGCCGAAATTCGGCACCTCAGGCTCTTCGTGCAAATCCTTTCCTACACCGTGTCCGACGTAATCACGTACCACAGAAAAGCCATTTGAAATGACGAAACTTTCAACCGCAAATCCTATGTCCCCGATGCGATTACCTGCTTTCGCATACTTCATCGCCTCATAGAAGCTTCCTTCAGTGACAGAAATCAGCTTCAGAGCCTCATCGCTTACCTTGCCGACAGGAAACGTTCTTGCACTGTCGCCATTATAGCCGCGGTAGCGAGCTCCGACATCGATTTTTACGATATCCCCCTCTTTAAGTATTTTTCTCTCCGAGGGTATTCCGTGTATGACTTCATCATTGAGAGATATGCACGCACTGCCGGGGAAGCCACCGTAACCAAGAAAGGAAGGGGTAGCATCGCATCTGACTATAAAATCGTGCATTTTCTTGTCAATCTCTTTGGTACTGATTCCCGGTCTTATCATATCGCGAGCTACTAAAAGCGCCTCTGCGGTGATACGGCCGGCTTTTTTCATAAGTGCAAGCTGCTCGGAGTTTTTAATGATTATCATTTTATTCTCCGATAGCTTCTAAGGTACGCGCGGATGTTTCTTCCAGACTTTCGCTGCCGTGTACTATTCTCAGAACACCCTTCTTTTCGTAGAAGGATTTGAGAAGCTCGGTAGTTTCGTGATATACCTTAAGGCGAGCAAGAACTACTTCGGGAGCATCGTCTGCTCTCGTTGTAAGCTCGGTCTTGCAGTTATCGCAGGTGACACCGTCCTTTGAAGGATTGTCATTTACGTTGTAAGACGAGCCGCAGCCGGGACATACTCTTCTACCGGACATTCTCTTGACGATATCCTCATCAGGTACCTCAATTGAAACGACACGGTCTATTGTAACGCCCATTCTGTCGAGTTCCTCAGCCTGCGGTACAGTACGGGGAAATCCGTCAAGGATAAATCCGTTTGCGCAGTCCGATTTTGCAAGGCGCTCCTTGATTATGCCATTTACAATAGCATCGTCAACAAGCTTGCCCTGATCAATAAGTTTTTTTGCCTGCATTCCCATTTCTGTGCCGTTCTTGACAGCCTCACGGATGATGACTCCCGTAGAGATGGTAGGAATACCAAGTCTCTTGGAAGTCTTTTCCGCTTGAGTGCCTTTTCCGGCGCCGGGAGCACCAAGAAAAATTATTTTCATAAATTACACCTCAATGCTTAATTAAAGGAAGCCCTTGTAGTTACGCATTGTAAGCTCAGATTCAAGTCCTCTGAAGGTTTCAATTACAACACCTACGATAATCAGAATCGAGGTTCCACCGAAGGTAAGCTGAGAGGATACGCTCGATGCAGCCTGCTCAATAGTGGTAATTTGGTTGTCGTAAATGATATAGGTTGTTCCTTCAGCATAACCGCCTGAAATTATCCATTCGATAAGATGCTGGAAGATATGAGGACCTGCAACAACGGGAAGAACCGCTACGATACCAAGGAAGAGCGCTCCAACAAGAGTTACCTTGTTAAGTATCTTTCTGATATAATCCGAGGTAGGTCTGCCCTGTCTGATTCCGGGGATTGTACCGCCCTGCTTCTTGATATTGTTGGATACTTCGATAGGATCAAAGGTGATCTGAGTATAGAAGTATGCAAACGCAATTATAAGAAGGAAGAGAGATACAGGGTATACTACACCGTTACTTCCAAGAACTCTGTAAGCTCCGCCCCAGAAACCTTCTGTCGTTTGATTAACATTACAAAGGGTAAGAATGGTGGGAACGAGAGATACGATAGAGCTTGCGAAAATGATAGGCATAACGCCGGTCATATTAAGCTTGATAGGAAGGTTGGAGCTCTGTCCACCGTACATTTTACGGCCTACAACTCTCTTTGCATAGGTGATAGGAATTCTTCTCTCGGAACCGGTTACCCAGATAACAAAGATGAAGAGTGCTACTACCGCTGCAATAACAGCGAGTGCAAACACAGTAGAAATTATACCGTAGAGCCAAGCCTTTTCAGCGTAGCTGTAGGTGCCGATTGCGAGGCTTATGAGCTTATATACGAAGGAAGGAAGAGTGGAAACGATATTTGCGAAAAGTATCATCGAAATTCCGTTTCCGATTCCATTCTTATTGATAAGCTCACCGAGCCACATAATAACCGATGCGCCTGCACAGTAGCATGCAATAATTACTATACCGTAGAACCACGCCATACCGGGATTCTGGGCAGGGTCTGCCGCATTAACGAGCATATGGCTGTTCTTAAGAAGGAAGTAGTAACCTATCGCAGTTATAATTGCAAGAACTACAGTTACGATTCTGGTGATGAAATTCATCTTCTCTTTATCGTTCTTAGCAAGCTCACCGAGCCTGGGGAAAACGACAGCAAGAAGCTGAATGATAATTGATGCGTTGATATAAGGTGATACGCCGAGAGCGAATATGGTAGCCGTGCTGAGAGAACCACCCGAAAGAATGTCCATCTGAGCAAGTATCGTACCACTAAACTGACCGGCAAAGTTATTAGCCTCAACGAAAGGAACGGGAATTACTGTACCTATGCGGTATAACAAAAGAATGAAGAGAGTAAAGAGAATCTTATTTCTCAATTCTTTAGTGTTCCAGGCGTTCTTAAGTGTTTGAAGCATTATACCACCTCAGCCGTTCCGCCGACTGCCTCAATCTTCTCCTTTGCAGATGCAGAGAAAACGGAAGCCTTTACGGTGAGTTTCTTTGTAAGCTCGCCCTCGCCAAGAACCTTGATACCGTCAAAGCACTTGTTGATAACGCGACTGTTAAGGAGAGCCTCACAGTCAACGACGTCTCCGTCATTAAACTTGTTCAAATCCTGAACGTTGATTACAGCATACTTTACTGCAAACCTGTAGTTGTTAAAGCCTCTCTTAGGAAGCTTTCTGTAAAGCGGAAGCTGACCGCCTTCGAAACCGGGTCTTACGCCACCACCGGAACGAGCGTTCTGTCCCTTGTGACCCTTACCGGCTGTTTTTCCGTTGCCGGAACCTGCGCCTCTACCCTTGCGGAAACCTTCTTTTACAGAGCCTTCCTGGGGTGAAAGTTCATGGAGCTTCATATTTTTTCCTCCTTTCAAT
This sequence comes from Eubacteriales bacterium, assembly GCA_045594785.1. Taxonomy (GTDB): domain Bacteria; phylum Bacillota; class Clostridia; order Oscillospirales; family CAG-272; genus UBA1740. The sequence continues at coordinate 12,314 of JAZNZE010000065.1, forward strand.
TCCGATTAAACGGTTTCAACTTTTACAAGGTGTGAAATAACCTTTATTTTTCCCATCAAAGCTGCGTTGTTTGCAGTTACGATGGAATCGCCGGGTCTCTTAAGACCAAGGGAGTTTGCAGTTGCAATCTGACCCTTCTTGCAAGCGATAAGGCTCTTTACGAGTGTAACCTTAACGTTTTCCATCTTAGCTACCTCCTTAAGCCTTTACGTCTTCTACGCTGATCTCACGAAGCGCTGCAATTTCTTCAGCGGTTCTGAGTGCGCGAAGTCCCTCGAACGTAGCCTTAACTACGTTGGTGGGGTTAGAGGAACGAAGACACTTTGCACGGATGTTCTTAATTCCTGCAAGAGCAAGAATCGTACGAACAGTACCGCCTGCGATAATACCGGTACCGGGGCCGGCAGGCTTAAGAAGAACCTTACCTGCGCCGTACTCACCGATAATCTCGTGAGGAATGGTCGAGCCGTTAAGTGATACTTCAATCATATTTTTCTTTGCATCCTCAATTCCCTTGCGGATTGCATCGGGAACTTCACCTGCCTTACGGAGGCCGAAGCCTACATGTCCATTTCCGTCGCCTACTACCATGATAGCTGCAAAACGAGCGATACGTCCGCCCTTTACGGTCTTGGAAACACGGTTTAATACTACAAGCTGTTCCTGAAGCTCAAGTCCAGCTGCATTAATTCTTTTTGCCATGTTTATTCTCCTTATAGAATGTTTCGTTTGTTTTTCGAAACAGTGTACAAACCAGCGATTAGAACTTGAGGCCGCCTTCTCTTGCGCCTTCTGCTAATTCTGATACACGTCCGTGATAAATGTAGCCACCGCGGTCAAATACTACTGCGGAAATGCCTTTTTCAAGTGCTCTCTGTGCGAGAGTGTTGCCGACCTTGCGAGCTGCTTCCTTGTTGGAGCCGCCCTCAAAGCCCTTTTCATAAGAGCTTGCGCTTACGAGCGTTACGCCGTTAACATCATCGATGATCTGAGCCTGAATGTTAGCGTTAGAGCGGTAAACTGCAAGGCGGGGTCTTTCAGGAGTACCCGAAATCTTGCCGCGAACTCTCTTGTGTCTCTTAAGACGCTGTAAATTACTGTCTGTTCTCTTGACCATTTTACTACTCTCCTTTCATTATTTACCGGTTTTTCCGGCCTTGCGGCGAATCTTCTCACCGGTATACTTGATACCCTTACCAAGATAGGGCTCAGGAGGTCTCTTAGATCTGATAACGGCAGCAACCTGTCCAACAGCCTGCTTGTTGATACCCTTAACGATTATAGTCGTCTGATCGGGAACGTCAAACTTAACGCCGTCCTTCTCTTCAAAAACAACGGGATGCGAGTAGCCGAGACCGAGAACGATCTTGCCGCTCTGCTTTTCAACTCTGTAACCAACGCCTACTATCTCAAGCTTCTTCTCATAGCCCTTGGAAACACCAACAACCATGTTGTTTACAAGAGTTCTGGTAAGACCGTGAAGTGCGCGGTTCTCCTTCTCGTCATTAGGACGGGTAACGAGAATCTTGTCACCCTCTACTGCAATAGTAAGAGCGGTGTTGAAGCTTTGGGTAAGCTCGCCGAGGGGACCTTTGACAGTAACAACGTTACCGTCAGCAATAGTTACGTTTACGCCTGCGGGAATCGCAATAGGCTCTCTTCCTATTCTTGACATACGTGTTACCTCCCCTTACCAAACGAAAGCGAGAATTTCGCCGCCAACGTTTGCTTTTCTTGCTTTCTTATCCGTCATAACGCCCTTAGAGGTGGAAACGATAGCGATACCGAGTCCGTTCATTACCTTGGGCATATCTTCGCAGTTGGAATAGATACGAAGACCGGGCTTAGAAACTCTCTTAAGACCGTGAATAACCTTCTGCTTGCCGGCAGCATACTTGAGGGTTACTCTGATGATGCCCTGCTTACCGTCTTCAACGATCTGGAAGTTCTTAATGTATCCCTCTTCAAGAAGAATCTCTGCGATGGACTTCTTGAGGTTGGATGCGGGAATATCTACAGTCTCATGCTTAGCGTTATTAGCATTTCTGATTCTTGTAAGCATGTCTGCAATTACGTCTGAAATCTGCATTTTTTTATCCTCCTATATGCAAGCATTTCTTGTTCTTGCTGCCGCATTTTCTGCGGCGGCGTATCGGCGGTTAAAGCCACGGAAGATTTCCGTGCTTTCCTTCCGATAGGTTAGAGAATTAACTAATTCTTAAATTACCAGGATGCCTTTCTTACGCCCGGAATCTCGCCCTTGTAAGCAAGCTCACGGAAGCAGATACGGCAGATTCCGTACTTACCGAGGTAGGCGTGGGGTCTACCACAGATCTTGCATCTGTTGTAAGCGCGAGTAGAGAACTTAGGCTCTCTCTGCTGCTTAAGTATCATGGACTTCTTTGCCATTTTTTCTCCTCCTAATTACTCTGCAAAGGGTGCGCCCATAAGGGTGAGCATCTCTTTTGCTTCAGCATCGGTATTGGCGGTGGTTACGAATACGATATCCATACCGCGAATCTTGTCAACCTTGTCATATTCGATTTCGGGGAATATGAGCTGCTCCTTAAGACCGAGAGCATAGTTGCCTCTGCCATCGAAGCCGTTGGGGTTGATACCCTTGAAGTCACGAACTCTGGGGAGAGCGAAGCTGAAGAGCTTATCCATAAACTCATACATCTTCTCGCCGCGGAGCGTAACCTTAACGCCAATCTTCATGCCCTCACGGAGCTTGAAGTTAGCAATTGACTTGTGTGCATAGGTGGGAACTGCTCTCTGACCTGCGATAAGCGAGATCTCTTCGATAACGTTGTCAATCACCTTTGCATTTTCTCTTGCTTCGCCTACGCCTACGTTGATAACAATCTTATTGAATCTGGGAATCTGCATCACCGAGGAATAGCCAAACTTTTTCATGAGTGCGGGAGCAACTTCATTATTATACTTTTCAGCAAATCTTGACATCTCTTGCTACCTCCTCATTATATTTCCGCGCCGCACTTAGCGCAAACACGGATTTTAACCTTCTTGTCGCCTACGGTCTTGTAGCTGACCTTAGTACGAACACCCTTGTCACACTTGGGGCAAACGAGCTGAACCTTAGAAGCATAAATAGCGCCTTCGGTCTTAACTATCTGAGAGTTCTCACCCTGCTTGCGAGCCTTGGTGTGCTTAGAAACGATATTTGCACCTGCAACAATTACCTTGCCCTCTTCGGGAGCAGCTGCAATAACCTTACCGCGTGTACCCTTGGAATCTCCGGAGATAACAACTACGGTATCATTTGCTTTAACATGAAGCTTTGCCATTATTGTTTTCCTCCTTTAATTAAAGTACTTCGGGAGCAAGGGACATAATCTTTGTGAACTCATGCTCACGAAGCTCTCTTGCAACCGGGCCAAAGATACGGGTACCTCTGGGTGTCTTATCTTCTTTTATAATAACTGCAGCGTTCTCATCAAACTTGATATAAGAACCGTCTGCACGGCGAACTTCCTTAGCAGTTCTTACGACAACTGCCTTAACAACATCGCCTTTTTTAACAACGCCGCCGGGTGCTGCTTTCTTAACAGAGCAAACAACGATATCTCCGATGCTTGCATAGCGGCGTCCAGTACCGCCGAGAACTCTGATGCAAAGAAGCTCTTTAGCACCGGTGTTATCAGCGACTTTCATTAACGATTCCTGCTGGATCACTGTTTTTTCCTCCTTTTTCGGCAAGCCTTTAACCTGCGTACTGGTTTAGTGATTTGTGGACTTTATCAAGGCTTAAATTATTTTGCCTTTTCAACGATTTCAACAAGTCTCCATCTCTTCGTCTTGGAGAGAGGTCTTGTTTCCATTACTGCAACGGTATCACCGATTCCGCAGGTGTTGTTCTCATCATGAGCGTGAATCTTAACGGTTCTCTTGATGATCTTACCGTACTTGGGGTGACGAACGTTGTCAACGATAGCAACGACAATGGTCTTATCCATCTTATCGCTTACTACCTTACCAACTCTTACTTTTCTCTGTTCACGAACTTCAGTCATTTTCATTACCTCCATTATGCATTCTTCTCGCGAAGAACAGTCATTACGCGAGCAATGTCATGCTTAACTTCCGTGATCTTATGAGGCTTGTCAAGCTGATTGATTGCAAGCTGGAAACGAAGATTGAAGAGTTCTTCTTTAAGGTCGCCGAGCTTTGCGTTAAGCTCTGCGGCGGTCATTTCTCTGAGTTCTTTTGCATTCATCGCTTATACCTCCTCATTAGCTTCAAGGTCAGACTTCTTAGCAAACTTACACTTGATAGGAAGCTTGTTTGCAGCAAGACGCATAGCTTCCTTTGCCTGCTCCTCGGTTACGCCTGCCATCTCGAACATTACGCGTCCGGGCTTAACAACCGCTACCCAGTACTCAGGAGAACCTTTACCTGAACCCATTCGAGTTTCAGCAGGCTTCTCAGTGATAGGCTTGTCGGGGAATATTTTGATCCAAACCTTACCGCCACGCTTTACGTATCTGGTCATTGCGATACGGGCAGCCTCGATCTGGTTGGATGTAATCCATGCGGGCTCGAGAGCAACAAGTCCGAACTCACCGTTCGTAACAGTGTTGCCGCGAAGAGCTTTTCCTTTAAGTCTTCCGCGCTGAACGCGTCTGAACTTAACTCTCTTAGGCATCAACATTATTTATTGCCCTCCTCTGCGTTTCTTTTGAAGGAACGACCGTCTCTTCTGCCATCTCTGTTCTGAGGACGGCGATTGTTATTATCGTTTCTTCTGGGTCTTCTGTCCTGACGGTCACGGCGGTTGTTATCCTGAGATGCGTTCTCTGCAAGAACCTCACCCTTATAGATCCAAACCTTAACACCGATCTTACCGTAGGTGGTGTTTGCCTCCCAGAAACCGTAATCTATATCGGCTCTGAGGGTCTGAAGAGGAATAGTTCCCTCGTGATAATGCTCGGTACGAGCGATTTCCGCACCGCCGAGACGGCCTGCGCAGGAAACCTTGATTCCCTTAACGCCAAGACGCATGGTTCTGCCTATAGCAAGCTTCATTGCGCGGCGGAAGGAAACTCTCTTCTCAAGCTGCGCTGCGATAGACTCTGCAACGAGCTGAGCGTTGATATCGGGATTCTTGATCTCGATAACGTTTACTACTACGGGGCGGCCAACCATTGCCTCAAGCTCTGCTCTGAGCTTCTCGATCTCTGCGCCGTGGAATCCGATTACAACACCGGGCTTTGCGCACTGAATAAATACTCTTACTCTTGCGCTGTCACGCTCGATCTCTACCTTAGGAACGCCTGCTCCCTGAAGCTTGGTCTTTACGTATTCTCTGATCTTGTGGTCGGATACTATAGTATCGCCGAAGTCCTTATCAGCAACGAACCATCTGGAATCCCAGTTTTTGATTACGCCTACTCTAAGACCGTGGGGATTTACCTTCTGTCCCATTGTCAGCCTACCTCCTTCTCTTTTACTACAAGTGTTACGTGGCTGGTTCTCTTAAGAATCTGGAATGCTCTGCCCTGAGCTCTGGGCTGAACCCTTTTAAGTGTGGGTCCGGGGCATACGAAGCATTCGGAAACGTAGAGATTTCCAGCATCCATGTTGAAGTTGTGTTCTGCATTTGCTACCGCGCTCTTAAGAAGTTTGATAAGAGATTCGCTAGCTATCTTGTTAGTGTTCTTAAGAATAGCCATCGCCGTATCGGTATCCTTGCCTCTGATAAGGTCAAGTACTATCTTTACCTTGCGCGGAGAAATTCTCACATATTTAAGATGTGCTTTTGCTTCCATTATGGAATTGCCTCCTCTCGCTATCTTGCGATTTTATTTTCCGTTGTTCGATGTTTTTGAGCCCGCATGACCCTTAAAGGTACGGGTAAGTGCAAATTCGCCAAGCTTGTGTCCAACCATATCCTCGGTTACATATACCGGAACGTGCTTTCTACCGTCGTGAACGGCGATAGTGTGTCCTACGAATTCAGGGAATATAGTAGAAGAACGCGACCAGGTCTTAAGCACCTTTTTCTCATTCTTTGCATTCATAGCCTCTACGCGATTGAAAAGCTTCTCTTCAACGTAGGGCGCTTTCTTTAAGCTTCTAGACATTGTTATTCTCCCTTCAATTACTTAGCGTTTCTGCGCTTAATAATGAATTTGTTGGTTCTTGCCTTCTTGTTTGTCGTCTTATAACCGAGAGCAGGCTTGCGCCAAGGAGTAACAGGTCGGGGTCTGCCCACAGGGGACTTACCTTCACCACCACCGTGGGGGT
>JAZNZE010000066.1:0-6195 GCA_045594785.1 Eubacteriales bacterium
CGGGTCGCGAACGAAGAATTCTGCTCTAAATCCGTTCGCCCCACGGTTCTGTTCTCATTAAGAATTCACAGAAGCTCTGATTCTCACTGCATTTTTTGCCTTTTTGTCTTGATTTTATTGAATTCTTAATGAGACAGCCCCTTTCTAATATAAGTTTACATATTAAGGTTTTTAAGTGACTCTCTGAGATTAAACGTCACAGGAACTATAAGATATTCCTTTGCCCTGTAGTGACGGTTTTCTATTCGTTTAAAGACGAGGTCGCATATTTTGTCGCACACCTTTTCGTAGGCTGCGTGAATTGAGGAGAGCGGCACGTCAAAATAAGATGCGGCGGAGATATCGTCCATTCCGACAAATGAAATATCATCGGGAATTCTATAACCCTTCTCTCTTGCATATTTCATAGCTCCGTAGGCTATCTGGTCGTAAGCCGCAACTATAACGCTCGGAACGTCTCCCCTATCTAAAATCATGCGCATACAGTCCTCACCCGCATCGGCAAAGCGCTTTTCAGAGGTGCAAATATATTTTTCAAGAATAGGAAGCCCTACCTTCCTCATAGCCTTTTTAAACCTTACCTTCTTACCTACAGTAAGGTTTTCGCCTATGAAGCCTACCTTCGTATGTCCGTATTCCTTTATTGTATTTACAACCTTGAGAATGGCAGCGGTTAAATCTATGTCTATCTGGTCGGCATTTGACTCTTTCGCGACTTCTCCGAAAACGACAAGCGGAATTTGGTCAGGATTCTTTATAAGCGCACCCGAGCCCCACAGAATTATTCCGTCAACCCTCATTCCGTACGCAAGCTCGCGAAAAAGCCTTGCCTCTCGCTCACAGTCAAATCCCGTACTTGCAATTATCGTATCCGCTCCCCTTTTCTGAAATTCCCTCTCGAAAATACTTGCGTAAGTGCCGTAGCATTCGCTGTCTATTTCGGGTACTAAAATCGCTATAAGCGGATTTTTACGCGGCGCTTTATAATATTTATCAAAGCTTCCGACTTCCTTAGCTATACGGAATATTTTTTCTCTCGTTTCTTCGCTTATTTCCTTGCTTCCCGAAAAAGCCTTTGAAACGGTTGATACCGAGGTTTCTGCGAGCTTTGCAATCTTAGTTAAGGTCATTTTCCCTCTCCTGCGTCTTTCTTACGGCTATTTTAGCATATTCTTTCCGTCACTTCAATAAAAACCAAAAATTTTACGAAAATTTTTCGTAAAAGAATCTATTGCCCCCCTTGTTATCGGGTGTTAGAATAAGCGTGAATAAAACATACGGAGACAGAAATGAAAAAGAAGGAAAAAACAACCCGAATAGCCTTCGTGTTTGCTGAAACGTTTGAATATTTCATATCCCTTTTCGTTACGGGCACGATGCTCGGATATCTGCTCGACACCGTAGGATTTTCGGACTCGCTGCAAGGAATAATAGGCACGGTTGCAACCTTTGCCTGCGGAGCGCAGCTCTTTGCGCTTTTCCTTTCCGAAAGAAAGGTAAAGATAATTTGTGGAAGCGCAAATATAATAAATCAGACCTGCTTTATAATTCTTTATATGCTGCCGATTTTCAATATCCGCTCGGAGATAAAAAGCACGGCGCTCGTAGTCCTTCTTGTGCTGGGCCACCTTATAAACAACGCAATTCGCCCCTCAAAGATAACTATGTATATGGATTCCGTTCCGTTAGAGACGCGAGGAAGCTTTACCGCGGTAAAGGAAATGATTTCCCTTGCGGGCGGAATTATCGTTTCTCTCGTCATGGGAAGAGTTGCAGACGTATTCCGTGACGGAGACGGACTACCTACAAAGGAATACTACATTATATGCGCACTGGCTCTCCTTCTTATGACGCTGATACATACCGCATCGGTTTTCGCGGCTTCCGAAAAGCCTAAGGCAACAAAGAAGAAAGTAAAAACGAAAGAAGTGATATGCCGCATAGCCAAAAATAAAAACTTTATAAAGGTTGTAGGTGTCGGTCTTATCTGGCACGCGGCATCGGCTCTCTCAATTTCATTTTACGCTTCCTATCTTCGCGAGGAGCTTGCCTTCACCTTCACCGTAATAGCAATACTCACAACGGTCAGCTCGGTATCAAGAATTCTTGCATCTCCCCTGCTTGGAAAAATCGCTGACAAATCTTCCTTTGCAACGTCAATGACTATCGCGTTCGTGCTTGCGGGAATAGGATTTTTAAGTATGGTATTCACCGCTCCGAAGACGAGATGGCTATATATTGCGTATGCCTGCTTCTACGGCTTTGCGATGGCGGGAATAAACAGCGGAGTAATAAACTTCGTATACGATTACGTTGAGCATAACGACAGAGCAACGGCAATGGGCGTTAACAGTGCGCTCGGCGGAATACTCTCGTTTTTCACCGCGCTTCTCTCCGGAGCTATTATGAGCGCCGTTCAGAAAAAGGGCGGACTTCATATCTTCGGTATTACTCTTTACGCTCAGCAGCTGCTCTCTCTTCTTTCGGTTATAGCAGTTATTATTCTCGTTATTTATATGAGAAAGGTAATAGCACCGTTAAGCAAAGTTCCGGAGATAGAATAAAAATCACGATGGCGAGCTTATCAAGGTTACCTCAAAAACCGGCTTTAAAATGCCCGTGCATTCATTTATTCTTCTTAAGGAAATCTAATAAGCTTTTAAAGCGCAAAGAAAGACAGCCGGGGCACTTAACGTGCATTCTTCCGGCTGTTTTATTTTATATGAATTTTTTTCTGTGCCTTTCGTCAAAGAAATCGGATATATCCTTCTCCGAAACCACGTAATCAACGCTGTCAATATTTGAAAGCGTGCTGACGCAGGGCGCACCTATCTTTCCCGAATCAAGCATAAGAACGCTTTTTTTCGAGCATGACATCATAACCTTGCGCATAGAATTTTCTGAAATCGCATTATCTGTAAGTCTTCCGTCCCGAGTTAGAGTTCTTACCGAGAAAAAGCAGATATCGGCATTAAACGAACGTAAAAAATCCTCAGCGTAGCTTCCCACGTAGGCATAGCTGTTTGCCGCCAGCTCACCCCCCGAAACAAAGGTTCTCACCTGCGTTCCCGAAAGAATAAACGGAGCTTTTGCGCTGTTCGTTATTAAAATCACCGATTTTTTCTCGCCCATAACGCGAATCAGCTCAAGTGATGTCGAAGAGCCGTCTACCATAACCGTGTCACCGTCATTTATAAGCGAAAGGCACTTTTTACCGATAGTGACCTTAGCATCGTAATGCTCTTTTTCGCGGTACTCCTGCGGCAGATTTTCTCCGGGCTCGCTTCGGTGCATCGCGCCGCCGTGAATTCGTATTATCTTTCCGGAAGAATTGAGTGCCGCAAGGTCTCTGCGCATAGTAGGCTCGCTGACAAACAACGCTCCGCAAAGCTCCCCGATGCTTGCCTCTTTATTTTTTCTGAGATATTCAAGTATGAGATTTTCTCTCTCCTTAAGGGACATAATTATAATAACCTCTTTTTGATATTGATAAAGAATTTGAACAAATATACTGATTTTATCTCGATAACAATCAAAAAATGAACGCAACGCTCAAAATCACAACGCTTTATTGACAAAAACGTTCAAAACGATTATAACATATATATACAGTAAATTCAATATTTAAGGAGAAAAATTATGCCAAAGGTTATACTTGACTGGGAAACAGCAACAAACTTCATAACAGACGCTTTCGTAGGCACGGGAATTCCGAGAGAGGATGCAAAAATCTGCACAGACGTTCTTCTTGAAAGTGACAAGCGCGGCATCGAATCTCACGGCTGCAACCGTTTCAAGCCGATTTATATAGACAGAATAAAGGCAGGTATTCAGAACCCCGTTACCGATTTTGAAATTATAAAGGAAACCCCCACCACCGCAGTAGTTGACGGTCATCACGGTATGGGTCAGGTAATCGGCTACAAGGCTATGAAAATGGCTATTGCAAAGGCAAAGGAATACGGTATGGGTATGGTTGCGGTGCGCAATTCCTGCCATTACGGTATTGCGGGATATTACGCAACAATGGCTACAAAGGAAGGCTGCATAGGTATGACCGGAACTAACGCGCGCCCCTCTGTTGCTCCCACCTTCGGTGTTGAAGGTATGTTCGGAACGAACCCCTTCACCGTAGGAATTCCCACCGATGAAAAGTTCGATTTCATTTTCGACTGCGCAACCTCGATAACCCAGAACGGTAAGGTTGAGTATTACGAAAGAATAGGCGAAGACGTTCATCCCGGAACGATAATTGACGAAAACGGAAATCCCGTAGAGGGTGATGCGGGCGTTGCGCTCAAGAAAATCCGCAACGGCACGGCTGCTCTCACTACACTCGGAGGCATAGGCGAGGCTCTCGGCGGATACAAGGGCTACGGATTTGCCCTTATAGTTGAAATGCTCTCCGCAGTTCTTCAGGACGGTATGTACGGAAAGGACCTTGACGGCAAGGACGAGAACGGAAACATCCGCCCCTATCACCTCGGACACTATTTTATAGCAATCGACACAAACCATTTTCTCGGAGAAGAGCTTTGCAGAAAGAAGGCAGGCGATATCATCCGCGCGGTAAGAGCATCTAAGAAGGCTCCCGGCGCAGAGAGAATTTACACCGCAGGCGAAAAGGAATACGAGATATGGCTCTCCCGCAAGGACTCGGGCGTTCCGATTAACGAATCGGTACAGAAGGAAATGATAAAGGTAAGAGACGAATACGGACTGTCGCAGTATACTTTCCCCTGGGAAAAGGCATAAGAAAGGATTTTTCAAATGAACTATGCAGAAGAGTCGCTTAAAAAGCACTACGAATGGAAAGGCAAAATAGAAGTAACTCAGAGGGTTGAGGTAAAGACGAAGGACGACCTTTCGTTAGCATACACCCCCGGTGTTGCAACCCCCTGCCTTGAAATACAGAAGGACGAAAGCAAGTCCTACGAGCTTACGAGAAGATGGAACACGGTTGCGGTTATTACAGACGGAACAGCCGTTCTCGGACTTGGTGATATAGGCCCTGTCGCAGGTATGCCGGTTAGGGAAGGAAAGGCGCTTCTATTCAAGGCATTCGGTGACGTTGATGCAATTCCTCTCTGTATAAAATCTAAGGACGTTGACGAGCTTGTCCGCACTATATATCTTATCTCGGGAAGCTTTGGCGGAATTAACCTTGAGGATATTTCCGCGCCCAGATGCTTTGAGGTGGAGAGAAGGCTCAAGGAAATATGCGATATTCCCGTATTCCACGACGACCAACACGGAACGGCTATAGTTCTCGGCGCTGCGCTCATAAACGCACTAAAGGTAGTCAAAAAGGACATCTCCGCCGTACGCGTAGTTATCAACGGCGCGGGCAGCGCGGGTATCGCTATCGCGGCCTTCCTTCTCAAAATGGGTGTTAAGAATATGATACTCGTTGACAAGGCGGGAACTCTTTACGATGGCAAGGACGGAATGACCTTCGCTCAGGCAGAGCTTGCAAAAATCACAAATAAGGAAAAGCTTGACGGCAACCTTGCCGATGCTATGAAGGGCGCTGACGTATTTATCGGTGTTTCCGCGCCCGGTATAGTAAGCGAGGAAATGGTTGCTTCAATGAATAAGGGAGCTATCGTATTCCCGATGGCAAACCCCACTCCCGAGATTTTGCCCGAGCTTGCCCTCAAGGCAGGCGCAGCGGTTGTAGGCACGGGAAGAAGCGACTACAATAACCAGATAAACAACGTGCTTGCATTCCCCGGCATATTCAGAGGCGCGCTCGATGCAAGAGCAAGCGCAATAACCGAAGAAATGAAGCTCAGCGCAGCTTACGGCATTGCTTCTCTTGTAAGCGATGAGGAGCTTAGCGCAGAATACATTATCCCGAAGGCGTTTGACGAGAGAGTAGGCAAGACGGTTGCAAAGGCAGTTTACGACAGCGCGGTAGAAACAGGAGTTGCAAGAATCAATAAATGAGCAATATAAACAGCAGCAAGGGACTAGCTCATTAAGAATTCAACAAAATCAAGGCAAAAGCAAAGAAAAAAGAGTGAGAAATACAGAATTAGCGAATTCTTAATGAGCTAGCCTTGTGGGGCGAACGGATTTAGAGCAGAAATCCTTGGCTGACGAGCGAGAAGCGTACAAAGGTACGCTGAGCGAGGAAACGAGGATAAAATAAAAAACTTGAATAAAACGGAGAAAACCATAGGTTTTCAACCT
>JAZNZE010000067.1:0-30366 GCA_045594785.1 Eubacteriales bacterium
AGTCATAGCCTCGTCCTGATCGTAGAGAGCCTTAGCTCTTACAGCCTTGAGATCTACAGTATCACGAACGTGCTGAGGCTGAATGGGCTGACCGCCGCCGTTTACGCAACCGCCGGGGCATCCCATGATTTCAACGAAGGTCCAATCAGCTTCACCGGAAGCAATCTTATCCATAACCTTCTTAGCGTTTGCAGTACCCGAAGCAACGCAAACCTTGATATCCATACCTGCGATGTTGTAGGTAGCTTCCTTGATTCTGTCAGTTCCGCGAACCTCAGAGAATACGAGCTCCTTGTTGTCCTTGCCGGTAAGAACGTCATTTGCGGTTCTGAGAGCAGCCTCCATAACGCCGCCGGTTGCACCGAAGATAACAGCCGCACCGGTGTCAAGTCCGAGAGGATTGTCAAACTCCTCATCGGGAAGAGAAGTGAACTTAATGCCCGCTCTGCCAATCATCTTAGCAAGCTCACGGGTGGTAAGAGCTACGTCAACGTCAACGATGCCCTCGCCTGCAGCGCACATATCCTCTCTCTGTACTTCAAACTTCTTAGCGGTACAGGGCATAATGGATACTACGAAGATATCCTCGGGCTTGTAACCCATCTTTTCTGCCCAGTAGGTCTTAATGAGCGCGCCGCCCATCTGCTGAGGAGACTTGCAGGAGGAAAGGTGGTCGATGTATTCGGGGTAGTAGAACTCGCAGAACTTAATCCAACCGGGAGAGCAGGAGGTAATCATAGGAAGCTTGCCGCCGTTCTTAACTCTTTCGAGAAGCTCGGTAGCCTCTTCAACGATAGTGAAGTCTGCCGCGGTGTTGGTATCAAATACCTTTTCAAAGCCAAGTCTTCTGAGCGCTGCAACCATCTTGCCCTCAACGTTAGTGCCGATAGGCATATCGAAGCACTCGCCGAGAGTTGCGCGGATAGAAGGAGCGGTCTGAACTACAACGTGCTTTGTAGGATCTGCAAGAGCCTCCCATACCTTGTCGGTATCGTCACGCTCAACGAGCGCACCGGTAGGACAAACAGCGGTACACTGCCCGCAGGAGATACAGGGGGTGTCGTTAAGAGACATATCGAATGCCTGACCGATGCAGGTGTCGATACCTCTGTTGTTAGCTCCGATAACCGAAACGTACTGCTCGTTACAAACGGCAACGCATCTACGGCAAAGGATACACTTATTGTTGTCTCTTACAAGGTGAGGCGTAGAGTAGTCAAGCTCGTAGGTGGGCTTGAAGCCTTCGAACGCCTTGTCGTCTACACCGTATTCAAGACAGAGCTTCTGAAGCTCGCAGTTGGTGGAACGGGAGCAGGAGAGGCAGCTCTTGTCGTGAGTAGAAAGAATAAGCTCGAGAGTGGTCTTTCTTGCAGCTCTTACCTTGGGGGTGTTGGTGCTGATTTCCATACCCTCGGTTACGGGGTATACGCAAGCGGTAACAAGTCCGCGAGCGCCGGTAGCCACAACAACGCATATACGGCAAGCGCCAATCTCATTCTTTTCCTTCATATAGCAGAGGGTGGGGATTTCCACACCTGCTTTGCGGGCAGCTTCAAGAATAGTAGCGCCCTTGGGCACGCTTACAGCGATACCGTTAACCTTAACGTTTAACATTTCCATATCAGCGTACTCCTTTCTAATCAGTTCTTGGAAATAGCGCCGAACTTACAGCCAGCCATACAAGCGCCGCACTTGATACATTTTGCGGTGTCGATTGCAAAGGAGGGAAGCTTGTGTCCGGGAGCTACGTAATCGGTTTTATGAATAGCGTCAACAGGGCAGTTCTTAGCGCACTTGCCGCAGCCGATACACTTATCCTGGTCGATTGCGAAGTTAAGAAGACCCTTACATACGCCTGCGGGGCACTTCTTATCAACAACGTGAGCGATATACTCGTCACGGAAGAATTTAAGAGTAGCAAGAACAGGGTTGGGAGCAGTCTGACCGAGACCGCAAAGCGAGTTCTGCTTAATGTAGTTACAAAGCTCTTCGAGCTTGTCTATATCCTCAAGAGTGCCCTTACCCTCGGTAATCTTATCGAGCAATTCAAGAAGTCTTCTCGTACCTACGCGGCAGGGAGTACACTTACCGCAGGATTCTTCAACGGTGAAGTCAAGGAAGAACTTAGCCATATCAACCATACAGCTGTCCTCGTCCATAACGATAAGACCGCCTGAACCCATCATACAGCCGATAGCAACGAGGTTATCGTAGTCAACCTCTGTGTCGATAAGGCTTGCGGGAATACATCCGCCGGAAGGACCGCCCGTCTGAGCAGCCTTGAACTTCTTACCGTTGGGAATACCGCCGCCGATATCGTAAATGATGTGGCGAAGGGTAGTACCCATAGGAATCTCAACGAGACCGGTGTGCTCAATCTTTCCGCCGAGCGCGAATACCTTAGTACCCTTGGACTTCTCAGTACCCATAGACTTGAACCAGTCAGCGCCCTTGAGAATAATCTGAGGAATGTTAGCAAAGGTCTCAACGTTGTTTTCGACTGTGGGAGAGTTGTAAAGTCCCTTAACTGCAGGATAGGGAGGACGGGGACGGGGCTCGCCTCTGTTACCCTCGATAGAGGTCATAAGAGCGGTTTCCTCTCCGCAAACGAATGCGCCTGCACCAAGTCTGATTTCAAGGTCAAAATCAAAGCCGGAATTGAATATGTTCTTTCCGAGAAGACCGATTGCTTTAGCATCGTCAATAGCCTTCTGAAGTCTGTTAACCGCGATGGGATACTCAGCTCTTACGTAAACGTAACCCTTAGTAGCACCGACAGCGTATCCGCAGATAGCCATAGCCTCGATAACTGCGTGAGGGTCACCCTCAAGAATGGAACGGTCCATAAATGCTCCGGGGTCGCCCTCGTCTGCATTACAAACAACGTACTTCTGGGGAGCTTTGTTGGGAGCGGTAAGAGCCCACTTACGACCTGTGGGGAAGCCTCCGCCTCCTCTTCCGCGAAGACCGGAATCAAGAACAACGTTGATAACTTCCTCGGGTGTCATTTCGGTAAGAACCTTACCGAGAGCTGCGTAGCCGTCCATAGCTATGTACTCGTTGATGTCATCGGGGTTGATAACACCGCAGTTACGGAGAACTACACGGTTCTGAGACTTATAGAATGCGGTTTCACCGAGAGAAACGGTTTCCTTAACCTTTTCATCGGTAGCAGAGTCTCCTGTGTCGCTGTAAACAAGTCTGGAAACAACTCTACCCTTAAGAAGATGCTCCTCGACAATTTCCTTAACGTCATCGGGAGTTACGCGGCTGTAGAAGGTTCCATCGGGATAAACGATAACGACAGGACCGAGAGCGCAAAGACCGAAGCAACCGGTCTGAACGAGCTTTACCTCGTTTTCAAGACCAAATTCGGCAATGTTCTTGGAAAAAGCTTCCTGAATGCCGTTACTGCCCGAAGAAGTACAACCTGTACCGCCACAAACAAGCACGTGTGCACGAATCATAATTTTTACCTCCGATTATTTTGCAGCTGCAATGGTGAATTCGGAAACCACATTGCCGCCCTTAAGATGTTTTTCGACTACCGTCTTAGCCTTTTCAGCAGTCATTTTTACATAGGTGGTTTTCTTGTTACCCGCTTCGTAAACCTCAACAACGGGCTCAAACTGGCAGATTCCTATGCAGCCGGTCTGCGTAACCGTAACCTTGTCGGAGAGACCCTCCGCACTTACTGCCTCAACGAAAGCAGAGAGAACGGGACGAGCGCCTGCTGCGATACCGCAGGTTGCCATACCGACAACGACTCTAACCTCGTTTGTGCCTTCGCGCAGAATGACCTTTTCCTTCATTCTGTCTTTGATTGCTTGCAATTCAGCCAAAGATTTCATTTTCTGTTCCTTTCTCTGAAAACACTTTATTTTATTTTTTATTGAACTCAGAATATTGCTCCCTGAGATTTTCCTCTATCCACAGAAGAACCTCGTAGGTATTTAGCGGAACGGGGGAGAGAATAGCCTTCAGCTCTCTCGTATCAAGCCTTACCTCTTTTTCTTCGTTTTTGTGAATAAACAGAAAATCAACGTCAGGGTGTCCTTGGATAAGCGTTATAAGTGTGGAAATTACGTCTCCAAGCGGCGTAAAATCCAGATGCTTTTTATAATAGGTAGCGACAAGAAGCGTTCCGTGCGAGCCGTCCTTTTCATCAGCTGTTTTCGAGGTGATTTCAAGACTTCCGCCGGTCTGCTCTGCCGACATTTTGAATAAAGGTATTCCAAGTCCCACTTTTCTCGTGGTTCTTGTGGTATAAAAAGGGTTTGTAACCGAGTTTAGAATTTCGGGTGTCATTCCGCAGCCGTCATCCTTGATGGAAACGGTGAGAATTTCTTCGTTTTCCGTGAGAGTAATCTCTGTGAGAAGCGCGCCGGCTTTAACCGAGTTTTCGGTTATGTCAAGTATGTTAAGCGAAAGTTCCTTCATTTTTCACCTCTCAGAATTCTGAAAAGCTGATGCCTTACGTAGTCGGAGCTGTACGGCTCGTCCTCAAGCAGAAAAAAGTTTTCCTTATCCTTTATATCCCCAAGATAGTGCGCGTCAGAGCTTATAACCTTGGCTTTTCCGTCAAGATTAAATCTCTTTTCGTAGTCTGCTATAGCCTTACCGTTATGAAATTCCACAGCGGAAAAGCTTGGGGTGTCCGGAAGAGTACCGAGAACCGCGACAATGCCGTTTGCCTCTCTGTCAATATGAGCGGGATAGCAGATGCCGCCGAAGCGTTCCGCAAGCGCCGGAGCATCGTCAACCGATATGTCCGTGGCGTTTGACAAAAGATATTCTTCCTCTCCGATAATATTGTCGTCTTCGTCAACTATCAGCTGCCTGCCGAATATATCGGGTCTGTTTTTTATCGGAATTCGGTGTTTTTCAATCTCCTCGCCGAACCTCATAGCGTCATCAAGCCTCTCAAAGAGGCATATTACGTGAATATCCTCGGAGGTTGTAAGCTCCATACCCGCAACCGCAATAATTCCGTAAGCCTTAGCTATTCTGAAAAATACAGGACAGTTTTTAGTCGTGTTATGGTCGGTCAGGGCAATTATATTAAGGCCCGAAAGCGTTGCCATTCCGACTATATTGGCGGGGGTATTATCGTCATCGGCGCAGGGGGAAAGGCAGGAGTGTATATGAAGGTCGTAGTAATACCTGTTCATTTTAGCACCGCGAAAAGCTTTTTTGCCGTTTCGTAAGCGGGGACTTGGGAAGAGAGTATATTTACTTCCTTGTCCTTTGCGAGACTTATAATATTTTCGTCAGGCACAACACCGTCAGCGAGAATAACGCAGGAGATATCCGCAAGGGAAGCCACAGCTATAACGTTTTCGTTTGACATTATGGTTATCCAGGCATCGTCAGCACAGGAGCGTCCCATAACCCAGCTGAGAAGGTCGCCTATATAGCAGCCCTTTATCTCTCTTTCGGGAGAGGGAAGAGCGAGAGGCGAGAAATCGCAAATGGCTGAAAGCTCACTTACCGTCATATCTCATTCTCCTTTTGTCTCGTTTTCGGAATTTCGTTTTTTAATAGGACAGTCCTCTCTGCTTGAAAGGCACTTGACTACGTCCTCTGCAAAGGCGCGGCAGTTTGGAGCGCCGCAGGCTCCGCAGTCTATACCGGGTAGCTCAACCTTAAGCTTCTGTATATCCGCCATCATTCTCATAGATTCCGCAATAGAATCACCGAGCCTTGAAATCGGCGCGTATTCGGGGAGCTCTTCAAACAGATAATGCTCCGGAATGTAGTTCATCTCGTCCTTGTCGGGTTGATTGCGCGATATCGGCTGATATCTTCTGAGAGAATGAAGCCTGGCTTCCGCAATGAACGGATTCTGTATCGTAAGCACGCCGCCTACGCAGCCGCCCGTACAGGCGTCAAGCTCGATGAATTCAAGCGGCGGAATATTTCCGTTTTCTATCTGGTCGAGAACGTGAATGACGTTATCGATACCGTCAGCCGCAAGATAATCCGAATTAAATATTGCGGTTGCCTCTCCGCCCGAGCGAGCCCAGCCAATGCCGATTCTTCCGGAATCCGTGAGAGGCTTGAGGTCTTCGTCACGGCTCATTTTGCTTATCAGAAGAAAATAGACGTCACTTATCGAAATAACCTCGTCAACGTAGCTCTTGTATTCTCCGAAGCCGCCCTTTACGTAGCTTGCTTTAGCGGGGCAGGGGGAAATGAAGCAGGTGCCGATATCCTTGGCACTAAGCTCAGGATGCTCGCGCAGCGCCTTTTCCTTTGCCAGCCTTGCCGCTATCTCCATAGGAGGCAGCATATGTATTATATGGTCGGCAAGAGACGGAAATCTTAAGCTTATAAGTCTGGCTACGACAGGGCAGGCAGAGCTTATGGCAGGCTTTGCAATTCCATCGGTTTTGAGATAAAGTCTGGTATAAGCCGAAACGAGCTCGGCTGCCTTACTGACCTCGTAAACCTCGTCAAAGCCTATTTTGAGAAGTCCGTTGAGAACGTAATCGATATCGTCAAGATTGTCAAACTGACCGTAGAGAGAGGGCGCGGGAAGCGCAATCTTCCATTTGAAACGGTCC
The DNA here is from genome assembly GCA_045594785.1 of Eubacteriales bacterium. Taxonomy (GTDB): domain Bacteria; phylum Bacillota; class Clostridia; order Oscillospirales; family CAG-272; genus UBA1740. The sequence goes on from JAZNZE010000067.1 coordinate 6,567, forward strand.
ATATCCGAGAGCCTGCCGCAAACCGCTTTTTTTGCTTTGTGGGGGCAAACTCTTATGCATTCTCCGCAATCAATACATCTGTCGTTGTTAATTACCGCATGACCGTCACGAATTCTTATAGCTTCGGTAGGGCAGTGCTTCAGGCAGGTAGTACAGCCCGTGCACTTCTCGTGGTCAAGCAGAACAGAATGTTCGTATTTATGCATTATCCGTCACCTTGTTAAATACTCGCATAACGATTTTAGTACCGACACCCACGGTTGAATAGATGTTCATTTCATCTGTATAGCGCTTCATATTGGGAAGCCCCATACCTGCGCCAAAGCCGAGAGAGCGTACCGTTTCGCTTGCGGTGGAATAGCCCTCCTGCATTGCCTTGTCGATATCGGCAATACCCGGGCCGGTGTCCTCCAGAATAATTTCAATAAAGTCCTCCGAAACGCGAACCTCGGCTGTGCCGCCGCCCGCGTGGATAACCATATTGATTTCACCCTCGTACATAGCGATAGAAACGCGCTTTATGATTTCGGGGGAAATTCCCAGCTGCCTTAGATTTTTCTTGATTTGTACTGAAGCCTGACCTGCTGAGGTGAAATCTTCACCGTCAACGTCAAACCTGAATATGAGCGCTTCACTCATCTTTTGAGCCCACCAATCCGTTTGCATAAAGCAAACCGCAAGCCTCGTAAAGTCTTTTTTCGGTAGACATAATGACTATACCGCTTTCCTCTGCGAGCCTGAGCATTTCCTCCGTAGGAGTTTTTGAGCGTACAAAAACAATACAAATCATATCCATCATAACGGCAGTGCGAATTACCTGCGGGTTAATGAGACCTGTGAGAAGGACTGCCTGGTCCTTGACGTATGCAAGCACGTCACTCATAAGGTCGGAGCCGCAGGCGGAGTACACGTTCTTTTCAACGTTTTCCTCACAGCAAAGAACCTTTGCATCAAGAAGCTCTTTCATTGTACCGATTTTCATAGGTTACATCCTTTAAATCAAGAATAAGTTAAGCCTGGTATTTTGCGATTATTCCGGGAACGTCATCTACTCCGAGGCGTCCGTAAACCTCTTCGTTAACCGTAAGAACGGGAGCAAGTCCGCAAGCGCCTATGCAGCGGCATGCCGTAAGTGAGAACTTTCTGTCGGGGGTGCATTCGTCACCGCCGATGCCGAGAATCTCCTGAAGCTTGTTGTAAATGTCGCCCGAGCCCTTAACGTAGCAAGCGGTTCCGAGGCAAACTGAAATGTGATAGTCACCCTTAGGTGAAAGGGAGAACTGAGCATAGAAAGTAGCAACGCCGTATACCTTTTCGAGCGGTACCTCCATACCCTCGGCTATTCTGTTCTGAACCTCGATGGGCAGATAGCCGTAAATGTCCTGAGCCTGCTGCATAACAGCCATCAAAAGGCTCTTGTCATGCTTGTTTGCGCTGATAACAGCATTCAGCTTCTCATCCTGCTCCTTGGTAGAGCAGAAGGGGATACTTGAAAGTTTTTTCAGCATTATTTATATCCTCCTTTTATTTTGTATGTGCGTAGCGCACATTACATCTTTTACATTATACCACTGTAATAATAAAAAATCAATAGGGTATTGATAAAAAATTAACAAAAGGAAATAATTACATCAATTTCAACAAAAAAACAGCTTTTATTTTGTCGTTTCGATAAAATTCTTGTGCAGATTTTCGCATAGAAAGAGAGCTTCGGGAGAGACTGTTGTTATTTTTTTGCCGTCAACGCTTTCGGCAAGAGCGCAGATTTTCGTAGAGCTGGTTACGAGCAGCGCCTCCGCCGAGTAAAGCATATCCCTTGTAAAAGCCTCCTCGCGCCTCGGAATACCCTGACGCCTGCATTCGTCAAGAAGAGCCTCTCTTGCGATACCGGGAAGAATAAGCTCGCATTTCGGATGAGTGTAAACTATTCCGTCAATAATTGCCGAAATGTTTGAATGAGCGCATTCGGTCACCGTTTCGCCTCTGTAAAAGACTGCCTCGTCCGCGCCCTTTCTTTCAGCGTATTCGGAGGCGATAACCGAGGGCAGAAGATTCAGCGTTTTTATGTTGCAATATCTATATCTCAGGTCGGGATAGGTGACAAGCTTAAGTCTTTTTTCGGGAGAGGGAGCGATTTGCTCGGTTACGGTCATAAGAAAATTGTATTTTTCGGTTGCGGGGCAGGCGTGAATCCGCTTCTCTGCGAATTTTGTCAGTTGAAAATACACGAAGGCAACCCTTTCGCCCGAGAGCGCCAGAGCCTCCGATATAAGAGCGCTGAGCTGCCCGCGGCTCATATCAAAGCCTATTCCGAGCAGAGCGGCGTTTTTGAAAAAGCGCTCTATATGCCTATCAAGCAAATGCGGTATACCGTTTCTTGCGATAAGAGCCTCGTATATTCCGTCACCGAAGAAAACAGCCCTGTCGGTAAGCGGGATTTTTACCTCGCCAACAGGCATAAAGCTTCCGTTGTAGTAAGCTATACTCATAAAAAACACCTCGACTTTCTCTACATCATATTATGCAAAGAAATCCGAGGTGTTTACGTTCAGAATATTTTTTCTTCAAAAACGCTGCCGTCAAGCCGCTTTATAGCGATTTTGCGGTCTTCGTATACAGCGTAGGTTTTAGGCTTGTTCTCTTTGGGCAGGGAAACAGAGCCGGGATTGACGTAATGGCAGGAGTTGCCTATATCCGCAAATCCGAGAACGTGGGTATGCCCGCCGAGCATAACGGTTCCGCTTGCCATAGGCGGAGGATTTTCCGGAGAGTATTTGTGGCCGTGGGTAAGAAGCATAGTAAGTCCGTCAGCAAAAACGTACGAATAATCCGAAAGAATAGGGAACGGCAGAACCATCTGGTCAACCTCCGTATCGCAGTTGCCTCTCACGGCAATAATCTTTTCCTTTATTTCGGATAGCATCGCTATAACCTTCTTGGGAGCGTATCCGCACGGCAGGTCGTTTCTGGGGCCGTGATAAAGAATATCTCCGAGGATAATCAGCTTTTCCGCCTTTTCCTCTTTGAATCTTTCAAGCAGAATTCCGAGCGCTTCGGCATCGCCGTGAACGTCAGAACAAATCATCATCTTCATAGGCTTCCTCTTGTGCGGCCTCAGGCTTTTTTTCTTCAATTGAAGAAGAGATTTCGTATAGCCTTGCCGCAATTTTTTTCATTCTTCTGGCGTCTGCCTTTACAACCTTTCTGTCGTAGGTTACCAAACCGTTGGTTTCGTCTTCTATGTCGGAAAGCTGGGTATAAATTAAGGCAGAAATGCCATTTTCTACAAGTGGTGTAACGTCATTTTCATAAAGCGAGAAGAGCGCGTTTTCAAAATCCTCGCGGCGCTCGTGCTTTGAATAACCGTAATTTTTAGGTCCGAAAAGATGGCCGTTTACTCTGTGAGAAAAACCGCCGAATTCGCTCAGAACGAGGGGCTTTGTGCCATCGTGGTCTATAACCGGCTTTTTGAAGTAAACGTGATGGGAGCTTACGTCACTCTTCCTCTGATGGAACCAGCCCGAAGTAGAATCTATTATTCTTGAGCTGTCTATGCTCTTGAGGCGCTCGTACATAGAGTCAGCCTCAAACTGTCCCCAGCCCTCGTTGAATATGGTATAATAAACGACAGAGGGGTAGTTATAGAGCATATTTGCCGTTGAGGTCATACATTCGATAAACGATTCTCTGCTTTCGGGATTCGTGTGCGCGTTCTTGTCATTCTTGCGCTTAAATCCGATGGTCGGAAGAGCAGTATCCTTTATGAAGGAATACTTTCCGTTGTTTACCATATCCTGAAAAACGGCTATTCCCAGCTTGTCGCAGAGATAATAGAATATGGGCGGCTCGATTTTTATATGCTTTCTCAGGGTGTTGAAGCCGAGAGATTTTGCGAGTCTGATATCCTTTTCGTATCCTTCGGGAGTAGCGGGAAGAAAGAGACCGTCAGGGAAGTAGCCCTGGTCGAGAAGACCGTTAAAAAGGTAAGGCTTACCGTTAAGACAGAGCCTGGATATATCTCCCACTCTTTCTCTGGATATTCTGCGGAGCGCAAAATAGCTTTCCACCGAATCGGTATCTGTTTCAAGCCTGAATTTGTAAAGATAGGGGTTTTCAGGCGTCCAGTTTATGATATTTTTGGGAGTTATAGTGATAACGTCATCGGCAAATTCGTAGGTCTCACCGCTGTCGATAAGCGTGATTTTTTTATGCTTTGCCTTGGTGAAAACCTCAATTTCAACGCTTTCGGTTGAAGGGTGTATTCTGATGTTTTCAATATAGTTTTCGGGCACGCTTTCAAGCCACACGGTCTGCCATATTCCGCTGACGGGAGTATACCACATTCCGCCCCTCTTTTTCTTTTGCTTTCCGTAAGGATATAAGTGGGAAAGGTCGTCACGCACCTCTACGATTATCTCGTTTTCGCCCTTGCGCATAAAATCGGTTACGTCAACGAAAAACGGAGTGTATCCGCAGTTGTGAACGCCCATAACCTCGCCGTTGAAGAAAACCTTTGCAAATCTGTCTATTGCACCGAATCTGAGAAGAATTTTATCCTTTGCAAAATTTTTCGGAAGCTTGAAGGTGCGTCTGTAAAAAAGTCTGTCGTTTTTGCCAACGGCTCTGCCTATGCCGGAAAGTCTGCTTTCCACGGGAAAGGGAACGAGAATTTTTTCGGTAAACTCGGTAGGAATATCCTTGCTTTGCGTTACCTGAAAATCCCAAAGACCGTTGAGGCACAAAAAGGATTTTCGTTTAAGCTGCGGTCTAGGATAGACGTTCCAAGGGCAGCTTTTATCCATTTTTTCCGCGAAGTCTGTCGTGAGTGGTGTAATATTATCGCTCATAAGCATCTCCTAGCCGAAAATAATACTGATGCCGAAAAGAATCAGCGAAGCAACCGTGAAAACTATAGTGCCCGCATTGAAAACGGCAACAGAGAAAACGTCTCTTTTGGGAATATTTACCTCTGCCGTACTCCTTAAAACGTACCATCTGTTTTTCAAAGCGAGGAAGAGAAGGACGAGACCTGCAATAACGAGGCTGTATTCGAATACCGCGTAGCTTACAACGGCAAGGCTGCATGTCAAAATGCGGCCTGCGTCAACCGCTCCGCCGTTTTCGAGAGCTTCGAGGGCAGCGTTAAGCTCATCCATCATATCAATGATAGGCATAACGGCAACCGAGCCGAAGAAATTTATCAGAACGTGCATTATAACCGAGTAGAGCCAATTTCCCGTTTTTATCGTAATGTACGCAAGAAGCATACCGAGCATAGCTGCATAGAAGAACTGATAAAAATTACCGTGGAAAAGTCCGAAAGAAAATCCCGATATAAAAATCGCAACTCCGGTTCCGTATTTTGCAAGTCTGTCTATCATAAGCTTTCTGAAGATAAGCTCCTCGATTATCGGGCCGATTATAACGGCTACCAGCACGGTTATCCATACGGGTGAATTCTCGATAAGCTCAGAGGTTGCGTTCGATATTTCCTCGCCCTTGATAGCGGCAAAGAAATTATTAAGTCCCGTTCCTATAGAGTTGCCTATTATCATAAGAGCCTGAGCAATAGCAAAGAGAACCAAAAATTCTCCGAGGGTAAGCTTTGATTTTTGGAGCTTGCTTGTCGGCATATTGCGAACTATAAGGTATAGCACGGGAAGCCCTGCGGCATACATAGGGAAGACGCCCATTATCCACTGATAGTATATATTTTCCGAAATTTCGGCATAGCTATCGCGAAACGCAAGCAATATAACGAGGTCGACAACAAAAGTGATGATATAAGCTACTGCAATATAAGCAAAAATACCGAAATGAAAGCGCGAGAAGCTGCGCCTTGCATCCTTGCACATAAGGTCTCTGTAGGAATCTCTGGCAAAGGGGTTAGGATTATCGTAGTACATTATAGCTCCTTTTCGTTCGGCTGATTTTGAAATACGCACGGTTGAAAATCAGCGAAGGTATTATTACCATTTTAGCACCAAAGAGGAATAAATACAATACTTTTTTAAAAATTAGGGGCTTTTTATGAAAAATGCCGAAAAAACGCCCTCTAAATTCTATCAATAATTATGTTCCCGATTGCCATTTTACCCTTGAAAAAATAATATGCGTGTGATAGAATATATGTATTATATTTTACTTTCGTGGGGGATAGTATGTTTACCAAAGGCTTTGACAACGAGAAATATCTTAAGCTTCAGTCTCAGAAAATAAAAGAAAGAATATCTATGTTCGGTGAGAAGCTGTATCTTGAGTTTGGAGGAAAGCTGTTTGATGATTTTCACACATCAAGAGTTCTTCCCGGCTTTGCGCCTGACAGTAAAATAAAAATGCTTATCGAGCTTCGTGACGTAGCCGAAATAATAATATCCATAAATACCGAGGACATAGAGAAAAACAAGGTTCGCGGAGACCTGGGAATAACCTATGACGTGGACGTGCTCAGGCTTATTGACGCGTTCCGCGGATACGGACTTTACGTGGGCTCGGTTGTAATGTCGAGATACAGGCAGAATCCCGTAGCCGATGCATTCAAGACGAAGCTTGAAAATCTGGGTATCAAGGTATATAAGCACTATTCCATAGACGGATATCCTCACAATATTCCTTATATAACCTCTGACGAGGGATTCGGCAAAAATGAATATGCAGAAACCTCGCGCTCGCTTGTGGTCGTTACCGCTCCCGGCCCCGGCTCGGGAAAAATGGCTACCTGTCTTTCCCAGATATACCACGAGAATAAAAGAGGCGTGAAATCGGGATACGCTAAGTTTGAGACCTTCCCGATATGGAATATTCCTCTCTCACATCCCGTAAACCTTGCCTACGAGGCGGCAACCGCTGACCTTGCAGACGTAAATATGATAGACCCCTTCCACCTTGAAGCCTACGGTGTCACAACCGTAAACTACAACCGTGACGTAGAGGTATTTCCCGTCCTTCGCGCAATGCTTGAGGGAATACTCGGAGAGTGTCCCTATAAGTCTCCCACCGATATGGGAGTAAATATGGCAGGCTTCTGTATCTATGACGATGAGGCAACCTGCAGAGCCGCAAGAGGCGAGATAGTACGCCGCTACTATAACGCGCTCTGCAACAGAAGAAAGGGAAACGGCAGTGACGTTGAGGTTCATAAAATCGAGCTTCTTATGCAAAAGCTCGGTCTCGTTGCTGACGAGGAGAGAAAATGCGTAAAGCCCGCGCTGCAAAAATCAGAGGAAACCGAGGGCGCTCCTGCGGTTGCAATCGAGCTTAACGATGGAAGAATCGTTACGGGAAAAACCTCCTCTCTTCTCGGTGCGTCAAGTGCCGCGCTTCTCAACGCGCTTAAGGCACTTGCGGGGATAGACGGGGAAACCGATATAATTTCTCCCGAAATACTTGCTCCCATACAGACGCTAAAAACGCAAAATCTCGGAAACCACAATCCAAGGCTTCACACGGACGAGGTGCTTATAGCTCTTGCTATTTCCGCCGCGAAGAGCGAGGCTGCAAAGCGCGCTATAGACGCTCTTCCGGGGCTTCGCTATTCCGAGGTTCATTCCACGGTAATTCTTTCGCAGGTTGATACCGATACCTTCCGTAAGCTCGGCGTAAATCTTACGGTTGAGCCAAAATATCAAACCAAAAAGCTGTTTCACCATTAAAAAGGAGGAAAGGTATGCAGTTTAGTGTAAACCACCCGATACTGTTTGTAATCGTAGGTGTGATAATTGCCGCCGTGCTTGCGCAGTCGGCTTACTTTCTCGTCAAATCCTACCGCAGAGCAAGGGTTATCGGTATGGATATGAAAAAGGTAAAGAAAACCATAATATCCTCGGCTATTTTCACTATAGCTCCTGCGGTATCAATAGTTATAACCATTCTGGCTCTTTCAAAATCTCTCGGAATTGCGCTTCCTTGGCTGAGGCTTTCGGTAGTCGGCTCTCTTTCTTACGAGGCGATAGCCGCGGCAAACGCTGCTTCGGGTATGGGCGTGACGCTTGCTGAGCTTGCAGGAAAAATGACTGCGTCTCAGTACGTTACCATTTCCGTAGTAATGACCGTTTCCATAATGGTCGGTATATGGCTCGTTCCTCTGATTGCAAAAAAGATGCAGAAGGGACTTGTAAGCTTTGAAACGAAGGACAAGAAGTGGTCTGATATTATACAGTCCTCGCTTTTTATAGGTATGATTTCCGCATTCGTTGGATACGTCTTCTCTGACGTCAGCAGGCTATGGCTCTCCGAGGGCGGAGTTTATGAAACGACAGCTAAAAACGAATACGGTGAAGAGGTATCGAAGTATTTTGATTCAACCTCAGGACTTGTTCCCGTATGCGTAATGGCAGTTAGCGCGATTTTGATGTGCATTTGCGGTATTCTTATGAAAAAGCTGAACTGGAAATGGCTTAACGACTACGCGCTTCCCATATGTATGGTCGGTGGAATGGCTGCGGCAATTCCGCTTACCGCGCTTCTCGGAGGTGAGATAGTATGATGAACGAAAAAAATAAAGAATATACCTATATGGATTCGGTTCACCGTGACGGCAGAATTTGGAATATCGCTATGATGATAATAATCACGATGTTTCCCATTATTGTCGGCATCATTTTCAGCGCAATGCCCGATTGGGCGGCAGTAGGCAAGGGACTTATAGCAACCGCGCCTATGTACTGGGCTGTCGGAGTTGTCGAAACGATAACCTATATTCCAATGCTCGGCGCAGGAGGCTCTTATCTCTCCTTCGTTACGGGAAATATTTCAAATCTTAAGCTCCCCTGTGCTCTCAACGCCCTTGAAAGCGCAGAGGCAGACGTAAAAAGCGAAGAGGGCGAAATAGTTTCGACTATAGCCATAGCGGTTTCCTCTATAGTTACAACCGTGATAATCATACTCGGTGTAATACTTATAATTCCGCTTTCTCCGCTGCTTGATAATCCTACCCTTAAGCCTGCGTTTGACCAGCTTCTTCCCGCGCTTTTTGGAGCGCTCGGAATAGTGTTCGTCTCTAAGAACTGGAAGATAGCTATAGCACCCGTGGCGCTTATGCTCATTCTCTTTATATTCGTTCCCGCAATCAATACCTCTACTGTCGGAATTATGGTTCCCGTGGGCGTAATATTTACGCTCGTGATGTCTAAGCTTCTTTATAAGCTCGGCTGGCTTTGATAGGAGGGCGTATGATAGGACTTTATATTGCACTTGGTATTCTTGGCGTAATTTTAGCCTTTTTTGCGGTAATTATTATCAGAACTCTGAGGTTCGTGCCGCACGAGGCAGGAAGGGAAGAACCGTTGCCCGTAGCCTATAACGGAGACAAGGCTGTTTCAGACCTTGCCAAAATGATTCGCTGCAAAACCGTTTCTCATACCGACCCCTCACTTGACGATGAGGCTGAATTTCAAAAATTCAAGGAATTGCTTCCTCGCCTTTTTCCGCTCGTCTACCAGAGATGCGAGCTTGAAGAGGTAAACGGCAGAGCTATGCTTTTCCGTTGGAGAGGCGAAAGCACCGAAAATCCCACCGTTCTTATGGCGCATTTTGACGTTGTAAGCGTGGTAGAGGAGCTGTGGGATAAGCCTGCCTTTGACGGAATCGTTGAAAACGGTGTTATATGGGGCAGAGGCGTTATAGATACAAAAGGCTCTCTGAACGCTATTCTTCAAGCAGCAGAGCAGCTTATTTCCGAAGGCTTTGTTCCTAAATCTGACGTATATTTCGCATTTGGCGGAAACGAAGAGGTAAACGGTGACGGTGCGCCCGCCATAGTCGAGCTCTTTAAAAATAGGGGCATAAATCCGGGTATGGTGCTTGACGAGGGCGGAGCCGTTGTAAACGGAGTTTTCCCGGGTGTAAAATCCCCCTGCGCCGTAGTCGGAATCGCGGAAAAGGGAATGCTTAACGTTGAGTACGTTGTGAACGGCGGAGGCGGTCATTCCTCAGCGCCCCTTCCGAATACGCCTATAGACAGACTTTCGAAAGCCTGCGTAAAGGTTGGCAAGCGTCCCTTTAAATTTACTCTCACCGCGCCTACTGTTGAAATGTTTGACACGCTCGGAAGGCATTCTACCTTCCTTTACAGAATGATTTTCGCAAACCTCTGGTGCTTCTCTCCTGTTCTTAACCTTATAGCAAGGCTTTCGGGCGGACAGATGAATGCCATAGCGCGTACTACTCTTGCATTCACTCAAATGGAAGGCTCGAAGGGAATTAACGTTATCCCGCCATATGCAAGAATGGCGTCTAATTCACGTATTGTTCCGGGTGAAACTATGGATACGGTGCTTGAACGCATAAAGAAGACCGTAGCTGATGATAAGGTGGAAATCAGAATAATAAACGGAATGAATCCCTCTGTGATATCCCGCACCGACTGCGAGGGCTTTGAAAGAGTGAAGGCTGCCGTTTCGGATACCTGGAGAGAGGCTCTTGTCTCGCCCTATCTTATGACGGCTTGCTCGGATTCTCGCCATTGGGGAGTAATATCCGATAAGGTTTACCGATTCTCGCCTCTCACTCTCACAAAAGAGGAGCAGGCTTCGATTCACGGCAATAACGAAAAGGCTTCGGTAGAGGCAATAAAGAAATCGGTTGAATTCTATATAAGACTTATTAAAATGAGTTGATTTTCCAAACAAAAAAGCGAAGCAGAATGATTGTCTGCTTCGCTTTTTATAATATAATACTCCTTATTTAAGCCCGTTTGCCATATCAACAAGAGCTTCGAGAAGCTTTTCCGCCGTTCCTCTTTCAAAAGAGGTGGAATTAGCCTCGTAACCGCCCTCGTCAATTGCAGATACGGTAGGATAATATCCCTGGTTTCCGTTTGCAAGGCAAGAGAAAAACGGAAGGGTATAGTGAACGTTTTTCTTAAAGCTGCGTCCTATTTCCGTGAAGGGCTCGCCGGGAAGTCCTCCGAATATTACCTCGCCCACTCTGAGAGCGGAAACGCAAAGCTCGGTGTAATCAGGGCGGTCCATAAGAGAAACTATACGAGTTGCCCTTGCGAGCATCTGCGTTCTTCTCATACCCGCATTACCGCCGGGAATAGCTGCGTCACTGCCCTTTTCCTTGTAAAGCTTGTAGAGGGCAACCGCTTCGTCAATTTCTTCGGGCTTTCCTTTGTTGTATTTTATGGATACCTCACGCTGAGCGTAGGCTATTTTATCTCCCGAAATTTCCTTTGCGAGAGGATAATTCATAAGCACCGACATAGCGATTTTCTTTCCCATATATTTCGCTCTTTCATATCCCTTGGCGCAGTCTGTCTCCGGGGTAAGTCTTACGTCTATGTGGTTAGAATCGCCCTGAGCGCCGTTAATGTACATACAAAGGGAATTTGGGATATTGAGTTCATAGGTGTCTCTTACGAATTTAGGATAGTCTGCAGTGAATTTCGTTCTTCCGACAAGGTCTGGGTGAACCTGGAAATTGATTATACCGATTTCCTTTTTATTCTCGCGTTTGATTATAAGAAGGGAAGAAGAATTGTCCGCCTCTCCCAAAGGGCATACGATATCGGGATTCTGCCAGCCTGGATTGGTTCTTGTGCTGCCATCCTTCATTCTGTATCTGCGGATAAATGAAACGTCATTTGCCTCGCCGCGAGTGTAGAGCATATGCGCGGGTGCTGCGTCATCTACCGCAAGAACGGCAACGTCTATAAGTCTGGAAACGAAGAAATTTGAATAAGCGTCTTCAAGAATTTGGTCTATAGTAGCGGCATAAGAATATTTATTATTGGTTATGCCCTCTATGACAGGACCTACGTGAGTATGAGAGGCGGAGATAAATATTCCGTCAGCATCAATTCCCAGCTTTTTCGCTATTTCCTCGCGAATATATTTTGAAACCTTCTGACTTATGCCGATAATATCAACGTTCATAACGATTCCGGTCTTTTCTCCGTCAGAAAAAGCAACAGCGGTAGCGAGAAGGGGGTCAAGAATGCCGTCCGCAATTCTTTTTTCGTAATATCCTGCAACTTCTGTGCCAAGAGGCGGGGTAATATCAACTCTTGCAAATCCGACTTTAAGCATTTTTTCTTCTCCTTAAACCGTATATTTTATTTTCACAGGCATACCCGTCTTCGCGGATTCGACTACCGCTCTGCAAACGGCAACCGTGCGAGCACCCTCTCTGCCTGTAGTTATAAGCGGAACACCGTTAACTACCGAGTCTATCATTTGCCTGTGCTCAGCGGCAACGTTGTGATTGTTTATCGAAACCTTTATAAGATGTCTTATCAGCTTTTCCTCAGTTCCCTCAAGCTGACCGTCAGCAAAGGGAGCTCCCTCAATTTTATCAAGATAAAGGGTAAGATATGGGTCGGTGTTATTTACTATTATAGTACCCTTAGTACCGTAAAGCACGGTTCTCATAGTATAATCGCGCTTGCAGCCTATTGAGGTGAATACCTTTCCGATTACGTCATTCGGGAATTTCATAATAGCCACGGTGGTATCGTTTACAGGCCAGCTTTTCAGCATTTTGTGGTTGCTGTAGGCGCTGGTTTCTGTAGGGTCTCCCGCTATCCAGCGAAGAAGGTCTATTGCGTGGCATGCGCCGCCGATAATAGGCTCTCTGTCCTTATCGGCTCTCCAGTTGTCTACACCCTCTCTGCCGATATAATCGTGCGCGTATTCGCTTTCCACGAAGTAAAGCTCGCCGATAACACCCTTTTCTACAAGGGACTTAGCCTTAACGAAGCCTGGCGCATAACGGCAAACCTGACCTACCATAAGAAGCTTTCCCGTTTCGTCCGCGGCTTTTACCATTTCCTCGCATTCCTCGCTGAAAAGTGCCATAGGCTTCTCGCAAAGCACGTGGCAGCCTGCGTGAAGGGCGTCAACGGTAGCGTTCTTATGCGCCTTATCCGAGCTGGCAACGGTTACAACGTCCAGCTTTTCGTTTTTAAGCATTTCTTTGTGGTCGGTGTAGCAGTTTGCGTTAAGGCTGAATTTAGCCTTTTTCTCCTCGCAGCTTTCTATATGTATGTCAGCGAGCGCCACAACCTCAATTTCCGGAATTCTGCTTATTGCCTCAAGATGCTGACCGCCGAAATTTCCGCAGCCAACTATTCCGTATCTGAGTTTTTTCATTTCCCGTCCTCCGTAAATAAGTTTACCTTACGGTTAAATAATAGCATATAAAGACCTTTGTTACAATGAAATTTTAATCACAAAAGATATATTTTTGTTCACGAAAATTTTTTTGTTGATAATTTTTAAATTTCGATTGACTTCACCTGTGACAAGGCTTATAATAACCTAAAGGATAACGTTTAGGGGGAGCTTTTATGATAAAGCTTGCACGTGGAAATAAATATATAAATAAGAGCATGAAAACCACCGTAAGTGTGCAAAGGATTATTCATTTTATATCCACAATAATAGAGGAAGACTTCGTGGATAATGCGGAAAAGCACGATTTTTGGGAAATAGTGTATCTTGAATCGGGAGAGGCTATAGTAAATGCCGATGGAAGTGAAATTCGTCTTTTTCCCGGTGAAGCGTATTTTCACAAGCCCGGCGAGGCGCATTCAATAAAAGCCGTAAACGGAGCAATAACCGTATTTTTTATTTCATTTCACTCTATAAGCAAGATTATGGCGATTTTCGAGGGGCTGAAAATTTCGTTTGCCTCGGAGCAGAGAAGCCTGATATACAAAATGTATAAGGAAGCAAGAAACATTTTTGAAAAGGGAGAGCGTCCGGCGCACCCTGAGGCATTTGTCTCAAAATCTCTTTTGGCAGATTCGCCTCTCGGCTCTCAGCAGCTTTACAGGCTGTATCTCGAGGAGCTTCTCTTGACCTCTTTATCCGAGGTAGAGAACGAAAAGAATATAGTTACCTACGATTCTAAGGAAAAGCTTGAGAAAATTATACTTGAAAAAATAATAACTCTGCTTTCGGAGAATATTTATTCCTCGGTTTCGATTGACGGACTGTGCAAAACGCTCAATTACAGCCGAACCTATCTTTCAACGCTTTTTAAAAAACACAGAAAAGCTTCGATTATAAGCTATTACAATTCGCTGAAAATCAAGGAAGCGAAAAAACTTCTTTTAAACAATTCTGTTTCCTCAGTCTCTGAGATGCTCAGCTTTAATAATCCTTATTATTTTTCAAGAGTTTTTAAAAGGTACGAGGGAATGTCACCGTCTGAATATCAGGCTAAAAATAAATTTTAATAGAAAAATAAAAACCGAAGCTATTGCAAATTTATTGCTAATGTATTATAATATTTCAAGTATAGCTTTATACTGATTAAGGATTGAAAGGGAGAAGCAACTATGAAATTTGCAGTTATGGGACTAGGCGGCAGAGGCAGCACTTACGCACATTTTATTCAGTATTACGGAAGTGAGCTTGTAGCCGTTTGCGACCCTGATATAACAAAAAAAGAATTGGCTGTTTCCTACGGAATGCCAAGTGACGCTTTTTATACCGATGAGGAAGAGTTTTTCAGCAAGGGAAAAATTGCCGATGCTCTCGTTATCGCAACTCTTGACGATATTCATTACCGCCAGACGATGCGTGCGCTCGAGATTGGATACGATATTCTGCTTGAAAAGCCGATAGCTATGACGCTTGAGGAATGCGAGGCTATCCGCGATAAAGCAATAGAATGCGGCAGAAGGGTTGTGGTTTGCCACGTTCTTCGTTATTCTCCTTATTATACGAAGGTTAAGGAAATTCTTGATGCGGGATTAATCGGAGATATCGTATGCGTTGAAATGACGGAGAATATCGGTTATTATCACTACGCGCATTCTTATTGCCGCGGCAACTGGAGAAATACCGATATCAGCACGCCCCTGATTCTTGCAAAGAACTGCCACGATACCGATATGATATGCTGGCTCATAGGCAAGAAGTGCCTTTCCGTAAGCTCCTTTGGCAGCCTTAAGTATTTCAAAGAGGAATACGCGCCCGAGGGTAGCACGGCTTATTGCTTCGACTGTCCGCATAAGGATAGCTGCAGATATAGCTGCTTCTACATATATAATAATGAGGAATACGAGAAAGTAGCAGGTCTTGCAAAGCACGGCAGGCTGGGTACGACAAAGGAAGAAATAAACAAAAACCTCAGCGACCCCGAAAATCTCCTTGCAAGATGCGTTTACCGCTGCGATAATAACGTTGCCGATAATCAGATTGTAAATATGCTCTTTGAGGATAACGTTATAGCTCAGCTTAAGACTATTGCGTTTACTAATGATTTGCGCAGGCTTCTTACTATTCACGGAACAGACGGAATGGTATATTTTTCTGACGAAGGTAAGCGCACGGTTGTAGTTGAGAGACTTAACGGAGAAAAGAAGGTTTTCCCCATCGAAGAGCCTAAGGGCGGATATGCGCACCACGGCGGCGGTGACGTAGGAATTATCTCTCAGTTTATCGAATACATAGAGACCGGAAAAGCAACCAAGAACATAACCGATATATCAGCCTCTGTAATGGGGCATAAGGTTGCCTTCCTCGCTGAAAAGTCAAGGCTTAACGGCGGCAAGACCTATTCGCTTGACGATTGACCTCTTGCCTCGGCAAACAAAAACGGCTTCCCGTGTGGGAAGCCGTTTTTGTCAATCAATCGGTTATGCAGAACCGCGCGAGAGGGAAGTGGGAATAAACGTTTCCGCTCCGTTCTTCCGTGTCGGTTCTTTTTTGTTTTTGTGCTTTCTTTCTAAAAAATTTAAAATTAAGTCTGCAAATTCAAATTTTTGTTTTGCAAAAAGTTAAGCTGTGGGATATTCTCCCTCAAGGTAAGTCTTATAATTTTCTGCCGCAACTCCGAATTCATAAAGTGATTTAACGAGAGCGCTGTCGGGCTTTGCCTCAATGTAATCAAGGATAGAGTAGGTTGCAGAGAGCTCAGTGTCGTCTATCTTTATCGTGAGTTCGTCTATAATGTCGTAAACTCTCATAACGTCAAGAATTACGTAGGTCTTAACTACGGGCTCGCTATTGACGGTAACCTCGTCAGTTCCGCCTACCTTAGAGCCTATTTTATTATCACCGTGATAGAAACTGATTATGTCTGCATACGCAGGGTCATTAAGAGTAAACTTATACGATGCCACTCCGTTGTAGATAACGTAGCTTACTGAGTAAATATAGTTGGTAAGACCTGATATGTTGGTATCTCCGTTATAGCTTTCAGCATAGTCGGGAACGCCTGCTGCCGATATAATGGTATCAAGCTTTTCTTCAACCTCAAGTCCGCAGAAGAGGCGCGCTTCCTTAAGGAATCTTACCATATTTCCTATTGCAAGAAGCTCGGATTCTGCCGTGGTATTAGATGCAAGAATCATTTCAGCGTATCTTACCGCGCTGAGCTTAAAGGTCTGCTCAAAGGCTTCCTCGCCTACCGTGAAGCTTACGAGCACCGCAGTATCTTCCGTAGCGGAAGTAGTGCCTGCCGAGAAATTAAATAATCTGTGCTTTTCTCCGTCTATGGAAACTGTGCCGCAATCGGTGAATCCTTCAACGGACGTAATATTAAGCACGTCATTTACGGGGAAATAGATATTATATCTGAAGCTTGCAAGGAAGGAAATATTGAACATTGCGTCCTTTATTCCGCCAACGTAAGTCTTGTTTCCGTCAAGCTCGCCTACTGCATAGAAGCTGTATGCATTCTGCCAGGTAAATTCAGTACCCTCGGAATTCCAACCGAGCGTTTCGGGAAGTGCCTTTCCGTCCTCGGCAGCGTCAACCCAAATAGCCTTGAGGTTTCTGTACGGGTCATCGGGAAGCTCAACTGCTGCGTCAGGACCTACGGGTGCATCAACACCGGGGGTAAGCTTTTCGGTCTTTATAACGATTCCGTCAGCATTTACCCAGTTAACGTCTACAGGCTGAGTTATAAGTCTGTTATAAGTAATGGTGTGCTTGGTAGAAGCGGGAATATCAAACGTAGGAGCGTTGATAAGATCGGTTGTTACTTCAAAGGTAGCGGAAGGAACGTAATACGTAACCGGAATAGATACGGTTTCAAGGCTCCAGCCTTCCTGGGTATTTACCGGTGTACTCTGGTTGCTTGATGCAGTGCTGTAATAGCAGAGCGTACCGTTAATTCCTGTTACCTCTGCGTCACAAGCAGTAGTAGATTCAGCACCGGAATCGTAAAGCCTGCAGTTGTCAAAAACGGCGTTCGTAGTTCCTGCGTATCTGGCATTATAGAGATAGAATCCCCAACCTGTAGAAGCCTTTATAATGTCGCAGTCTTTGATTAATATCTCCGAATAACGTTCAGAACCGTAGGTTTTTCCGTCATTCGTTCCAAGGAACATAAAGTTTCCGCTATTGTTAGGAGCGTAGATAAGCGAATTTGTTATGCTTATATCTACCTTGTAGTTAGTACGGCAGTAGATAAAGTCGGAATTATCAAGCTTATAGTAGTTAACGTTATCCATTTTAATTACGTAGCCCGTTCCGGAAGCATAAATGCTGTAAAATGCCTGACCTGCGTAAATGGTAATTCCGCCGTTAATATGAAGCTCGAAGTAAGAAGCTGAGTAGGTAGATTCACTTGCGTTTGTAAGACGCGCGGGAGCAATGGCGGTCGAAGTACGCTTAACGACCTCGCCGTTATACTTCCAGGTTTCAGCGTCCATCTTGAAATTGTAGATGGTTCCGCCGCCCGTGGAAGAGGTAAACGTAAGCTTTACGTAGGTTGCCATAGGACGGAAGAAGATCTCTCCGCCGCTTGCCACGGTTTCGAGAACGGTATCCGTGCCGTAAACAAGTCCCTCGCCGCTGTCGGTTGCCTCGTAAACGTTTCCGTAAACGAAGCATCTCTTAAGGTCGTAGCCGTTAAGGTCTATGGTAAGAGATTTTTTAATCTGAACCGTAGCAACCTCGGTATAAATATCCGAAAGAAGCTTAATGGTTGCTCCTGCGGGAGCGTCTGTAAGAAGAGCGCCAAATTCGCTTTCAACGTGGAAGGTGGAGATGCCGCCGCTGATAAGCTCGATGCTGTAAGCTACGGTAGTGTAAACGGGGTAGAGCTTTATCTGACCGTTTTCAACGTCCTCAGCGGTAACTGCTATCAGCTCGTCAACCGTTCCGTCATTTTCATAGGACCAACCGAGGAATTTCTTCTGAGTATATTCGTTGGTTATCTCCCAGGTGGGAAGAGTGCCGAAATATTCGGGAACGTTTCCTACGAGAGCAACGGTTTCTGCCGTAAGGGTGTGTCCGCCGTACTCTGCAAAGCAGTCGCAATCCTCAGCGCATTTTTCATCCCATATTACGTCAACGGCATTCGCGCTTCTTTCAAAGCTGTATATACCGCTGCCTGCTGCCGTTTCGGTAGGAACAAAACCCTTGGAGCTCTTGTATTCATAGGTGTAGAATGAGCCGGTAGCGTTTCCGCTTTCGTCATAGACGTTTGTGTCAAGAAGAATGTTTTTGTCTATGATAAGTGTCTTCGTGCCGTTCATCGTAAGCTTTACGGTAGCGCCTTCTGCCGCAGCCTCGATAGCCTCGTTAGCATCATCGTAAATGTTATCGCCAACCTTAGCTTCGGTAATTCCGTAGGGGAATTCGTAATCCTCGCTGTAATAGTGATTTCCTATCTTTGAGAGGTCAGCTTTGCCGTTTTCGTCATCGCAGTATCCCGCAGGGAAGAGGGTGTATCTGAAGTTATCGTATCCTATCTTACCGTTGCCGGCTGTGGTATTGTGGATAGAGGGATACATTCTGAAGAAGTAGAGGGCAAGATTTGACGTATCTCCTGCAGCAGTTAATCCCGAGCTTGCGGAATAATCGGTAGGCCGCGTGTAGGTGAGCTTACCGTTTACGAAAAAGTGATGGTTGAAGATTCCGCCGCCGACATGCTCAACTAAGTAGGTAAGATGCTGCCAGTTATACGGAGTTGTATCAAGTCCGAGCTCATAAATGTAAGTGGACGACATATCAATTCTGCTAGCCGATGAGTTTGCGCTAACGGTAGCTCCAATGGAGGCATATTGACCAAAGGTTCCGTTTTCGGTCATAATATCGAGGTCGAATGCTATGTAGGGATATGCGTCAATGTTGGTGCTCTTGTTGTAGTTAAAATACATATCAAGGTTATCGTGCGCACCTGAACCGCCTACGTCATATTCCGACTGCAGATAAACGTTTCCGTTATCCGCTCCGTGAACGTTCCAAACGCCCGTTTTGTTAGCATCGTTCCAAATAGCGTTCTGGAATATATCGCCCGGGGTAAAAGAAGAGAACGTACCGTCACTGAATTTTCCGGTTGAGGAGTTAATTTCTTTCGCGGTAAGTTCGGGCTCTTCGGAAGCCAGCGCCACCACTGTAAAGGCGGTGATGATGACGACTAACGCCAGGAGAACCGTGAGAAGCTTAGAAAATTTCTTCATGCTAGAATTTTCCTTTCTAAAATATTTTTATCTATTATAATTTTAGCACTCTTACACAAAATTGTCAATTGTGCAATATATATATATATAATTTTTGTATATTTTGTACAAACGTTCATAAAAAACCGGCTCTGCGGTGGGGGCAGAGCCGTGATTGAATTTTTATGGGGGTGCCTTAGTACCTAGGATACTACACTACTTTTGCGGCTTTTATAGCCTTTTTCATTTCTTCAAGAGATATATTTGCAGAGAGGTAAGCGGAATCCGAAATTTCGAGCGTAATGCTTCCTTCGTTTTTCTCTGTGGGCAGTAATTCTTTTCCGAGGTCGCGCTCGTATTTTACGTCAGAAAGAGGAATATTTACCTTTGCGGAGCCTGTATTATGCCAGAGAAGAGCGTAGGATTTTCCGTTTCTTTCGAATACGTATGCCGAAGCCTCGCTATTATCAAAGCAGCCGCCCTTAACCTCGAAGTAGGGTACAAGCTCGTATTCTCCTTCCTCGTTTATAAGCAGCGTATGCTCCTTGCCGGGCTCTTTGAGCATATCCTTTTCTTTTTCGGTAAGGATATTATTTTTTCTTGCGTATTCCCAGCGGCGCATAACCTCCATAATATCCTTGATTCTGGGGTGTTTTCCGAATCTTTCGAGGCTGGTCTGTATGGTAACGGGGCAATTCCAGCCGAAAGCGCGGCTCGTTCCGTATTCGTAAACGTCACGTCTGGTGTCGTTATAGAATGCCCACCAGCCGAAGTTAAGACGGGTGAAGTCCTGCGCCATATGGCTTGCCTCTGCAAGCGGGTGCTTGTCAAGCATTTCCTTGAAAACGGGGGTTTTGAATACGTCAAAAGCGTTAGCACCGCTCAGATGATGCCAGCCGAAGTGCGCCTTAGCCGCGCCCTCGCAGAATCTGGGAGCAGAGCCGAGCTTCTTTATAACTCTGTACTGAGCGTTCGGAACGTGATATTCATAGGGTGCGTTAGTTCCTTCCGAGCCGTCAAAGTACATAAATTCAAAGCCGCAGTCGTAGAGCTTTGCAATCTCCTCTGCAATTTCGTCCTGAAGGTCGGTATTCTGGTCGATATACGCGCTCGTTGCAACGTATTCGCTCACGTCAAGAATACCGCCTATCTGTCCTTCGGGGTGCTTTACAACGTTAGTATCCCAGTATCCTCTCTTTATTCCGTAGAAGCGGTAGGGGGGCTCGGTGGTATAGCCCTCATATCTGATAAGCTCTCCGCCAAAATTCAATACCTTGCGGCTCATAACCGTTTCGTTTTTGCTGTTCTCGTCAAGATGATCGGACGTGACGCTTTTTACAAGCTCGTAATTCTGAGCGTTTTTCGGATTCTCGTAAACGTAAATATCCTCCTCACCAAGTCCGAGAGGCTTTGCAAGGGTATAATGCTCAATTAGATTAAGCCTGTGGTCGCATACGGGAGTTATATATTTAGTGTACTTTCCTATGTGGGTGTGCAGTACGTGAAGACCCGGGGTAATGCCCGCGTCCTTTATCTTCTTGATTACCTCTAGCATATCCTCTTTTCCGCGGGGGTATTTTTCGCCGAAGGAGTAATCTCCGCAGGTGCCGTAGCTCCAGGTTTTAGGAAGAGGACACATACATTCATAGTAGAGAAGCATGCATTCAAAGCCGCCCATTTTTGCGTATTTGATATGCTCGTCAATATTTGCGGGGCAGACGTCAGCCGACCAGTAAACAGAACGGTTTATTATAGGACTTCTTCTGCTCTGGACACCGAGCGGAAGACCGCAGTCGCGCTCCAGAGTATCGATAGCGTTGAGGAAATCCTCTCTGCCGCCGCTTACGACGAGAGCTGCGGAAGTGCCCTTGAGCTTTATTTCTTTTTTAGCATCAGCGGTAAGAATACGAAAATTCTTGCGCTTTTCCGAATCTATAATAGCCTCGGGCATAGCGGCAAGCACGCATACGCTCGCCTTGTCGTCCCACATAGCGTTTATCCACTGACCGTAGTTCTTTCTGTTCTTTACGGGAAGCTGAAGAATTCTGAATTCCTCAACGGGCGGCAGGTCCATGCAAAGACCGTCATAAAGGTCGTAGGGAACGATAAAATCGGAAAGAGTAAATTTCATATACTCGTCATGCGTGTCAACGGTGATCACGGCTTCATACGGAATTATTTCAAATCCGATTATAATTTTACCATCCTCAACGCGTATGCGGTTTGCTTCAAAGGTGGTGCGCTTATTCATATAAGCGAGCTTAACCTCGTTATTAAAGGGACGCAGCTGTGTAACCGAGAAAAGCGCGATTTCCTCACCGCTCCTTATAAGCTCCTCTCCGTTTTTCTTGTAAATAAGGCTCTCCGCAATAGCGTTTTCACCTACCGTAAGGCGAAAATTTTTGTTTTCAAAAATAAAGCTTTTCATTTTAATTCTCCTTGATAATGGTTGAAGAAAGAAGCTTTTCTTTAAGCTCTTCTATGGAAATATTCGCGCTCAAATAAGCCGAATTGTCAACTTTTATTGTCATTTTACCGTCTTTTACTTCGATTGGCAGAGGTTTTGCGCCAAGGTCACGTTCGTATTTTGCTTCTGTGAGAGGAATAGAAAGCCTTGCCTCTGCGCTCCTGTGCCAGATAACAGCGTAAGCCCTGCCGAGCCTTTCAAAAACGAAGGCTGAAATGCCGGAGTCCTCACCGCCCACTCCTATAAGCTCGGTGTAGGGAACGAGCTCGTAGCCGCCTTCCTCGTTTATAAGGAGAGTGTGCTCCTTACCCGGCTCTCTGAGCATTTCCTTTTCTTTTTCGGTGAGAATATTATTCCTTCTCGCGTATTCCCAACGGCGAATAACCTCCAGCAGATCTTTTGCGCGGGGGTGGCTGTTAAACCTGTCAATATATCCGTACATGGTAATCGGGCAGTCCCATGCGAAAGCGCGGCTTGTGCCGTATTCGTATATATCCTTTTGCATTGCTTCATTGAAGGACCACCAGCCGAAGTTAACCCTGGTGAAATCCTGCCTTGCTTCTTCGGCTTCTCTTAAGGGGTGCTTATCTATCATTTTCTTAAATACGTCAGCGCTGAAGGTGTCGAATGCGTTTCCGCCGCTGACAAAGTGCCAGGAGAAGTGCGCCTTAGCCGCGCCCTCGCAGAAGAGCGGGGGATTTTTCATCATTTTAAGCATTCTGCGTTGAGCATTGGGAACGTGGTATTCGTAGGGGGGATTAGTGCCCTCCGAGCCGTCAAAATAAACGAACTCAAAGCCACAGTTATAAAGAGCCGCAAGCTTTCTGCCTACCTCCTCCTGCATATCGGTGCGCTGATTTAAGTAAATGCTTGTGCAGAGATATTCGGTAACGTCAAGCTGACCGCCTATTTCTCCCTTCGGGTGAGCGGTGGCCTCTGTTTCAAGGTGACCTCTTTTTACTCCGTAGAAGTAATAAGGACGCTCGGTGGTATAGCCTTCGTAGAGCATAAGCTCACCGCCGAATTTCAGAACCCTTTTCATATCGTAGGTCGAAGCGTTTTGGGGATTTTGCTCTACGTATACCCTGTCATCGTCAGTACCTATCTCGCGTGAGAGGGTAAAATATTCCGAAATATTAAGTCTGTGGTCTGCCGAGCCCTTCACGTATCGGCTCTTTATTCCCACGTGCGTGTGGAGAAAATGTATTCCGGGAATTATTCCGGCAGCCTTGATTTTCTTAATAACTAGCCTGAGGTCGTCAAAGCCGTTCGGATATTTATCGTTAAAATCGTAATCGCCGCAGGTGCTGTAGTTGAAGCCTTGAATTTTGCACATATTATCATAGTACAAGAGCATACAGCCGAAACCGCCCATCTTGGCATATTTAATATGCTCGTCAACGTTCTCAGGCGAAATGAAGCGCGCTGAATATATCGAGCGGTTTATTTCGGGTCTGCGTCTGCTTTCCACGCCGAGCGGAAGTCCGTAATCCTTTTCATAGGTGTCAACGGCATCGAGGAAATCCTCTTTTCCGCCGCTTACGATTATAGACGCAGTAGTGCCTTTAAGTCCTATTTCCTTTTTAGCGGTAGCGGTGAAAATGCGATATCCCTTTCGTCTCTCTGAATCTATGAGTGCCTCGGGCATAGCGCCGAGCACGCATGCGCTTGCGCTCTCGTCCCAGGAGCAGTTTATCCACTGACCGTAGTTCTTTCTGTTTTTTATCGGGAGCTGAAGAAGCCTGAATTCCTCAACTGGCGGCAGGTCCATACAAAGATTTCCGTACGCCTTTTCGGGATAGATAAGCTCCAAAAGCGTAAAGGAAATATATTCGTCCTTTATATCGAAGGATACGACTGCCTTTGCGGGAATTATCTCAAAGCTGACGGTCATTTTGTTTCCGTCAAGCTCGAT
Organism: Eubacteriales bacterium; assembly: GCA_045594785.1. Taxonomy (GTDB): domain Bacteria; phylum Bacillota; class Clostridia; order Oscillospirales; family CAG-272; genus UBA1740. The sequence goes on from JAZNZE010000067.1 coordinate 30,294, forward strand.
TTTGTTTGCCTCGTAGGTCGTGCGCTTATTCATATAAGCGAGCTTTACCTCGTTATTGAACGGGCGAAGCTGG
>JAZNZE010000068.1:0-15418 GCA_045594785.1 Eubacteriales bacterium
TCAGCAACTCCTTGGCTCACAGAACGACATGGCTACGATCCGACTTAACGCAAACATTAAGGATTATTCTAAGATAATCGATGATATCACCGATGGTACCGGTGCAGATATCGCTTCTACCTCTCCCGGATGGGCAGGACACATGGCATTTGTTGATCCCATTCCCGAGTTCATCGGATCCGGTGACATTGAAGAATGGCTTAACCAGCCCGCTCAGATCGTTACTCTTCACCCCATGACTATTATGCAGAACTCCCTTAACGGTACGTTCGGTCAGTCCGGTGATATTGCTAACGTTCCTCCCAAGGCTGCTACAATCGGTCCTCTTGACGTAATGCGCGCTAAGGAAAGAATCGAAGTTCACGCTCTTGCTACTTGCGGAACCTTCTCCTCCTGGCAGAGAATGACCAGCCGTCTTTGCACACACGGTCCTATCACTCCTTACCTTCCCAGCACCATGCTCCAGACTAAGAAAACTCAGGTTTACATCTCCGAAGAGCTTGCTGCTCCGTTCGAGTGTTGGGAAAAGGTTGGATATTAATCAACTTATCAAAAAAGCGAAGCAGTATTCTGCTTCGCTTTTTCTATCGTTTTATTTTATTTGTAACTTTCTATTGAATTTAGAACAAACTTCTGTTATACTATTTTCAGACGAAAGGAGTATTATTATGAAGGTTTTACTTATAAACGGAAGTCCAAACGAAAACGGTTGCACCAGAAGAGCGCTCAAGGAAATGGAAGATACGTTTCATAGCTGTGGTATCGAAACCGAAATCTTTTACATAGGCAATGATGCAATTGCCGGATGTATGGGCTGCAGAGCGTGCCGCGAACTTGGAAAATGTGTAATAGATGACAAAGTGAACGATTTTATCGCTCTCGCTGAGACTGCCGATGCGTTTGTGTTTGGTTCTCCGGTTTATTATGCGGGCGCAAACGGTGCTCTTACATCTTTTATGGACAGGGCTTTTTATTCGGACCGATGTGCCAAAAAGAACGTATTTGCATTTAAACCCGCTGCCGCTGTTGCATCTGCACGCAGAGCGGGAACGACACCTACCCTCGACCAGCTCAATAGATATTTTGCGATAGCGTCTATGCCTATTGTTACGTCAACATATTGGAATGAGGTTCACGGAAATTTACCAGAAGAGGTTGAGCAGGACGGCGAAGGACTTCGCACGATGAGAAATCTTGCCAGAAATATGGCATGGCTTCTTTCTCTTATAAAGCTTGGCGAAGAGAATAACGTTTCTCTTCCCAAAACGGAATATAAGCCATCAACTAATTTTATCAGGTAATCATTTTTTGAAAAAACGGTTGTCTTTCGAAAGAGGCTTATAGGCGTCTTTGTATGTTATTGCTATCGATGCACCGATTATTCTTTTTGGACCAAGAGCTTTTATATTGAAAGCTGCAGCACCCATAGATGCACCGGTTGTGACTATATCGTCAATTAGTATTACGGTTTTTCCTGATAAATCAAGATTTTCATCAATTAATTGAAATTTTGCATTTTCGATTCGTTTTTCGGTACTTTCGGCTTTTTTCTGAGCTGTTTTTGCTTTTGATTTCAAAAGTGATTTATATTCTGCAGAAAAGTTTTTGGCTACGGCTTTGCTAAGCCTTTCTGCATGATCGATGCCATATTGAGCTTTAGCGCGTTTTCTTCTTGGTACACAAGTGAAAATCGTCTCCTTATCTATTTTTACGGAATGACGAATAGAATTTGTTAATTCGTCTGCAATAAAATTGATTACGTCACGTCTGTTTTCTCTTTTAAGCTTAAATATTAGTTCATTAGCCGGAGATTTTTCGGAGGCTTTGTATCTGAACACCTTTATGTGCTTATGTATAAAGTGGGAGTCAAGATATTCCGAAGGGCAGCTGCACTGATAAAGCGGTTTTGAGCATATTGAGCAGTTCCTTTCTTTGTAATCAAGATACGCTTCTTTACATTTTTTGCACAGTGCCTGCTCTGAAATTTCAAGCCTTTCGCCACAGAAAACGCAGCAAGGCACAGAAATATAAAATAAAATTTTTTCAAAAATATTCATATTATTTATTGAGCCGTCACATCAAACTGAGTGACGGCTCTTTTCTTTATTTCGTTTTAGGAAAACTGTCTTTAAGACCAACTATTCTGTTAAATACGTTCGAATGCTTTGAATCCTTGACAAAATATCCGCATCTGACAAACTGGAAGCGTTCTTCGGGCAAGGCCTCGGATAAAGCAGGCTCAATTTTTGCATTTTCAACGGCAGTAACAGATGTTCTGTTAAGATAATCGTCAAATGTTTTTCCTTCAGGAATTTCGTCAACGTTTTCAATATCAAAGAGGAAATCGTAAAGCTTTACGGTCGTATCCTTGGCATATGCGGAAGAAAGCCAATGAATCGTTCCCTTTACCTTTCTGCCGTCCACTGGCATACCGTTTCCCGTTTCGAGATCAGCTGTGCAATGAATTTCCTTAATTGAACCGTCTTCGTTCTTCATGATTTCATTACACTTTACAATGTAAGCGCCCATAAGACGAACTTCACCGTCAGGCCTCATACGGAAAAACTTAGGCGGTGGAACTTCAGCAAAATCATCAGCGTCAATAAAGATTTCGCGAGTGAACGGGAGCTTTCTTTTTCCTGCCTCTTCGTGATGGGGATTATTTGAAAGCTCAAAATATTCGGTTTTATCCTCGGGATAGTTTGTGATAACAACCTTAATGGGATGCAAAATAGCTATTCTGCGCTCGGCTTTATCGTCAAGCTCTTCTCTTATACAGTGCTCAAGAAGCTCATAATCTACAACGCTATATGCTTTTGCAACGCCTGCGCGGCCTACAAAATCAAATATAGCCGAGGGAGTGTAGCCGCGTCTGCGAAGACCGCAGAGAGTGGGCATTCTGGGATCATCCCAACCGTCAACAAGCCCGTCCTCTACGAGACGTCTGAGATATCTTTTGCTCATTACGGTATGAGTAACGTTAAGACGTGCAAATTCACGCTGCTTTGGTTTTGCTTCAAATCCGATATTCTCTACTACCCAGTCGTAAAGAGGACGGTGATTTTCAAATTCTATCGAACAAAGAGAATGCGTAATTCCCTCTATCGCGTCCTGGATAGGATGCGCGTAGTCGTAGAGCGGATAAATGCACCACTTGTTTCCCTGCCTGTGATGGTCTGTATGCAAAATTCTGTAAATAGCAGGGTCGCGCATATTCATATTTGAGGACGACATGTCAATTTTGGCACGCAGAGTTTTTGAACCGTCAGGAAATTCTCCGTTTTTCATTCTTTCAAAAAGATTTAGATTTTCCTCAACGGTTCTATCTCTGTAAGGGCTGTTCTTGCCCGGTTCTGTGAGAGTTCCTCTGTACGCTCTGAGCTCGTCTGCATTTAAATCGCAAACGTAAGCCTTTCCCTCTTTTATGAGCTTTATAGCATATTCGTAACATTTATCAAAATAATCAGAGCCGTAATAAATTCCTCCCGTAGGCTCACAGCCGAGCCACATGAGGTCGCGGTATATGCTTTCAACGTACTCGTTATCTTCTTTTGAGGGGTTGGTATCGTCATAACGAAGATTAAAAAGACCACCGTATTTTTTTGCAGTCATAGCGTTTATCCATATTGCCTTTGCAGAACCTATATGAAGATATCCGTTAGGCTCGGGAGGAAATCTCGTGTGTATTTTTAAGTCGGGATTATCCGCAAGATCTGCATCAATTATGTCGTGAATAAAGTTGTTTCTTATTTCTTCCATACAAGAAATCCTTTATAAATAATGAAATTAATGTAATAAGTATATCATATATTTTTAGAAAAGTCCAGCATTTTTTATCTATTTCTCTGCAACTTTTGAGATATTTTTCCATAAACTGATATTGCATAGTATTTTTCTATGCGGAAGGAGTTATTTGTTTGAACAAAACCACAATTTCGCTAGGTTCTGTAACATACGCAATTAAAGCACAAAAGCTGCTTTCGAGTATGAAGATTCATTCAAAGCTCATAAAATTGGATGCAGGAAAATCACCTGACGGATGTATTTATGGATTAATAATATTCTCTACCGATTATCCGGATGCAGTTATGGCACTGAAAAAGGAAGGCCTTTCGTTTTCTCTGTATTCATAAAGTAATCTGAGGTAGTATGATATATCTTGATAACGCCGCAACAACTAATAAAAAACCTAATTCAGTATATAAGGCTGTGGAAAAAGCCGTAAAAAATCTTTCAGCAAATGCGGGGCGAGGAACGTATGATTTATCTCTTCGCGCCGCAGAAAGAATTTATGAAACAAGAGAAGAGCTGGCTTCGTTTTTAAATTTTTCTTTTCCTGAGCGTATAGTTTTTACCATGAATGCAACCTATGCTCTAAATCTTGCAATTAAAGGTATAATTTCGGAGAAGTGCCATGTTTTGATTTCTGACGTAGAGCACAATTCTGTTATCAGACCTATATATAAGCTGATAGACGAGCTTGGGATAAACGTCAGTTGCTTTAACAGCTCGGCGGAATATCTTGATGCTGAGATAGAAAGTAATATTCGCCCCGATACGAAGGCAATCGTTTCAACTCTGGCTTCTAACGTAACAGGAAAGGAAATTCCTCTTGAAATACTTTCAGCCGTTGCAAAAAGAAACAATCTAAAGCTCATTGTGGATGCCTCGCAATATATCGGCCATAAGAAAATCGACTTAACCAAAACACCTTGCACTGCTCTTTGCGCACCGGCTCACAAGGCTCTTTTTGGAATAATGGGTCTTGGATTTGCCGTATTTTCGAATGCAGTAGACGTGGCAACGGTTATAGAGGGCGGAAGCGGAGCTATGTCCAAAAATTATTATATGCCCCTCGCTCTTCCGGAGCGCCTGGAGGCAGGTACTCTTCCCGGACCTGCTATAGTCGCACTTTGCGAAGGTATAAAATATATAAAACGGGTGGGACTAAAGGTAATAGAAAACAAAAGCCGAGAGCTTACAGAATTATGCTCTAACTCCATACTTTCTGTTCCGGGTACCATTGTTTATGCAAAAAATTTAGGCATTGTTACCTTTAATATGAAAAACTTCAAGTCAGAGCTCCTTTGCGAAAGGTTAAATGATTTTGGTATCTGTGTACGAGGCGGATTTCATTGCGCTCCCAGTGCGCATAATAAGCTTGGCACGGACGAGAGCGGTGCTGTCAGAGTAAGTATGTCGCATTTTTCATCCAAGGAAGACGTATATTCTTTATACCGTGCGTTAAAGAAAATTGAAAAAAACAATAGGGTGTTGCTTTAACACCCTATTTCAAATTCTGTCTCTATATTAGTTTTAAAAACATAGGCTTCTTCGGATTTTAGCGTAAATTCCTTTTTAACTAAATTTTGAAGTATTTCCAGTATCGGATTGGTTAGTGAAATTTTAAAATCATTTTGCGAATTATTATATACTGTTACGAAACGCTCGTCTTCTTTTTTTCTTTCATAAATTAAGAAGTTTTTATCAAGATGCAGAATATGGAAATCACCGTCAAAAAAAGCAGCGTAATCGGTTCGAAGTTTGCCGATTTTTTTGTAATGAGAAAGTATGTCTTTGTCTTCCTTTCCCCATGGATATGTTTTTCGGTTAAAGGGATCTGAATACCCTTCAATACCCGCCTCATCGCCGTAGTATACCGTTGGAATTCCGGGTAAGGTTGCTGCCAGAGTATACGCGGCTATAACCCGTTTTTTTGCTAGCAAATATTCTTCACAGGTAAGCTTTACCCTTGAAAGTTCATCGTTGCTTTTTCCATATGCCTCGCCTCCGCCAAGAGCGGTTATTATTCTTACAGTATCATGTGAGCCTAAAATATTCATACCCGTATTACGTATATATATTGGCATATTATAGATTGCGGAATTTAAAGCATATTCGATTTCTGCCACGTCTTTTTTTCTAATATAAGAAATTATTCCATTTTTAAGCGGATAATTCATCACTCCTGTCAATTCCGTTCCCAGATAATATCTTTTTCTTTTTCCGTAAGCCGTTTTGTTTGATGCGTCTTCCCATACCTCACCGTATAATAGTGCGTCAGGATTATATGTCGAAATTAAAGAGCGCATTCTTTTGATAAAACTGTCGGAAAGCTCGTCTGCAACGTCAAGACGGAAACCTCTAATGCCAAGGCGCATCCATTTTTCAACTACTCCGCCTTCACCGAGAAAATAATTTTCAGCGTCTCCCTTCTCATAGTATATTTTCGGTAAAATATCAATTCCCCACCAGCTGTCGTATTTATCGGGATAGGCTTCAAATCTATACCAATTATAATACCGTGATTTTTTTGATTGATACGCACCGAGGGAGTTATACTTTCCGTACTTATTAAAGTATTTGCTATCCGCTCCGGTATGATTGAACACACCGTCAAGGATTATTCCGATATTCAATTTAGCTGCTTTATCTATTAAGAGCTTTAAAGCGTAATTACCGCCAAACATACCGTCAATCTTCTCGTAATCTCCGGTATCGTATTTATGGTTGGAGGAGCTTTCGAATATAGGGCTTAAATATATAAGTGAAACTCCTAAGGATTTTAAATAACCTAGTTTTTCTATAATTCCATAGAGATTTCCGCCAAAGAAGGTATTATTTTTAAGGTAAGCACCGGGAAATTTAGGATATTCGGGAATTTCACCGTACCAATCATCAATCATAATCGAATCACTTCTTGGCTGGAGATTTCCCGCGCGGAAAAATCTATCAACGAAAATATGATATATTATACCGTGTATTTCGCTTTTTCTTTTACTCTTTTCTTCGGTTACTGTGATTTGAAACAAATTTTCTTCTCTCGGATTTTCATAGGAAAAAGCTAATATATCATTTTTCTTGCGATAACCGTATAATTCGGTTCCTGCATCAAGCTTAAAAAAATAGAAAAACAACCCCGGACAAGTAAGCACGTTTATTTTAAAAATAACAATGTCACTGTATAAATCATATTCGGATCGAATTCCGGTTATCTCATACGTCTCCTCTGCTTCGTGTGCATTGATAAGAATTACACGGGCGTGAAATACTAGAAGGCTTCTGGGGATTCTTATGCTAATAACTATGCTTTCGCCTAAATTTGCATAATTTCCGTCAGACTTTTTATCGTGAAAAAGCTTTACACTTCCCTCTAGGGCTGATAAGTCATTTTCGGTAATACGAAAATTTTCAAAAAAACTATTTTCCTTCATTTATCTTATTAACGGGCATAGCATGCCAGATTTCTTTTGCATATTTATTTATTGAATTATCCGATGAAAAGATTCCGCTTGATGCGGTATTTATTAATGATTTGCGTGCCCACTCCTGTTTGTTTTCATAGTCTGTCAACATGGTTTTGTAGGTGTATAGATAAGAATCAAAATCAGCAAGGCACATAAAAGGGTCGGCAACTCCGTGTGAGCTGTTAATTAAATAATCTGCGATATGTGAAAAATCACTTCCTCCGATTGAAGAATAAAATCTATCAACAACTTCTTTTAAAACGGGCGAAGAATGGTAATAGTTTCGAGAGTAATACCCGTTTCTCCAAAGCTCATCCACCTCATGAGTGTTTAAACCGAATATATAGATGTTTTCCATTCCCACAGCATCTGCTATTTCCACGTTAGCTCCGTCAAGCGTACCAAGCGTCAAAGCACCGTTCATCATAAGCTTCATACATCCCGTTCCGCTCGCTTCCTTTCCGGCAAGAGAAATTTGTTCGGATATATCGGCTGACGGGATTAGCATTTCAGCAACGGAAACGTTATATTCTTCCGCAAAAAGTATTTGAAGTCTTTCTCGGCTTAAAGGATTGCTTTCCAGCTCTTTTGAAAGAAACCATATAAGCTTTATTAGCTTTTTTGCCATAACGTATCCGGGAGCTGCTTTACAACCGAAAATAAAGGTCTGATTAGGAATATCAGAATTTGGATTGTTGCATAGCTCATTATACATAGCCATTATTTTCAGCACGTTTAGCAACTGCCTTTTATACTCGTGCATTCTCTTGATTTGAACGTCAAAAACTGATGAAGGGTCAATCCTTTTTCCAAACTTTTTTAAGGCATAATCAGAAAAACGCTCTTTATTGAATCGTTTTATTTCGGATATTTCCGATAAAACCTCCGAATTATCCTTATACTCCAAAAGCTTTGAGAGATTTGTAGCGTCCTCACTAAATTCATTTCCTATAAGAGTCCCGATATATGACGCAAGGCGAGGATTTGAGGTGTTAAGCCAACGTCTGTGAACAACCCCGTTTGTTACGTTTGTGAATTTCCATGGCGTCATCTTGTAAAAATCATGAAAAATTGTTTTTTTCAAAATATCGCTGTGAAGTGCGGATACACCGTTTACCGTATGTGATCCCACAACGGAAAGGTTTGCCATGCGAACCTGATTATAGGCAACTATTGACATTCGGGATATTCTATCCCAATCGCCCGGATAAAGATTCCATAAATCAGCAGTAAAACGGCGGTTAATTTCCATAACAATATTGTATATTCTCGGCAGCTTCATTGAAAATAGGTCTACACGCCAACATTCAAGCGCTTCGGGCAAAACCGTATGGTTTGTATATGAAACGGTTTTTACAACTATACTCCACGCATCATCCCAAGAATAAGAATATACGTCCATAAATATTCTCATGAGCTCGGGAATACATAACGCCGGATGCGTATCATTGATGTGTATGGCTATATTTTCCTCAAATTTTTCAAGAGAACCGTGTTCGGCAAAATAATCACTTATTATGCTTTGAAGAGAGGCGGAAACCAGAAAATACTGTTGTGTGAGACGAAGGAGCTTACCCTCGTCATAGTCATCCTTTGGATATAGCTGCTTTGTTATTATTTCAGCGCTATTTCCGCTTGAAATGCTTTTTACGTATGAGCTTTGGGTTTCGTTATAGTATCCCGATAAAGAGTTATAAGACGGTCTCGCACGCCAAAGTCTTATTGTGTTAACCGCATTTGTCGTAGTTCCCGGAATCAAAAGGTCGTACGGAACGGCTTTTACTTCATCAAATTCGTAATTCGTAATTTTCAGTGAATTACCTTCCCATTTTTCTTTGATTTTACCTCCAAGACGGATGTTTACACTCTTCTCCGGGTGCGGAACAAGCCATGCACCGCCGCTTTCAAGCCATTCGTCAGGTAGCTCAACCTGCTCGCCTTCAATTATCTTTTGTTTGAAAAGACCCGTTTCATAAAGTAAAGTATATCCATTAGCTGCATAATCCTGAGCCGAAAGAGAATCCATAAAGCAAGCTGCAAGTCTGCCAAGACCTCCGTTTCCGAGCCCCGGGTCTACCTCGCAGGAATAAACTCTTTCAAAATCCGTGCCGTACTCTTTAAAAATTTCGCAAAGCTCGGTATAAATTCCCAGATTTTTTGATATGTTTTTTAAAGATCTCCCTACCAGAAACTCCATACAAAGATAGCATATTTTTTTTGCACCTGTGCTTTTTTTTCGCTTTTTGAATTCAGAACGGTATTCTAGCATTATGTCCTTTATAGCAATAACCGTTGCCTGATATATCTGTTTATCACTGGCGTGTCTCGGATCCGGAATACCTCTGGTTATTAATTTTGCTTCTATGCGTTCCTTCAAATCTCTGATGTCAGACCTTTCTCCAAAAGTAGAGCTCGTTCTTGGTTTTTTGTTCATTTTACTTCCTACCAATTTAATAAATTATTATAAATCGAAATATATTTTTTAGCAGAATCTGACCATTCGAATCTTGAAGTTATTGCATTGTATCTTATTCTTTCCCAATTTTCACTATTAAAAAGACCTATTGCATCCTTTATGGTGAATAGTAGTTCGTGAGCATTGTAGTTGTTAAAACAAAATCCGTTTCCGTTTTTACCGTCCCAATGATTTATCGTGTCATACAGTCCACCGACAGAACGAACTATAGGCACGCATCCGTACGAACAAGCTATCATTTGCGCAAGTCCGCAAGGCTCGCTTTTTGATGGCATAAGGAACATATCGCCTGCAGCATACATCTTTTTTGAGATAGCACGGTCAAATTTTATAATTGAGACCATATTTTCATACTTATATGACAGCTTTATAAATTCTTTTTCATATTGCTCTTCTCCCGTGCCAAGTATTGCTATCTGCACGTTTCCGTGAGATAGTAATTCTTCCAATATGTGAAGCACAAGATCTACGCCTTTCGTAGCCGTAAGTCTTCCAATCATAACTATGAGTGGAGTTTCTTTGGATACTTCAAGTCCCATTTCTCGCCCAAACTCAATTTTATTCTTTAGTTTTCCTTCTTTAACATTGTCTTTATTATATGAAAAATAAATTTCCCTATCCGCTTCGGGAGAAAAATAATCGTAATCTATTCCGTTTATTATCCCACACATTTTGTGCGAAACGGAATTTATTATAGGAGCAAGACCGAATGCGAAAAAATCATGATGAAGTTCGTCTCTGTAATTCGGGCTTACGGTTGAAATATAATCGGATAGAGACAAAGCACCTTTCATAAGATTAATATCTCCATCGTATTCAATAGAATTCAGATATTTTGAGTCAAGGCCAAGCACATCGCTTAATATATGAAGTCCAAATCTTCCTTGGTATTCTATGTTATGAATTGTATATAAGGTTCTGATTTTAGACAGTATAGCATGCGTTTTATACATTGTTTTTAAATACACCACGCAAAGTGCGGTTTGCCAGTCGTTTGCGTGTAAAATATCCGGAGTATTTCCTGTGCTTTTAATAAACTCAAGTACTGCCAGTGAAAAAAAAGCAAAGCGCTCGGCATCGTCCTCTTCGCCGTATAGCCTACCTCTTTTAAAATATCTGTCGTTTTCTATAAAATAGTACTTGATTTCGTTTTTATTAACCGCATAAACACTAGCTCCGGTATGGCGCCAAGAAAGATAAAACTGAATGTCACATATTTTTTTAAGGTTATTTGAAAATTTTTCTTTTATACTATCATAGTACGGCAAAATTACAGATACGTCAATTGAAGGATTTTCTGCTTTGACCGCTTGCGGTAAAGCACCCATAACGTCTCCAAGACCTCCGCTGGCGGCAAACGGAGCGCATTCCGCGGCAACATAAGTGATTTTCATATTTATACCCTTCTCCCTTTTTGAACGTAAAACGGCATATTTTCATTACCCGAAAGCTTCACGCTTTCGGTAATGTGAACGCCTTTATCCGTGACTATATTACTAAGCTGCACATTATCCTCTACGTAAGTTCCGTGAAATAAAACGCTGTCCCTTACTACAGTATTTTTTCCTATATGCACTCCTCTGAAAATTATTGAATTGATGACTGTGCCTTCGATAACACACTCATCGGCAATAAGCGAATTTTCTATTTTTGCTGTAGCCTTATGGACTGTAGGTGCAGAATTATGAACGCGTGTAAAAATTGGGAATTCTTTTTTTGATAGCAGTGAATTTCTCGCCCTTTCGGATTTTATTAGCTCCATTGAGCATTTATAATAATCAAGAAAGCCGGAAACCGAAGCTACGTAATCCTCAAAGCAATAGGCTTTATAGTAGGAATGCTTATAGCTTGTAAGAAGCATATTTGTAAGACTTCTTAGCGAATATGCCTCGGCTTCTTCGATTAATTTTCTCAAATATGAGGTTTTCATTACAAAGATATCCAGAGATAGCTCTGTGTTGTTTGGCGTGTACGAAGAACCCATGACAATATCATTTATCTTTCCAGACGTTGAAGAAATAAGCATTTTTGGGGTTTTAGAGGTAAAATCGGGTTGAATTCTTCGTGTTATTACCGTTATGGAGGCTCCGGATTTTTCGTGTTCTCTTATTACACTCTTCAAATCTATGTTTAAAACGCTGTGAGAATCCATAAGTATAACGAATTCTTCTTTAAAATCTTCTATATAGCTTTTCATGTTTTTTAGCGCTTCAAGCTTAGTGGAAAATACATTTTTCTCCGATCCTCGCATCGTTTGAAAGGGGGATATCATATTTATTCCCTTTTCTCTTCTTGCCAAATCCCAATCCTTTCCGCTTCCTATATGCTCCACAAGAGAACGGTAATTATAGTTCGCTACGATACTGATGTTTGAAATATTGGCATTTACCATATTTGAAAGGCAAAAATCTATTAGCCTGTATCTGCAGGCAAACGGTATTGCCGCGACAGTTCTATCAGAAGTAAGCCTCGATAAAGTGCCGTCATTAAGACTCGAAAAAATTATTCCCGCTGCACTGATACTCATAATTAACTTCTTATAACCGTTTCTTCGTATACTTTTTTTCCTTTGCCGATAACGGTTATTTCCTCCTTGCCTGCGTTTTCTTTTCCGATTATTGCACATCTTCCGATAAATGCTTCGGAATCTATTATAGAGCTATAAATTTTTGCGTATTCAGATACTATGACGTCATCCATTATTACACTATCTTTTACTACCGCTCCTTCTTTAACAACTACGCCTCCCGAAAGTACGGAGTTCTCTACTGTTCCGTATATACGGCAGCCTTCCGATATTAAAGAACGTTTGACGATTGCTTTAGTTCCGTGATACTGCGGCGGTCTCGCCTCGTTTCGTGAAAAAATTTTAAAGCTCTTGTCCTGTACGCTTAGCTTAGGTTCGTCAGCAATCAGGTCCATATTTGATTCCCAAAGAGAAGAAATAGTTCCTACGTCCTTCCAATATCCTGAAAACTTATATGAATACAGTCTCTCTTTTTTATTTAAAAGCGCGGGAATTATATTTTTACCAAAATCATTTGAAGATGCCGGATTTTTTTCGTCTTCTATCAGATATTTTATCAATGTTTCTGTATTGAATACGTATATTCCCATAGATGCCTGGTTATTTTTAGGACTTCTCGGCTTTTCCTCAAATTCATAAATTCTTCCGTCAGAATCTGTATTGCATATTCCGAATCTGCTTGCTTCTTCTATCGGAACCGTAATAGTAGCAACTGTGCAAACGGCATTAGTTCTTTTGTGTTCGCTAAGCATTTTACTATAATCCATTTTATAAATATGATCTCCCGAAAGTATCAGAACGAAATCCGGGTTATACTGTTTTATAAAATCAATGTTTTGATATATTGCATTTGCAGTTCCCTTATACCAATCAGAACCGCTGCTTCTTTGATAAGGCGGCAAAACGGACAATCCTCCTCTTGAGCGGTCCAGATCCCACGGCGCACCGTTTCCGATATATTCATTAAGCGCCAGCGGTTGATATTGGGTCAACACCCCAACCGTATCAATAGATGAGTTTATACAGTTTGAAAGCGGAAAATCAATAATTTTATACTTTCCTCCGAACGAAACTGCAGGCTTTGCTGTTTCTGTTGTGAGTTCATATAATCTTGACCCTTGCCCACCGGCAAGCAACATTGCAATGCATTCTTTTTTACAGTACATTAGCTCGCTCCTTCTAATATATTTTTCTTTTGATTTTATTCTCAGCGTAAATTCTTCCCGAAAATGCAGGTAATTTCGCATCAAAATAAGAAGTATCCTCAGTTTTTTGTAATATCAGGATATCCTCTCCACAAAAGGTATCATCGGTTGAGAAGAGGCATTTTAAATTACAGTTACATGAGGTGCTAAATTTTATGAACTGCTCTGTTCCGGAAAAATTGATGATAATAATCAGGGAGTTTTTGATACCGTTTCGTTTAAATACTATTAAATTTTTCTCATTTTCATCTACCGAAATCCATTCAAAGCCTTCTGTTTTATAATCATATTCCCACAATGCAGGTTGAGACAAATAAAAACGATTCAGCGCGGCAACGTATTCTCTCAAAGCATGATGCTTTTTGTAGTCTAACATAAACCATTCGACAGAGCTTTTATAATCCCATTCTCTGAACTGCCCAAATTCGCTTCCCATAAACAGCAGCTTTTTTCCCGGATACGTCATCGTTAAAAGAAGCGCTGTGCGAATTTGTTTAAACTTGTCCTCGTACGACCCGAACATTTTATCAATCAGAGCTTTCTTTCCGTGTACAACCTCATCATGAGATATTGGTAAAACGTAATTCTCGGAATATGCGTACATAATCGGAAAGGTCAGTGCGGAATGCTTATGTTTTCTGTATATTGGGTCTGTCTCTAAATAGTCATAAAAATCATTTGCCCACCCCATATTCCATTTCAAATTAAAGCCTAAACCGCCTACCGATGTTGGATGAGTTATTTTTCCGAAATCTCCCGATTCCTCAGCAATCATTAGAGCATCGGGAAACTCTAAAAAAACTCTTTCGTTTAGTTTTTTGAAAAAAGCTATTGCCTCGAGGTTTTCCTTTCCACCGTTTTCGTTTTTTATCCACACACCGTCCGGCTTGTCATAATCAAGATATAGCATTGAGGCAACCGCGTCAACTCGAAGCCCGTCTATATGAAATTCTCTAAAATAATAAAGTGCGTTTGATATAAGAAAGCTCTGAACTTCTTCTCTGCCCACGTCAAAAAAACGAGTTCCCCAGGTTAACGATTCTTGTCTGTCTAAACCTTGGTATTCATAAAGAGGGCCTCCGTCAAATTCGTAAAGTCCCCACTCATCTTTCGGAAAGTGAGCGGGAACCCAGTCAATAATCACACCTATTCCGAATTGATGAAGCGTATCTATTAAATATCTGAAATCATCAGGTGTTCCAAAGCGTGAGCTTGGAGCGTAAAACGCCCCCACCTGATATCCCCACGAGGCGTCATACGGATACTCTGATATCGGCATAAATTCTACGTGTGTATACCCCATATATCTGATATATGAAGGTAATATACGCGCTAAATCCCTATAACTCGTATATCCTTCCGTATTGGAACGCATAAAGCTTCCTATATGGAGCTCATATATATTTATGGGTATGGGAAGAAAGGCATCGTTATTTTTATTTTGCCGTTTTCTTCTATCAATCCATTCCCGATCACTCCATGTAAAGTCGGAATGATAAATTATTGATGCTCCGTCTGCTCCGCCTGTGGAATAATTGGCATACGGATCACCTTTCAAATGAACTCCGTTTTTTCCAGAAATTTTATACTTATAAAGCGCACCCGTTAATGCGGTCTCGGAGGTATACACCGTTTCCCAAACGCCTATTGATATTTTCTTCATTTCAATAGGTCTTTCCCAACCGAAAAAATCAGAAACGAGCGCTACGCTATATGCGTTTGGCGCCCAGGTTCTGAATGTATAAACGTATTTTTTATTCTTTTCTTCAACTGTTACACCAAGGTAATTATAGGCATAGTAATTAGTACCTTGATGAAATAAATATTCAGCGTCACTACAGTTTTTTTGATTTTTCATTCTTTTTTACTTGCCTCAGCTCTAGATTATATGTAAATATTATCATAATAGTATTGTCGAAAAAAATAAAAACTGATATGCTAGATATTTTTTAATAAATTTTTT
>JAZNZE010000069.1:0-2629 GCA_045594785.1 Eubacteriales bacterium
GTAACGAGATCACTCCCGGTAACTTCATCTTCCGCGTTCGTGAGTTCGAGCAGATGGAGCTTGAGTTCTTCTGCAAGCCCGGCACCGACCTTGAGTGGTTCGCATATTGGAGAGAATTCTGCCACAACTGGCTGCTTTCCATCGGTCTTAAGGACGAAAACATCCGTCTCCGCGACCACGATCCCGAGGAGCTTTGCTTCTATTCCAAGGCAACTACCGACTTCGAGTTCCTCTTCCCGTTCGGATGGGGCGAGCTCTGGGGCGTTGCCGACAGAACCGACTTCGACCTTACCCAGCATCAGAACGAGTCGAGAAAGGATCTCACCTACTTCGATCCCGAGACCAATGAAAGATACGTCCCCTACGTTGTTGAGCCTTCTCTCGGCGTAGAAAGAAGCGTTCTCGCGGTACTTTGCGATGCATATGATGAGGAAGTTATCGACGAGGCTAAGAACGACGTAAGAACCGTTCTCCACCTCCATCCCACCCTCGCGCCTTTCAAGGCAGCTATTCTTCCTCTCTCGAAGAAGCTCTCCGACAAGGCAAGCGAGATCTATGCTGGCCTCTCCAAGAAGTTCATGCTCGACTATGACGAGACCGGTTCGATCGGTAAGAGATACCGCCGTCAGGACGAGATCGGTACACCTCTTTGCATCACCGTTGACTTTGATACCGTCGGCGATGCAGAGAAGGAAGGCGACGGCTGCGTAACCGTCCGTGACCGCGACACTATGGAGCAGGTAAGAATCCCGATCTCCGAGCTCGAGGCATACATTACCGAAAAGATCGCGTATTAATTTAATAAAAATACGGTGCAGCCAAGAAGTTGCACCGTATTCTTTTACTATTCGATTTTATTAGCGCTTTACCAATTTCAGCGACACTTAAACAATCGTTAAGAATCGCTCTCTTGCAAATCAATAAAAATATGGTATAATATAAGTACAAAAGCGCCTTTGAATCTACTTTACGGAGAAGAAATATGGATATAGGAAACGTTATCAAAAAATACAGACGCGAAAAAGATCTGACACAAGAACAGCTTGCGGAATATCTGAACGTATCTGTCTCCGCAGTCTCACAATGGGAAAGCGGAAAGACTACGCCAGATATAGCTATGATCGTCTCCCTGTCTAACTTCTTTGACATTACCACCGACGAATTGCTCGGAAGAAAAGACGACAGAGACGCCTATCTTGATGAAGCCTTTGAAAAAGAGAAGATATATTTGAGCCAAGGAAAGATCATGGCAAATCTCGCTCTTTGGCGCGAAGCGGTACAAAAATATCCGGGTGACAATGTATTTATGGAAAAACTGGCAAGAGCACTCGATTCAACTCTTTATATTGGTATTGATGACAAAGCAAAGAACGATAATGCAAAAGAAGCATTGCTTATCTGCGCAAGAATTCTCCGAGATTGCCGTGATGATATAGTCCGCGGCAGAACGATAGAAAATATTGTGTGTTTGTATGCCAATAAGAATCTCGAGATAGCAAACGAGAAATTGGCTGTAGATTATGCGGAGTCTGCCCCCTGCATTTGGCATAGCCGTGAAATCCTTGTTGAAAGCGCATATTTCACGGATGAAAACCGCGAAAAGAAACTGCTTCAAAAGCACAGAAACATTCTAAATTTGTTGGATTATGTCACTAAAAAAATATATTACGAGAAATACAATGATCCAAACGAAAAGATCGACGCTTGCAAAACCGCATTGAAACTATGGGAAACTGTTATATATGACGGCAACTATATCTTTTTCCATTGCCGCTTACAGAAGATCTATGAACTGATGGCACGCAGCTATGCGGAACTCAATAACGCAGACGAATCTATTTCTGCTCTCGAAAAAGCCTTGTATCACGCAAAAGAATTTGATTCTATCCCCTCGGGAGAATTACCGTATACAAGCAAGTATGTAAGATATGCAATTGAGGACATTTCGTTCAACAATAAGAACTATATCGAAACTAATGTCGAAATAGTGCGTAAGTTTATGAAATCAAACAGATTTGATTTTATCCGCGAAAATCCGCGTTTTATTGAACTGACTAAATAGTAATAAAGAGGCAAATCGGAATTTCCGTTTTGCCTCTTTTTCTTTATGAATTCTTCCTCATATCCTCAATAGTCTTTTTTGGATCAGGCGATCTGAATACCGCAGTACCCGCAACTATCACGTTTGCACCCGCATCGGTAACGAGCGAAATATTTTTCTCCGAAATACCGCCGTCAACCTGAATATTGCAGTTGTATCCGTTCTCGTTAATAGCCTTGCGGATAACCTTAACCTTTTCAAGTGTTTCGGGAATCAGCGATTGACCGCCGAATCCGGGCTCAACTGTCATCACAAGAACCATATCAAGCTCGGGAAGGTAGGGAAGAACTGCTTCTGCGGGAGTCTTAGGAGATATTGAGATCGAAGCCTTTTTGCCAAGCTCCCGGATCTTCTTGATAAGCGCAGCGGGATCATCACAAGCCTCATAGTGGAAGGTGATTATATCCGCACCCGCGTTTGCAAATCTCTCGGCGTATCTTTCGGGCTTCGTTATCATAAGGTGAACGTCAAAGAGAAGACTGCATTTTGAGCGTAGTGACTCAATAACCGGCAGGCCGAATGAAATGT
>JAZNZE010000070.1:0-8022 GCA_045594785.1 Eubacteriales bacterium
CCAGGTGGCCCAGAAATTCAAAACGATAGGCTTTCCGATATAATCCTCAAGCTCTACAGTCTTCATATCCTTATCGTAAACCGTAAAATTTTCAACCGAATATTCGGGCGAGCAGGCTGAGGACGAAAAAACAACCGATAGCGTAACGGCAAGCAGAATAAAAAATCCAAGTATTCTCTTCATAAAACCACCTTTAAAGCTATAAATAATTATTTTATATATATTTTAGCACTTTCTTTTCGAAAATGCAATACTCAAAAAAGTTTTATACTTGACAACCTTCAAATCCTATTGTATAATTATTTCACTGTTTTTAGGATAAACCGAAACGGAAAGGAGACGGCTGTGACGAACGGTAAAAAAGCGAAAATAACAGGCTTTATTCCCGAAGGAAAGCTTGAAAAAGCTAAATTTTTTCTTTCGATTTTGCTCTCTCTTGCTTTAATCGCAACTGCTGTATGCTTTATTGTCAGCTGCATTTCTATCTACAAAAGCGATTCGGATACCCCATTTTCCAGAGAGACCGTAAAAGTGCATCTCAAAAAGGTTGCGCCTATAAGCTTCGTTTCAATAGCTCTTCTGACAATTGGGGGTATAATTTCTCTTTTTGCAAAGCAGGAGAAGATAAAAAACATACCTATAAAAAAGAAAACGCTTCTCAGAATTTTTTCGGATAAGCTTTCGGCTTTTTCGGTCTCAGAAGAATATATTTCTCTCAAAAAAGAGGAAAAGGCGAAAAGAGTTAAGCTCGTTTTAAGCGCCCTGCTTCTCTCGCTTGTTTTCACTGCGGCAGCGCTTATTTTCGTTCTCAATCCCTCAAGATACACACTCGAGGACGTAAATACCGATATTGCTTACTCGGTAGTAATTGCGGCAATATCAACTCTTCTCATATTTGCGATATGCTATACGGCATCGGCATTTCTCGATAAATCCTATTCAGCCGAGCTTGAAAAGGCAAAGGAAGAGCTGAAAGCGCTCAGGCTCACGCAGTCCTCTGATTTTTCTGCCGATAAGGAGCTTAGAGCTCTTTCAAAAAACGAGGGGCACACGGTTAATCTCGTAAGAGCTGTAATCATAGTTATTGCAATTGCATTCATAATAGCCGGTATCTTCAACGGCGGAATGGCTGACGTTCTCGGAAAGGCAGTCCGTATTTGCACGGAATGTATAGGTCTTGGCTGATATGAAGAAATTTTTTGGAAAACTAAAGTCTCTCATTCCTACAAAGAGAAGGCTTATTCAGCTCTATGCGGCGCTTCTCACGAACGCTAACGTAAAGGGCTTTGCAAACGGAAGAATTTATCAGGGCGCTGTCAAAAACGCCTGTGCTCCCGGTCTTAACTGCTATTCCTGCCCCGCGGCATCGGTGGCCTGCCCGCTCGGAGCTCTGCAAAACGCGCTTGCCGCAAGCGGAAAGCGTACCCCGTATTACGTTTTCGGTATCATTCTTTTATACGGAATAATTCTCGGAAGAACGATATGCGGATTTCTTTGCCCCTTCGGTCTTATCCAGGACCTTCTTTATAAAATTAAAACTCCAAAGCTCAGAAAAAGCAGAGCTACTAAGGTTTTCTCCTACTTTAAGTACGTAATTCTGGTGCTTTTAGTCGTTGTATTTCCGTTGATTTACGCGTTCAAGGACCTTCCTTTGCCTGCATTTTGCAAGTACGTGTGCCCTGCCGGCACGCTCGGAGGCGCAATAGGACTGCTCCTCAACTCCGCAAATGACGGGCTTTACGCAATGCTCGGCCCGCTCTTCACCTGGAAGTTCGTTCTTCTCGTGATTTTCATACTTGCAAGCGTGTTTATCTACAGATTTTTCTGCCGTTTCTTCTGCCCCCTGGGCGCGCTTTACGGACTGTTTAATAAATTTGCAATTCTCGGAATAAGACTTGAAAAGCCCAAATGCATCGATTGCGGTAAATGTATTTCAACCTGTAAAATGGATATATCCCGTGTCGGTGACAAGGAATGTATAAGCTGCGGTGACTGTATTTCGGTTTGTCCTACTCAGGCAATCGAGTACAGAGGCGGAAAATGGATTCTTCCAAAGAATGAAATTCCCGAAAACGCAACCGAAGAAGAGAAAGAAGCTATAGAAAAAAAGCGTAAAAAACGCTCTCTTATAATCAAAATAACCGCTCTCGTGCTTGCAGCCGCTCTTCTTGTAGGAGCTTTGGTTTACTATAACGTTATCGACAATAAGCCCATTCCCGAATCAGGAAGCGAGGTTGGCTATTCCTGCCCCACAAACGAGCTTGAACTGATTGACGGCTCGGGTAAGATAAGCATCTCGGCTCTGCGCGGCAAAACCGTAGTTATAAACTTCTGGGGTACGTGGTGCGGCCCTTGCGTTGCAGAGCTGCCGCATTTTGACAAGCTTGCAAGCGAATACCGCGACACCGTAGCCGTAATTGCAGTACATACCTCGGATAACGTACCGACAACCACCTCTCCCGAAGAATTTATAGCAACCTATTATCCCGACAGCAAAATAATATTTGCAAAGGATAGCCCCGGTGCTGACGGCGGATATATTGACGACTATTTCCTTTCACTCGGAGGAGTAAGCTCTTATCCTATGACCGTCATCGTTGACGGAGAGGGCACGATTACCTTCAGGCGCGAGGGTGCTGTATCCTACAGCGAGCTTGTTGAAGCAATAAGCTTGAAAGTACAATAAAACCTCGTTTTTGACAACTA
The DNA here is from genome assembly GCA_045594785.1 of Eubacteriales bacterium. Classification (GTDB taxonomy): domain Bacteria; phylum Bacillota; class Clostridia; order Oscillospirales; family CAG-272; genus UBA1740. The sequence goes on from JAZNZE010000070.1 coordinate 2,707, forward strand.
TTCTTTACAAATATAACAAAAACAGCAAACAAAAAGCCGAATCTTTTATGATTCGGCTTTTTAAATTTCAAATCAGAATCATTGATTATTTTGTTTCGAGAACAATCGTCACGGTATTGTTTTCAAGGTAAAAATAATCCTCGGTAAAGACATAGTCGGCAGGAGCTGAAACAACCTTTGCTTTGTAAGTATCACTCTTAAGAGCACTTTCGATTTTTCCTTCGGAATCTGTATTCTTGGGAAGCTGGCAAGCGCCTGACGCATCACAAATTTGAACTGCTGCACCTACAATTGGATTGCCGCTCGCGTCCTTTACGTAAACGGTATATACGGGTAGCTTTTCAAGCACTATAGCAGCCGCATTATTTACGAATTCAACACTTGACTGAGGAATATCGTATCCCGCGGGAACGCTCGTTACCTTGACATAATACTTTCCTTCGTTTTTGGGACTAAAGCCTGCTTTTCCGTCAGCATCGGTCGTCTTAGCATCTCCGAGCGGAAGCTCTCCGTTCAGAAGAAGCTGAACCTTCACGCCGCTTACCGCATTTCCGTCAGTATCCTTAACAGTTACGGTGTGCGTTGATTTTTCGTCACTTGTGCCGGAGCCGCCACCGTCTGTATTTCCTCCGCCCCCTCCGCTGTCACCGCCGCACGAAACAAGAGCGAACGTCATACATAGAGCAAGTGAAAGAATAAGAATTGCGAATAATAGCTTTTTAAGATTTTTCATATTTTTCTCCATTTTTACTGCGTTTTTGTAGTATGCAGTCCGCGTCTGTCACTTTACCGCTAAGCACGAACAGGCATTTTTTGAACAATGGGTGAGTTTCGCGGATTTTCGGCATTCTGCTTTACATCACATAAATTATATCACCGCAACCCGAGAATTTCAAGTGTAAATTTATTTTATTCTTCAGCTTCGTAATAACAGCAAGCAAAGAGATATGCATTTTCTGCTACCACGTTACCGTCTGCAGCGCTTAAAATATTATTATAGCTTGATTCATCATACCAACCCCACGCATCGCCCACAACGGTAAGAGCCTCTTTCATATGAGCCGTGAGAGGATAAACTCCGAGCGCTTCGTCAGCGGCATCAATATATTTTTGCATCATATCGTGATAATTGATTTTGCGGTCCAGAATTTCGTCTTCTCCGTAAACGTACGCGCAGAACCTGGTTGTTTCCATTATGGTTTTGAAGGAAGCGATGTATTTGGAATCAACGGTAAGCTTAACGAGAATCACAGGTCCGTTGGCAGAGCCGAGATGATAAAATCCGTCTTCTTCGTTATATACCGCCTTAAGATTTTCGTCTGTAATATCAAAATCGGTAAGCTCGGAAAGTCCGCTCACTTCAAAATCAGGAATGAATTTTTCGGGATTTTCAGGCAGAATATACTCTTCCCAAGGAATCTCTTCTTTACTCATAGGAAGGTCGGGGTCAACGCATTTAATGCTTAGAATTGCAGAGCCCTCGGCTGCCGAATCAATTCTGAAAACGTATCTCGAGCTTGAATGGTAATCCTCGCCTACGTTGAAAATCCTGATATTAAAGAAGAGAGAGCCGTTTTCCAAAAAGACCTCACCCGTGCCGTCATAGGAAGCAAGATTTCCTGTCTGAACAAAATGAGGAGAGCCGTAATAACCCATAGTTAAGCCCTCGCCGTCAGCGGAAAGCTTATACTGACCGCGTCTTGTGGGAACAAATACGAAATAGTTTCTGCCCTCTTTAAGCTGCAGGTAATATCCGCCGTCATCGAGAATAGGCGCTGATACCGAATCAACGTCAGCATCGTTAAGATAAAGAGTTTCGCTTGGAAGAGAGGTAACCGTCTCGTAAACGGTCAGCGTTATTTCTTCTTTTCCGTCCTCAAGAATTGCAAGAGCATTATCGTAATAAAAATCCGAATTCTGAGGGTCGGCTATAACAACCCTGTAAGCATTCTCCGAGGCATTAAGCGGATTAGCTTCCGAGCAAAGCGCAAGACCTTCCTCATCCGTTATTTTTACGGCAAGCTTCTCTTCTCCGTCATATATGCTTACTATCATATTCTGCAGCGGCTCGCCCTCTGCATTAAGCACCTTTATCCTATAAAGAATCTTTCCGTCTTTATTTGAATCGGGCATCTGAAGCTCGCATTCGTCACAGATTCCGTCCCCGTTTTCATCGGTGCAAGCCTCGCAGCTCTCATCTGCGCACGCGGAAAGAAGCAAAGCCGATACAAGTGTGAACAGCATTATAAGCGCGCATAGAAATCTTTTTAACATAATTTCTCCGTTCTGCCGCCGATAGCGGCAAAATTCAAGCAAAGCTTAAAAATTTAATTTTCGGGGGCGTTTATTTTGCGCCCCCGTATTTTTGCGTGTAAGTTATCTAATGGTAGAAACCCATTCCCAGCCTTCGCCGATGTACTCGTAGTAATAGCAAAGCTTTACCCAAGAATTTTCAACGTCCTTGAAGGTATACTTATCCATAAGCATCTGCAAAATCTCGGCAAGCTCGGCATCAACCGCGATACAACCCCTTTCCTCGATAGGTCCTTCGCAAATCATATTGCTATGATATTCGGTTATCTTCTCGGTCATATCCGTACCCGTTCCGTGATATATACCCGCTCTTACCTCGGCTATCTTAAAGAACTCGTAGTTTTCCTCGTAATCGTCACCCCACAGCTCACGCAGCTCTTCATCGGTATATTCAGCGTAATGGTCGCCCTCGCTTTTCGTGAAGTCGAACAGTCCCTTTTGAATCATCGTTTCAATATTATTGTACGAGAAAATGCTTGTGTACATGGTGAAATCAAGATATATTTTTGAAGAACCCATAGTGCCGTCAGGAAGAAGGTTGTAGTAATATCCGTCCTCTTCATTGAGCTTAACCTTAACACCGCCCGCAATCAGAAGATTGGTAACGTTTCCTTCCTCGTCAAGCGCGTAAGTAAAGGGCGCTCCGGGAGAAACGGCACGGAAGAAATTGTAATCCTCTCCGAGATACTCAATCTTAAAGCCGAACGTACCTGTTTTGTAAAGGTCCTCGTACGCGATATCAATATAATAGGTAGTCCCTGCTTCGAAATAGGCGTACATACGCACGTTATTTCCATCGTCAATAAGTCTCTCGCATATAGCGTGCTCGTAATATAAGGTTGAGTCTGCAAGGAATATCCAGCCGTTAAGAGAGGATTTTGTATCATCCTTATTTACGTTAGATACAATGCGGTACGCACCCGAAACCGTAGGGGTAAAGGCATACCAGAGACCTCTGGGCATAATAAGTCTGTCATAGGTAACCTCATTGGGATATTCGTCAAGTCCAACCTCGGAATTCAATACGGTGGGATACGCAGAGTGAGGAGCGAGACCTATAATAGGGTCAGGCAGCTCCTCGCCGCCCGTTCCGTACGCATCGTAATAGAGGCAGAACTGAAGCCACTGATTAGGATTATCAATTTCAAAGCCCTCTTCATTTGCAATTATCTTAAGGTAATTTGCAAGGTCTGCATTAACGGTACAAAGTCCGTTGATTTTTGCATTCGAAGCATAATTGCAATATCTTACGACCTCATCGTAATACTGAGCCAAAGCTCCGCCTTCGGCATAGTCAATGTAAACATAACTATACACCGAATCATCGGAAGAGAAAGGGGTAACGCCCATAAGATTAGCAAGAAGAAGGGGCCCCGTGTCACTTCCTACGTGATAATAACCGTCAGCTCCAAGGAACACCTCGGCATAATTTTGAAATCCGTCTCCGTTTTCAAAAGGATTGGTTGCAGCCCAGCGCGGTATATAGGTAGGAGAAGCAATATCAGCCTCACCGACTGCGCGAACGTTCCTTATATAAACGGTATCAAGAGCCGTATCTGTAGAATCGTCCTTAAGGTAAATGAAAGTCACCTTGTAGGTTCCGTCCTCGGTTGCTACGTAAGGATAGCAGGTATCCCACTCTTCGCTCAAACCTGATATGGTGTTTATATTGACACCGTCAACGAGAACGTAAAGAAGGTCTGCTCCCTGTTCCGTAGACGAGAAATAGTCAAAAGCAAGCGCCTGACCTTTCTTGAGAGGAACGTCAGCGTGAAGTGTCGAATATGAATTATCCTTTTTCGCATTACTCGACATAATGCAGGGCGCTCCGTCCTTTTCGGTTATAACGAAGGGCCAGGAATATTCAGCGTCAACGCTATCCTTTTCCGGATAATAGCTTACGCTTAAATCTGCCGAGCCTATTGCCGCTGAGATTTCCTCAGAGGAAGGCATATCTATATTCGGTTTTTCGGTAGGAGCAAGCTCCTCATAATTGCTGATAAGCTGCTGCTTGTAATCAGCGCCTATGAAATGCTCGAAAATAACACTGAAATACTTTTCACCGGTTATAGCTCCGGAAACTATAAGGCAAACCGTTCCGTATCTGTCTATCATAACCGAGGTGGGATATGCCGTTACACCAAACGCGGTTGAAATACCGGTGGTATCTCTCGCCATATCAAAGCTGAGACCGTACTGATTTTTGAAAATTCTAATGGCTTCCACGGAATCGCTCGTATAGGGGTCGAGCGCCAGAATGGCTATATCGTCCTTATAGGTCTGATACGCAGATTCCATATAAGGAAATTCCTCCACGCACCAAGAGCAGGTAGTATACCAGAAATTGAGAAGCACCGCGTCCTTTTCTTTAAGAAGGTCGGAAAGAGTAACCGACTTTCCGTCAGAGGTCGTTACGGTGAAGTCACGCATTACGCTGCCAAGGCTGTAGGTAACACCCGCAAGAGAGGTATTGCTTATAACCTTAGATGTGAGCGTAATAGCTGCCGATGTGCCGGTGAAACTGTAACAGTCCTCTATTACGTATCCCTCGGGGGCGCCGCTTATCTTAATTGCATACTTGTCGTTCTCCTTAAGCTTAAGGGTCGCAAGTCCGTTTGAATCGGTTGTAGCATAGTCAACAAGGTCGTCAAAAGTGGAATCTGTATAAACGGTTACGAACACACCCTCAAGAGCCATGCCGCCAACGGTTTTTACGCTGACCGTATAATTTATTTTCTCCGCAGGATCATTTCCGGAAGGTCCTTTTGCCTCCACGTCCTTGCCGCACGCATCGCACTTGCCGTCATTATCCGTGTCAACGCAGGTTTTGCAGCCCTCCTCTACCTCTCCGCAGGAGGTAAGAGTGCCTGCTATCGCGCCAAACACCAGAATAAATGTCAAAAGAAGCGCAATCGCTCTACTGTTTTTCTTCATTATCTTTTTTCCTTTCAAAGCCGAAAAAATACTTTCGCTTTTTTATCATATCACACAATTCTGTAAATT
>JAZNZE010000071.1:0-122940 GCA_045594785.1 Eubacteriales bacterium
TGCCATGCGTCAGTTCCTCCTTGAGCGTGAATTCATAGAGATTCACACTCCCAAGCTTATCGGCGCTGCAAGTGAGAGCGGTTCGGAAGTTTTTGAAGTTAAGTATTTTGACCGCAACGCATATCTCGCACAGAGCCCTCAGTTCTATAAACAGATGGCAATGGCAAGCGGTTTCGAGCGCATTTTTGAAGTTGGACCTGTATTCAGAGCTGAAAAGTCCTATACCAGCAAGCACACTACCGAGTTTTCAGGTTTCGACCTTGAGTTCAGTTATATAAACTCTTTCAGAGATGTTATGAAGATGGAAGAGGAGCTTCTCGCTTACGCTCTTCAGAAGGTAAAGGACGCGCACGGTGAGGAAATCAGCGCGCTTTACGGTCAGGAGGTTATCGTTCCCAGCCTTCCTTTCCCCAGAATGAAGCTTATTGACGTATACCGCGAGCTTGAGGCAAGATACGGCTATACCGTTCCCGATGAGCTTAAGGGAGACCTTACTACCGAGGCAGAGAGAATGACAAAGCAGCTTGCTATGGATATGTTCGGCCACGAATTTCTCTTCATTACCGACTATGATGCAAAGGAAAGAGCCTTCTACCATATGAGAGATGAGAACGGCGTACCCTGCGGCTACGACCTTATCTGGCGCGGCGTTGAAATCACTACGGGTGCGCAGAGAGAGCACAGATACGAAATTCTTAAGGCTCAGGCAGAGGAAAAGGGACTTGCAGAGGACGTTAAATTCTATCTTGAATTCTTCAAATACGGCTGTCCTCCTCACGGTGGATTCGGTATCGGTATAGACCGCCTTACCATGCTTTTCCTCGGACTTTCCATAAAAGAGGTTCAGTTCCTCTTCAGAGGTCCGAACAGACTTACTCCGTAATCTAAAACAACCCTAGAATATAATAAAACAAAGAAAAGGAACTATAAAGGTATGAAAATCGCGCTTATTAATGAAAACAGCCAGGCAGCTAAAAACGCCCTTATTGAAGAAACTCTTAGAAAGGTGGTAGAGCCTCTCGGTCACGAGGTTTTTAACTACGGTATGTATTCCGCAGAGGATAAGGAGCAGCTCACCTACGTTCAGATAGGTATTCTCTCGGCAGTTCTTCTTAACTCCGGAGCTTGTGACCTCGTTATCACCGGCTGCGGAACAGGCGAAGGTGCTATGCTTGCCTGCAACTCCTTCCCCGGAGTTCTTTGCGGTCACGTTGTTGACCCTACCGATGCGTATCAGTTCACTCAGGTAAATAACGGCAATGCAATTGCTATGCCCTTCGCTAAGGGCTGGGGCTGGGGCTGTGAGCTCAACCTTCAGTACGTATTCGAGAAGCTCTTCGTTTCCGAATGGGGACTTGGCTATCCCAGAGAAAGAGCAGTGCCCGAGCAGAGAAACAAGAAGATTCTTGACGAGGTTAAGAAGGTAACTCACACCGATATGGTATATATCCTTGAAAATCTTGACAGAGAGCTTGTTCTCGGTGCGCTCGGCACTAAGAATTTCAAGAAGCTTTTCTATGCAAACTGCAAGTGCGATAAGATTCGCGAAGCTGTTAAGGCGCTTATAGGAGAATAATTCCAATGGGCGAGATAACCGTAAAGCTGGTTTTTTACGTGGCAATTCTCTTTATTATGATGGTTCCCGGAATAATACTGAAGAAATGCCGACTCGTGCCCGATGGCTTTGGAAAAGGAATTTCCAATCTCGTTCTTTACGTAGCGCAGCCGGTGCTTGTATTCCAGGCATATATCCGTCCGTATGACGAGGTAATACTTAAAAATTCGCTCACAGTTCTTCTTCTTTCAGTGGTAATGCACGCGCTGTTTGCAGTCGTAGCAATACTTGCCTTCAAGAAGGCAGAGGACAGCGCGAGAAGAATGCTTAAAACAGCAACCGTATTTTCCAACGCCGCCTTTATGGGTATTCCGCTTATAGAAGCGGTTCTTGGCAGCGAGGCTACGATATACGCTACCGTTTATAACATTACCTTTAATATCTTCCTCTGGTCCCTTGGCGTATATTTCTGCACGGCGCACAGAGATATGGATAATGACGGAGATATTGATTCAAGAAAAGAAAGACTTACTACCGTCTTTTCCTCTCTCGGAAAGGCGTTTACCCACCCCGTAACGATAGCGGCATTTCTGGGAATTCTCGTGTTCTGCTTGCCTGTAGACGAATTCTTTACGAAGCCCTTCTTGGTAGAGGATAAGAATCTTATATGGGAAGCCTTGACTATGATAAAAAATCTGGTCGCGCCTCTTTCGATGGTCGTTATAGGACTTCGTCTTGCCGATATTAGCTTTAAGGGCTTCTTTAATGACGTGTATATGTACGTCTTCATATTCCTCCGTCATTTCGGACTTCCGTTTGCTACCGTTTTGATTTTGACGGGAGTTAAGGCTGTGGGTATTGACCTGGGAGATACCGTTCCGCTCGTTCTCATAATTATGTCGGCAACGCCTGCGGCATCTTCTTCAACGATGTTTGCCGAAAAGTTTGACTGTGACGCTGCGTATGCTTCAAAGCTTGTTGCCTTTTCCACGATACTTTCTATAGCAACAATGCCGCTGATGCTAATGGTTGCAAATCTGTTTTGAAAGGTTAATTTATGCAGTTCTTATATTTGCTTGAAAAGATAAGAAACCCCGTATTCGATTTCATATTTTCTCTGATTACTCATATCGGAGAGGAAACGGTTTTTCTTGCTGTTGCGATTCTCTTTTTTTGGTGTATCAGCAAAAGAGAGGGCTACTACATTCTCATCACCGGACTTGTGGGAACTCTGATAAATCAGATGCTTAAAATCCTCTGCAAGATTCCGAGACCCTGGGTAAAAGACCCTAAATTTACTATAGTCGAAAGCGCAAGGGCAGAGGCTACGGGATATTCCTTCCCCTCAGGTCACACGCAGAACGTGGCAGGAACCTTCGGCGCTATAGGCGCGTACTCATCTAAGAGATGGCTGCGCATAACCGCTGTAGTGATTATAGTTCTGGTTGCGTTTTCGAGAATGTATCTCGGAGTTCACACGCCCTGGGACGTGCTTACCTCTCTCGGTATAGCGGCAGCTCTTGTCTTCGGTCTTTATCCTCTTTTTAAGAACGAGGAGCGCTTCAAAAAGGCAATGCCGTATATAGTGGCTGTTTCCTTCGTGCTCGCGTTTGCTTTCGTTATGTACGTAATCTATATGCCGAACAGACCGTCATTTTCTGACGTAAACTATAAGAGCGCGCTTAAAAATGCATATACGCTTTTCGGCTGCACGCTCGGACTTGTGGTAGTGTATTCGCTTGACAGTATGTATATAAACTTTGATACCAAGGCAAGATGGTATGCGCAGATACTTAAATTTGCGCTCGGACTTGGCGTTGTAATAGGCATCAAAGCAGGTCTTTCGTCTCCCCTCACGGCGCTTTTCGGTAACGAATACGTAGCTCGCTCCGTAAGATACTTCATAATAGTGCTCTTTGCGGGAGTGATTTGGCCGCTTACCTTCAAGCTTTTTGCAAAAATGAAGATAGAGTGCCTGGACAGGTTTGGACTGAAGGTTGCAGCTCTCTTTTCAAAGGAGATTAGGGAAAAAATCGAGCTCGAAAAGGAAAAAGAAAGAAAGCTTCGTCTTCGCGAAAAGAGAAAGAGAAACAGAAAAAAATAATGATTCATTATTCCGGCACTGCAGGGTTTTTCTGCGGTGCCGTTTCACTTTTGCGCGCAAAAGTTACACACAAAAGTTTTAAAATCTCTTTACATTTTTAAAAATATATGTTATAATGTTTTGTAATTTATAATGCGTACGTATACCGTGCGCCCGCAAAGGATTTTTTGAGGAAAACATAATATGAAATGTCCCGTGTGTAATTTTCAGGATTCACGAGTTCTTGATTCCCGTCCCGTTGAGGACGGAGCAAGCATAAAGCGCCGCCGCGAATGCGCAAGCTGCGGAAAGCGCTTTACCACCTACGAGGTAATAGATACCGTGCCGATTGCGGTAGTGAAAAGGAACGGTGCAAGAGAGTTTTTTGATAAGCACAAGCTTACAATCGGTATCGAGAGAGCCTGTCAGAAGCGTCCGGTTGATGCCGAGAGCATAGCTGCTTCAATAGAAACCGAGCTTCAGAACAGCCTTGTGACCGAGGTCACGTCAATTGAAATTGGCGAAATGGTGCTTATGCGTCTGAGAGATCTTGATATGGTTTCTTACATTCGCTTTGCATCGGTTTACAGAGAGTTTCAGGATATAGATTCCTTTGCCGCCGAAATAAAGGCGCTCAGCAAAAAGGGAAGAAAAATCCCCAAGGGAGAGACCAAATGATAAAAAGTATGACTGCCTTTGGCAGAGCTAAGACCGAGGGAGAGCTAAAGGATATTACCATAGAGATAAAATCGGTGAATTCACGTTTTTTTGACTGTACGGTAAAAATTCCGAGAGCATATTCCTTCTTGGAGGAGCGAATCAAGGCTTACGTGCAGAAAAATGCCGTGTCAAGAGCCAAGGTTGACGTTTATGTTACCGTTGACAGTCATTCGGCTCCCAGCGGAGCGGTAAAGCTTGACGCCTCTCTTGCAGAGAGCTATATAGACGCCCTCCGTGAGCTGCGCGACAGGTTCGGGCTTTCCGATGATATATCGGTTATGACCGTTGCGCAGAATAGAGATATATTCTCGTACGACAAGCCCGAAGAGGACCTAGAATCCGAGTGGGAGGCTATAAGAGGCACGCTTGATGAAGCGATTAAGGGATATTCCGAAATGCGCGAGCGCGAGGGTGCTAAGATTGAGACCGATATTAAGGGAAAAATTAACCTTGTCGCAGCATATGCTGACGAGGTTGAGAAAATATCTCACGAGGATACGGTAGGCTATCGCGATAAGCTCGAAGCAAGGCTTCGCCAGATTCTCGGTGACAATGCGGTGACCGTTGACGAAAACAGGCTTCTTACCGAGTGCGCCGTTTGGGCTGATAAAATAGCTATAGACGAGGAGCTTGTAAGGCTTCGCTCTCATTTCGGAGCGTTTGACGATATAATAGGACTTACCGACCCATCGGGAAGAAAGCTTGACTTTCTTATGCAGGAGCTTAACCGCGAAACGAATACGATAGGCTCGAAGGCAAACAATGCACGTATCGCGAGAATTGTCGTTGATATGAAGGGCGAGCTTGAAAAAATTCGCGAGCAGGTTCAGAATATAGAATAAGGCGGGCAGAGCTATGAAGTTTATAAATATAGGATTCGGAAATATGGTTTCTGCGGGCAGAATAGTTGCGATAGCGGGTCCCGATTCAGCCCCGATAAAAAGACTTGTTCAGGACGCCAAGGAGGACGACAGAGTAATAGACGTTTCCTGCGGCAGAAGAACCAGAGCGGTGATTATCACCGATTCAGACCACGTAATACTCTCCGCTATACAGGCGGAAACGATAACGAACAGGCTTGCATCTGACGTAGCGGACGATTCTGACGATGAAGCCGAAGAAGAATAATCAGTTAAGGAGATAAGAAAAAATGATTTATCCTACCATTGAAGAGCTTTCCGGAGGTAAGTTCAACCGTTACGAGCTTGTAGTTGCGGTTGCAAAGGGAGCGCGTATCGTAACAGATAAGTACGTTGAAATGAGAGCTGAGGCTCAGAAAATGATTGAAAACCACGAGACTGACAAGTCTCTTGCAGCTCTTATTGATCCCGAATATAAGGACCAGAAGGCTGTTAAGATAGCAATTTCCAGATTCTGTGACGGCAGATTCAAGATGGTTCGTCCTAAAGAGGACTAAGAAATACTTTTTTCGGGAGGTGATGCGGAGTGCTTTACGGAGTATATATACTTGACGCGCCGTATCACATAGACCGAGCGTTTGACTATCTTTCTGAACAGACGCTTCAAAGAGGTGCTTTTGTAAGAGTTCCTTTCGGAAGGGCGAATAAGCTGCGTATGGGAATAGTGTATTCCGAGTGCAGCGAGATGTCGGACGAGAAAAATATCAAGCCCGTGCATTCGGTTCTCTTTGACCGTCCGCCTTTATCGGAGGAAATGCTCGGGCTATGCTTGTTTTTAAAGGAATATACGCTCTGTACCTTCGGCGAGGCGGTCAAGACCGTGCTTGCCCCCGGTGCTCTGGCAGACAGTCTTAACGTTAAAATCAAGAAAAGCTGTGTTCTGAAAATTTCAGAAAGCGAAGCCGAGGCTATCCTTTCGGGCAAGAGCATAATCAGAAGCGAAGGGCAGAAGAATATCATAAGATATCTTCTGAAAATAAAGAGCGCGGACGCCTCTCTTGTGCGTGAGCTTGCCGGAGTTACCTCTGCGCATATTTCGGCTCTGAGAGATAAGGGGATAATTGACGTCCTCGAGGAAGAGGAAATAAGAAATCCTTATCATAGGCTTTGCGAGCAGAGGGACACCTCTGAGATAATTCTGAGCCGCTCTCAGAACGAGGCGTATGAAAAAATAGAAGAGCTCTATCTTGAAAATGCTCCGCGCGCAGCTCTCCTCTTCGGTGTGACCGGAAGCGGAAAGACTAAGGTTATAATGAAAGCCATAGACAAGGCTATAGCCGATGGCAAAAGCGTGATAATGATGGTACCCGAGATAGCCCTCACACCGCAAACCGTAGGAATTTTTTGCAAGCGGTACGGAGAGCGTGTTGCCGTTATACATTCCTCGCTTTCTCAGGGGGAGAGGCTTGACGCGTACAGGAGAATACAAAGAGGAGACGCCGACCTTGTTATAGGTACGCGCTCTGCGGGATTTGCGCCGGTGAAAAATCTCGGGCTTATCGTAATAGACGAGGAGCACGAGCATACCTACAAATCTGAGAGCAACCCCAAATACCACGCACGTGACGTAGCGGCATTCAGAGCAGGGCAGAATAATGCATTAATGCTTTTAGCATCTGCCACGCCCTCGCTTGAAAGCTACCGTAAGGCAGAGGAAGGCAAATATGCCCTGATAAAGCTTACCGAGAGATACGGAGGCGCAACACTTCCCGAGGCGGTAATCGTTGATATGCGCGAGGAGCTTAGGCTAGGCAACGTCACACCTATAAGCGAAAGACTTCTTGAGTCTTTAAAGGACGTCTGGGAAAATGAGCAACAGGCGATACTCTTCTTAAACCGCAGAGGATATAACAGTCAGATAAGCTGTAAGTCCTGCGGAGACGTTATCACCTGTCCGAGATGCTCGGTCTCGCTTACCTATCATACCGGTGCTGACGGCGGAAAGCTTCTCTGCCATCTCTGCGGATATACCGATAAAGTTCCGAGAGCCTGTCCGAGCTGCTCGGCAGAAACACTTTCCTTTCTCGGATTCGGAACTCAAAAGGCAGAGAGCACGCTCGGCGAATATCTGCCTGATATGCGGGTTATGCGTATGGACGCTGACACAACGGGCGGAAAGCTTGCGTATGACAAAATGATAGACGATTTCAGGCACGCCGGCTACGATATTCTTCTCGGAACTCAGATGGTGGCAAAGGGGCACGATTTTCCGAAAGTTACGCTGGTGGGGGTCGTTCTTGCCGATAGCTCGCTTTACGTCAGCGATTTCCGAGCATCTGAGCGTACCTTTTCCTTGCTTACTCAGGTAATAGGACGTGCAGGAAGAGCAGGGGCAGGCGGTAAGGCGGTAATACAAACCTACTCGCCTACAAACGAAATAATAAAGCTTGCCTGCAAGCAGGACTACGAGCAGTTTTATAACGGTGAAATAGCTATCCGAAAGGAGCTGTGCTATCCTCCGTTCTGCGATATGGTTCAGCTTACGCTTACAGGGGAAGACGAGCATGCCGTTCTTCTCAGCGCAAGCGAGCTTTCCGATAAAATAATAACCAAGCTGAGCGATGAATTTTCAGATGTAGCGGCAACCGTTTTCGGACCGTTTGAGGCTCAGGTTTATAAACTGAATGAAAAATACAGAATGAGAATGGTAGTAAAATGCCGTTTGAGTAAAAAATCAAGAGCGCTTTTTCACTCTCTGCTCTGTGATTTTGCAAATAACAGAAGGGTTACCCTTGCGGTTGACCTTAACCCACTCTCTATATGAAAGGATAAAACGATGGCAAAATTAAAGATAGTAAAATTTGGAGACCCACTGTTGCGCAAGGTATCAAGACCTGTAGATGAGATAACGCCGAGAATACTCACTCTGCTTGACGATATGAGAGAGACTATGAGAGCAGCCGAGGGCTGCGGCCTTGCAGCCGTTCAGGTAGGCGTTCTTCGCAGAATTGCCGTAATTGAGGTCGAGGAGGGCACGGTATACGAGCTCATCAACCCCAAAATAGTCGCATTTGCAGGTGAACAGCAGGAGCAGGAGGGCTGCCTTTCCAATCCCGGAAATGCAGGAATAACCAAAAGACCTAAGGCGGTTACCGTCAGAGCGCTTGACAGAAACGGCAAGGAATTTGAGCTTCGCGGCACAGACCTTCTCGCAAGAGCAATTTGCCACGAATGCGACCATCTTGACGGAAAGCTCTATACGGACGTTCAGATAAGACCGGTTTACGATAACGACTGATAGGCTAGGATTATGATATCCGAACTCGCTTTATAGCTTGAATTTTTCAGCGTTTTCGGTACTCGTTATTCCTCTAAAGACAGCAAATATAAGGAATTGTATAATGAAAATAATGTTTATGGGTACTCCCGAAATAAGCGCAGGCGCACTTTCGGCTCTTATTGACGGGGGACACGATATAGTCGCAGTCGTAACGGGCGAGGATAAGCCTCGCGGCAGGGGGAACGTTATGACGCCTACGCCAACGAAGAAGCTTGCCGAGGAAAAAGGCATTCCCGTGTATACTCCGAAAACCCTCAGAGACGAAGCCTTTTCAGAGCTTCTTGACGAGATTGCCCCCGAGCTTATCTGCGTTGTGGCGTATGGAAAGATACTTCCCGAGAATGTGATTAAATATCCGAGATACGGCTGTATAAATCTGCACGTATCCCTGCTTCCGAAATATCGCGGTGCAGCACCTATGCAGAGAGCCGTAATGGAGGGTGAGACCGAGACGGGCGTTACTATTATGTATATGGACGTGGGTCTTGATACGGGCGATATAATCGCAACCGAAAAATTCCCTATAGGAGAAGAAGACGATTTTGAAACGGTGCACGACACCTCTCTGCTTATAGGCTCGCGTCTTCTCTCTGATACTATCCGCGAAATAGAAGCTGGCAGAGCGACAAGAACCCCTCAGGACGACACTCTTGCAACCTACGCAAAAAAGGTAGAAAAGGAAGACTGTCTTGTAGATTTTTCTCTTGATGCAAGGACTGTCTCGGCTAGAATAAGAGGCGTTACCCCGATTCCCGGAGCGTTCACCTATCTGAACGGAAAGAAGCTGAAAATAGCTAAGGTCAAGGCGGTTGACGGCAAGGGCAGTATAGGCGAAGTAATAAAGGCTGACGGTGTCGGTGCGGGCGAAATAGTCGTAGCCTGCGGGAGCGGAGCTATAAGAATTTCAGAGGTAATTCCCGAGGGAAAAGGAAAAATGAGCGCGGGCGATTTCGTTCGCGGAAGAAAGATAGCCGTAGGCGATATCCTCGGCTAAAGATGTGATATGACTGTTTTTGAGCTGGCTTACCGCCTTCTCGGTCAGTATGAGACGAGCGGTAAATACGTAAATCTTTCCTTAAGCTCTCATATGACTGATGGGCTTTCAAAGGAAAATAAGGCGATTTTGACAGCTTTACTTTACAAAACTGTTGAAAAAAAGCTTACCTACGACTACTATATATCCGCACTTTCAAAAAGAAGCATGGATAAAATAACCCCCGAAGCACGAGACGCGTTAAGGCTCGGACTGTGTGCTCTTCTTGATATGAAGAGCTTTCCCGACCACGCCGCAGTAAACGAAGCGGTAAAGCTTGTAAGGCATAAGGGTGAGCGAGCATTTGTAAACGGAGTTCTCAGAGGCGCGGCAAGACAAAAGGAGCAGCTTCCTCTGCCCGATAAGAATAAAAACGCTGCGAGATACTATTCGGTCTATTATTCGATACCGCTTTCTACCGTAAAGTATTTTATCTCACTTCTCGGTGAAGAGGGCGCGGTTTCATTTTTTGAATCGGTAAACACTACCGAGCGTAAAACCACTCTAACGGTGAACACGCTTAAAATAAGCGTCAAGGAATTCATAGATAAGCTTTCTTTGGCAGGCTACGAGGCTTCAGCTGCAAAGTATTCCCCGGTTTCTGTTTATCTCTTCGGCTCGGTTGACCCAAGGCAGCTTCCGGGCTTTTCGGAGGGCGAATTCTTCGTTCAGGACGAGGCGTCAGCCATAGCTCCCCTCACGCTTGGTGCAGATAAGGGCGAGCTTATAATAGACACTTGCTCAGCCCCCGGGGGAAAGAGCTTTCTTCTTTCTCTGATTTCCGGTGACGCGGCAGAGGTTCATTCCTTTGATATACACGATTCTAAGCTTTCGCTTATTACTGCGGGAGCAGAAAGGCTGGGACTTGGCGGAATAAGAGCAGAGGCGAAAGATGCGCAGCTCCCGGAGAAATCGCTTTTCGGTAAGGCTGACCGCGTGCTTTGTGACGTTCCTTGTTCGGGGCTTGGTGTCCTTTCTAAAAAGCCTGACCTCAGATATAAGGACATAACCTCGCTGTCTTCGCTTTCACAGCTGCAGCTCAGTATACTTTGCGCATCCTCGAAATATCTGAAGCCGGGCGGCAGGTTAGTTTATTCCACTTGTACGCTCAGACGCGAGGAAAACGAGGATATAGTTGATAAATTTCTTATGGATAACCCCGATTTTGAGGCGGTAGATTTTGCATTTTCGGACTTGAGGAGCGAAAACGGCAGAATGACGCTGTATCCTCATATTCACGGAACGGACGGATTTTTTATTTCTAAATTAAGGAAGAAAAAATGACATATATAAATGATAAGGCAGACCTTTACTCGATGACCTACACCGAGCTCTCGGATTTCCTTAAATCCATAGGCGAGCAGGCGTTCAGAGCAAAGCAGATTTCCTCGTGGCTTGCGCTTGGCACGCCTGTTGCGGAAATGTCAAATCTCTCAAAGGCACTCAGAGAAAAGCTTCTTGGGATAACCGTAGATACGCTGCCCTCGGTAAAGGAAAAGCTTGTTTCGCAAATAGACGGAACTGTAAAATATCTCTTCTCGCTCTATGACGGCTCGTGCATAGAGAGCGTTTTTATGCGCTATAAGCACGGAAATACGCTTTGTATATCAAGCCAGGTAGGCTGTCTTATGGGCTGTAAATTTTGCGCGTCTACTATAGGCGGTAAGGTCAGAAATCTTTTGCCCTCGGAAATGCTTGGGCAGATTATTGCAGCTCAGCGCGACACGGGCGAGAGGGTTTCCAATATCGTAATGATGGGCATAGGCGAGCCTCTTGATAACTATGATAACGTTCTCCGGTTTCTTGAGCTTGTAAACCGCGAGGACGGGCTTAATATAGGATATAGGCATATATCTCTTTCCACCTGCGGAATAGTTCCGAGGATTAAAGAGCTTGCCTCAGTTGAGCTGCCCATAACCCTTTCTATTTCGCTTCACGCATCGACAGACGAAAAACGAAGCGAGATAATGCCTATCAATAATAAATGGAATATTTCCGAGCTTCTTTCAGCGTGTGTTTATTACTATAAGCATACCGGAAGAAGAATATCCTTTGAGTACACTCTTATATCGGGAAAAAATGACAGCGTATCAGATGCAAAATCGCTTGCAAAGCTTCTTACGGGAGCTTTTCGCGGCACGGGAGCGCCTCTTCACGTAAATCTCATAAGAGTAAATCCGGTTACGGAAACGGGATTTAGCGAGGGAAGCGCAGAATCTGCAAATCTCTTTGCAAAAACACTCACCGATATGGGCGTGGTAGCCACGGTGCGCCGCAGACTTGGAGCAGACGTAAACGCTGCCTGCGGTCAGCTCAGAAGAAACAGAGAACAGGGGGTAAAGTAAGGCTTGTTAACCGAAAAATACGGAAAAGCCGTCAAAGGCCTCGGAGGGCTTTATAGTATAAGAATAGAAGAAAATGGTGAAGTCAGCCATCTTTCCTGCAAGGCAAAGGGTGCGCTTCACAGAGATGAAGAAAAGCTTCTTATAGGTGATAACGTCAAGGTGACGATAGACGAAAATACCCCTGACGGTGTTGTCGTAAGCGAGATTTTGCCCCGCAAAAATTCACTTATACGTCCCCCTCTTGCAAATCTTGACTACATATTTGTGGTTTTTGCATCAGCAAAGCCGACCCCGGTTACCGAAACCGTGGATAAGCTCATAGCCATAGCCGAGTATAACGGAATAATTCCGGTTGTTATCATAACGAAAACCGACCTTGACCTTGGCAACGCGCGTTCGCTTGCGGATATTTACAGCGGAGCAGGATTTGACGCCTTCGTGACTTCCGTTAAAACAGGCGAAGGAATAGAGCAAGTCAAAAAGTTTATAGGCGAAAACGTTCGTGACGGAAAAACCGCAGCCTTTGCAGGCGCATCGGGAGTTGGAAAATCCACGCTTATGAATGCGCTCTTTCCGGAGCTTGCTCTCGCAACGGCAGAGATATCGAAAAAAATTGAGCGAGGAAGGCACACCACGCGTCACGTTGAGCTTTATCCTCTGAGCGATGCGGCAGATGCGGGCTTTCTTGCGGATACGCCGGGCTTTTCGCTGATTGATTTTTCAAGGTTTGATTTTTTTCCTATCGAAGCTCTTGAATCAACCTTCAGAGAGTTTTTGCGCTTTGCGGGAAAATGCCGCTATGCCGATTGCTCTCACGTAGGAGAAGGCCGCGAGGACTGCGCAATTATGCGCGCTATGGAGGACGGAGAAATTTCTGAAAGCCGTCTTACCTCGTACAGAGAGATATACAAAACGCTCAAAAATAAGAAAACTTATGATTAAACGCCCATTTTTTCAGAAAAAACAAATTTTTTTATAAAACCCCTTGACAAACTTAAAACTTTCTAGTATAATACTTAGGCAATCCAAAGACAGCAGGTTCCGGTAAAAGCAATCAGCTTTCCTGCCGAGGAGAGACAATTTTTAATATTTATGTTAATTTGTCCTTTTTCGGTGAGCTATGCTTTGGTTCCGGAAAAGGATTTTTTATTTGAAAATTTTATGGAGGTGAAAAAAATGCCAAGTAATAAGGTTCTTGAAGAAAAGAAGCAGGTCGTTGAAACTCTTGCAGCAAAAATGCAGGCAGCTCAGGCAGGCGTTCTTGTAAAGTACGAAGGCATTACAGTAGCAGAGGACACCGAGCTTCGTGCAGCGCTCCGTAAGGCAGGCGTTGAGTATTCCGTTATGAAGAATACACTCACGGGCAGAGCATGCGATATCGCAGGCTACGGTGATATGAAGCAGTATCTCAGCGGTATGACTGCAATCGCGATTTGCGAGAGCGACCCCATTGCACCCGCTAAGATAATGAAGGAATTCGCAGATAAAATCAATTGCTTTGAAATCAAAGCTGGTTTTGTTGACGGCGGAGTTCTTGACCAGGCAGGCGTTGAGGCACTTGCAGCAACTCCTTCTAAGGAAGTTCTCATCGGTAAGATGATGGGCAGCCTTATGTCTTCTCTCTACAGCTTTGCTTATGTTCTTCAGGCAAAGATTGACAAAGAAAACGAGGGTGCAGAAGCACCTGCAGCTGAGAGTAGCGAAGCTACCGAGGCTTAATTAAATTTAATTAAAATAATCGGAGGATAAAAAAATGAACGAAAAGACTACACAGATTCTTGACCTTGTTAAAGGTCTTACCATTCTTGAACTCGCTGATCTCGTAAAGGCTCTTGAGGAGGAATTCGGCGTATCCGCAGCTCCCGTAGCAGTAGCAGCAGCTCCCGGTGCAGCAGCTGGCGCAGCTCCCGCAGCAGAAGAGAAGACCGAGTTTGACGTTGTTCTTAAGGCTGCAGGCGCTAACAAGCTCGCAGTTATCAAGGTTGCTCGTGAGATCACCGGCCTTGGACTTAAGGATGCTAAGGACCTCGTTGAGTCTGCTCCCAAGACCATCAAGGAAGCAGTTGCTAAGGATGAGGCTGAAAAGATCGCTGAACAGCTTAAGGCTGCAGGCGCAGAAGTTGAAATTAAGTAATTTCATTTCCATAACAAATTTAGAAGCGGCAACCTGCGTGCCGCTTCTTTACTTTTTTATGCGCAAGTGCTATAATAGATGTGATAATTTTTATCTGAGGAGTGCATATGAATAATGAGAGAAAAGCAAAATCCGATATAATAAACTCTCTTTTCGAAATGAAAGAAAAAAATCAGCTTTTGTCAAGCAGGCTTTCGAAAAAAAGAAGCGTATCCGATTATTCCTCTCTCGTATATGAAAACGAAAACGGTTATACCGTGTGGACGAAAGCTTTTCAAAAGGCTGTAGAGGAAAACGAGATTGTTATAATTCCCGAGGCGGTTTACTACGTAGATGAAACTATAATTATTCCGTCAAACAGAAAAATTATAGCAGAAGGCGCGCATATAAAAAAAGTTCCGGAGATGAACACTCTTCTTTTGCGTAACGAGCATCTTGCTGACGGGTCTTACGAGAAAATTGACGGTGCGGATGCTGACGAAAATATTTCGGTTATCGGCGGAATATGGGAGGATACCGGAAAAGAGTGGACGTTTCATCACGGTCTTTATGATAAAGAAAACAGTATGCTCGGAGTCAGTGCCTGTATGTGCTTTACCAATATAAAAGCTCTGACGGTAAAAGAGGTTAAAATTATCAGAGCCGGCGGCTTTGGAATTCAGGTAGGCAATCTTACTGACGCAGTGATAGAAAACATCACCTTTGAGAATACCGTTGCTGACGGTGTTCATATAAACGGAAATACGAAAAACGTCATAGTCAAAAATATTTCAGGCAGTGTCGGTGACGATATAGTAGCGCTTAATATGTACGACTGGACTGCTTCTTCGGTTTGCTTTGGGCCTATAGAAAATCTGCTTTGCGAAAATATTACTCTCTCCCCTGAAGGCAGATATAAGGCAATAAGAATTTTACCGGGAAAATATCTTTACAGAGACGGCTCGGTTTCCGACTGCTATATAAAGGACGCAATTATTAAAAACGTTCGAGGAGTAAATACCTTTAAGTTTTATTTCCAGACCCCACCGTATAAGCTCGGCGGAAAGGCAGAGGCGGGAGAAAGCGGCTGGGGAGACAATCTTTTTATCGAGGACGTAGAGCTTGACCTCTATAAGCCTATAGATGCATTTCCCGAATATACTGATGGAGATAAGGTGCTCGGTACGTTTGCAGCCTTTGAGCTTGGTTCTTTCTTTGGCAGAATAGAGCTTTCGGATATAAAGCTTAAGCTATATAAAGAAAAATTTCCTAATTCTTATTTTCTCTCAATCGGCCCTAAATCGATAAGGCGTGACGGCAAGGAGATATTTGACCCTTATATAAATAGCTCCGTAGACGAGCTTGTCTTAAAAAACGTCAGGATAAACGGGGAAGAGCTAAAATCGGAAAATAGCGAAAAATATATAAAAGAAATTCTGTTTGAGAATCTGTACGGAGAAGGAAGAGAAAGCTCAGCTGGAAAAATAAAGAAAATTACGTTTTCATATTAAAAAACAAAAAGCGGCGAAAAACGCCGCTTTTTGTCAACTTATGTTTTCTTTTTTATATTTCCTTTTTCTCTTTGTCGGAGAAAGTCCCATAGCAACCTTTCTCTGCGTAAGATACTTTTTTCTTACCTTTTCAAGAAAAGAAATAACCGTTTCTGATTGATAGTCCATATAGGTCCAGGGCAGCTTTTGCCAAGAGCCTCTCGCGTAGAAGAGCGTCATTTCCGTATAAATTCCGCGCTTTAGGGGAATGCGGAAGCTTGCGTCCTTAGTCGTAGCAAGCATAAATCTGCCGTGGCTCATAAGTCCCGGGTCGAGATTTATAAGTCTTCCGCCCTCACCGAGAAAGGAGTTTTCAAGGTCGTTCGTAAATTCCTTTATCTCAGCCTGCAAATCGGGGTCTACCGTGTTTTCAAAGCTGTATATTCTTCTCATTCCCTTTCCGCCAAGCTCTGAATCGTAGTAGGTTGAATATCCGTCAGAAAATGAATAATCGGGGGAAACCATATCCCAATCCCCGAATTTTTCTTTTAGCGCGGTAAGCGCCTTTTCGAGAACGTCTTCATCGTGAAAAATTACGCCTATGATAAGCTTTTCCTTTTGAAAATCGTGTATTTGTCCCATTACTTAGTCAGCCTTTCAATAAAATCAGCATAGCTTTTCGGAGCATCGGCAGAGCCGTTTTCGTATAGCTCCCAAAGCTCTTCAAATTTAAGTGCTCTTTGTCTTGAAATAATGAAGTTTTCTATCCAGTAGTCAAATTTCGTATTAGGCGAAAGATGCTCCAGTCTTTTCATTTTTTCATACATCGGAAGTCCGTCCGAGGCATCGCGCCAGGTGTCAACGAATGCATAATCAAAATTTTCTCCGGGCATTACCTTTTCTGCATATTCAAATGCATCGGCGTTGACTATTATAACCTTTTCCTTGTGCTCGAAGCGGGGAAGTATATGCTTTTTGAAAAGTCTTATCACGTTTTCGCTTTTTTCAACTACGGTTATACTCCGTACCTCGCTTTTTTCGGAAACCATATATGCGAAGTATCCAAGACCGAGTCCGAAGGTAATCACCTTTCCGTGCGCTCTTTGAATTTCGTTTTCGCAGGTGTCTACGTCAACGGGGGTGAGTGTCATCCATTCGTTTCCGTCTTCCAGCACGGCAGGGAAAGAAAATCCCTCTTCAAAAAATGAAATTGGCGGAATTTCGGTAAAGCTTTCCTTTATTATCATATCGTCACCGATTGCGGCGCGAAATGGCGGATAATATTCCCACTTTATTTCCCAGCTGCCGTCCTTCACGGTTTCCTTGGGAGCAATATTTTTGTAATACGGATTTTCAGTATATTTTTCGGCTTTTGAAAAACGGATTGACGGATAGATATAGTCAAGTATTATCCTTTTGTCGTCTGCTTCATTTTTGTCTCGGTCTATGTCAAGTCCGAAAATTTCGGCAAGAAGCGCGGCAACGGCATCAGTTTTAGTTATATCGCCATCCTCGGTAAGAGTATCTACCATCTCTTTTTTTATAAGCTCGGGGAAATTCTGAATATATCTTGCGTAAAGATTTGTTACCTTATAATTTATATCAAAAGTTTTTCGCAGCGCACAAAGCTTTTCTTTGTCGGTAAAGGTCATATCAATTCTCCTTTATGAAACATTTTATCCTTTTTTTTGAGCATTGTCAAGGCAAATGGGGCTTTTGCAGTAAAAAAAATCCTTTTGTCTATTTAAACTTGACAAAAGTCGGAAATGTGTAGTATAATTAATTGTAAAATATTTAACTTTTTAATAATTACAGCGAAAAGAGGTTTTTATGTTTTTTTTCAAAAACAAGAGGAGAATAATTCTTTTAGGAATTGATTTTTCCATTATGTTGGCGGTGTATGCGCTGAGCCTTATAGTTTCGGTGTTTGCTTCGCCCGTTAATCAGCTTACCCTCGAACCCCTTGGATACATTCTGAACGCTCTGGTTTTTTCGGTGTGCATATTTGCATCGAGATGCGCATTTCATTGTTATTCTAACGTGTGGAGATATGCGAATTCCCTCGTCTTTCTGAAGCAGGTTTTTGCTGATGCCATAGGCGGAATAACGGCAGTCCTTGTGACGCATTTTATCGACTACGTGGATATAGGACTTTGGATGGGCTGTTCTTTTGTAACTATGTGTAATATCGCAACTCTGTCCTCACGTTTTGTATATCAGCTTTATTACAGAAGCAGAAATGCTACGGTAAATACGGTCAATAAGCAAAAAACCACCGTAGCTATTCTTGGAGCAGGGCAGGTCGGAACCTTTCTTGCAGACGAGCTGACCTACGACAAATCCTCAAAATATCAGGCGGTGTGCTTTATCGATAACGATAAGCGTAAAATAGGAGGCACGATACTTCAGCTTCCCGTATATGCTCAGGACGGTTCGGTAGAGCCTCTGAAAAAGCTTGGTGTCGATGAGATTTTTATAGCTATTCCGGAGCTTGAAGAGGAAAGAACAAAGGCTATAGTTGACTTTTATTCAAAGAACGGCTTTAAGGTAAAAATATATGATTTTCCTATAAAGGACGATGGCTCAAGTGACGAAAAATCCAAGCGAGTTATCCGAGAAATAAGAATAGAAGACCTTCTTTTTCGCGATATGCTCAAGGTAATAGATTCTAAGTCAAAGGCGTATTATAATGACAAGGTAATTCTCGTGACGGGCGGCGGAGGCTCTATCGGAAGCGAAATTTGCCGTCAGATAGCAAAATGCGCTCCGCGCAAGCTTGTTATTTTTGATATATATGAGAATAACGCCTACGATATTGAGCAGGAGCTGAGAAGAAGCTACGGAGAATCGCTAAGTCTTACCGTTGAAATCGGTTCGGTTCGTGACCGAGCAAGGCTTGAGGCTGTTTTTAAAGCCCATCGCCCCGAGGTAGTCTTCCACGCGGCAGCGCATAAGCACGTTCCTCTTATGGAGCATAGCGGCTGCGAGGCTATAAAGAATAACGCCTTCGGTACTTATAACACGGCTGATATGGCAGAGAAGTACGAAACCGAAAAATTCATTCTCATATCAACCGATAAGGCTGTAAACCCCACCAATATTATGGGCGCTTCAAAGAGACTCTGCGAAATGATAGTGCAGTGTCGTACAGACAGTAAAACCGCATTTGCCGCAGTCAGATTCGGTAATGTTCTCGGTTCTAACGGCTCGGTAATTCCTCTTTTTAAACGCCAGATAGCATCGGGAGGCCCCGTAACCATTACCGATAAGAGAATTATCAGATACTTTATGACAATTCCCGAGGCTTCAGGACTTGTGATGCAGGCGGGAGCTATGGCAAAATGCGGCGAGCTTTTCGTTCTGGATATGGGTAAGCCGGTAAAGATACTTGACCTTGCAGAGAATATGATAACTCTATCAGGTCTTAATCCTTATATAGATATTGACATTATTGAAACCGGACTTCGCCCGGGAGAAAAGCTCTATGAGGAGCTTCTTATAAAGACCGAAAATCTTTCAAAAACCGAAAACAACCTTATATTTATAGAAAAGGATACACCGCTTCTCAGAGAAGAGGTTGAAGAAAAGCTTGCCCTTCTTCGTTCGGTTATCGAAAAAACCGCGTCTTATTCCGACTCGCCTGAAATAACCGAGGCTATGATGAAGGTTGTGCCTACCTACCGTAAGCCCGAGGAAATAAACAGGCAGGCTTATCAGTCTGAGGAAATGAAGCTTGCCGCGAAGGCTGCCGTTACCTGATAAAATTATAATAAACGTAATGAGAAAACGCTGAAGTTTGGTATAGCCTAACGAAAACGGTTATATTAGGACGGAAAAATTTCTCAAAAAGCTTAATAAAGGAGCGGAGATTCTTGCTTTGAGTATCTTCGCTCTTATTTTTATATGATTCGGGCTTGTTCGGTTATAGTCGAAAAATCTCCTATGCGTTTTTTCAGTACGCGTTAACCTTTATGAGATACTAATCAGATAATATAAGAGAGAGCTCTCGTTTCCGAGAGCTCTCCGATTTTATTTTTTTGGTTATATTAAACTGTAATTATCCTGCTGTCAATACGTGGTCTGGGGTTACTATAGCGTTGTCTTCGTTAATGTCACCGTCTGTAGTTGAGCTGTAAGCAGATTCACAGATGTCGCAGTTCATATCACCGTCTGCATCGGTATGAGGAACACGTGTGTCTATAGTGTCGTTTTCGTCATGTCCGCAGGTAGGAGCGTACCAGTGGTGAGTTTCGTTGTGCTTCCACTCGGTAGTGTCATACGTATGCTCGCAGGTCATAGAACGTCCGCAAGCATCGCAAAGTCCGTCAGCTGTTTCATCATAGTGCTCAGCCTTGTCAGCTACGGGCTGCTCGCTGTGAGGACAGGAAACTGCATGCCAGTGATACTTACCGTCAAAGGTCCACTCTTCAGAATAGGGGTGGTCGCAGAACTGAAGGTTACAAACCTCGCAAATGCCGTCACCGTTTGCATCGGTGTGCTCTTCCTTACCGGAAGGAGCAACGTCGTGACCGCAGTCAGCATCGTGCCAGTGGTAAATGGTATCCTTGGAGAACTCGGTTTTGTAAGTATGCTCGTGGTCGTAGTTCCATTCGCAGCCGTCACAGATACCGTCATTGTTCTCGTCAGCGTGAGCTGCCTTGTCAGCAACCTCAATGGTGTGAGAGCAAGCTACGTCATGCCAGTGATACTCAGCATCGTGAGACCAGCTTTCAGCGAACTGGTGCTCGTGGTCGTAGTTCCATTCGCAGCCGTCACAGATACCGTCATTGTTTTCGTCAGCGTGAGCTGCCTTGTCAGCAACCTCGATAGTGTGAGTACAAGCTACGTCATGCCAGTGATAGTCAGCATCGTGAGACCAGTTTTCAGCGAACTGGTGCTCGTGGTCGTAGTTCCAAGCACAGCCGTCACAGATACCGTCATTATTCTCGTCAGCGTGAGGAGCAAGGTCCTTTATTTCGCCGGAGTGAGTACAAACGGTAGCGTGCCAGTGGTTATCGTTGTCGTGAGACCAATCCTCAGAGAATTCGTGTTCACAGTACTGCTTTTCACAAACCTCGCAGAATCCGTCATTGTTTTCGTCAGTATGAGGAGTTACGTCTTTACCGGGAACGTTGTGTCCGCACGTGGGAGCGTAGAAGTGGTTTTCAAGGTCAAATGCCCAGTCTGTTTCGTCATAGGTATGTACGTGGTCATAGTCCCAACCGCAGCCGTCACATATACTGTCGTTGTTTTCGTCAGCGTGAGCTGCCTTGTCAGCAACCTCAATGGTGTGAGAACAAGCTACGTCATGCCAGTGATAGTCAGCATCGTGAGACCAGTTTTCAGCGAACTGGTGCTCGTGGTCGTAGTTCCAAGCGCAACCTTCGCAGATACCGTCATTGTTCTCGTCAGCGTGAGCTGCCTTATCCTTAGGCTCAACGTCATGACCGCAGGTTGCTGCGTGCCAGTGATAATCGGTATCGTGAGACCACTCTTCAGAGTAGGTGTGCTCGCAGAACTGCTTTTCACAAACGTCACATACGCCGTTGTTATCCTCGTCAACGTGTGCTTCCTTCTCGGTTGTAACGAAGGAGTGACAAGTAGATACGTGCCAGTGATTTTCAAGGTCTGAGGTCCATTCCTCAGAGAATTCGTGCTGGTGATTGCTGTCGTATCCGCAGATGGTACAAAGTCTGCCTTCGGTATCCATGGAGTGTCCCGCTGCTTCCATCATAGCCGATGCGTGACCGCACTTTGAGGGACGCCAGTGAGTGGTTGCATCAAACTGCCAATCAGCAGTGTAGTCGATTTCGTGGTTATCACATACTACGTAACCGCACTCGTCACAAAGACCGTCATCGTCCTCGTCAGCGTGAGGTGCAAAATCCTTGCCTATAATATCGTGGTTACAGGTAGGAGCGTACCAGTGGTTATCTTCGTCAAACCTCCAAACATTCTCGTTGTAGGTGTGCTCGTGGCCGTTATCCCAGCCGCAAACGTCACAAGCGCCATCGTTGTTAGCATCGGTGTGGGCAGCCCTGTCTTTTACGTCTATCTCGTGTTCACAGGTAACTGCGTGCCAGTGGTCGTTTTCGTCCTGAGCCCATTCGGAAGAGAATGTATGCTCGTGGTCGTAGTTCCAAAGGCAACCGTCACATATTCCGTCCTTATCCTCATCGCTGTGAGGTGCAAGGTTCTTGCCTGCTATGTCGTGGTCACAGGTAACTGCGTACCAGTGATTGTCCTTGTCGTGAGACCATACGTTAGCGTAGGAGTGCTTGTGGTTGTAGTCCCATTCGCAAACGTCACATACGCCGTTGTTGTCATCGTCCTCGTGCTCTTCTTTATCCTTGGGCTCGATGTCGCATCCGCAGGTGGACTCGTAATAGTGGTAGGTTCTGTTGTGTGAATACTCGTCTTCGTATTCGTGCTCGCAGAGAACGAAGCTACAAGCTTGGACGTCACATACGCCGTTGTTGTCAACGTCTCTGTGGGTACAGGTCATGGCAGCCTGGCAGCTGTCACATTTGAGGTCCTCGTTATTGTCTCTGTGCTGAGTACACTCAACCAGAGTGCCGCAAACGTCACACTGAAGGTTACCGTCATTATCGATATGTACGGTACACTGAGTGCTTTGCGGAAGCAGCGCGCAGGACCAAAGCGTTGCGCTGCAAATGATTATGAGCAATAAGCAAAACAGTTTTTTCATTTTATATCCTTTACTCCTTTAAAAATAATCTAACAAAGTAATTAACAAAATCACATTCGTGAAAGCTTAATTGCCCTTAGGGAAAATATGAGGAGGCAAAATTATCACGTTATCGTATGAATCGTCAGGCGTATCGGGGTCAAGATCTTCGTATTTTGCTTGGCATACGTCACACTTGAAATCCTGGTTAATATCAGTGTGCTCTTCGTAATCGCCTTTTACGTGTGTGTGAGTACAGTCGGCTGCA
Organism: Eubacteriales bacterium; assembly: GCA_045594785.1. Classification (GTDB taxonomy): domain Bacteria; phylum Bacillota; class Clostridia; order Oscillospirales; family CAG-272; genus UBA1740. The sequence goes on from JAZNZE010000071.1 coordinate 22,496, forward strand.
TGCCAGTGATGTGTTTCATCGGATACCCAGGTGTCAGTTACGAAAGAGTGCTCGTGGCCGTAATTCCAAGGACAGCCGTCACAGAGAATATCTCCGTCCTCGTCAACGTGTGCCGCTTTATCCTTAGGAGCGATATCGTGACCGCAGGTGGGCTCATACCAATGGTATTCAGCATCGTATACGGGGGTTTCGCTATAGGTATGCTCACAGAACTGATACTCGCAAACGTCACAAACACCGTCATTGTTGTCATCGCTGTGCTCGGCAAGGTCACCCTTCTTTGTGGAATGTCCGCAGGTGGCTTCATGCCAGTGTTCTGTGGGAGTGTGTGACCAAGCCTCCGCGTAGGTGTGCTCGTGATGCGTGTCGTATTCGCATACCGTGCAGATTCCGTCATCATCGTACGTATGCTCGAAAGTCTCTTCGGGCTTCACGTCATGGCCGCACTTTGCGGGATGCCAGTGACCTGTTTCGTCACCGGTCCAGTCAGCTTCGTCAAATTCGTGTGTGCAGTACTGATACTGACAAACCTCACAAAGACCGTCCTTGTTTGCATCAACGTGAGCTGCCTTATCTTTGGGAGCTGCGTTGTGACCGCAGGCAAGGTCGTACCAGTGATTATCCTTATCGTAGGACCACTCGGTTGCGTATTCGTGCTCGTGGCCGTTGTTCCAGCCGCAAACGTCACAGTCTCCGTCATTGTTTTCGTCAATATGGCTTGCCTTGTCTGCTACGGGTGCATTGTGACCGCATACAGCCATGTGCCAGTGACCTTCGGCATTCTTTGACCACTCTGCAGAATAAGAGTGAGTATGGTCGTAATCCCATTCGCAAACGTCACATATACTGTCGTTGTTGGAGTCAACGTGAGTGCAGGGAACGTCTGCTTTGCAGATATCGCACTTAAGGTCTTTATTCTGGTCAACGTGAGAGGTGCATGCCAGCGATGCTCCGCACTTATCGCACTTAAGGTCTTTATTGCTGTCCGTATGTACAGTACACGCAAGCTCTGATTCGCACTCGTCACATTTGTTGTCAATGTCATCGTCAACGTGTTCCTCACAGTCGATATCATCGTCACATTTATCGCATGTCAAATCACCGTCTTTGTCAACGTGCTTAGCGCAAGGAACGAAACCGTAGCATTTATCACATTCGTTATCCTGGTCGGCGTCAACGTGATTTCTGCATTGAAGCCTTGCTCCGCATCTGTCGCAGTTCAGATCCTCGTTAACGTCTTCATGCTCGGTGCATTGCATAACCGAATTACAGATATCGCATTTGTACACGCCGTCATCCACCGTGTCGATGTGATTCGTACAAACAAGTCCTGCACCGCATACGTCACATACAAGGTCTGTGTTTGCATCGCTATGAGTAGTACACGTCGTTGTCTGTCCGAGACAGGATGCAAGCGTGAAAGTCATTGCGATGAGAAATAAAAGCACTAAAATCTTTTTCATACTTTCTCCTCGTATAAATCAAATTATATTTTGTTAATTTTATAATAGCATATTATTCTTAACAATACAAGAGTAAATTTGACAAAAAGAGAGCAAAAAAATATTTTTTAAAAAATAGTACCAAAATATCTCTTTTGAAATTGTGCACATTTTCCCTACAAAACAAAACTCCGAGCCCATGAGAGCTCGGAGAGGCGATACGGAGAGGGGTGAATTATACCGTTCCGGTTATTTTCAGAACGGCAACACCGGGAGTGAGCGTTATTTCTCCCGTGGGAGACTGAGTATATGTCGCTGCAGGAACGGTTATAGCTCCGGGCGAAGTTGCAAACTCTCCGGTTGCTTCGTCATAGGTGTAAGAGGTTGCGGGGAATGGGGCGGAGTTGAGCGTTACCGAAATATCGCTCAGAGCGGGATTGAATACGTCTGTAATAACGATATCGGCAGCTGCATCAGCCGAAGTATTTCCGCTGTTCTGTATAATGAAGGTATAGGTCAGAAGACCGTTATCGGAAATAACGTCAGGGCAGATTGCCTTTGCGATAGTGAGAGCGGTCTCGGATTTCGCGCTTACCGCAGCGGTAGCCGTTATAGGTTCTGCAATTCCCGCTCCGGAAAAGGTTGCCGTGTTAACTATTACAGAGCCCTCGCTTAAGGGGGCAAACTGATTTGCGGTTGCCTCGTAGAGAAGTATTCCGCTTGCTCCCGCAGGAAGATTTATTCCCGATACCGTCAAGGGAGGTCCTGCGTTTACCGTAGGCGTAGGCTGAAGAGCTCCGTTTACGAAAAAGCGGAGCGAGCCATCGCTATAGGTCAGAGGATAGAGCGTTTCCGTACCTTGAGTATAAGCACCGAGACTGTCGGTGAGGGTAAGGCTTGTGAGCGGGGTAGTGCCTGAGTTGAGAAGAGTTATTGCATAAGAAATTCCGCTGCCGGCGGTGTAGCTTGCCGTAACTGCGGTTTTCGTAGCCGAAAGTATTTCCAAAAGCTCGCCTGTCGTGACGTTGGAATTCGTTGTATTTCCATTGTAGGAAAGTGTCGCTTGGTTAGTGAAGGTTGCCATTTTAATCTCCTTTATTTTATTACAGGCTCCGTTAGGCCTGCAATAAAAGTATATGAAGAAAATCAGTCGGGCGTTCTCGCTTCCGTGCAGGTGATGTAAATGATTTGCTTGTCTCTTGCGATTTTTTTGATAGCAGCTAATGCCGCTTCGCATTTTTTATCGTCAAAATGGCAGAAGGGGTCGTCAAGCACTATAAAAGGGTGGTTTTTTTCGTAAAGTGCATCAATCAGGGCAAGTCTGGTCGCGAGAGAATAAAGCTCTTTCGTACCGAGGCTGTAGCTGCCTATTGAATTAGTTAAGCCGTTTTCGGTCTTCGTTAAGGAAAAATCGGTAGCCAGAGTAAAGGTTTTTCCGTCTTCCGCGCCAATGCGCTCAATATAAAAGTTGAAAGCTTCCCTCATTTTTCCGAGATATTTTGAAGTAAGACGCTCTTTTGCCGAGATAAGATGCTCGGTAGCCTTAAGAATCGTTTTGTGAGTAGCTTCCGCATCTTCGAGCGCATCGGTAAGCTCCAGTCTTCTTTCCTTTAATTCGTCTTCGCGGCTGAGCTCGTCATATAGGGAAGAAAGGCGGCTTTCCAGCATATAACGCACCGAGCGAAGCGAACGAAGCTCAGCGTCAACGTTCTTGATTTCCTCTTCTGATATTGCAGTATTTTCTGCGGCTGAGCCGGAAATGCCGTGCTCTTCGGCATACAACGCAGCGTCTCTTTTGAGAAAAGCTATCCTTTCAAGACTGTTTTCGTACGCATTAAGACGGCTTCTGAGCTCCCCGAATTTATCCTCTGAGGATAGGTTGAATTTTGAAAGAAAGGCCTCGTATTCGATAGTTATAGCTCCGAGAATCTCTTCGTCTTTGTTAATTAAATCGAGGGTGCGTTCTCTTTCCTTTACCTCTGCAAAATTTTCCGCCTTCATATTCAGAAGAATGGTGCGCAGCTGTTCGGGTGTTGATGCGGCGTCTGATGCGGCAAAATCGGCAATTTCCTTTAAGACGTTCTCACGGCTCTTGCTTGGATAAGCTTTTTTGAGGCTCTTTGCACCAAGATAGAAAAACGGAAGCGATACGGCTGCTAAAATGTACAAAGCGGGAGTAACTGCTGTTCCGAGAACAATGCCGAGCACAAGTGCTGTTAATGCGAAAAACAGGCATATTTGACAACTTATATTTGCTTTTTTGTGCGTTTCGAGACTGTCCAGCGCTGAAATCTGCTTGTCTATTTCTTCACGTTTGTCAACGAAATTTTGCGAAAGCAGGTTCCTTTTTTCTTTGATTGATTTTTCAAGAAGCAGAGCCTGTCCCCGCTTCTGCTCGTATGAGCGTATCTCATCGGAGGAAGGCAAGTGGGCAGCAAAGAAGGATTTATCCTTTTCAAAGCTTTTTTCAAGCGCGGTTACTGTTGCCATTTTGGCCTGATGTTCCTTCTTGTACGTGTCAGATAAGCGTAAACCTTCCAAGCTCACTTTTTGCTTTTCGGCAGAGCTGATTTTGTCGGTGATTTCGGAGAGCTCTCGCTCTGCGCCCTCGCACACGCCTTTTTTTCGGTTGATGTCGAGCAGCTCTATATCCAGCTCGCTTATATCGGATTTTATATCTCCTATAAGACCGCCTTTACCGCGTCTGTGTCTGTAGTACTTTTCTTTTTTCTCAAGCTCGTCAAGCGCGCCGTCAAGGCTTCCCATATCTCCGTCAACGCCCACGAGATTCGAGAGCTTTGCCGATATTGTCTGATTGTTACCGCTGACGGAAAGTTTTCTTTCTGAAAGAAATACGGTTCTTTCAAATCCGTCTGCGTCTATATCGAAAAGCTCCTCACCAACGTTTTCGGAAAAATCCGAGCTGAGAGAGCCGGTTTCCGTATCGTAGATGGCAAACGTGTCGGAAGAGGGCTTATCACCGAAGGTTCTTTCTATTCTGTACTGCTTTCCCTCGTTTTCAAAGGTAAGAGAGCCGCCGCATCTTCCTCCCTGCCAAGGCAGGTAACGCTTTCTGTCGCTTTCCTCGCCCTTCGTCTTTTTTGCTTCCATTCCGTAGAGCATTGATTTTATGAATACGGTAAGCGTGGTTTTTCCGCAGCCGTTTTTGCCTATTATCACGTTCAGTCCGTCCGAGAAGGTATGGGTATACGAAGCAAGCCTTCCGAAATTTTCAATATAGCATTCAATAAGCTTCAATCTCTTATACCTCCTTCATAAGAATACTCAGTCCGAGATTTATAACGGCTTCCTTTTCTTTATCGTCAAGAGAGGTGTCGGCAAGAACGCCGCGTATAAATTCTCCTTTAAGCGACAAATCGTTTTTGAAGCTCTCGGCTGAGATTTTCAGCCGTGTATCGTCCTTTACCTCGGCATAGTAGTATGAGCAGCTAAGAGAAGAAAGAAGAGCATCGGTATCGAAGCTTCTGCCAAGCTCTCTTGTGCCGATAAGTCTTACTCTTACCAAATCCGAAGAGGGCACGTTTTTGAGCATTGCTTCGATTTTGTATATGAGCGCCATATCCGAAGCTGTGTCTGTAACGTCAATCTCTGCTATTCTGAGTCTTCTTTTTGCACTTTCCCTGAACTCGTGTGTCAGAATTCCGTTCTCAATATTTACCGTAACGTATCCGCAAGGGCCGGCCTCGTCAAAGCCTCTTCCCTCAGGCGTTCCGCAGTATACCGCGGAGCATTTTGGGTTTATCTTGATTTCGGAATAGGAGTGGTAGTGCCCGAGCGCGATGTAATTTATATTCAGGTCTTCAATGTCCTTTTTGCCTATTATTCCGCCATAGTCGCTTCTGTCACGGACTTCACCGTGCAAAACAACGATGTTGGTTTGTGCCGGATTAAGATTTACGGCTGAAAACATATCGGGAGCGGTTTCGCATCTTCCTATAACGTTTACGTCTCCGAGCTTGAAATAGGTCCAGTCCTCACCAAAAATTTTCAGGTTCTCCGGAAGAGGAAGTCCGGATTCTAAAAGAACTCTTTTTTCGTGATTTCCCGACAAATAGAAGAAGACTGCGTGAGGGCAGGAAAAAATGATATCAAGAACGTTTTTGATAGTTCTTTTTCCTACCTTTTCACTGTCGAAGAGATCTCCTGCTATTATAACGGCGGCAGCTCCGTCATTTCTTGCGGCTTCTGCGATTTTTTTGAACGAAAGCACAAGCTCACTCTTTCTTTCTCTGACTTTTTTTGAATCAAGCCTTGTCGTAAGAGCCGAATCGAGATGAAGGTCTGAGGTATGTAGTATTTTCATTAGCACTTCCTCCTGTAGTGTGACGGAGATTCTCCCACGGTTTTTAAAAAGACCTTTGAGAAATAAGAGGTATCCGAGAAGCCTATATCATCTGAAATTTCACCGATGGTCATATCGGTTTCCTTAAGCATTTTTTTTGCTTCCTCTATTCTCAGCTCGGTCAGATAATCCATTACCGTTACACCGTATTTTTCTTTAAAAGCAGGGCATATTGCGGATTTTGTTCTTCCCAGCGCGTTGCATATTTCTCGCATGGTGATTTTTTCTCTGAAATTTTCGTAAACGTAAAGGCGTGTCAGCTCTGCCGTTGACGGCTTGTTTCCCGGCAAAGCGTTTATAAGCGTCATATATTCGGCGCATATTGTCATAATTTTTGCAAACGAAGCTGTTTTTGCTTCGCTTATCGTAGGTATGCTTTTTGCAAGTCCGGAGGCCTTGTCCTCTGCGCCCAACAGAAGAAGCGCTGATTTCAGAAGGTTTTCGTCAACCGATTCGTCCCGAGCCTGTCCCATCATAAGATAACCGGCGGGAGAGCCGAGCGTGTGCAGGGGGCAGATAACCTCTGTCAAGCCGTATCTGCATTTGTATATCAGCGCGCTTTCACCGTTCCGTACCTTTTTGCATGCCTGCGCATCGCTTTTTATGCATTTTGCGTGCTCGCCGCGCTTCCCGTGAATGTATTCGCAGAAGGGAAGAGACTTTTCGGGATAAGCGGCAATCTCCTCGAAATCCATTCCGTGAAGGGATATTCTGAAGCCGGAAATGTTGTGCAGCTCTGCAAGCAATGAAACGATTTCTTCTTTTTTCATCTGATTTCACCTCTTGTGTCGGTTTGTAAAATAATACCGAAATCCGAACTATTCTACAAAACATTATACTATTTTACATTGTAATTGTCAACGTTTTATTTTATAATTTTTGTATAAGGGGTTGAAAAATCATAAAGGTTATTATATAATAAGGGGGAAAGAAAAATGTTGCAGTCGAAATATTGTATAGGCGTTGACCTCGGCGGAACGAATATCGCCGCGGGAATAGTGGATCTTGATGCGAAAAAGATTGTAAAGAAGAAAAGCATAAAAACAAACGCTCCCCGTTCGTGCGAAGCAATTTGTAAGGACATTGACGCTCTTTGCAGAGACCTTTGCAGGATGCAGGGCATTGAAATGAAGCAGATAAAGTGGATAGGAGCAGTAGCTCCCGGTATAGTCAAGGACGGAAATGTCGTTTTTGCGGCTAATCTCGGCTGGAAAAACGTTGCGTTCAGAAAGCTTCTGGCTACGGCTACGCGCAGACCCACCTTTATTGCAAACGATGCAAATGCCGCAGCATACGCTGAGGCTCTTTGGGGTGCGGGAGAAGGAGCAAACTCTCTCGTTGCGATAACGATAGGAACGGGAGTTGGCGGCGGAATTGTAATCAACAGGGCTATATGGGAAGGCACTAACGGATTTGCAGGTGAAATCGGGCATATGCCTATCTCTACCGACGGCAGAGCCTGCAGCTGCGGTTTTTCAGGCTGCCTTGAGGCTTACTGCTCGGCAACAGCTCTTGTAAAGGAAACGAAAAGAATAATGGGACTTTATCCCGAAAGTCTTATGTGGAAGCTCTGTGACGGTGACGTTGAAAGAGTGAACGGTAAGACTGCTTTTCTTGCGGCGTCAAAGCGTGACTATGCCGCAAAGCTCGTTGTCAACAGCTTTATCGACCATCTTGCAATCTGCGTATCAAGCATAATTAATATGTTCCAGCCTGACGTTATTTGTATCGGAGGCGGAGTATCCAGAGAGGGAGATAATCTTCTTTTGCCTCTCAGACGCAAGGTTGAGCACAGCACCTTCGGACTTGTTGACTCCAGAACGAAGATTGTTAAAGCGAACTTTGAAAACGATGCGGGTATTTTCGGCGCAGCTCTACTTGGATTACAGGGGGAGAATTCGAAAATGAAGACCAAAGATCAGATAGTTCTTGACAATTTCAGCACTATTGGCAAATTCACAAGCGCAACTCCTTACGGTTCAGGTCACATAAACGATACAAAGCTTGTGACCTACGATGAAAACGGCAAAGAGCATACGTATATTCTTCAAAGAATAAACCACAACGTATTCAAAAATCCCGAACAGCTTATGTCGAATTTTGTTGCCGTTACCGCATATCTTCGCGATATAATTGAGAGAAACGGTGGAGATCCCGACCGAGAAACACTCAACGTAATTAAGACAAAAGACGGTAAGAATGTTTTCAAAACCGAGGAAGGCGAATATTGGCGTCTTCTTACCTTTATCAGCGATAGCGTAAGCTATGATAAGGTTGAAAGACCCGAGCAGTTCTACAGCAGTGCGGTTTCCTTCGGTAATTTCCAGTATCTTCTCAGAGATTTCCCTGCAGATACTCTTTACGAAACCATTCCCGATTTCCATAACACACCGGACAGACTTGCAAAGTTTGAGGCGGCAGTAGCTGAGGACAGCTGCAAGAGAGCGGAAAGCGTTGCGGAAGAGATAAAATTCGTTCGTGACAGAAAAGAGTTTGCAAAAACTCTTGAAAACGAGCACGCAGCGGGCAGGCTTCCTCTCAGAGTAACCCACAACGATACCAAGCTTAATAACATTCTCTTTGATGAAAAAACGGGAAAGGCTCTCGCAGTTATCGACCTCGACACGATAATGCCGGGATACAGCGTAAACGACTTCGGAGATTCGATACGCTTCGGTGCAACCACGGCTCTTGAGGACGAAGCGGATCTTTCAAAGGTTAACTTCGATATCTCTCTTTACGAGCTTTACGTAAAGGGCTTTATTGAGGGAGCAAAGGGAGGTCTTACCGAGGGCGAGCTTGCAATGCTTCCCATCGGCGCTATTATGATGACCTTTGAATGCGGAACGAGATTCCTCACCGACTATCTTTCGGGCGATACTTATTTTAAAACCTCCCGTCCCGGTCATAATCTTGACAGAGCGAGAAACCAGTTCAAGCTTGTTCGCGATATGGAAGAAAAGCTTGACGAGATGAAGGCTATAGTAAAAAAGTATTCTAAGTAGTTAAAGTACGCCGAATCGGTGTTTATATTTAATTACGATCTAACTGAAAACACCGAGGTATTGTTTTTTGCGGTATCTCGGTGTTTTTTATATTTGAGTGGCTTTTTTAGGTAAAAGTATACAAAAAAATATTTCTTTACTGTATAATATATCCGTTGACAATATTTATATATAAATGATAAAATAACTATGTAATGCCGAAAAAAGCACGGCAACAAAAGACGTATACAAGAGGTAAAAAATATGGCAAACAACAGAGGTGTGGTTACCCCGTTTACAGCAGAGGCTGAAAAGCTTTCCAGCGGGGAATTTCTTGAGCTTGTAAAAAACAACGTAAAGGACAGAACGCGCATATCCTTCACGTGCGATATTGATGAAATGGGTGACGATGCGGTTATTCGTGTCGGCCACGGCTTTGAAATCTCCTGCTCGGGCTGGCTGGAAATAACCAAAACAAAAATTTCGTCCTGCAGATTTTATAGCTGGCATAATCCGCAAAAGAGCTTTGCGCTTCCCGAAACCGATCTTGAAATGGAGGTAAGCGACTTCCTTACAGTAACTATTAATAAGAATTACAGCGGAAACGGCGCTTTCGCTATCGTTACGACAAAGGGCGGAATGAAAAGGTTTGAATTAGGTTACGGAATGGGAGGAGATATCGGACCGATATTTGCATCTCCCCTTAACTGCGAAATTAAGAATTGTAAGCTTAATTTCATTGCAGACGGCTACGGAGATCCCATCTGGGTATTCGGTGACTCCTATCTTAGCTACCCCGACCCTGCAAGATGGCCCTATTATCTCTACAGAGACGGCTTTGATAAGGTGCTTATGGCAGGATATTCCGGAATGAATACGCAGAGCGGACTTGCCGATTTTAAGGTTGCAATTCAGAAGGGCACGCCCGAATTTGCCGTTTGGTGCCTCGGAATGAACAACGGTGATAAAACCGAAGAGCCTAACGAGGCTTGGCTTGAATCTACCAAGGAGTTTCTTGAAATATGCAAGGAAAAGGGAATTACGCCCATTCTTTCGACAATTCCGTCAACGCCCGTTGTAAATAACGAGCCTAAGAACAAGTGGGTAAGAAGCTCCGGCTACCGTTACATAGATTTTAACAGAGCGGTAGGCGCTCATAAGGACGTTGCGTGGTATCCCGAAATGCTCTATAAGGATAACGTTCACCCTGCAAAAGCGGGAGCAGAGGCTCTTTATTCTCAGGTTCTCGTTGACTTCCCCGAAATTATGAAAAGATAAAAGAGGTATCGTATGAAAACTGACAGAGGTGTTGTAGCTCCGTTTACCGCAGAAGCTGAAAGGCTTCCAAGCGGAGAATTTCTTGAGGCTGTAAAAACTAACGTTAAGGATAGATTCCGCATTTCCTTTACCTGTGACGTTAAGGAAATGGGCGAGGATGCCGTTATCCGAGTTGGCCACGGCTTTGAGATGTCGTGCGGAAGCTGGCTTGAAATAACTAAGACGCAGATTAGAGCGTATAATTTTTACTCCTGGACCGATCCGCAAAAAAGAGAGGTATTTCCTCTCACGGATACCGAGCTTGTAATAGAGGATTTTCTTACCGTAGCTATCAACGTAGATACTAAAGGAAACGGAACCTTTGTAATTCTTACCACCAAGGGCGGAATGAAAAAGATAGAGATGTCGGGAATAGGCGGAGCTATCGGAGCAATATTTGCTTCACCGCTCGGATGCGAGCTTGAGAACTGCAAGATTAACTATATTGCAGACGGATATGCAGATCCTATCTGGATATTCGGAGACTCCTATATCGGCTACACGTGGCACGCAAGATGGCCTTACTACATCTACCGTGACGGATATAATAAGGTTCTCCTTTCCGGATATTCCGGAATGAATACGCAAAGCGGACTTGCTGATTTTAAGGTTGCAATTCAGAAGGGCACGCCCGAATTTGCCGTTTGGTGTCTCGGAATGAATAACGGTGATAAAACAGAAGAGCCTAACGAGCCGTGGCTTGAATCAACTAAGGAATTTCTTGAAATATGCAAGGAAAAGGGAATAACTCCTATTCTCTCAACCATTCCGACCACTCCTAAGGTTAACAATAGACCTAAGAATGAATGGGTTAGAAATTCGGGCTACCGTTATATCGATTTTGACAGAGCCGTAGGTGCTGACAAGGATTCTGCGTGGTATCCGAATATGCTCGGCGCAGACAACGTTCACCCGGATGTAAACGGTGCAGCCGCACTTTACTCTCAGGTTCTGGTTGATTTTCCCGAGATAATGAATCGCGGATAAAGCGGTTTATATAAATAAAAAGCGAGATTTGGCATAGGATACTAACTCAAGTATCGCGCCAAAGCCTCGCTTTTTGTTTTGTGATTTTAATTATCAGCGTCTTCTGTTTTATCAATAATCCTGTTCTTTGCGAGAACGCATAAGGAGTAGTGAAGGAATGCGGATATAGGCAATATAACGTATGCTAAAACTAAGGTTAAAATTTCATCGGCATAGTAGTCACTGCCCACTTCCGTAAAGAAGGAAACGGTGTTTGCGAGCTCTCTTATAAAGAACATCACGAACATAAGTATAACAGAGAGAAGAATTCCGAAGTTTATATGATTTCCAAGGTCAAAAAGCTTAGAACGTTCTCTTTTTGCGTTCGAAGAATTTGCACGCGATTCCGAGTGATTAAGCGCGAGTATGCAAACAAAAGTTAGCAAAAAGAAGAACAGAATGTACACAATCGACACTAAAACCGAGAGAACTATAGCCTCTGACGTGTTAAAAACGTCCGATACGTAATACACGTAATAGTACGGAAAGGTATAAACGATTCTCGTCAGAGAAATGAGGAATGTCGGAATGATTTTGTTTTTTACTCCCGGAGATTTCAAGAGAAAAACTACCAGTGCCGAAATGGGCGGGGCGAATGCCTCCAGAAAATTAGTAAGATGCTGGGCAGTCAGAATAAGAGCCGTGCTTTCATAGAAAAATCCCATTACCGTATAATAAATGAGAAACTGAATCAGCGCAAGAAGTGAAAGCAAAATAGCTGCGATTCCGAACTTGCGCCGGGGATTAGAAACCGAAATATCCATAAAGTAACCTCTGTTTTTAAGTAGCTCTATTTTATCATACATTTTTTTCTTTTTCAATACCAATATTTTGCTGATAGAAGAAAAATGTTAACAAATTGTAAATTTTGATTAAAAGTTATATACCCTCTTGAAAAAGGTATGCGCGTGTGATAACATAATATGGCTGCGCAAAACGTAGCGAATATTATAACGCACATAGCGAGTAGGTTTACTGCCGGTGCTTATTTAAGTCGCAGTATTATGTCGCTATGGTGGAAAAAACCAAAGGAGGAACATTAAAATGTTCGAAATTTCAATCAAGCAGTTGCTTGAAGCAGGCGTTCACTTCGGTCACCCTACTAAGAAGTGGAATCCTAAAATGGCTGAGTACATCTTTACTCAGAGAAACGGTATTCACATCGTTGACCTTCAGAAGACCGTTAAGAAGTTTGAAGAGGCTTATAACTTTGTATCCGAGCTCGCTCAGGAGAACGGCACCGTTCTTTTCGTAGGTACTAAGAAGCAGGCTGCTGACACCATTAAGGAAGAGGCTCAGAGATGCGGAATGTACTACGTTAACGTACGTTGGCCCGGCGGTATGCTTACTAACTTTGAGACCATTCGTAAGTCCATCAAGCGTCTTAAGGACCTTGAGAAGATGCAGGCTGACGGAACCTTCAACCTTCTTCCCAAGAAAGAGGTTGCAAAGCTCCTTAAGGAAATGGCTGACCTTGAGAAGTCCTACGGCGGTATCAAGGATATGGGCAAGCTTCCCTCCGCACTCTTCGTAGTAGATACCCGCAAGGAAAGAATTGCAGTTCTTGAAGCAAAGAGACTTGGCATTCCCGTTGTTGCAATCGTAGATACTAACTGCGATCCCGAGGATGCAGATTACATCATTCCCGGTAACGATGACGCTATCCGCGCTATAAAGCTTATCGCAGGTGCGCTTGGCGATGCTGTTATCGAGGCACACGGCGGACTTCAGGAAGAGCCCGCAGCTGAGGAGGCTCCCGCAGAGGAAGCAGCTGAGGCAGTAGCAGAAGAGACTGCAGAATAATTTTAGGGGGTAATAAAAATGGCACAGTTTACAGCTAAAGACGTTGCCGAGCTCAGAAAGCAGACCGGCTGCGGTATGATGGACTGCAAGAACGCTCTTGCAGATGCGAACGGCGATTTTGAGGCAGCAGTAAAAATCCTTCGTGAGAAGGGTATGGCAGCTACCGCAAAGAAGGCTTCCAGAATTGCAGCTGAGGGTCTTGTTGACATTATGACTATTGACGGTGTTACCGCAATCGTTGAGGTTAACTCCGAGACCGACTTCGTTGCTAAGAATGCAATTTTCCAGGAATTCGTAAAGGATATTCTTAAGACTGTTATCGCAAAGAAGCCTGCTGACATTGAGGCTCTCCTTGCAAGCGAGTTCGTTTCCGGCGGAACCGTTGCAGACGCACTTGCAGATAAGACCTACACTATCGGAGAGAAGCTTTCTATCCGTAGATTCACTATCGTTGAGGGTGCAGTTGCTACCTACATTCACGGTCTTGGCGCTACCGGTGTTATCGTAAGCTTTGAAACCGACCTTGCTGACAAGGCTGAGTTTGCTGAGTGCGCAAAGAACGTTGCTCTTCAGACCGCTGCAATGCCTGTTCAGTATCTTGACAAGGCTTCCGTTCCCGCTTCCGTTATCGAGGAAGAGAAGGCAATCCTTATCGCTCAGATGCAGCAGGATCCTAAGATGGCAAACAAGCCCGCTCAGGTTCTTGAGAAGATTGTTGAGGGTAAGGTTGGCAAGTTCTATGAGAACAACTGCCTTATGCACCAGGCATATGTTAAGGACGATTCTATGACCGTTGAGAAGTATGTTGCAAGTGTTGCAAAGGAACTTGGCGGCTTTATCAAGGTTACCGGCTACGTTCGTTATGATAAGGGCGAGGGTCTCGAGAAGAGAGAAGAGAATTTCGCGGAAGAAATTCAAAAGATGGTTAACAACGGCTAATTTTGACTTGTACCTTTCGGCATAATTTCCCGTTTGCTCCCGTTCGCAGTAGTTTTCTACAGCTTCAGGTCGCAAAGCGAAAAATTCTGCACGAAATCTACGGCGTCAAAATGCCTTACCAAAGCTAAAAAAGCAAAAAAACAGCGAGTGTGCTTAGTGGTGCGCCGCTGTATTTTTATGATTTATATTTCCCGTTCGCAGTAGTTTTCTACAGCTTCAGGTCGCAAAGCGAAAAATTCTGCACGAAATCTACGGCGTCAAAATACCTTACCAAAGCTAAAAAAGCAAAAAACAGCGAGTGTGCTTAGGGCGCGCTCGCTGTATTTTTATGATTTATATTTCCCGTTCGCAGTAGTTTTCTACAGCTTCAGGTCGCAAAGCGAAAAATTCTGCACGAAATCTACGGCGTCAAAATACCTTACCAAAGCTAAAAAGCAAAAGAAAACAGCGAGTGTGCTTAGGGTGCGCTCGCTGTAATTTTTTTATTTGTAATATGATTATTATAAATGCTTTTTCGGTTATGGAGTTTTCTGATTTTATTTTTCCTTCATTTTCGGAAATTTGAGTGTTCGATTTAACTTCTAAACTATTTTCCGATTTCATAAAATTAAAAAAACTTGAAATTGGGAATGGTATATGAATAACAGGCGGAAACAGTTTTTTCTGAATGGAATACTGCTTACGATCGTAGGACTTTCAATAAGAAGTGTCAGTATTGCATTTAATTCTTACGTAACGAAGGCTGTCGGTGCGGAGGGAATAGGTCTTTTTACCCTCATAATGAACATTTATTCCTTTGCCATAACCTTTGCCACCTCTGGAATCAGTTTGACGGTTACACGTCTTAGCGCAGAAGCAATAGGAGATGGGCGAGAGGGCGAGTGTCGGAAAATTATGAGAAATGCTGTAATATACAGTCTCATTTTTAGTATTACGGCTTCTCTTGTTATGTTTTTGTTTGCCGGTTTTTTCTCGCTCAATTTTGTTGGCGATATCCGCTCGGTAATACCTCTTCGCATTCTTTCGCTCTCTTTAATCCCGCTTTCTCTTTCTTCTGTAATAAGCGGATATTTTGTGGGAGTAAAGCACGTTGCAAGAAACGCTACCGTGCAGGTGCTCGGGCAGATTTTTAAAATTCTGATTACGCTTTACTGTATATTTGTTTTCTCGGAGAGAGGCGTAACGTACACGGTGATAGCGCTTACTCTGTCTATCACGTTGACGGAAGTTTTTTGCTTTATTGTTCTTTTTATTGAGTACAACATCGACAAAAAGAAAACAAAAGTTGACATATTCGAAGAAAAAACGAGATTTTCACACGTTACCTCGATGGCTCTTCCTCTTGCGCTTTCTGCATATATCCGCTCAGCGCTTCTCACTCTGGAACATACCCTAATTCCTAAAGGCCTTATAAAGAGAGGAGATAGCGTCAGCACGGCGCTTGCATCGTACGGAATACTTCACGGTATGGCAGTTCCGATGCTTCTCTATCCTATGTCAACGCTTACGTCTTTTGCAGGACTTTTAGTTCCCGAATTTGCGGAGAGCGAAGCAAGAGGAGAAAAGGAACGAATGAAAAGGCTTGCAGGGGAGGCTCTTGGCGCTACTCTCGTTTATGCAACTGCCACAACGGTTATGATGTATATTTTTGCGGAGGAGCTTGGCTACGTTCTTTACGATTCATATTATGCGGGGCATTATATTGCTCTTATGTCCTGCGTTATACCCATAATGTATATGGACCACGTAGCCGATTCGATGCTTAAGGGTATAGGAGAGCACGTTTATTCTATGTGGGTAAATATTGCTGACGCTCTGATTTCGGTAATTCTTGTATGGGTTCTTATTCCTCTGATGGGAATAGGCGGTTACGCTGTAGTTATAGTAGTAATGGAAGGCTTTAACTTTATTCTGTCAATAAGCAGGCTCTATAAAAAAATACCGTTCAAAATAAATTTCGTAAAGAATTTCGTCTTTCCTCTTTTTTCAGCATTGATATCGGCACTTATAGCAAAAAGCCTCTTTATCTTCTCAGGAAGTGAGGCTAGTGCGCTGTGGCTATTTTTGAAGCTCTTGTTTGCGGTATCCGTGTTTGTCGCTCTATATCTTTTGATAAAAAAAGTCGGTAACGGCAGAAATACCGTTACCGAAATTCGATAATTTAGTTTTTGAGCGAGTGAATGGGGGCGGGAATTCTTCCGCCTCTGTTAATAAAGTCAGCGCAGGATTCCTTTTTGAGCGGAATTATGGGTGCGTATCCGAGAAGTCCGCCAAACTCAGCAACGTCTCCCACGTCCTTGCCGTACACGGGAATAACTCTTACCGCGGTGGTTTTGTTATTTACCACTCCTATGGAAATCTCGTCAGCTATAATTCCCGAAATCGTGGAAGCCTCGGTGTTGCCGGGAATTGCAATCATATCGAGACCAACCGAGCAAACTGCGGTCATTGCTTCGAGCTTTTCTATTGAAAGCGTGCCTCTCTTGACGGCATCTATCATTCCTCTGTCCTCTGAAACAGGGATAAACGCTCCGGAAAGACCGCCAACGTGGCTTGAAGCCATAACTCCGCCCTTTTTAACCGCATCATTAAGAAGCGCAAGAGCAGCGGTTGTTCCGTGCGTGCCCGTAACCTCAAGTCCCATATTCTCGAGTATTTCCGCAACCGAATCTCCTGCGGCAGGAGTGGGAGCAAGAGAAAGGTCTACGATTCCGTAAGGTGTTCCGAGCCTTGCTGCTGCCTCAGCGGCAATAAGCTGACCTACCCTGGTAATTTTAAAGGAGATTTTCTTTATAGTATCTGCAAGAGCAGAGAAGTCGCACTGCCCGGCTTCCTTAATAGCCGCTGCAACAACGCCGGGGCCGCTGACACCTACGTTTATTACGCTGTCGGGCTCTCCTATTCCGTGAAGAGCTCCCGCCATAAAAGGATTATCCTCGGGAATGTTTGCAAAAATAACGAGCTTTGCGCAGCCTATGGAATCGTTGTCTCTCGTGAGATAAGCAGTTTCCTTTACTATCTCGCCCATTCTCTTTACCGCATTCATATTTATGCCCGCCTTCGTTGTGGCAACGTTTATGGACGAGCATACTCTCTCTGATTCGGCAAGCGCCTGCGGTATAGATTCGATAAGATTTACAGCGCCCTTTATAGCGCCCTTTTGAACGTGCGCCGAAAATCCTCCGATAAAGTTTACCCCAAGCTCGCGTGCCGCCTTGTCAAGCGTTTTAGCGAGACGTACGAAGCCATCGGGCGAAAGTCCTGCGCCTATGTATGATACGGGTGTAACCGAAATTCTTTTGTTAACTATCGGAATACCGTAGGTTCTTTCGAGCTCACAGCAAACCGACACCAGATTTTTGGCAGTACCTGTGATTTTATCGTATATTTTTTGTTCAAGCCTTGCCTGATCGTCAGTTATACAGTCAAAAAGGGAAATACCCATAGTGACCGTTCTGATATCGAGGTTTTCCTCGCGTATCATTTTTATCGTTTCAAGAATATCACGTGTATTGAGCATATCAGATTCTGTGCATCGTGTTGAATATATCCTCGTGCATTACTCGGATATCAACGCCAACCTCTCTTCCTGTTTTGCTGAGTGCATCTGCAAATGCCGAGAAATCTACGGTAAGACCTTCCAGCGAAACGAGCATTATCATAGCAAAGTACTCGTCAAGAACGGTCTGGCTTATATCCTCTATGTTTGCTCCGTATTTTGCGCATTCGGTGCTTGCCATAGCAATAATACCGACCTTGTCCTTTCCCGTAACGGTAACGACAGCCTTCATATTTGTAACCTCCAATATCAAACTGTTAAAATTATAACATACTTTTTGTATTTTGTCTATAGATTTTCCGAAAAGAAAAGTGCAAATCTACACTTAAAATTGAAGGGGCATTGTAATTTTTCACAATGCCCCCGCTTTTTATTTGGTTAAGAGTGAATGAAAGAGTGCGGTAATACTTGGATTTAATCCTTGCGCTCTTCCTTATCTTCGTCTTCGTCCTTGTCGGATTCCTCATCTTCGTCCTCTTCAGAGACTCTGACGTCAACAACCTTAAGATTTTCAATTCGTTTTCCGTCCATTTCGAGAACCTCAACCTGAAGACCGAGCGCCTCAAAAGTGTCTCCGACCTCGGCAATCTTAGAGAGAACGGTCATAGCCCAGCCGTTAACGGTTGCGGCATCGCATTCCTCGTCAATATCAAAGAAGTCAAAAAATTTAGATATACTGGTCATACCGGAGATTATAAATTCCTTTTCTCCGATTTCCTTGATTTCCTCTATTATCTCGTCGTGTTCGTCCCATATTTCGCCAACGATTTCCTCGAGAATATCCTCAAGCGTAACGATACCGGCGGTAGAACCGAATTCGTCCATAACTACCGCAAAATGAAGCTGCTTTGCCTGAAGCTCCTTGAGAAGATCGTTTATGCGCTGAGTTTTTGCAACGTACAGGACAGGCTTGATTATATCCGAAAGAGAAACGTCCTTGTTTTTGCCCATAGGGAAGAAATCCTTATAATAAACTATGCCTACGATATTGTCTATGTCATTTTCATAAACCGGAAGTCTCGAATATCCCGATTCTGTAAATACCGTGGATATTTCGGACTTGGTTGCGGTGGAAGGAACTGCGGTAATATCTATTCTGGGCGTGAAGATATCGCCAACCTCAAGGTCGTTAAATTCGATAGCGCTCTTTATAAGAGTGCTTTCTTCTTTGTCGATTTCTCCGCTTTCCTCAGCCTCTTCTATTATCGAAACAAGCTCTTCCTCGGTCATGCCCTGGTCTTCGTTTGATTTTACTATTTTTGCAATAAGATTCTGCCATTGCTTAAAGAGAAACGTAAACGGTGTGAGAATGAGCGTTATTCCTTTAATAATCGGAGCAGAAAAAATGGCAAACGCCTCGGGTTTTTTCTTTGCTATTGTCTTGGGTGAAATTTCACCGAATATAAGAACCACCAAGGTCATAACGACAGTTGATACGGTTGCACCGAGATCGTTACTTTTTAAGAGCGAAACAAAGAGCATTGTTGCAAGTGAGGTGCTGAGAATGTTCACCAGGTTGTTTCCGATAAGTATTGCGGAGAGCAGGGTGTCGTAATTTTCGGAGAGCTTTAAAACTGTAGCAGCTCTTTTGTTTCCTTTTTCGGCAAGTCCCTTAACTCTGATTTTATTGAAGGTAGAAAATGCCGTTTCGGTTGCTGAAAAGTAAGCAGACATAATTACGCAAAAAATTATAATTGCGGTTTGTAAGGCAGGGCCCATGATTTGATTCCAAAAAATCCTTTCAAAATTGATATAGTGTAAAATAGGCTTCAGAAGGCTGTTGCTTTGAGTAAAACCGAAAAAACGCAAAAAAGACCTAACCGCACCTTTAAATTGCGGCTAAGCCTGTATGTACAGTATATATTACGGTAGGATAATTACAACTATCCCCGTCCGTGTCGTTGTCCATACGTTCCTCCGAAAAATTCACTCATAGCAGCGTCTGCTAAAAGCGTTATACGGTAGGCATTATACCATATACAAACGGAAAAGTCAAGAGGGCAATCAAAAATATTAAGCTTACGTAAGGCGTTAGTATTTTTTGTCCGCTCTGCTATTGACTTTTAGAGTGCAATTTAGTAGAATGATAAAGTAATAAACTATGGACGGAATTATATATGGTTTGCTCATTTACCGGTCACAGACAGATAGAGCCGGACAGGCGCGATATACTGGTCGGGCTTCTGGGACGCGCTATAGAATACGCTTACTCCGAGGGCTGCCGTACCTTTATAACGGGCGGCGCGATAGGCTTTGATACTCTTGCCGCAAAGGAAGTTATACGCTTCAGAATGAATCACAGTGACGTAAGGCTTGTTCTTGCGCTTCCTTGCATAGAGCAGGACGCGAAAT
This sequence comes from Eubacteriales bacterium, assembly GCA_045594785.1. Taxonomy (GTDB): domain Bacteria; phylum Bacillota; class Clostridia; order Oscillospirales; family CAG-272; genus UBA1740. Next base: position 42,281 of record JAZNZE010000071.1, read on the forward strand.
GGAATTCTGCGCAAAAAAATGCCTATAGCTTTACTCTTGCTGTTGCCGATGAGGTTATATATACCTCGGAGGTCTACACGAAAAACTGTATGGCTATCCGTAACAGATATCTTGCCGATAAGGCAGACCTGCTTATAGCATACGTAGGAAGAAGCAACAGCGGTGCAGCTCAGACCGTGCGTATGGCAGAGAGTATGAATAAAAGAATATACAATTTATATCCCACGGTGGTGAAAACGCTGCGGGAAGATTAAAAAGAGGTAACAAAATGAACGCAAACGAAAACCTAAAAAGCTTTTTATCAAATAACGAAGCTGAGCTTTACCAAATACTTAAGGAGCTGTGTCATATACCTGCACCATCGGGATACGAGGACGAAAGAGCAGAATATTGCAAAAATAAGCTTATATCCTTTGGCGCAAAGGGGGTATACGTAGACGAAGCGAAGAACGTTATTTATCCCATAAATGCAGAGGGCTGCGATAAGCTCACCGTAATAGTTGCCCATACCGATACCGTATTCCCGGATACCGAGCCTATGCCTTACAGCGATAACGGAGAAATAATCAGCTGTCCCGGTGTCGGTGACGATACGGCAAGCCTTTCGGTTCTCCTTATGCTTGCAAAATTTCTTATAGAAAATAGGATTGAAGCAAAGGACGGACTGCTTCTCGTATGCAACTCCTGCGAGGAGGGACTCGGAAATCTTAAGGGTACACGTCAGATTTTTAAGGATTTCGGCGGAAGAATAAAGCAGTTTATCAGCTATGACGCGGCAAGCCTGAGCAGAATAACCAACGCCTGCGTGGGCTCTGTTCGTTACGAGGTCGAGGTAAAAACCGAGGGCGGACATTCTTACGGTGCTTTTGGCAATAAGAACGCTATATATTATCTTTCAAAAATAGTAAACGCAATTTATGCTCTGGAAGTACCTGCGCTTGAAGGTCAAAAAACCACCTATAACGTTGGAATTATCGAGGGCGGAACCTCTGTAAACACTATCGCACAGAGCGCTAAAATGCTTTGCGAATACCGTTCAACAAGCTCAGAGGCTCTTGAAATAATGAAGGGCAAATTCTTCGAAATATTTGACACGGTCAGGGCTATGGGCGTTGAGCTTAACGTTACCGTAGTAGGTGAAAGACCGTCAGCCAAGGGCGTTGACGAGAATGAAATTCTGCGTATGTGCAATACGGTTGCGCCTATTCTCCGCGAGGTGAGCGGTAAAGAGGTTGCGTACGGCTCAGGCTCTACCGACTGTAATATTCCTCTCTCGCTCGGAGTGCCCGCAATATGCTTTGGCGTGTACGCCGGAGGCGGAGCGCATACCAGAGCTGAGTGGATTAGAAAAGATTCTCTTATCCCCGGACTTGAAATCGCAGTTAAAACAACGCTTGAGATGATATAAGGAGAAAAGAAAATGAAATTTACAGCCGCAGGAGACGCCATAATTCAGAGAAGAATACACGAGGATTTTCCGGGATACGAGGAGCTTGCCCCCTTCATAAATCAAGGAGACGCAAGATTTTTCAACCTTGAAACAACTCTTAACAGAGAGGGCGATTGCCCGGGAGCAGCCATAAGCGGAGGCACGTACATACGCACCGAGCCCGAGGTTCTTTACGACCTCATGGAATTCGGATTTAATATGACCACCGCCTGCAATAACCATCTGCTCGATTTTTCCTACGAAGGACTTTACGACACTATTGACGCTCTTGACGAATCGGGACTTGTTCACGCGGGTATAGGCTATAATCTTTCTATGGCTGCAGCACCTAAGTACCTTGAAACCTCTTCGGGAAGAGTTGCTCTTATAGCGGTGAATACCAGCTTTAACGCGGCTATGATGGCGGGCGAGGCTTCCGACAGAGTGCAGGGAAGAGCGGGTATTAACGGAATGCGTGTAAAAAGGTACATAAACGCCACAAAAGAGGATATTGCTTTTATCCGAGACCTTGCAGAGCGTACGAACATAAATGCCGAGAAGGATATAACCAGAAGAGAGGGATACTATCCTATGCTCCGTGATGACGAGGCAACTCTCGGAGAGCTTGAATTCAAGCTTGCCGATAAAACCGAATACGTAATGGAAATAAATAAAGATGACCTTGCCAGACTGAAAAAGTCGATAGAGGAAGCCGAATTTCAGGCAGATTACGTAATGGTGTCGGTTCATTCTCACCAGATAAGCGGAACTAAGAAGGAAGAGCCGTCTAAAATGCTCGTTGACCTTGCTCATTTTTGCATAGACTGTGGCGCAAATGCGGTTGTAGGACACGGCCCGCACCTTCTCAGACCTATAGAGGTATATAAAGACAGCCCGATATTTTATTCGCTCGGTGACTTTATACTGGAGCTTTACAGCGTTGAATTTGCTCCTGCTGATTTTTATCAGAAGCACGGTGTTGATAAGAGCGCAACCGTAAGAGAGCTTCTCGCAACCCGTTCGAAAAACTTCACCGTTGGACTTATGACGGATAAAAGAATGTTCCTCTCGGTTATTCCTTACTGGGAAACCGAAGGGAAAAAGCTCAAAAAGCTAACTTTACTTCCCATTTTGGGCAAAATGGACGGCAATAAATCTGAAATCGGACTTCCGAGAAAGGCTGCTCCCGAAGAGGTTCTCGACTATCTCGGAGAGATGTCAAAGCCTTACGGAGTAACTCTTAAAGCAGAGCCTGACGGAACGGTTTCTTGCCATTGGTGAGGTTTGGGCAGAACTTACTGATTAGCTATTAATGAAGAACGCAGAGGAGAAAGAAGCCTTGTCTGCGTTCTTTCTTTTTGCTTTTTCGTAAGTTTATTCTTTATTTGCAGAAAACCTATTGACAAACCGCTGGGAATGTAGTATAATTAATACACTTTAGTTCGCTAAAGCGATAAAGCAGATATGTTTTTTAATTTAAGGAGAAAAGAAAAAATGAAAAGAATTATTTCACTTCTACTTGCAGTTGTTTTGCTTGTAAGCTGCACGTTTATGTTTGCTTCCTGCGGTAAGGGAGACGTTCTTACCTGCGGAGTTACCATTTTTGAGAACATGAATGAAAAGGACGAAAACGGCAACTGGACCGGCTTTGAAACCGAGTTTGCTATTGAGGTTGGTAAGATTATCGGCATGGAGGTTGAGTTCCAGGAGATTGACTGGGGTCAGAAGTATAACGAGCTTAATTCCGGCGCTATAGACTGCGTTTGGAACGGATTTACCGCAAATTCCTCTGATGACGGCATACCGAGAAAGGACCTCGTTGATTTCTCTTACGGTTATATGCTCAACCAGCAGTGTATAGTTGTTAAGACCGAAAATCTTGCTAATTATACCTCGGCTGCAGACCTTACAGGCAAGGAGGCTTGCGTTGAAGCGGGAAGTGCGGGAGCTGCTTATGCAGAGAGTGTAACCGATGAAGACAAAATATTCACCGCACCCTCTCAGATAAACGCATTCCCCGAGCTTAAGTCGGGCGCGGTTGATTTTATCGTAGTTGATATAGTTCTTGCAAAGAACGTATGCGGCAAGGGTGACTATGAAAATCTCAGCATTGTTGAGGCTATTGAGCTTGAATCCGAGATTTATGCCGTTGGATTTAAGAAGGGCAGCGAGCTTACCGCAAAGGTTAATGACGCTATAAAGCAGCTTTGGGAAAACGGAAAGCTTATGGAGCTTGCAGAGAAATACGGTTTTGAAAACGTTGTAACGCTTACCGAAACTATCGAGTAATACTGTTTAAAGGAAAATAATATGGGTTTTTGGGAAGTTACGCTGAATTTGCTTCGCGGACTTGAGCAGACCTGCCTTATTTTTGCGCTAACGCTTTTGTTAGCGCTTCCTTTAGGTTTGGTCATTTCTTTCGGCTCAATGTCTAAATTCAAGCCGCTTGCATATTTGGTAAAGGTATTCGTCTGGATAATTCGCGGAGTGCCGCTTATGCTTCAGGTTATAGTGGTATTCTACGTTCCGGGATTTTTATTCGGTTCTCCGCTGTTTTCGCGCTTTGGCTCGGTGGTTGCGGCATTCGTAATTAATTATGCTTGCTATTTTTCGGAGATATACCGAGGCGGAATAGAAAGCATCTCAAAGGGGCAGTACGAGGCAGGTCAGGTTCTTGGAATGAGCAAGTCTCAGGTCTTCTTTAAGGTAATACTTCTTCAGGTTACCAAGCGGATACTTGCGCCTATGTCTAATGAGGTCATAACGCTTGTTAAGGATACGGCGCTTGCCAGGGTAATTATGATAGTCGAAATTATTCAGGCGGCACAGAATTTTGCGGCATACGGTCTTATGTGGCCTCTTTTCTACACGGCTGTGTTCTATCTCATTTTCGTTGGGCTTCTTACTATACTTTTTGGCAAGCTTGAAAAGAAGCTTAACTACTTCAGAACTTAAGGAGAGAAAATATGGCGCAGCTTGAAGTCAGAAATTTAAAAAAGTCCTTCGGTGACGTTAACGTGCTTAAAGGGGTTAATTTTTCTCTTGAAAAGGGAGAGGTTCTTTCTATTATCGGCTCTTCGGGCGGGGGAAAAACCACTCTGCTTCGCTGTCTCAATTTCCTTGAAATTGCTTCTTCGGGAGAGATTCTTATCGAGAACGAGGCGGTTTTTGAGGCAAAAGAGGGAAGCGAGCCTGTTATTCATTCCGAGGCGCAGGAAAAAATGGGACTTGTTTTTCAGCAGTTCAATCTTTTTCCTCAATACAGCGTAATAGGAAATCTTATGCTCGCGCCAAAGCTTCATGCGAAGCGCCGCGCAGACTTTAAGCATAACAAAAAAGAAATATACAAAGAGATAGAGAGTAAAGCCGAAGAAATTCTCAGAGTAACCGGACTTATCGAAAAAAAGGATGCGTATCCTTATCAGCTTTCCGGCGGTCAGCAGCAGAGAGTTGCTATAGCAAGAGCGCTTATGCTCTCTCCTAAAATTCTTTGCTTTGACGAGCCTACCTCCGCGCTTGACCCCGAGCTTACGGGTGAGGTGCTCAAGGTTATAAAAGAACTTAAAAGCAGCGACAGAACTATGATAATAGTTACCCACGAGCTTGGCTTTGCGCGAGGAGTTTCGGACAAGGTTATGTTTATTGCGGACGGAGTTGTCGAAGCCTTCGGAACACCGGAAGAGATATTTGACGCTCCCGAAAATGCTAAACTTGCCGCTTTTCTCGGGGCTAATATAAAATAATTTGAAAAAGGACTTGATTTTTAAAAAACTTTATGCTATACTAAGTGCATATGATAGGGTAACTTCATTTTGGGAGCTGCCTGTGTAGTGTAAAAATTAGAAAGAGGTGTTTTCTTTTGGATAAGATTTTGGAATTTTTTAACAAATTCAAAGCAGGAGAATTCGGTTATAGCGCTTTAAAAGATGCCATTACGAAGTTCGACAGAACGGTAGCTGAGCATCCTGATATGAGCTTTATAATGGATCTTTTGAATTCGTTTGCATCCATTATACCCTACATAATGATTGCTTCAATGCTTCTGATAGCATTCTTCGGCAAGAAGCTTCTTCCGCTCGTTAAGTTTATATCCTTCTTTGCTGTTGGATTTGGACTTGGAGTTAACTTTATCCATCCCCTTATTGTTGATGTGATATCGCTTCCTGCATGGCTCAGCGGTCTGTTAATCGGTATTTTGGCAGCAATTATCTACAGATTGCTCTACGTTTTGTTCTTTGCGACCTTCACCTTCTACGGTGTGTTCACTATTTGCTATTCGCTTCTCGGAACTGCTCTTGATAGCTTCGGTGACCTCAAGGGATTTATCTTCATGGCAATAGCAGCCGTTGTAATGATTCTTGCTTTCGTTTTCAGAAAGTATGTGGAAATGCTCGGCACGGCAGCACTTGGCGGTCTTGTAATTGCTAAGCTTGTAGCGAATAACATCTGGGATTACACCGCTCTTGAATTCCTTAACGGTGAAGCTTGGATAGCACTTCTCGTTGTGACTGTTGTTATCGCTCTTCCCGGATTTATCGTTCAGGTTAAGACCAGAAGAAGATATTAATAAAATCACTGTTTCAGGCGGTCCGTCAGCTCGGGCCGCCTGAATTCTTTTATTCAGATATCTATTGACTTTTAAATAAATATGTAGTAAAATATAAAAGGTAATTTTTGCAATAGCTTACATAAGGAGATTTTCATGGAAAAGGCAAGAGAACTTGAACTTAAACGCATTGCCAATGACGTACGCCGAGGAATAGTTGATTCGGTATACTCGGCAGGCTGCGGTCATCCCGGAGGCTCACTCTCCATTGCGGATATTCTTACGTATCTCTATTTTGAAGAGATGAACGTAGACCCTAAAGACCCGAAAAAGCAGGATAGAGATAGATTCGTTCTTTCAAAGGGACACACAGCTCCCGCGCTTTACGCGGTTCTTGCAGAGAAGGGATATTTCCCCAAGGAAGACCTTAAAACGCTCAGACAGATTGATTCTCATCTTCAGGGACACCCTGATATGAAGGGAACTCCCGGTGTAGATATGACTACCGGTTCTCTCGGACTTGGTATATCGGCAGCTTGCGGAATGGCTCTTTCGGGCAAGGTATATAACGCTCCTTACCGTGTATACGCAGTTCTTGGTGACGGTGAGACCGAGGAAGGTCAGGTTTGGGAGGCAGCTATGTTTGCCGCTCATTATAAGCTTGACAATCTTTGTGCGGTTCTCGACCTTAACAAGCTTCAGATAGACGGACCTATAGCTGAGGTTATGAATCCTATGCCTCACGATGAAAAGTTTCGTGCTTTCGGCTGGCACGTTATCGTGATAAATGCTCACAGCTTCTCAGAGCTTGAAGCTGCTTTTGCTGAGGCTAAGACTGTAAAGGGTAAGCCCACTATGATTATAGCAAACAGCGTTAAGGGCAAAGACGTTTCCTATATGGAAAACAAGTGCGAATGGCACGGTCAGGCTCCTAAGGAGGACCTTTACAAAGTGGCTGTAGAAGAGCTTGAAAAAATCGGCGAGAGTCTTAAATAAGGAGAGCAGAGATGGCAGATAAGAAGGCTACCAGAGAAAGCTACGTCGCAGCACTTGCCGAGCTTGGTGAAAAATATGATTTCCTCGTTCTTGATGCTGACCTTGCGGCAGCTACCAAGACGGGTGTGTTTAAAAAGAAGTTTCCCGAAAGATTTTTTGACTGCGGAATAGCAGAGGGCAATATGATAAGCGTTGCGGCAGGTATCGCAACGACAGGCAAGGTCGTATTTGCTTCCTCGTTTGCAATGTTTGCGGCAGGCAGAGCGTACGAGCAGGTTCGTAACTCTATAGGTTATCCTCATCTTAACGTAAAAATAGGCGCAACCCACGCAGGTATTACCGTAGGTGAAGACGGAGCAACTCACCAGTGCAACGAGGATATAGCTCTTATGCGTACCATTCCCGGTATGACTATAGTAAACCCCTCTGATGCAAACGAGGCTTACGCAGCAGTTGAAGCGGCTATCAATTTCTACGGACCGATGTATCTCAGATTCGGAAGATTTGCAGTTCCCAATCTCACCGCCGAAATCCCTGGCTACAAGTTTGAGATTGGCAAGGGTGTAACTATGAAGGAAGGCTCGGATGTAACTATCGTTGCTACGGGATATATGGTTCACGTTGCTCTTGAGGCTGCTGAGCTTCTTGCGGCAGAAGGAATAAACGCTGAGGTTCTTAATATCCACACTATAAAGCCTCTTGATACCGAGCTTATCGCAGCCTCCGCAAAGAAGACGGGTGCGGTTGTTACGGCAGAGGAGCACAATATAGTAGGCGGACTTGGCGGCGCTGTATGCGAGGCTCTTTCCGAGCTTTGTCCCGTTCCCACTCTTCGCGTAGGAGTTGAGGATAAGTACGGCAGAAGCGGAAAAGTTCCCGCGCTTCTTGAAATGTACGGACTTACCAAGGAAAATATTGCAGCAAAGGCAAAGGCTGCCATTGCTTTGAAGAAGTAATATAAATATAAAATGCAAAGAAGAAGGCTAACGCTTTCTTCTTTGTTTTTTGCATAAAAGTCCCCAAAAAGCAAACTTAAATTTACAATAGTGACGATTTTTCTGAAAAAACGGCGCGTAAAAATCTTCTATTAAATTACCAAATGTTTTTAAAGACGTGAAGCCTTGTAAAAAGAAAAATCTGTCGGAAAGCGCGGCAATTTTGAGTTTCCTCTGCACGAAAATATTTTCCAAAATATTTTAAAAAAGTGTTTACAAAGCAGATAAAATGTTGTAAAATATATAAAGAATAAATTATTATGGGGTAAAAGGCTATGAAACGAATACTGCTTAAGCTTTCGGGTGAGGCTCTCTCTAACGGAAGCGGAGAAATTTACGACGTTGATTTTGTTGACAAGGTTGCCGAGGCTCTTGTTGAATGTAAGAACAAGGGACTTGAGGTTGCCATAGTTCTCGGCGCAGGAAATATCTGGCGCGGCAGATCCGGCGGAGAAATGGACAGAACGAGCGCAGACCGTATGGGAATGCTCGCTACCGTTATAAATTCTATATGCCTTAAGGACGCTATAGAAAGAGCGGGAGCAGAGGCTGCCGTTATGACTGCAGTTCCTATGGCACCGTTTGCGGAAAATTATTCCTCTGACACAGCTAAAAAATATCTTTCCGAGGGCAAAATAGTCGTCTTTGGAGCAGGACTTGGAATTCCGTTCCTCTCTACCGACACGACAGGTGCGGTAAGAGCTGCCGAGATAGAGGCGGACGCTATGTTTATGGCAAAGAACGTTGACTATATCTACACTGCTGATCCCAGAAAAGACCCTAACGCAAAGAAGCTTGAGGTAGTTAAGGCATCTGAGGTTCTTGCAATGAATCTTAAAGCAATAGATGCTACCGCAACCGCGTTTTGTCTTTCTACGGGAATGCCGATTCACGTATTCGGACTTAAAGACCCCAAGGACATCGTGAGAGCTGTCGAGGGCAGTGTTAAGGGTACTGTTGTAACCGCTGAATAAATTATAAACAAAATCTACATACACAGGAGAAAACAAAATGAAACTTGATACCAGAGATTACGAAGTAAGAATGAAGAAGTCTATAGCTTCTTATACAGAGAACCTTTCCACCATTCGCGCAGGAAGAGCAAATCCTGACGTTCTCAAAAAAATAAACGTTGATTATTACGGCTCTCCCACACCTATATCCTCTATCGCTGAGATTAAGGTTGCAGACGCTCGTACCATCGTTATTACCGCTTGGGATAAGTCGGCCATGAAGGGCATTGAAAAGGCAATACTTACCTCTGACCTTGGAATTAATCCTCAGAATGACGGCTCTTGCCTTCGTCTTTCCTTCCCGCCCACAACCGAGGAGCGCCGCCGCGAGCTTTCCAAGCAGATATCTAAGATGGGAGAGGACGCAAAGGTTGCTATCCGTAATATCCGCCGTGATGCTAACGATAAAATCAAGGCTCAGAAAAAGGATTCCGAAATGACCGAGGACGAGGCAAAGGCTTCGGATAAGGCGGTTCAGGACCTTACCGATAAGTACATCAAAGAGGTTGACGCCGTAACGGCAAATAAGACCAAGGAAATAATGGAAATCTGATTTTAGAAGAGGCATAAAGTGTTTTTTAAGAAAAAGAAAAAATGCGAGTTTGTGACAGACAACCGTCTTGATTCCGTGGCAGTAATATGCGATGGAAACGGCAGATGGGCAACGCGCAGAGGTCTTCCTCGCAGCGCAGGCCACGTTGCCGGAGCTAAGAGAATTCAGCCGGCTCTTGAGATGTTTCGCAAGATAGGAATTCATCACGTTACTCTTTATTGCTTTTCAACTGAAAACTGGAAGCGTCCCAAGGACGAGGTTGACGTGATAATGAAGCTTGTTTATAAGTATCTTGACGAGGTGGTTATAGACAAGATAAAGACCGATAAGCAGTTTTGCGTCAAGTTTATAGGCGACCTCTCACCCCTTCCCGATATACTTCGCGAGAAATGCTTAGAGGTTGAGAATATGGCTAAGGATAAGCCGTTCGTTTGTAACGTAGCGCTGAACTACGGCGGCAGAGCCGAAATAGTTCACGCGGCAAATTCTGCTATAGCTGACGGAAATGAAAAAATCACCGAAGAAATTCTTTCAAGGTATATGTACACTGCAAAATCTCCCGACCCCGACCTTATAATAAGAACGGGCGGAGACTTCAGAGTATCGAACTTCTTGCTTTGGCAGAATGCCTACTCGGAGTTTGTGGTTCTTGATACGCTTTGGCCGGATTTTGACGAGGAAGAAATAATGAAAGCCGTCAAAGCATTTTACAAGCGTAAGCGTAGATTTGGCGGACTTGATAAGGAAGAAAAATAAATGAAAGTAAGAGTACTGACGTCAATAGGAATTGCCGTTATCGGACTTCCTATACTGTTTTTATCCGAATATCTCGTGTATCCTATGGCGGTAGCCCTGCTCAGCCTTGCGGCTATGTATGAAATGACCGCGCTTTCCGGCTTCCGTTCAAAGCCTGCGGTTTGGGTGCCTTCCTATATTCTTGTTATGGCAATGCCCGTGGGCGCGTATTTTGCAGATGCGGATAAATTCACCTATCTCACCGCTTGCGCGGGGCTGCTGCTGGCATTTCTCTTTTATCTCTACGGATATGCGATTCTCAAAAGAGGCGAAGTGAAATTTTCAAGCATTGCAATGCATTTCACAACCCTTCTCTACATATCCGTATCCTTTACGGCTCTTGTGCTTGTGAGATATATCACTAACGGTGTATATATGTTCGCGCTTGTATTTGTAGCCAGTTGGGTTTGCGATATGTTTGCATATTTTGTGGGCAGAGCAATCGGCAAGCATAAGCTCATTGAGGAGATAAGCCCCAAGAAAACCGTTGAGGGCTCTGTCGGCGGTATCGTATGCACAACCTTGGCGTTTGCTCTTTACGGACTTATTATAACCTTGTTTGACGGACCCGAGCCAAACTATCTTGTGCTTTTGATACTTGGATTTGTGCTTTCCATAATAGCGCAGTTTGGAGACCTTATATGCTCTCTTATTAAAAGGGAGCACGGAATAAAGGATTACGGAAATATATTTCCGGGTCACGGAGGAGTGCTTGACAGATTTGATTCCGTGCTTGCGGTAGCTCCGATTCTGTATATATTCTGCGTCCTGTTTCCGCCGTTTGCGTAAAGCTTAAACGCGATTTTCTTCCCGGCAATTACGTAAATATTTTTAAGACGTCCAAAAGGGGTGTTGCCGAAAAAGCAATACCCTTTCTTATCCGAAAACTGCTGAAAGGAGAATGGCTATGAGTAAAACTATAGCAATACTTGGTGCTACGGGCTCTGTAGGCACTCAGGCGCTTTCCGTTGCCCGCGCGAGAGGGTATAGGGTTGATTATATGACTGCTTCGGAAAACAGTCGTGCTCTTGAAGCGTATGCGAGGGAGTTTTCTCCAAGATACGTTGCTATGGCGAGCGAGGCTGCCGCAAAGGAGCTAAGGCTTCGTCTTATGGATACCGATATCAAGGTTCTTTCGGGCGAGGACGGAATAATCGAAGGAATAGGAAAAACCGATGCCGAAACAGTAGTTAATTCGATAATAGGCGAAGCGGGACTATTGCCTACGCTCTCGGTAATCGAAAATAAAAAGCGCCTTGCGCTTGCAAATAAAGAATCTCTCGTTATAGCGGGAGAAATCGTAATGCGAAGCGCTCGTGAAAACGGAGTTGAAATCATTCCCGTTGACAGCGAGCATTCCGCGATATTTCAGTCTCTCTTTTCCGGAAAAAGGGAAGAGATAAAAAGAATAATTCTTACTGCCTCAGGCGGTCCGTTTTTCGGCAGAAGCAAAGAAGCTTTACGAAAGGTTACGCTTGCCGACACGTTAAACCACCCGACCTGGAAAATGGGCAAAAAAATCACGGTTGATTCTGCAACTCTTATGAATAAAGGCTTTGAGGTAATTGAAGCGGCGCATCTTTTTGGTGTTCCGAGTGAAAAAATCAAGGTTGTGGTTCATAGAGAAAGTATACTTCATTCGGCTGTGGAATATATTGATAATACGGTTATAGGCGAATTTTCCGTGCCCGATATGCGTATGTGCGTTCAATATGCGGTTGATTATCCTGACAGGAGCGCTGCCGTAGCAGAGGAGCTTGACCTGATAAAAATAGGAACGCTTTCTTTTTTTGAGCCGGATACCGAGGCGTTTCCTCTTCTGTCTCTTGCATCGCAGGCTATGAGGTGCGGAGGCGCTATGCCCTGCGTGCTTAACGCTGCGGACGAGGTTGCCGTGGGAGCGTTTCTTTCCGAAAAAATCTCCTTTTACGAAATATCCGAGGTTGTGGCGGAAGCCTTCTCACGTATGCAAGGCGCATCGGCAAGTGACGTTAAGGAGCTTATTCTCTGCGACAGAGAGACCAGAAAAATAACCGAAAAAATAATCGAGGACAGATAATTTGGGAACGTTTGGAACGATATTAATAACCGTTTTGGTTTTTGGCTTTTTAATTTTCATACACGAATTCGGCCACTATATAACGGCAAGAATTTTTCACGTGACTATAAATGAATTTTCTATAGGAATGGGCCCCAGGCTTTTTTCCTATACCTCAAAGAAAACGAATATAAAATATTCTCTTGCTGCTTTTCCCATAGGCGGCTTCGTTGCTATGGCAGGAGAGGACGGCATAGACCCCGACCCGCTTGTCACAGAAGACCCGAACAGCTTTGATAAAAAGCCTGCCTGGCAGAGATTTATAATAACCTTTGCGGGAGCGTTCGTTAACGTTATTGCGGGAATTATCGCTATGATAATACTCACCTCAATGATAAAAATCGGAAATACCACGGTAGTCGAATTCGTTGATTCCGAGGAATTAGGCTATGAGATATCCTCTGAGGATTCGGGCTTAAGGGAAGGTGACGTTATAACGAGAGTTGACGGAAAAAGAGTGAGAATACTCGACCAGCTTTCTTATGAAATAATGCGCAGAGGCAATAAGCCTATTGACCTGACCGTTATACGAGACGGTGAGGAAATGCAGATAAAGGACGTTGTCTTTCCGACTATAAGCGACCAAGGGCAGAGCTTTGGCGCTATGGACTTTAAGGTAAGAGCTGTCGATAAAAATTTCGGCTCTGTTATGCGATATTCCTGGTGTAAGTCTACTCTTATAATAAGAATGTGCTGGGAATCTCTTTACGATTTGATAACCGGCAGATACACCTTTGCCGCGGTATCGGGTCCTGTAGGAATGTCGAGCGCGATAGGCGAGGCGGCAAGCGAAGGCCCGCAAACGCTTCTTTATCTCGTTGCTCTTATAAGCATAAATCTTGGCGTTATGAATCTCCTTCCTATTCCGGCCCTTGACGGCGGAAGGCTTATAACGATACTTTTTGAAATGATAACGAGAAAGAGAGTTCCGCCTAAAATCGAAGGAATAATAAACGCTGTCGGACTTGCCGCTCTTCTTATGTTCTCATTCTTTATAATGATAAAGGATATAGTTCAGCTTGTGATATAAAGGATTTTTATATGGATTATAATTCATACAGGAGAAAAACCGTTGCTTTTAAGGTAGGCGGTGTGGGAATAGGCGGGGATTTTCCCGTCAGTATTCAGTCTATGACAAATACCTCTCCGTACGACCACGAGGCAACCTACCTTCAGATAAAAGCTCTTGAGGAGGCGGGATGCGATATAGTTCGTCTCGCAATGCCTGATACCCACGCGGTATCGGTTATATCCGAAATGAAAAGACGCGGTATCAAAGTACCTCTTGTTGCAGATATTCATTTCGATTACCGTATAGCTCTTGCCGCTATAGAGGCAGGGGTTGATAAAATAAGAATAAATCCGGGTAACATAGGCTCTCGCGAGAAGACCGAGGCTGTCGTGCGCGCCTGCAAGGAGAGGGAAATTCCGATAAGAATAGGTGTAAACTCAGGCTCGGTAGAGAAGTCTGTGCTTGAAAAATACGGCTCTCCTACAGCAGAGGCGCTTGCCGAGAGCGCGCTTTATCACGTAAGGATACTTGAGGAGCTTAACTTTGATAAAATTGCAATATCGGTAAAGGCATCAAGCGTTCCCGAAATGATAGAGGCAAACAGAATACTTGCAAATAGGACGTGCTATCCTCTCCATCTCGGTGTGACCGAGGCGGGAGCAAGAGAGCGCGCAGCAGTAAAAAGCGCTGTCGGAATCGGAGCGCTGCTTGCAGAGGGAATAGGAGACACCGTAAGGGTATCTCTAACCGAAGACCCCGTGCGAGAGGTATATCTTGCAAAAGAAATACTTTCGTCTCTCGGAATTTCAGAGAGAGGCGGTATGGATATAGTTTCCTGCCCCACCTGCGGCAGAACAAAAATCAACCTAATCAGCCTTGTGGAAGAATTTGAGAAAAAGGCGGCTATTCTGGGACTGGATAAGAAAAACGTCAAGGTTGCCCTTATGGGCTGCGTTGTCAACGGCCCGGGAGAAGCGAGAGAGGCTGATATAGGCATAGCAGGCGGTATAGGAGAGGGACTTCTCTTCAAAAAAGGACAAACTGTAAGAAAAATTAAGGAGGATAGGCTTGTAGACGAGCTTATCGAGGAAATAAAAAAACTGTAAGGGAAGATAAAATGGCAAACGAAAAGGGATTTTTTGACGTATTCAAAAGATATGAGCCCTCTCGCGATAAGAGAGAGCTTCTTTTGCGCGCCCATTCACCTGTATTCAGATATTCAAAGAATCCTATCAGGGTGGAGGTGGAGCTGAGCTTTACCTCTCACGAGGACCCTGAGCTTATATATCAGATTGAGGACGAATGCCGCACTCTTTACGAGGCGGATTCCTTCAAGATTTTGCCGCATTTTCCGCCCGAAGAGTTCAGTATAGAGCGCTTTAGTGAGATAACTACCGAGGCGGCTATATGCGGCGCGGTAACTAACGGCTTTTTTATGAACGCAAGCTACAGCGATGACGGCGCGGTAATAACCGCAGAGCTTCCTTTCTGTGAATCGGGAATAGTTTTCGTAAGAAACGCCGATACCGAGCAGATTCTGGAAAATATACTGTGGAGCCGTTACGCTGTTGAACGTACTGTAAAAATCATTTCCGGGGGAAATATCGAGAAATACGAGGCTGACAGAGAAGCTCTCAGACAGAGAAAAATAAAAGAGGTCGAAGAGCAAAACCGAATGGATTTCATAGCAAAGCGTGAGGAGAACGCAAGGCTGAGGGAAGAAGAAGCCAGAGCAAACGACCCCCACTATGACTTTGATAAAAAATCGGGTGTTTCATCTGCTACGGGAAACAACCTTAAAATAAGCGAAACCGAATACGTAATGGGCGCAAGCCGCTTTGACACCTCGTCTGCCGAGCTGGTTTTCGGTGAGGATTTTGAAATAGAATCTCCTCTTCCGCTTTCTGATGCGGATAAAGCAAAGGCAAACGTTGTTGTGCTCGGAACGGTTTTCTCGGTTGAAACCAAGGAAACGAGGAACGGAGATAAGACAACTGTCACTATAGGTGTTTCTGACGGCGGTTCGGGCATATATGCAAAGAAAAGTTTACTAAACGAAGAAATTGGCTGGGTAAAAGCCTTTAAACCCGGTGCAAGCGTTGCAATATTTGGCAGAGTTTTAAGAGATAAATTTGACAATGAGCCGTTCCTGTCATTCAGAGGAATAAAGAAGATTAAAGCACTCTCGCGTAAGGATAAAGCCCCCCGTAAGAGAGTAGAGCTTCATCTTCACTCCAATATGAGCCAGAAGGACGCAATAATAACCCCCGATGAAATAGTTAAGACTGCGCTTTCCTGGGGGCATAAGGCTATTGCGGTGACCGACCACGGAAACGTTCAGGCATTCCCCGAGGTTATGCTGGCATATGAGAAGGCGGAAAAGGCGGCAAAGGAAAAGGGCGAGCCCTTTGATTTTAAGATTCTGTACGGAATAGAAGGATATTTTGTAAACGATACCGCAAGGTGCGTTTTCGGAACCGAATATCCTGCCTTTGACGATGAAATGATAGTTTTCGACCTTGAAACTACGGGTCTCTCAAACCGCACGTGCAAGATTATCGAGATAGGCGCTGTAAAAATCAAGGCGGGCGAAATCATAGATACTATGGATATCTTCGTTGACCCCGAAGAGCCTATTCCTGCCGAGATTACCGCATTGACCTCTATAACCGATGAAATGGTAAAGGGAGCGCCGAAAGAAAAAGAGGCTATAGAGCAGTTTTTTGAATTCGCAGGAAACAGACTTCTTATCGCTCACAACGCAAACTTTGACGTAGGCTTTATCAGAGCTGCGGCAGAGAGATGGGAAATTCCTTTTACAAACACCTTCCTTGACACCGTAGGACTTTCAAAATACGTAAATCCCGAGCTTAATAAGCATAAGCTCGATATTATAGCAAAGCATTATAAGCTTGAAGATTTTCACCATCACAGAGCGTCAGACGATGCGGCAACTCTCGCAAGGATTTTCTTCGTTATGCTTGAAAGGCTTCGCAGCGAGGGTATAGCCGACTTTGAGGCTATGATAGAATCTATGAGCGAGAATACCGACCCTCTGAAGCTTAAAAGCTATCACATAATAATATTTGCGAAGAATAAAGAGGGCCTTAAAAATCTCTATAAGCTTATTTCTTATTCCTACCTCGACTACTATAAAAAAGTTCCCAGAATACCAAAAACCGTGCTTGAAGAGCACCGCGAAGGACTTATAATAGGCTCAGCCTGCGAATCGGGTGAGCTCTATAAGGCGATACTTGAGGGCAGAAGCGAGCAGGAAATAGAGGAAATTGCTTCGTTTTACGATTATCTTGAAATTCAGCCTATTTGCAATAATATGTTCCTCGTTGCAGAAGGAAAGGTTAAAGACGAAGAAGCTGTCAAGGATATAAACAGGCAGATATATAACCTCGGCAAAAAGCTCGGAAAGCCCGTCTGCGCTACCTGTGACGCACATTTTCTTAACAAAGAGGACGAAATTTACCGCAGGGTTCTTATGGCGTCTATGGGATTCTCCGATGCGGATAAGGAAATGCCTATATATCTTCGTACCACGGAGGAAATGCTGGCTGAGTTTTCATATCTCGGTGACGAGGTAAGTGAAGAGGTCGTTATAGACAATCCGAATAAAATTGCCGAAATGTGCGAGCGTATCAGACCGATTCCCGAGGGAAGATACGACCCCTCGCTTCCCGGAGCGAATGAGGAGCTAACCGAATCCTGCTGGAAGAGAGCGCACGACTGGTACGGAGAAAAACTTCCCGAAATAGTTGAAAAAAGACTTAAAAAAGAGCTTGATTCCATAATCAGAAACGGATTTGCGGTTCTTTATATGATTGCCGTTAAGCTCGTTGCGTACTCGGAAAGCCTCGGTTATCTCGTAGGCTCGCGAGGCTCGGTTGGCTCTTCGCTGGTTGCAACGATGTCGGGTATATCTGAGGTTAACCCCCTGCCGCCGCACTACAGATGTCTCAAATGTAAGCACAGCGAATTTTTCACTGACGGAAGCGTAGGCTCAGGCTTTGACCTTGACGACAAAAGATGCCCCGTCTGCGGTGAATGGATGTATCAGGACGGTCAGGATATTCCCTTCGAAACCTTCCTTGGCTTCAAGGGCGATAAATCACCCGATATAGACCTGAATTTCTCGGGAGACGTGCAGGGCAGAGTACATAAATATACCGAAGAGCTTTTTGGTGAAGGCCACGTATTCCGCGCAGGAACTATAGGCACTCTTGCGGATAAAACCGCGTGGGGATATATAGCAAAGTATCTTGAAGAGAGAAAAATTGCAATTCCCAAGGCGGAGATGTCGCATATGGTCACCAAGCTTGTCGGAGTAAAGCGCACCACGGGTCAGCACCCGGGCGGCATAATAGTTGTTCCCAAGGAGTATGAAATCTATGATTTCACACCCATTCAGCACCCGGCAGACGACCCGAATTCAGATATTATAACTACCCACTTCCAGTTCTCCTATCTTCACGATACCATACTGAAGCTTGACGAGCTTGGACACGATATGCCGACCAAGTACAAAATGCTTGAAAACTATACGAATACAAGCGTGCTTGACGTTAAAATGAACGACAAATCCGTATACGAGCTCTTTGCCTCTACGAAGCCGCTGGGAATAAGCCCGTCCGATATAGGCGGCTGCCTGCTCGGCACCTACGGAATTCCCGAAATGGGAACGAAATTCATTCAGCAGGTTCTTCTTGATGCCCAGCCGAAAACCTTTGCCGACCTGCTTCAGATATCAGGACTTACTCACGGAACTGACGTTTGGCTCGGAAATGCGCAGGAGCTTATAAAGAACGGTGTCTGTACGATATCCGAGGTTGTTGGAACTCGTGACGGAATAATGCTTTATCTGATTCAGAAGGGACTTGACGATTCAACCTCCTTTAAAATAATGGAGGCGGTAAGAAAGGGTAAAGGCCTCACACCCGAATGGGAGGCTGAAATGATAGCTCACGGAGTTCCGGAATGGTATATCTGGTCCTGTAAAAAGATAAAGTATATGTTCCCGAAGGCACACGCTGCGGCATACGATATGTCGGCGATACGTCTCGGCTGGTATAAGATATACTATCCTATGGAGTTTTACGCAGCGTTCTTCACGGTTGCGCCGGCAGGATTTGACGCTGAAATAGTAGGCGGCGGACTTTCGAGCGTTAACCGCGCAATTAAGGAAATAGAGGATAAGGGAAACGATGCCACTCAGAAGGAAGCCGAGCTTTTGTCCACGCTCTTTCTTGTGCGTGAGGCTATGGCGAGGGGTGTAAAGTTCCTTGGAGTTGACCTCAAAAAGTCTGATGCCACAGCCTTTTTGCCCGAAAACGGTAAAATCAGAATGCCTTTCAACTCGCTTGTGGGTCTCGGTGATACGGCAGCTGAGAAAATTGCCGAAACGCGTGAAAAATATGAAATCTATTCGATAGAGGACCTTCGCGTTCGCTCGGGAATTTCAAAGTCGGTTATTGAAATTCTGCGCCGTAACGGCGTGCTTGACGGCCTTACGGAAACGAATCAGTTTACGCTGTTTTGAAATGCAAAATTGACACAATAGAGAACGGACTGCTCTGCGCCTATATTGCTAAAGCAGTCCGTTTTTGATAATAATAGTTTACATTTTAGTGGATAAATAAAAGAATTGCAAGCATAATGGCGCATTCTCTGTCTCCGTCTTTTGAGAAAAACATATAGAGTGCAATTATGGCTATCAGTATTTCTTCCGTTCCGAACGTGAACCCCTCTTTTTCTTGAGGGCTGTCTCTAAAGGGTGGGAAAGGCAAGATCCTTCCGAGAGATTTTAGTGGAATTTTATCCGCTAGCGCAGTAAATATACCTCTCCCCGCCGTTGCCTCGGCTTCGGCAAAGGCTTCTTCCGATACTTCTTTTTCAAGGTCGGGGACTTGGGCATCGTTTTCTTTAGCAAACTCGTTGCGGTTTTCGTTGAATGCAGTACCGTCATAGTTTTCCGGGATATCTATTTTCTTATCTTCCGTGAAATAACTTCGGGTATACATATCACTTCTCCTTAATGGCGAAAAGAATGTCTGCGATGGTTATCATAGATTCTATGGCGCGGCTTCGCTCCTCGGATACGTAAGGACGCATTGCCCTGAGCAACTCGTTGCGTCTTGAAGAACGGCTTTTGCCGTATGTATTTTCTTCGGTGTGCGGCAGAGCCGTTACAGTTGCTTCTGCCTCGCCTTCGATAACCTGAGCCTCTGTTGGAGGTGAGGTCTCTTCCTTCGCTTCGGATTTTGTAACCATATCCCGTATCTCTTCAACGAGCTTAGGATTTTCCATAATTATGCTGACAATTTTCGAGAGATCTGCTTCTGCCATATTCTACTCCCTATTTCTTTTTGCCTTCAGAGATGAGAGAAGCCTTGCAACGTCCATAGCGCTTATTTTCTCTGCCTGATTCATAGCTGCGCGTATTTTTGCCATTTCCTGACTTGCGGGCACTTTTTCCGGCAGCGTATATCCGAATTTTTGTGCAGCAGACGTAATTTCCCGCCATAGACTTGCATCGTCCAGCGCGGCGAGTGCCTGTATTTTTTCCTTGTTTAATTTCAAAAATCATCACCGTCCCTTCTGTAGATAATATATGCAGAACCAAAAAAACGGTGTCACGGAGAAAAATAAATTATGAAATGTCTTGTATTTTCGGATTCTCACGGCTACACGCTTTATATGAAAAAGGCAATCGGAATGCACCCCGATGCCGAGGTTGTCTTTTTTCTGGGAGACGGGCTTTGCGAGATTGATGCTCTCTGCCGGGAGTATCCCGAAAAATTTTTCGTTGCTGTCGCAGGCAACTGCGATTTTTATTCCTTTTTTAAAGGCGAGCCTGCAAAGAAAACCGAAACTATTACGGTTGGCGGATACAGAATTACCGCCACTCACGGAGACCTTTACGGCGCTAAATACGGCTGCGGAGGACTTATAAAGCTGGCTATGGACACGGATTCCGATATAGTTCTTTTCGGTCACACGCACGCGCCCTTTACCAAGTACGTATCGGAGTCCGAAAAGCCGTTTTATCTCTTTAATCCCGGGAGCATATCACACTCCTGCGGCTCATACGGAATCGTTACTCTCGGCAGTAGTCCGTTTTTTTCGCACGGAGACCTAACCTGATATTGATTTTTTCTTAAATATATGGTAAAATAAATTATAAAAACTGTGGAAGGAGTGCTTTTATGAGTGAGCTTCGCGATGTCGTGGCAAAAAACATAAGCGAGCTTCGTCAGAAAAACGAAATGACACAGCTTGGCTTAGCTCAGAAGCTTAATTATTCCGACAAAGCAATATCTAAGTGGGAAAGAGGCGAATCCTTTCCCGATATATTTATGCTTAAGCGAATAGCGGACCTCTTCGGTGTCAGCGTTGATTATCTTTTTCGCGAGGACCATAGCGAGACGGTAAAGCGTGACGCTTTGATTGCAAAGACCGTGCGCCGCAACCGCATTATAATTTCCTTTCTTGCGAATATGCTGATATGGCTTATAGCTACGGTTGCATTCGTAATAGTAGGGCTCGTTCACCCGAACGCGCTTTTGCCGGAGTGGATGGTGTTCGTTTACGCGCTGCCCTTATCTGCAGTCGTGACGCTGGTGTTCAATTCCATATGGGGAAGGCCTAAGCTCAATTACCTTATCATAACCTTTATGACTTGGTTTATTCTTCTGGCATTTTATATGACCTATCTCACGGTTCTTGATTTGAATATATGGATTATATTCGTGATAGGCATACCCGTTCAGATAATAATTGCTCTTTGGGCGGGAATCAATAATCCGAAGATAAAAGAGAAAAAGGAAAGGAGAAAGAAGAATGACGCCTCCGATGATGCCTCCGCCTCACCGACAGATGAATAAAAAGCAGCCGAGAAAAAAGCCGAAAAATCTTAAAGAGTTTTTTATGATTTTTTTTGGCGGCATCAAAGATTTTCTTTCGCGCCTTTTCTACATAATTTCTCTCGTATGGGAAACGGCTCCGGCAATTCTGATAGTTATGATACTTCTTTGTGTTCTGGACGGTGTGCTTCCGGTTATCGGAGCATATATAACGAGAGACCTGCTTAATGAAATATCCCTTCTCATAGGCGTAAAAATCGGCAGCTTTGCCGAAGAGATATTTGGTGCGCTGAAGCCTATCTTCTTCCTTTTTGTGCTTCAGTTTCTTTACCTCTTTATGCGCCGAATTCTCGAGAGAATCAACGATATGGTGACGGCTATAGCGGGAGAGCTTGTGGTAAACCACATCAAGCTTAAGATAATAGGCAAAGCGAAAGAGGTTGACGTAAGCTCCTTTGACCGCCCGGAATTCTATGAAAAGCTGGAGAATGCAAACAGAGAGGCGGGAATGCGCCCTATCGGTATTCTCACGGCAACCTTCCGTGTAATAAGCTCGATTATCAGCGTTGTGTCCTTTATAGTTGTTCTGGCAACTCTCAGTCCGTTTGCTCCTGTAATAATAATTGCGTGCGCCCTGCCGGGAGCAGTAGTGACCTACGTCTTCAAAAACAAAAACTACCGTTATATGCGCCGTCATTCCAAGGAAAGACGGGAAATGAGCTATTATTCTCAGCTTATGGTTTCAAAGGACTACGTAAAGGAAATCAAAATACTGGGACTTGGAGATACCTTTACCGAAAAATACAAGGGTGTGTTCAAGCGTTACTTCAAGGGACTTAAGGGGCTTATGGTGCGTGAGAACGTAACCAGAATAATAGTAAGCCTTCTTTTTACTCTCGGAAACTGCGCTCTTCTTATTTACGTAGCCTATGACGTTATATATAACGGAAAAATGATAGGTGATTATTCGCTCTATACGGGAGCTATGTCCTCTGTCGCGGGATACGTAACCTCTATAGTAGCCGCAACCGCCACGATATACGAGGGAACTCTGTTTATCGATAATATGATGGAGTTTATGAAGGAGGAGCAGAAGGTCGTCTCCACGCTTGCCGAGCCGAGAAAAATCGAAAGCGGAATTCAGCACGTAATAGAGCTTAAAAACGTCAGTTTTTCTTACCCCGGTTCTGATAGAAAAGTGCTTGATAATGTAAACTTACGGTTTACATCTGGCTGTTCTACGGTGCTTGTCGGACTTAACGGAGCGGGAAAAACCACTCTTATAAATCTTATAACCAGAATGTATGACGTCACCGAAGGAGAGATACTTCTTGACGGACATAACATAAAGGAATACGACCCGAAGGAATACTACAATCTGTTTGGAATAGTCTTCCAGCATTTCGGCAAATACGCGGAAAGCGCGGAGGACAACATACGCTTCGGTGACGTCTCACGCGAAGTGGGCAGAGAAGAGGTCGTTTCTGCTGCCGTCAGCGGCAGCGCCGATGAATTTATATCCGAGCTGCCGCTGGGATACGATACTCCGCTTACCAGGGTTTTTGAAGAAAGCGGAATCGAGCTTTCGGGCGGACAGTGGCAAAAGCTTTCCGTGGCAAGAGCCTTTTACAAGCGCTCCGAGGTTCTTATTCTTGACGAGCCGACAGCCTCGCTTGACGCAATAGCCGAGCAGGAGATTTTCTCCAAGTTCGAAAAGCTTGCGGAGGGAAAAATCAGCATATTCGTCTCCCACCGCCTCTCGAGCGCTGTAGGAGCAGGTCAGATAGCCGTTCTTGAAAACGGCAGGCTTGTCGAGCTTGGCACTCACGAGGAGCTGATGGCAAGAGAAGAGCAGTATTATAAGCTTTTCTCCACTCAGGCTCACCGCTATGGCGTAGACCTTTAAAAACTTGATTAACTACCGCATAGAATGCACTTCTTTTATTCTGTAATGTGCATTTTGTGCGGTTTTGTTTTTCTTTTTTGTACACTTTGCTATCTAAACTAAAAATAATGCGAAAAAACGGAAAAAATTCTCTTGACGAGCTAAAAAAAATATCGTATAATGTGTATAATACAAAATATATGTATATAACTTGTGTTTAGAAAGGAATTTGTAGATGAACAAGTTTAAGAAATTGCTTGTGCTGGTGCTTCTTTTGGTGGTGTCCGTCACCGTCTTTACAGTGGTTGCGTTTGCATCTGAGGACGAAGCGCTCGTCAAGCATCAGGCACTTTTGGCACTGCTTGACTACGAAACTAAAAACGAAGGAGATTTGGCTGAAGCCAACCCTGACGGCGCGGGTCACTTTGAGATTGCTGTTGCCGAGAACGGAAACAAATACATAAAGCATCACGTTTCTTCCGGTACGGGTAATGCCAGCTACGCAGGTAACGGCTATCAAGCGAACACCTCCTATTCGATATCGGAGTATCCTTATCTTACGTTTGATTTTGATATTGCGAAGATTGAGGGTGACTATGCAGGCGCGGGCTTTAACCCTTACTATTACGGTAACGGTCCCGTCTATGATGATTTCGGCAATCTTTCAACGACGCTTAAGCAGGAAACCGGAGGAAACACTACGATTAAACTTTCCGCGTTTAAGAAGTATCTTCCTCAGGAGTACTATACTTGGGCTCACGTAACCCTTATATTCAAATATCACATTATGGATGATACCGAGTATATCGGCGGTTACGCTTACGTAAACGGTGAGCTTGTGTATACGAATCATACTCTTCACACGCTTAGCACTGCGCGTCTTGCGTCCAATTATTATTTCGGTACCTTCCGTATAAATAACGATGGCGGCACAAATACCAAAAACTTCACGGGTTATGATAACTGGCAGATAAACTATTTCAATAAGGCATACACTGACGAAGAGGTTGCAAGCTACGTTTACAATGAAAATTATAAGCTTCCCTACGGCAAAACCGTAGCCAGAATCGGCAGCGTGCTCTACGACAGTGTTCCATCGGCTATCGCGGCGTGTAAGTACGGCGAGGTTATCACTCTTCTCGCTGATGTAGAAGACGTTATGCGCATTGAAAAGCCTGTTACGATTGATACTAACAAATACGGTGAAGACGGACTTCCCACCGGTGAAAAATATCAATTCTCTTCGACATCTACCTCGCTTCTCTCAAGCACGGTAGACGGAGTGGTTATGTTTAAGCAGGTTCAGAATGCTTCGGTTGAGATTTACTGGGACGACTGCCCCGGTATTGCGGCAAACGGTGTCTGCACCTGTGATAAGCAGTATCTGGACGAGAACGGTGAGCATATTATGTCGCACCTTACTCCTACGGCTATGCTTAACAGCGTTCCTTTCTATGACGGAGAAACTCCCACGTTCCCGATAGTTAACGGTATATCCAAGGAGTTTATCGGCTGGTCGTATACCCAGGGCGGTGAGGTTGAAGAGCTTCGCGCCATTACACCCGAGGACGTAAACAAGGGCTGGATAGCTCTTTATCCCGTATACCGTGAGCTTCAGTACAGTATTGAAGTCATTGATGTTTCGGGAAGCTCAACCTTCTATCTTGCGAGTGAATACGATGCGGCATTCTCGGCATCTGCTGCCAATTCTACTATAAAGCTTCATACTGACGTGAATATCGATGTGCAGATAGACCTTGCAAAAAAGAATCTCACTCTAGACCTTAACGGATTTACCCTTGGTCACGTTAAGGCTACTATAACCGACTACGAAGCAACCTACGACTCGAGCACCGGTTCGTACGTAAAGGGAGCGCAAATGGGCGAGCCTGTTGAAAGCGGTACGGCAGGCTATATTTTCTACAGTAAGGCATCAAACTTTACGTTTAACATAACCTCCTCCCGTCCTGGCGGAGTTCTTGCTACCGTTACCGTTAGTGCTGACAGATGGATGTGTGACGGTGTTCCCGTAAAGGTAGATAACGTTGTTACTGCCTCAGGCGGCGGTCTTTTCAGCTTATATCCCTCAAACGCAACCTACAATATCGTTTCCGAAAAAGGATATCTTACAATTTACGCAGGCTGTCTCTTCTACGGAGAGCACGGATCGAACGGTGCGGGACTTGCAACCACTATTGACGGTGCTAACATTTACCTTATAGGTAATCACGGTGAAGGCGGTAACGCCATAAGAGGCGGCGGTAATCATTACTTCAGAAACTGCACTATACTTGGTTCGGGCGGTAATCTTCACAAAAACTCAAGCGGCACTGCAAGAAACAGAGATTCTAATTTCTTCTATGAAAACTGTGATATAAGCAACGGAACCTTCTACAGCGCTGCTACCACGGATACCTTCACCTTTACGAACTGCAGACTTAACGTAAAGTTCAGCGGTGCGTTTGAGCTTTACATAGGTGACGGTACTTACTCCGTAGTTGATCCTACTACGTTCTCAACCTTCAAGGAGGATAACTCTCTTGAGGTTCTTGCGGTAAGTGAAAGCTTTACTTACAATCGTCTCACGGGAGCTCAGATAAATCTTGACCCCGTAACCCTTCTTCCCAATGCCACTCCTTCTGTAAATGAAACGAGCGGAACCTATGAATATTACTATTTCAATCCTTTATACGGACCTACGACTGTAATCTGGAAGGATATTGACGGAAACGTTATATCCGAGGTTACGGCATCTAAGAATAAGCCTGTTGTCGCACCTGAAATCGTTGTGGCTGTTGACGGATGGAGAAAGGTTTCCAATATTACTTGGGTTGATTCCGAGGGCAATCCCTCCGACCTTATGCTCGGTGATGCGGAAGAGTACGTATTTACCGCTAAGCTTCCCGAAGAGGCAGACAGACAGTATAGCTCTCATCTGACGGTTGCCAAGCTCAGTATGGCTTATTATTCCCGCTTCGCGTATAATATCTACGTTCCCAAGACCGATGCGGTTGAGGTAATATCGATTGCAGGCAAAGCTGTTGATACGGTAGCCTTTATTGACGGAGAAGAGTACTATGTTTATACGGTGCACGTTGACCCCATAGATGCGCTTGAAGATTATACTGTATCTGTTGAATACGCTATTGACGGTCAGAGCTTTACTGCTGAGCTTACCGTAAGCGCTTACGTTTACGCTATGGCATCGGTTGCCGACACGGCTCATACTGCTGCCGATAAGGAAGCGTCAGGAGCTCTTATCAGATATATCGAGCAGATTTACAAGTACGCGGCAGCCGCAGGAACTCCTATGTCTGACGAAGCTCGCGAAAAGATTAGCGCCTTCTACGCAGAGTATACCCCTGCAGATTACGTGACCGAATATCCTCAGAACGAGATACATTACGTTGACGTAGCAGCTATAGGCGGACTTATCGAGTCTATGTATTTCAGAGTTTGGAACGGCACCAGAGTAGGATTTGCGGTATCTCTCACCGATGAGGCTGTTGCTCTTGGATACAAGGTTTCTATCGGTGGCGCGCAGGTTGAAGCTTCTCTTGACGGTAAGCTCTTCTATGCCGAAGGCGTAGCACTTTACGCAAGCCTTATGAATCCTTCTTATAGCGTTTCGGTAGTTGATGCCGAAGGCAACGTGGTAATGCGTGACCTTGACGGTGATAGCGTTGCCGAAAAGGAAGCTAGTACCAACTATTCTATGGCTACTTACATAGTTTCTATGGAGGATACCGAAAGTGACGTAGAGCTTGTAAAGGCGCTCTATGCGCTTGGTAAGGCAACCATTGCAGTAAGAAACGAGTACGTTAACAATTAATCAATACCTGTTTTTAAAAACAATACTGACGGGGCGCAGCATTCTGCGCCTCGTTTTTTATCCTAATATAAATATTATAATGAAGAAAAACGTTGCTTTTTTGCTTCGGTTACGAAGCTGAATAAACCTCGGTTCACAGAAAATTAACATTTGTATTTATATAAGCTATTGAAAAATGCACAAAAATGGTATACAATAAATCGGAAACTAAAAAAGGACAAAAAACGAATGGCAAGATTTGTATATGCGGATAACGCAGCTACAACCCCGGTGGCGCCCGAGGTTATAAAGGAAATGGCGCCTGTTTTTGAAAGCTCATGGGGAAATCCTTCTAGCCTGCATCAGAAGGGGAGAGAGGCAAAGGCTCTTCTTGACGAGGCGAGAGAGCGTATAGCGGCTGTTTTTAACTGTAATCCTGCTGAGCTTTATTTCACCTCATGCGGCACCGAATCTGATAACTGGGCAATAAAAGGCGCAGCTTACCGAATGAGAGCGAAGGGCAGAACCCATATCGTAACCAGTAAAATAGAGCATCATGCAGTCCTCAATACCTGCGAGACTCTTGAAAAGGACGGATTCACCGTTACCTACGTTGGAGTTGACGGGGACGGTGTTGTAGATATGAACGAGCTTAAAGCAGCGGTAAACGAAAATACCGCGCTTGTAGCAATAATGTATGCCAATAACGAGGTCGGAACTATTGAGCCTATTGCTGAAATTGCAAAAATAGCTCACGCGGCGGGGGCTCTTATGTTTACGGATGCGGTTCAGGCTGTCGGAAACGTAGATATAGATTTATCCACGCTCGGTGTTGATATGCTTTCTCTTTCGGGCCATAAAATCGGCGCTCCCAAGGGTATAGGAATGCTTTATATCAAAAAGGGCGTTGTAATAAATAATCTCATAGATGGCGGCGGTCAAGAGCGCAGAAAACGCGCGGGAACGGAAAATCTTCCTTATATAGTAGGACTTGCTAAGGCGCTTGAGCTCGCAAAGGAAAGGCTCTGCGATATTCCTCGCATTGCGAAGCTGAGAGATAAGCTGATAGAGGAGCTTACGAAAATACCCTATTCCAAGCTTAACGGTCACAGAACTAACCGCCTTGCAGGAAACGTTAATATAGGCTTTGAGTTTATAGAGGGCGAGAGCCTTTTGCTCTGGCTTGATATTTCGGGTATCTGCGCCTCTACGGGCTCAGCCTGCTCTTCGGCATCTCTTGAAGCCTCTCACGTGCTTCTTGCTATGGGAGTTCCTCACGAAAAGGCTCACGGCTCGCTTCGTCTCTCTCTGTCCCATTCCACAACGGAAGAGGATATAGATTATATTATCGAAAAGGTTCCCGAGGTGGTTGAAAAGCTCAGAAATATGAGTCCTCTTTGGGAAGACGTAATTAAGAAAAACAAATAAAGGATATAGTGATATGAATTATAGTGAAAAGGTAATGGACCATTTTACCAATCCCCGCAACGTAGGTGAGATTGAAGATGCCAGCGGCGTAGGCGTGGTAGGAAACGCAAAATGCGGCGATATAATGAAGATATATCTTAAAATAGATGAAAATGACGTTATCACCGATTGCAAATTCAAGACCTTTGGATGCGGCGCGGCAATTGCTACGTCTTCGATGGCTACCGAGCTTATAAAGGGAAGAACCGTAGCCGAGGCTCTTAAGCTGACTAACAGCGCAGTCGTTGAGGCTCTTGAAGGTCTTCCGCCCGTTAAGGTGCATTGCTCGGTTCTTGCCGAGGAGGCAGTTAAAAGCGCGCTTGCCGATTATTATACCAAAATAGGCAGACCTATTGATTTTGAAATAGAAAAGGCACACGAGGAAGAATGAGAATTTTGCTTGGAATGAGCGGCGGGCTTGACAGCTCGTTTTCCGCCCTGAAGCTAAAGGAAGAAGGGCACTCCGTTGAGGGTGCCGTTCTTATTATGCACGACTATACGGAGCTTGATTCTGCCAGGGCTGCGGCTCGTGAGGTGGGAATTAAGCTTCACGAGATAGATTGCCGCCCTCTATTTGAAAAAACGGTAATTCCGGATTTTATAGAGCAGTACAGAAACGGAAGAACCCCTAATCCCTGTATCGTATGTAATAGGGAAGTAAAGTTCAAAGCGCTCCTTGAGTATGCGGAAAAGAACGGATTTGATAAAATAGCCACAGGTCACTATGCTAAAATCAAAAAGCTCGGAAATGGCGAAAAATCGGTTATTTGCCGCGCCGGTGACGAAAAGAAGGACCAGAGCTATATGCTGTGGAGGCTGACTCCGCAGATTATAGATAAGCTTATTTTTCCGCTTTCCGAGCTCACCAAAGAAGAAATCCGCGCTGAAGCCGCAAAAATAGGGCTTTCCTCGGCTGATAGAAGGGATAGCCAGGAAATCTGCTTTATTCCGTCAGGTGATTACGGCTCGTATATAGAAGAGAGAATCGGAAAGAGCGAAGAGGGGGATTTCGTTGATGAAGACGGAAAGGTTCTCGGACGTCACAAAGGAATACTGCATTATACGGTAGGTCAGCGAAAAGGGCTGGGAATAGCTCTCGGAAGCAGAGCCTTTATCACGGATATTAACCCCAAAACCAATAAAATAACTCTGAGCTTTTCAGCGAAAGAAACAAATAGCTTTACCGTTTCGGATATTGTTTTTTCGGGAATACGGGAGAGCGAGCTGCCAAAATCCTGCGAGCTTCTGGTAAAAGTAAGATATCAGGCACCGCCCGTGCCCGCCTGCGTAGAGTTTATTTCGGAGACCTCTGCCAAGGTAACTCTGCCCAAATCAGCTAAATCGGTAACGAGCGGTCAATCAGCCGTTTTTTATGACGGGGAAGTGCTGGCTTTTGGCGGTTTTATAGATTAAATACCACTTTATTATGCTAAAATAAGAGTCGAAAAATGCAGAAAAACAGGCATTTTTGCGGCTCTTATTGTTTTTTTGCGCTTATTTCAAGCGTAGAAAAAAGCTTTTTGTTTTTGTTTAAAATGCACAAAAAAAGGTGAAAGTTCCTAAATGCTCAAAAAAACAAAAAATGTGTACAAAAAGTAACTTAAAATTACCTTTATGGTAAGTTTTGATAATATTATTTAATATAATAAAAGAAATTTGTTGAATTTGAGTTACTTTTTGAATAAACAAAAATATCCACAAAAGCGAGATGCAAAGGAAAGTTTACAAAGTCTGCAAACGGTGAAAAAAAGCTTCAAAAAACGCAAAACCTCTGCCGTTTCTTCCGGACTTTTATTCTATTGACTTTTTGTGGCGGTTATGATATAATTCAATTTGTATTAAAGCGCACGCTATATTTTATATTAGCGCGTGCGTGATAAAAAGTATATTTATGGAGGAAATCGATTCATGAAAAAGTCTTTGTTTCAGAAAGTCCTTTGCCTGATTCTTTCTGTTACAACCCTTTTAGGCATTTTCTCGGTAACCGCTTTTGCGGCTATGTCGCCTGATCAGGATTACGCTAATTCTAACAACGACACCGCATCGACCAAGGATGAGATGACAGCTCTTGTCGGAATTCCCACTTACAGCGAGTACCTTGAAAAGCATTTCGGTCTGCCCGAATATCAGGACGAAGAGGTTCTGAACGGTAAGGGCGAGCTGAGCGCTAATCTCACGATTGATGTTCTTAAGGACATCGTTGCGGAAAAGAGCTCCTGCGACGTAGATGCGAACGGTAAGACCGTGCTTGACGAAAACGGAAACCCTGTTGTTTCGGCAAAGCCGGTTATCGAGCATTCGTCTTGTCAGGGATATGATCCCACGAGCAGAGATTGGAGCGGCTTCACTGCCGAGGATGCAGCAAATTCTCTTTACCTTCCCGATGCTGGTCAAACTACCTGGAGCATCACTATTCCCGAGGGTAAGGAAGGATACTATTACCTTTTCTTTGAATACTATACCTGTAAAACCGAAGAGAGCAGCGTATCCGCTATTGAGCGTAAGCTTCTCATAGACGGAAGAGCTCCCTTCAAAGAGGCAAGCTATATTACCTTCGATAAGACCTGGTCCTTCAATTACGGTGATGCATCGGTTAAGGACGTATTGGTTGAAACGAATACCGCTATGCCCGAAGGTCAGTGGGTAACCTACGAAACCCGTAATGACGGTTACTTTAAGATTGTTACAACGGTTGACAATGCAGGAAATAAGTACCGCCGTGAGTATAAGATTGCTCAGGACATCAACGGAAACTCGATGCTTCCCGAGGCTATCCAGACTCCCGACTGGCACAAATATTACTGCAAGGACGCTACCGGTTACAATGACGGTTACTTTAAGTTCTACTTCAACGGAGCAACAGACTATCAGATAACTCTTGCTACCGAGAGAGAGCCTATGATAATCAAATCGATAACCCTTGTTCCCGCAGCCAAGACCGTAAACCAAATTCAGACCTACGAGGAATATCTTGCAGAAGTTAAAGAAGATTATGATACCAACGAGGGAAGCGTAGTTCGCCTTGAGGCAGAATTTCCGGATATGGTTTCTGACTCTTCCGTATACGCAACCAACGATAACTCTTCTTCGGCAAGCTATCCTTCGTCTCCCAACTCCCAGCTCTATAACGTAATCGGCGAGAACTCTTACAGCGCTGTGGGACAGTGGGCTGCGTATAAGTTTGAGGTTTCCAAAAAGGGACTTTACCACATAGGCTTGCGTTATCTTCAGAATCAGCTTGAAGGTATGTACATATGCCGTTCCATAAAGATAACCGGCGGAAGATACGGAGATACTCCTGCTAACCCCTTCCGTGAGGCGCAGGATATTCAGTTCGGATATTCTAAGGAATGGGTTTCCGGCTACATAAGCGATGGTAGAAGCGATCCCTTCCTCTTCGCTCTTGATCCCGGTGTAGAGTATACTCTTTATCTTGAGTGCTCTCTCGGTATTCAGCTTAAGGACGTAATTTCTGACGTTGAGAGCATTCTTAACGTTCTTAACGGATATTACCTCAGAATACTTCAGCTTACAGGTTCTTCTCCTGACGAATACCGTGACTACGGCTTTATGAACATAATGCCTGACGTTGTTATCGGATTTCTTGAGCAGGCAAGAGCTCTTGAGGCTGTAAAGAATTCGCTTGAGGAGCTTTGCGGCACGACCGGCTCGCACCTTGCAACCCTTGAAACCGTATACAAGCTTCTTGACACGATGGGAACAGATTACGGCGATAACGTTGCCGGCAACCTTTCTAACCTGAAGTCGTATCTTGGTACTCTCGGTAACTGGATTAACGACTCCAAGAAAGGAACTCTCTATCTCGATACTATAACTATATGCCCTGCGGACTATGATGAGGAAGATCTTCCCGAGGCAAAGGCGGGCTTCTTCAGTTCAATGTGGTTTGAGATTACCTCCTTCATATATTCGTTCTTTACCGATTATGAGTCGATGGGTCTTACCAAGGATCCCAGCGAAGGAGCAAGCGGCGGCACAATCGATGTATGGCTTGCATCGGGCCGTGACCAGTCTAACATCTGGCGTACTATGATTGACGCAGAAAAAGGATTCTCAGATTCTACCGGATACGGTGTAGCGCTTAAGCTCGTTACGGGCGGAACGCTTCTTCCCTCAATTCTTTCCGGTAAGGGTCCTGACGTTTATATGGGACTTGGCGCATCCGAGGTTATTAACTACGCAATTCGTGAAGCTGTTATAGGTATTAACGGTAACGATACCAGATACTTTGATAACAGCCGCGAGGGCAGAACCGATGCGGATAACGCTGCGTTTACTACAACTTATTATATTTATAAGGATAAAAACGGCGATTACTTCTACGATGAAACCGACAAGGCGGTTGCGGAATCAAAGGCAGCGTCAAAGGAAGCTATCTTTACCTCCAACACCTTTGAAAACGTAGAGGCTGACTACTACGTAAAGGCTGCAACCGATACGCTTGAGCTTGGTAACGTTGTGTACGGCGTTCCTCAGACGATGGGATTTGCAATGATGTTCTACCGTATGGACGTTCTTGCGGAGCTTGACCTTGCAGTTCCTGAAACCTGGACCGAGCTTCTTTCCATTCTTCCTACTCTTCAGTCTAATAATATGCAGATAGGTGTCAGCTACACTCTTGCTCTTGAGTTTATGATTTACCAGAAGGGCGGAAGTATGTGGCACTTTGAGGACGAAGAATTGTATCATCCCGATGCGGCGGGTGCATCGATTGCACTTGACGAGAACGTTGCGCTTGAATCCTTCAACTTCGTTTGCAGACTTTACAGCGATTATTCGTTCCCTGTAAGCTATGATGCTTCTAACCGTTTCAGAACCGGTGAAATGCCTATTATAATCGGTGACTATGCAAGTATTTACAACACTCTTGTCGTATTTGCAACAGAGCTTGACGGTATGTGGGAGTTCTGTCCGCTTCCCGGCTCTGAGATTGTTGACGAAAAAACCGGTGAGAATATTATCGATCCTATAACCGGCAAGAAGGTTCTTAACTATAACTCTCTTGCAAGCGTAAGCGCTACGGTGCTTCTTCACGGCTGTGATAACGTTCGCGCTGCTTGGGCATACCTGCAGTGGCAGACCTCTGCTGAGGTTCAGGCGAACTACGGTAACAAGATGGTTGCTCTTATCGGTCCCGCAGCAAAGTATGAGGCGGCTAATAAGAAGGCTATCGAAAACCTGTCCTGGACGGCAAGCGAGATAGAGGCTATTACCGACCAGATGGAAAACCTTTCCTCTATCGTTAACTACCCCGGCTCTTACATTATGGGTAGATATATGGGATTTGCGTTCCTTGATGCAGTAAATGACGGAGCAGACCCTGTTGACTCACTCAGCTCGTATATTGATGAAATAAACGAAGAGCTTACCCGTAAGCGTAAGGAATTCGGTCTTCCTACAACGGATGACGAGCTTTGGGAAGGCTTTATAAACCAGAAAGAATTAAGCTGGCAAGAATATATTGCATCTAAAAAATAAATAAAGGAGAGTAGAATATGTCACAGACGACTAACACAGAGAACCTTGGTCCTGCAGAAAATGCAGAGACCGTGCGTCCTGTTCAGCGCGAAGAAATGTCGAAGTTTCAGTGGACCTGGAACGAGATGAAGAAGAATAAAACGGCATACTTTATGCTTGCTCCTTTCTTTATTCTTTTCATTATATTCACGGTCCTTCCCGTATTTCTTTCGATAATTCTCAGCCTTACAGACTTTAACATGCTTATGTTTCCTCCTCACTGGATGGGCGTATCTAACTTTACCAGACTTTTCCTCGAGGACGACATATTTATGCTTGCGTGCCAGAACACTCTGGTATTCGCATCAGTAACCGGACCTGTATCCTACCTGCTTTCACTTTTGATTGCATGGTTTATTAACGAGCTTCCTCCTAAGGTTCGTGCGGTAGTAACTCTTGTCTTCTACGCACCCTCCATTTCCGGTCAGGTTTACCTTATTTGGAAGACTCTCTTCTCCTCCGACTCATACGGATGGGCTAACGCAACTCTTATGGACCTTGGAATTATTTCCTCGCCTATACTTTGGTTCCAGAATGCAGATTACGTAATGCCTCTTTGTATCGTGGTTGCGCTTTGGACCTCTCTCGGTACCGCGTTCCTTTCCTTCATAGCCGGCTTCCAGACCATTGACCGTTCAATGTACGAGGCAGCAGCGGTTGACGGAATTAAGAATCGCTGGCAGGAGCTTTGGTTTATAACACTTCCCACAATGCGTCCCCAGATGATGTTCGGTGCGGTGCTTGCAATCACCAACTCCTTCGGCTTCGGAGCGGTTGTTGACGCGCTTTGCGGATTCCCCTCGGTTGACTACGCGGCGCATACGATAATGCACCACCTTAGTGACTACGGTGGATCGCGATATGAAATAGGCTATGCTTCGGCAATAGCAGTAGTGCTGTTCGTTATAATGTTCTCTTGTAACATCATAATTAAGAAGGCACTTTCGAAGGTGGGTGAGTAATATGGCTAAGAAGTTAAGAACAAGAGGACATCGAGTTGTCCTGAACCGTTCTGCCGGCGGTGATACCGGTATTAGCATAGTGCTTATCATAATGGGTCTGTTTATGTTCATTCCTATGTACTACGTTATTATTCAGTCCCTCAAGCCCCTTGATGAGCTATTTATGTTCCCCCCTCGCTTCTACGTTATCAATCCTACCTTTGATAACTTCAAAGATCTTGTAACCCTTATGGGTGACTCTTGGGTTCCTTTTTCAAGGTACATATTCAATACCGTATTTATTACCATTTGCGGTACTCTCGGTAACCTTATATTCGGATCTATGGCAGCTTACTCGCTTGCAAAGCTCCGTTTCCCCGGAAGAAACGCAATCTTCCAGATTATCGTTATGTCGCTTATGTTCCATTCTACGGTTAACACGGTAACGCACTTTATCATTCTTTCGTCATTCGGTTGGGTAGATACTTACCTTTCCATAGTAGTACCTTCCATGGCGGGAACGATGGGTCTTTACCTTATGAAGCAGTTTATGGAAACCTCAGTTCCCGATACAGTACTTGAATCTGCCCGTCTTGACGGTGCAAGTGAGTTCAGAACCTATCTTACTATCGCAATGCCGATGGTTAAGCCTGCGTGGCTGACGCTTATTATCGAGTGCTTTAAGGGACTTTGGAATTCAGGTTCGTCAATTTATATTCATTCGGAAGAACTTAAAACCTTTAACTACGCAATCAACCAGATACTGTCAGGCGGTATAGCTCGTTCGGGCGCAGGCGCAGCAGCAACGGTTGTAATGATGATAGTTCCTATTCTGGTATTCGTTCTTAACCAGAGCCAGATTATAGAAACGATGGGCTCTTCCGGTATGAAGGATTAAGGAGGAAATATGAAAAGAATTACAAAAATTCTCGTTTTGGCGCTTGTCGTCATAATGCTTTTCGGAACAGTTTCTTCCTTTGCTTCCGAGCCTTATGATACTTACACCTATTCTATTGACGGAGAGCCGCTCGCTTCCCCTGCGGCTTATTCCGCTATGGAGGATTTCGGCGCTGCCGATATGAATATAGGTGCGATATCCTCTGTTCCTGATTTTTCAGAGGGTGTCAGCGATATAGTTTCCGATGAAAATGCAAATCTTTATATTGTGGATAAGGGAAACAACCGTATCGTAGTTCTTAATAAATTCTACGAAGCAGTTGCCGTTATATCAAGCTACGTTGACGAGTTCGGCAAAAGTCAGACACTTAAAGAACCCCAGGGTGTTTACGTAACCGACTCTACAAAGACGGCAAGCGGTGAAAGCTATATCTACGTTTGTGATACCGGTAATTTCCGTGTAGTAATTTTCGATAAGAATTACAACTACGTCAGAACTATCAACTGTCCCGATAGCCCCATTCTTACGGCTGAAGCATTCAAGCCTACCTCGATAGCTGTAGATATCTACGGAAGAATATTCATAGTATCTCCTTCCTGCTTCGAGGGTGTTATAGTTCTTTCCGGCGAAGGTGATTTCACGGGATTCATCGGAGCTCAGAAGGTAACCTACAGCCTTATGCAGATGATATGGCGCCGTTTTCAGACCAAGGAGCAGCGCGATAAGCAGGAAACGAACATATCTACTGCATATAACAACATCACGGTAGATGATGACGGCTTCGTTTACGTAACCAGTAATACCAACGACCCGCAGCTTATGCAGCAGCAGTTTACAGCTATCACGGCAAAAACGGCTACCTATTCTCCCGTAAAGAAGCTTAATTCCCAGGGTATAGAGATAATGAAGCGTAACGGCTTCTTTGACTGCGGCGGTGAGGTTGTAAAAAATTCGATGGACGTCTCTCAGATACTTGACGTTGCTATAGGTAACGAAGGCTCTTGGACTATACTTGACCAGAAGAGATCTCGTTTCTTTACCTACGACCAGAGCGGTAACCTTCTTTTCGCATTCGGTGACACGGGTTATCAGCTTGGTAACGGTCAGGAATTTGTCGCTATTACTTATCAGATAATCAAGAGTGAAGTAACAGACGAAAAAACCGGTGAAACGGTTACTGAAAAGCAGTACAGACTTGTAGCGCTTGACAGAACGTCAAAGAAAATTACGGTTTTTGCGCCTACTGACTATTACAACACCATTATGTCTGCGCTTCACAATCAGAACACCCACGTGTATTCTCAGTCTATAATCTATTGGCAGGAGGTTCTTACTCAGAACAACAACTTCGACTTAGCTTACATCGGTATGGGTAAAGCCCTCTATAACCAGGGCAAGTATACCGAGGCTATGGAAAAGCTTGCCAAGGCGTATGAGACAGATAACTATGCAATGGCGTTCAAAGAGGTTCGTACGAAGATAATTTCCAAGTGGATTCTTCTTATCGGAGCTCTTCTTATAGCAGCTGTAATCTTTATTCTCAGATTCCTCGGATATGCTAAGAAGAAGAATAAGGCTGTATCGCTTAAGGTTGGAAGAAAGACCTATTGGGAGGAGCTGCTTTACGCGTTCCACCTCGTATTCCATCCCTTTGATGGATTCTGGGACCTTAAGCATGAAAAACGCGGTTCTGTAAGAGCTGCAAGCACGATTCTCGTTATCACTATGCTTGCGTTCTTCTACAACGCGATAGGTAAGGGCTATACCTTCAACCCCAGAGGAGATTTCTCTAACGTATTCCTTCAGCTTCTTGCTATAGGCGTTCCCTTTATTCTCTTCTGCGTGGCTAACTGGTGTCTTACCACACTCTTTGACGGTGAAGGTGGCTTCAAGGACATATATATTGCGGCAGGATACTCTCTCGCACCCCTTGCACCGTTCGTTATAATTTCAACTATTCTTACCAATATCGTTACGGTAGAGTCAAGCGCGATAGTTACGATGATAACCACTATCGGAGTTGTATGGATGGTATTCCTCCTCTTCTTCGGAACTCTTGTAACTCACGACTACTCTCTCGGCAAGAACTTTGTTACAATCCTTGGAACGATAGTTGCAATGGCTGTTATAATGTTCGTTATCATACTCTTTGCCAGCCTTATTGTTAAGATGATTATGTTTGTCGCAACGATAGTTTCCGAAATCGGAAACCGAATATAGCAGGAGGTAAAATTGAATATGAAGAAAATAATATCGACTGCTTTGATGGTGATAATGCTTCTTACGTCTGTGATTATGGCAATTCCACTAAACGCATTTGCTGCAGAATCCTCAGCTTCCGAGCCGCAGGACGTTGAAAGCAAGCTGACGTTTGAAGAGACACAAGCTTATATCAACAATTTCTATCTTAAGTCTAACTATTCTACTGCAGAGGAAATGCTTGAAGCGCTCAGTAACGTTAAATACAAGGATTTTGTTATTGACCAGGATATGATCAATCAGGCAGTTAACGCCGGCAAGGATATAAACGAGAAGTTGAATCCTCTTGTTTCGGCAGCTTCTGCTGACGGTATGTATACAATTCACGTAGACCGTTATTCAGGCTTTGTATTTTACGTAAACAACGTTACGGGTCAGATTCTTACCAGTAACCCGGTAGACGTTTCTGCTTGCACGGCTGACGTTGCTCAGACCGTTATGAGCCAGATTAGCGTTGCCTATACCGAAATTGCTAACTCAAGAGTAAATGAAACGCTTAACAGTACGAAATGGGCAGCGCTCTATTCTCAGATTTCGGTTTCGGAAATATCGGGAGGCCTGAGAGTTAATTACACTATCGGTGATACTAGCACAAGATTCCTTCTTCCCGGTATGATAAGTGCAAGAAACTTCCACGACCATATCTTTACTCCTATCATTACTACTTACAAAGCTCTTTATAGTGAAGCTATGGCTGCTGCAGGAATTGATGCGGCAACCGCTGCCGAGCTCCTTAATTCGAAGTATTTTGAGCTTCGCGGTGAGGAATATACCGAGGGCAAGGAAATCAATTATTATTATGCGTACACCTATTCTGCCGATCTTGCGGGAACTGTTAGCGAGTACGTTGTAGACCCTGCGAAGCTCGGTTCCTTCATCAACGCTGTTCGAGATGCAAGCGCTTCCAGCGTTTCTTCGGAATATAAAACCAAAATAGAAACTATTCGCAGCGTTATAGAGCCGCTTATGGTTCTTCAGACGAACGGCTATGTGCTTAAGGATAGCAATAGCGACTTCTATTACAATAACGGAGAGTTGATTGGCGAGCTGCTTGCCAACGACATTAAAAAGTATCCCGTTATGGAGAATATGCCGGTGTATATCTTCCATGAGGACACCTTTGCGATGCCTCTTTTTGCAAACTTCAGACAGTATTCGGGTTACATTAAGCAGTATTGCCCTGAGTATACCTTTGATATGATGTATGCGCATGAGGCAGAGTGCGGATTCAAATACGATTCAGCTCAGAAGCCTGTTTTCGAGTGCGCGCTTGAGTACACCTTCAATAGCGATGGCAGCCTTGCGGTTGCTCTTCCTTCGAACTCCATCATATTTGACGAAACTGTATATATCGTTTCGGCAATTACTCCCAATCAGTATTTCGGATGCGGAGATATGTCTAAGGAAGGATACCTCTTCTATCCTGACGGAAGCGGAAGTATTCTTGACTTTGGTGATTTCTACAATAAGGAAGCTGTAAACTATATATCTAAGACTTACGGCAAGGATTATTGTTACTCCTATCAGGACCTTATAGAAAAGCACCGTGAGCATATCGTTGTGCCGGTTTACGGAATAGTTTCTACCGTTGCGGCAAACAGAGCAACCTCAGATGCCTTTGGTCTTGGCGAGGTTAAGAACGGCTGCCTTGTAATTCTTGAGGAAGGCAACTCGCTTGCTTCTCTCGGCTTTGCAAGCTCACCATATCACAAGTATCTCTCAGCCTTTGCTTCGTACGCTCCCTATCCCGTTGATAAGTTTGAGCTTTCCGCAACCATATCAGTTTCAACTACCGCTGATATGAATACTATGGTAGGCGAAATCAAATACGCAGGCTCTTACGTTTCCAGAATTGTAATGCTTACCGATGACGCAATCGGTGAGAGACTTTATGGAGCAGGTAATTACTATCCTACCTCTTATACGGGTATGGCTGCTTATTACCGTAATATTCTCAAGGCTAACGGTACGTTGACTGCTCTTGAAAACACAGAGGAAAGCATTCCTCTTTATATCGAGACACTCGGCGCTATGACGATACTTGATAAGTTCCTTACGTTCCCCGTAGAGAAGTCTATACCTCTTACCACCTTCGAAGACGTTGCGACTATTTATTCTCAGCTTTCGGACGCAGAGAACTACGTCAAGCTGCTCATAGACAGATATACCGAGTATGCTGACGAGGCTTATGAAGAAGGAAACGACCTTCTTGAAATTGAGTATAGAGCAAAAGCTAAAAAATATACAGAGCTCAAAGATAAAGTAAAAAATATCAAAAACGTTAACTTCAAGCTTACCGGTTATGCAAACGGCGGTATGAATTTCACTTATCCTACCAAGCTTAAGTGGGAAAAGTGCTGCGGCGGGGCATCGGGCTTTGAAGATCTTCTCGCGTTTAGTGCAGAGCAGTCTGAAAAGAGTGGATACAGTCTCGGTATTTTCCCGGATTTTGATTTCCTTTATATCAACAATACCGCAAGATTTGACGGAATTTCCAATAAGGGCAACGTTTCTAAAATGGTAGATAACCGTTATGCATCGAAGCAGGTATATAACTCTGTTCTCGCTGATTACGAATCCTTCTTTGCAATGGTTATTTCCACGGATACCCTTAAGGAGCATTTTGAATCATTCAATGAAAAGTATTCCGAATTCGGACATTCAAAGCTTTCGATTTCTACTCTTGGTTCTGATCTTAACTCAAACTTTAACGAGAAGAATACCATAGACAGAGAAAACTCGAAAAAGAATACCGTGGCATTCCTTGAAGAAGTTGTTTATCAGAACGAATATGAAGTAATGATGGATACGGGAAATATTTATGCTGCAAAATTTGCAACTCACATTCTTAATGCGCCTGTCGATTTCAGCAGCTCTAAGTATTCCTCTTATGCCGTTCCTTTCGTTGGAATGCTTCTTCACGGATACGTTAATTATGCAGGCTCGCCTCTTAACTATTCCGGTTCTCCCGATTACGATATTCTTCGCGCGATTGAAGGCGGAGCAAACCCCTATTATATCGTTTGCTTCCAGAATACTGCGTATATGAAGGATGATGAAAAGCTTAACAAGTATTACGGTATCGACTACGAAAACTGGTACGATGAAATTCTTGTTTCGTACGATAGACTGAATACTGCTATAGGCGGTCTTCAGAATTTTGAAATAGTTGATCACACAACCGTACTTGCAGAGCGTACTCCCGACAAGGCAGAAAGAGTATCTAATTACAACACTCTTAAAGAAGAGCTTCTCGCTATCTTTAGGTCTCAGCTTTCAGCTGCTGCTGACGAATACGTATCCAACTACGGAAGCAAGGTAAAGGTTGTAGTAGACGTTGACGCTCTTTATAGCCAGTTTGCAGGCAAGATTCTTGCAAAGTATGATGCAGAAGTTAAAGAAGACCTTACTGATGACGGAAAATCCGCCCTCAAAGAAGCAATTCGCGAGGTTGCTGTTGAATACGCAAATAAGTATTCCGGAAACGCAACGCCCGTAACCCTTAATTTCAGCGAAATAGTTAATGCAGACGGCGTTGCTTACACAAGTTACCGTGAGTACAGCAGCTACAGCTTTACAACGGATTCTAAGGTTACTGAAAACAAAACCTATGATAGAACAGTTTATACTGTTGACACGGATAACGTGGTAATGGTAACCTACCGCAAGGGTAATGAAGAAGTTAAGTTCATACTTAACTACAACCTCTTTGCCGTAGACGTTAAGCTTCCCGGAAGCAATGAAACTCATACCATTGAAAGCTACGATTATCTTGCTATTGGACTTAATAAGTAAAGGAGGGACGCAAAATGACTAATGAAAAATTAAAAATTCACAGAAAAAGAGCGTCCCTTGACGCAAGAAAGGCAAGATCCGGTTATCTCTTCGTTCTTCCTTTCATTCTTGGAATTTTCCTTATTTACGTACCGATTCTTCTTGACTCGATTTGGCTTAGCTTTGGCGACCTCAAGTTTGATAACGAAATCGGTGCTCACGTTTACAAGTGGGAAGGCATTGACTACTATAAAAACGCTATTTTGGAAGATGCTAACTTCACAACTAAGCTTTTGGCAGGACTTCAGCAGCTGATATTTGAAGTTCCGGCGGTAATAATCTTCTCACTCTTTATCGCAGTTGTTCTTAACCAGAAGATGCTTGGTAGAGCAGTATTCAGAGCGATATTCTTCGTTCCTGTTATTATTTCTACCGGTCTTATGGAATCCATCAACGCAAATGACGTTATGTCTGATGCCAGCGCGGAGGGTATTCAGGACGGTTCCGGACAGGGGGCGTCAAACCAGATAATATCCACTCTTGACGTAGAAGCGCTGTTTGAGAATATGGCAATAGGCGGTCAGCTCGTTGGGTACGTAGTAAAAATAGTTAATGACGTTTATAACATTATTAACTATTCGGGCGTACAGATGCTTATATTCCTTGCAGGTCTTCAGTCTATCTCGCCTCAGATATATGAAGCGTGCCGTATAGACGGTGCAACCGGTTGGGAAACCTTCTGGAAGATTACCTTCCCGATGATATCTCCCATGATTCTGGTAAACGCAGTATATACGATTATTGACGCATTTACGAGAAGCACCAACCCGATGATGTCGTTCCTTAGCGGCTTGGGCACAGGTCCCTCCTCTACGGCGATGTCTTGGATGTACTTTATAGTTGTAATACTTATAATTGCAGTGGTTGCAGGTATCGTATCATCGTTCATATTCTATCAGAGGAAGGATTAAGGAGGTAACAACATGGATTCTAGATTAAACGTAACAAAAGAAACAAAGAACAAAATCCGCGTTGATTACGAAGGTAAGCTTTCCTTTAAAGAGCGAATGAAGAATAAGCTTAAAGCATCTAACACGTGGATAACCGCAGTGGTTAACTTCTTCCGTTTTATGCTGATGCTTGGCGTTTCGTTCGTAATTCTCTATCCTTTCTTCGCAAGAATAGCCGGCTCTT
The DNA here is from genome assembly GCA_045594785.1 of Eubacteriales bacterium. Taxonomy (GTDB): domain Bacteria; phylum Bacillota; class Clostridia; order Oscillospirales; family CAG-272; genus UBA1740. Next base: position 85,356 of record JAZNZE010000071.1, read on the forward strand.
TTATGACCCGTCAGGACGTAATTGACTCTACGGTTGCTCTTATTCCTAAGCATTTCACGATAGATATATATAAATATATCATTCTTGAAAACGGTTATTTTGAAGCTATGCTTAATACGGCGCTTCTGTCACTGATTTGTGCTTTTATACAGACCCTTGTAGCCTGCCTTGTAGGTTACGGTCTTGCAAAGTTCAAATTCAAGGGCAATAAGCTTCTTATGCTGGTCGTTGTGCTGTCGATGATTATTCCTCACGCAACCCTTAAGTACGCGCTTCTTCTTCACTTCAAGGAATTCGATCTCCTTACTATCGTAGCTTGGGATTATCGCGGTCCTATTGAACTCATCACGGGTCAAGCACCTAACCTTCTTAACACCTTCTGGCCTATGATATTCTTGTCAGTCTTCGGTCTTGCATTCAAGAACGGACTTTACATCTATCTTATGCGTCAGTTCTTTAAGGGCGTTCCCGATGAGCTTGAAGAGTCTGCGTACGTTGACGGTTCGGGTACCTTCCGTACCTTCTTCCAGATCATACTTCCTCTCTCCATACCCATGATGATAACTATATTCCTCTTCTCGTTCTCATGGCAGTGGACGGATAAGTTCTACACGAACTTGTTCTTCGTTGAGGGTAGCTCGTCTAAGATGCTTCTTCTTCCTGATATATATCAGCAGTGGCCTCCTTCGATTAAGCCTCCGGATTCAGACCCCGCAGCAGGTATTTATCAGAACGTATTCCACAACACCGCAGGACTTATGATTATATTCCCGCTCGTAATAATATACTTGTTCTGCCAGAGATATCTTGTTCAAGGAATTGAGCGTTCCGGTCTGGTAGGATAAGAGATAGTGAAGATAAATAAAAAATAATTCTTGACGGTAATTTTGGGCATAATTTCCCGCGCACTCCCACTCGGAGTAGGTAACTGCACCTTCGGGTCGCGATCGAAAAATTCTGTTCCAAATTTCCTCGCGGGGAATGCCGAGCAAAACAAATAAACGAATAAAAAAGCAGAGATACTGAAAAAACGGTGTCTCTGCTTTATCTTTTTAAATTTTGTCTTATTATTTTCAGATTAAGACGTTGCTTTTTGTATGGATATGATAAAACAGACATATATGCTTGAAAATTGGTACGGTATGAGAAAATGTCATATCTAAAAGTATTGACTTTTTTGTTTAATAGTGCTAAAATAGGAACATCTTTTAAAAACATATTGCCCAAAGGCAAAAAGGAGACAAAGAAATGAAAAAGACACTTTTAAAGGTATTTTGCGTAGTGCTTATGGTTGCTATGCTCGTGCCCTGCTTCGCATCCTGCGGAGACAAAACGATTGAAGTTCCTTCCTTCTCGGAGGATACTATCAAAATAGGCGTATCCGGACCTCTTACCGGCGGCGCTGCAGTTTACGGACTTGCTGTAGAGAACAGCGCTATGCTTGCTATTCACGAGATTAACGAGAACGGCGGTCTTAACGGCGTTAAGTTCTCTTTTGAAATGCGTGACGATAAGCACGATCCTACCCTTGTAAGCCAGGGTTACGCAAGTCTTGTTGAGGCTGGTATGCAGATTTCTCTCGGTACTGTAACGACCAAGCCCGGTCTTGAATTTAAGGAGCTTTCCAAGGAAGATAATATCTTCGTTCTTACTCCTTCGGCTTCCGGTGACGATATCCCTGAGTACGATAATGCATTCCAGATGTGCTTTGCGGATTCCAACCAGGGAACTGCATCTGCAGAGTTCTTTAACGATAATTACACCGGCAAGAAGATAGGCGTATTCTACAAGTCTGATGACGAGTATTCCACCGGTATCCTTGCAAAGTTTGAGGAGGCTCTTTCCGCTTCTCTTAAGAGCGGTCTTGTTAAGGCGTCCTTCAAGGGTGAAGAAAACCAGTTCGAAACTCAGGTAAACGTTCTTAAGGACTGTGACGTAATATTTATGCCTATTTATTACACTCCTGCTTCTCAGTTTATGAAGGCAGCAGTTGGTAAGGTTGATAACAAGGCTGTTTACTACGGCTGTGACGGTCTTGACGGTATTGATGCTATCGATGGATTTGACATCAGCACCATTCCTCAGGAGGTTTCCTACCTTTCTCACTTCAATTCCAATGCTACCTCCGGTGCAGCAGCTGACTTTATAGCTAAGTACAACGAAGCATTTGACGAGGAGAAAGAGCCCCTTAACCAGTTTGGCGCAGCTGCATACGACTGTGTATACGCTATATACGAAGCTCTTAAGGCAGCTTCCGATGCAGGCAAGACCATTGACGGTTCTACTTCCGCAAGCGAGCTTTGCGAAATCCTTACTGCAGCGTTTGCAGGCGACTTCGAGTTCCACGGAGTAACCGGTAAGGCAGAGGCTAACGGTAAGTCTAACATCAGCTGGACTGCTGACGGATTTGTAAACAAGGAAGCAGTTAAGTACGTAGTTAAAGCGGCTGACTGATTCTAAATTAAAATATTCCAACGGTTTGCTGACGCAGTTTTTCTGCGCCGGCAAATTGTTGTGATAAGGGAAAAGGACTTTTTATGGATTTTTTGATTACTTTAGTTAACGGATTGAGTCTTGGCGGCATTTATGCTATGATAGCTCTCGGTTATACTATGGTTTACGGTATTGCAAAGATGCTGAACTTTGCCCACGGCGATATTATAATGGTCGGCGGATATATGATTCTTATTTTTGCCACGGTAAACCCGATTCTTGCGCTCCTGCTTTCCGTAATATTTTGTATTGTTCTCGGTATCTCAATCGAACGCGCGGCTTATAGACCGCTTCGCGGAGCTTCGCCTCTTGCTGTTCTTATAACGGCTATAGGTGTAAGCTATCTTTTGCAGAGCCTTGCGCAGATAATATTCGGTGCTGCTCCTAAGTTTGTAAACGTTGCAAACCTGGGATATCTCGTTATCGGTGAACTGCAGATAGGCTATCACACGATTATTACTCTTCTGGTTACGGTAGCGGTTATGATAGCGCTCACCTTGTTTATCAATCTTACCAAAACGGGACGCGCGATGGTTGCGGTTTCAGAGGATAAGGACGCAGCGCGTCTTATGGGTATAAACGTAAACTTCATAATAATGATAACCTTCGCAATAGGCTCGGGACTTGCGGCTCTTGCAGGATTCCTTGACCTTCTTCGCCCCTCTGCTACGATAATGCCTACCTACGGAGCGCTTCCGGGTATTAAGGCGTTTACCGCAGCGGTTATCGGCGGTATCGGCTCTATCCCGGGTGCAATGCTTGGCGGTATTCTTCTCGGTGTAGTAGAGTGCCTTTGCAACTCCGTTCCCGCTATTGCACCGTACACTATAGCAATAGAGTTTGCTATACTCATAGTTATACTTCTTGTTAAACCTACCGGAATTCTTGGCAAGAAGAGAAGGGAGAAGGTATAATGGATAATAACAAGTTAACCGCATCGCCGCGCACATTTACCCTGCGTTATTACCTTAATTATATCGTAATCGGTGCTATTGCTATTCTTCTTGCGATACTTTCTTTTGCAGGAGTTCTTCCGCAATCCATGCTCTATATGCTCGAAAAGGTTGCAATGAATATTATTCTTGCAATTTCACTTTCTCTTGTCGTAGGCTTTCTCGGAGAGCTTTCGCTCGGTCATGCCGGATTTATGTGCATCGGTGCTTATTTCAGCGCCTTCGTTGCTGTTTTGTTCGATAGATATACCGCTCTTGACGGCAAGGGTGTAATCAGCTTTTTGGCAGCGCTTGTTGTCGGTGCGGTGGTTGCAGGTCTTTTTGGTTTCCTTATCGGACTTCCCGCGCTCAGACTTAAGGGTGACTACCTTGCTATAGTAACGCTCGCGTTTGGAGAAATAGTAAAGACTGTATTCGAAAATCTTCATATTGCATTCGGTGAAGAAAGCAAGGAAAATCCGGCTATAGTGAACGGCCCTATGGGAATAAGCACCCGTAACGTTCGTCTTGATAAGCAGTATTTGTTTATTATAGCATTCATTCTCGTTCTTGCGACTATGGCAGTGATACAAAACCTCATTCGTTCCAAGCACGGAAGAGCTATAACCGCTATAAGAGATAACGAGATTGCCGCTAAGGCAACCGGCATAAACGTCACCAAGTACAAGCTTGTCGGCTTCATTATATCGGCTGCGTTCGCAGGTGTTGCAGGCGTGCTTTACAGCTTTGGTAACTTTACCGTATCGGCAAGCAACTTTGACTATAATTACTCAATTGAAATACTCGTAATGGTAGTTCTTGGCGGTATGGCAAGCGTAAACGGCGTAATAATATCCGCAACGGTTATAACCTATTTGAACATTCAGCTTCAGAATATTCTTACGGGTGAGCTTGCCGTTCTTAAAGATATAATTTACTCACTCATTCTTATAGTTATTATAATTTATAATAACGCTCCCGCACTTAAGAATATCAGAGAAAAATATAATCTCAAGCGTGTCGTTGATGCCGTGAGAGCAAAGATGTTTCCGCGCTCTAACCACTATGCAGACGATGACGATGCGTGGAGCAAGATACCCACCAAGATAGAAATGAACGAAATTCTCTCTACTGATATAGTAGTAAACGAGAGCACTAAAAATCCCGACAAAGGAGAGGGGAACTGATTATGGCAGAATATGTACTTGAAACCCAAAACCTCGGAATCTCCTTTGGCGGACTTAAGGCTGTTCAGAACGTAAATCTTCAGATAAAAAAGAACGAGATATACGGACTTATAGGTCCTAACGGAGCGGGTAAAACAACCGTATTCAATATGCTTACGGGCGTTTATCAGCCGACCACGGGAACATTCTTTCTAAACGGTGAGGAGCTTAGGGGCAATACCCAGGAAACCATAAATCACAAGGGAATTGCCAGAACCTTCCAGAATATCCGTCTTTTTAACAATATGACTGTTATAAGAAACGTAATGGTAGGACTTCATAATTTGCCCGAATTCAAATGCGGACTTGTTTCCACTCTTCTTAGATTTCCCGTTCAGTATAAAACCGAGCGCGAAATGGTAAAGAGAGCGGAGGAAATACTGGATATATTCGGTCTTCTTGAGCTTAAAAACTCTCTTGCCTGCAACCTTCCTTACGGTAAGCAGCGTAAGCTTGAAATAGCTAGAGCTTTGGCAACGAACCCCAAGCTCTTGCTTCTTGACGAGCCTGCCGCAGGTATGAACCCTCAGGAAACTGCAGAGCTTATGGAAACTATTCGTTTCGTTCGCGATAACTTTGATATGACAATACTTCTCATAGAGCACGATATGAGTCTGGTCAAGGGTATATGTGACAGAGTAACCGTGCTTAACTTCGGAACTACTCTTGCCGAGGGTAACACTGAAGACGCACTTTCTGACCCCGAGGTTGTAAAAGCATACCTCGGAGATGATTAAAGGAGGACTTGATATGGCATTGCTTGAAGTTAAAGACTTAGAGGTCAGCTACGGTCTGATAAAGGCTATAAAGGGTGTCTCCTTTGAGGTAAACGAGGGCGAGATAGTTGCTCTTATCGGTGCTAACGGCGCAGGCAAAACCACGATAATGCACGCGATAAACGCTATTATCCCCAAGGGCGCGGGAAGCGTTACGTTCAACGGTGAGGATATAACGAATCAGCCGGCTCATAAGCTTGTCTATAAAGGGCTTGCTCAAGTACCGGAGGGAAGAAGAATTTTCCAAGAGCTTACAGTCTTTGAAAATCTTCAAATGGGCTATTATTCGAAAAAAAGCAAAGAAGAGTTTACAAAAAAGCTGGAAGAAATGTATTCTCACTTCCCGATTCTTGCTGAGCGTAAGAATCAGATTGCGGGCACTCTTTCGGGCGGAGAGCAACAGATGCTTGCTATGAGCCGCGCGCTTATGTCGAGCCCCAAGCTTCTGCTTCTTGACGAGCCAAGCATGGGACTTTCGCCACTTTACGTAAATACGATTTTTGATATGATAAAGACCGTCAACAGTCTCGGAACTACCGTTCTTCTCGTTGAGCAGAACGCCAAAAAGGCGCTTTCGATAGCAGACAGAGCGTACGTTCTTGAAATAGGCAAAATGGTCAAGAGCGGCACGGGCGCTCAGCTTCTTAGTGACGACAGTATCAAAAAGGCGTATCTCGGCGGTTAATATATCACTGCGAAAAGAACCGATTTTCACGGAGAAAATCGGTTCTTTTTTTGATACTATCTTTTCTTAAGATACTTTCTCATATCCACCGCGCAGGCGAGCAGAATAATAAGTCCCTTTATAATATAGAGCATATTCTGGTCAACGGATAGAAAATTAAGACCTACGAATATTATCTGAAGGAGCAAAACGCCGACTATAATACCGCCTATTTTTCCCGTACCGCCAACAAAGGAAACACCGCCTATAACGCAGGCAGCAATAGCATCGCTTTCATAGTTAAGACCGGTGTAGGAAGCAGACGAGCCTATTCGAGCGCCCTCTATAAAGCCTGTGATTCCGTACATAATTCCTGCCAGCACGAATACGAGAATGATGGTTCTGAATACGTTCACTCCCGAAACTCTTGCAGCCTCTTCGTTTGAGCCAACGGCAAACATATTCTTTCCGAAAACGGTTTTATTCCAGATTATCCACATAATTATCGTTATGATAATCGAATACAGAACGTATTTTGGAACGGCAATACCGCTTATACGGAAAAGAGGTCCGCTTATAAATTCGGTATAGGAGGGGTCAAGTCCGGAGAGCGTCTGACCGCCGTTATTTCCTATCTGCAGATAAAGAAGCACAAGACCGAAGATTATAAGCTGAGTGGAAAGCGTAACTATGAATGGGTGAAGCTTGAATTTTGCAACGAAAAATCCGTTGACGAAACCTATCACGCCTCCTGCCGCCATAACCGCAAGAAGAACTGCCCATATAGGAAATACGTCAAGAGAAGGGAACATCTTATTGGCGTATCCGCTCATCTGCAAAAGCGAAGCCGAAATACAAGCGGTAAGTCCCACGGCTCGTCCTGCTGAAATATCCGTACCGCTAAGAACGATAGCTCCGCCTATTCCGAGAGCAATAGGCAGCTTTGCGGCGGTTAGAGAAATAATATTGATTATTGATGGCGCAGAGAGGAATCTCGGCTGCATTATAGCGATAATTACTATTGCCGTGATTATGATAATAAACATTGCGTTGTCAAGGGCAAAGTTTTTGATTTTCGATAGCTTTTCCTCTGTGGAAAGCGCCTTAAAGCTCATAGCTTTTTCTTTCACATCATAAAGCTTTCGCCTTGGAATGTCGGCTATTTTCGTAAATATGCCTTTTTTATTTTCACTCATAAAAGCTCCTTTTCGCCGATTTATGCATTCATACTGGCAAGCTCCATAATTTTTTCCTGAGTTGCCTCGCTCCTCGTAAGCTCACCGGAGATTCTTCCGCCGGACATTACTACGATTCTGTCGCAGATTCCGAGCAGCTCGCCCATCTCGGAGGAAACCATAATTATTCCTTTTCCCTCTGTTGCAAGGTCGATTATCAACTTGTAAATTTCATATTTTGAGCCTACGTCAATTCCGCGCGTAGGCTCATCAAGCATAAGAACCACGGGGTCTGTGAGAAGCCATCTTGAAAGTATTATTTTTTGCTGATTTCCACCCGAAAGATTTTCGATTTTTACTTTTTCGTCAGGAGTTTTTACCCGTAGTCTCTTTATCTCTCTTTTTGTGACCTCGCGCATTTTTTCGGAGGAGAGAAGCGGTCCTGCCGTAAATCTTTTAAGCGAAGCTATTACCGTATTCTCCACGAGAGATAAAATGCCGAAAAGTCCTGTCGCTCGTCTCTCCTCGGTAACGAGAGCAAAGCCGTTTTTTATAGCCAGTGCGGGTGAGGAGTTTTTGATTTGTTTTCCCTGCAAAACAAGCTCCTCACTCTCGCTTTTTCTCAGTCCGAATATGCTTTCAACCAGCTCGCTTCGCCCTGAGCCGTCAAGACCTGCAATTCCCAAAATCTCACCTTTATGCAAACATAAGTTTATATTTTTGAGTCTTGACTGCTCGGAATTTAGATTTTTGATTTTCAGCAGCTCTCCGAGAATTACGTTGGTTTTTTCGGGGTATCTGTCACTTAACTCTCTGCCCACCATGAGCCTTATTATCTCGCCCGTGCTCATTTCTTTGGCAGGTCGGGTAGCTATATGCTTGCCGTCTCTCATAACCGTAATCTCATCTGAGATTTTCAGTATTTCATCCATCTTGTGTGAGATGTAAACTATGCCGCACCCGCGGCTTTTAAGCATATCTATAATGCGAAAAAGCTTTTCTGCCTCGCTTTCGTTAAGCGAAGAGGTGGGCTCATCGAACACTATTATTTTTGCATCGTAGGAGACTGCCTTTGCAATTTCTATCATCTGCCGCTTTGATACCGAAAGGTTTCCGATTTTTTCGCGCGGATTTATATCTATCTCAAGCTCGTCAAATACTGCCTTCGTCATTTCGTAAAGCTTTTTTTCGCTTGTCAGAGGCAGGTAGGGAGAAATACGCGGATATCTGCCCAGAAACATATTATCCATAACCGACCTCTTCATAGCCTGGGATAATTCCTGATGCACCATTGCAACACCGCCGTCAAGCGCCTCCTTTGCGTTTTGAAAGCGTACCTCTTCGCCGAGAAGAGTTATTCTTCCCGAATCTGCCTTGTATACTCCGAAAAGGCACTTCATAAGAGTCGATTTTCCCGCGCCGTTTTCGCCCATAAGCGCGTGCACAGTTCCGCTCCGTACGGTAAGGGAGGCGTTATCCAGAGCCTTGACGCCGGGAAAGGACTTCGTAATTCCTTCCATTACCAGCAGCTCATCGCCAATTTCCTTCATATCAGGCATTTCCTTATTTGCTTTCTCCGGTGTAGGCTGCATAGGGAATATTTACTCTCCATTCACCTATAAGATTTTCCTTGTCGATTCCCATAAAAGCATCGCTTCCGGCTTCAAGATTCGTTATAATCGTGCCTATTGCCGCAGCCATTCCCTCGGCATCCTGCTTAATAGTTCCGGTCATTGCCCCTGCGTTGATTTTTGCCTTCGCTGCTTCGGTAGCGTCAACGCCGAAGACGGGGATTGTTCTTGCGCCGTCCTTGTTATATCCGGCTTCGTTAAGCGCGGAAATAGCTCCAAGTGCCATTTCATCGTTGTTTGCAATAACCAGCTCGACCATATTGCCCGTCTTTTCGCTGTAAGCGGATAAAATGGTTTTCATATAGTTGTTTGCCGCAGCGTTTGACCAGGTTCCGTCCTGGTCCACGAGATATCCGCTGCTGTTCTTTGAATCGTAGAAAAGAAGAGAAGGCTTTCCCGCCTCGGTCAGAATTTTGTTTGCGTCCTCAACGGCGTATTTCGTCCTTGCTTCAGCCTCTGCGTTGCCTTGCTGTCCCTTGAAAAGAACGTAGCTTATTCTTCCGTCACCGTTGATGTCGAGCGAAGCGTAATTGTCCTTCACGTAGTTGCCGATAAGCTCGCCCTGCATATGTCCCGCCATTTCGTAATCTGTTCCGACAAAAAAGCACTTTTCGTAGCTTTTTATAACCTCTTCGCTTACCGAGCGGTTAAAGAATATAACGGGAATTCCCGCAGCCTTTGCCTTTGAGATTATTGTTTTTGCCGCATCGTCAGAGCCGGTGTCAACGATATTTACTATCAGCATTTTCGAGCCCTTTGCGATTGCGGTATCTACCTGCTCTGTCTGAGTGGATTGATTTCCGTTTGCATCGTAATTATGGTAATTCAGATGATTTGCCTTTAATATTTTGTCCATTTCGGTACGCACGCCTGAAATGTAGGTGTCGCTGTAGGTGTAATAAAGAACCGAGACCTCTCCCTCCTCGGCGCAGCCGCAGGAGGTTATCGAGAGTGCAGAGATGCATATAACAAGGAGAATAAAAATTGATTTTTTCAATATAATCACCGCTTTCTTTGTTGGTATGACAGAGCTATTTTTCCTCGTTTTTCCGTTTATATACGCAAAAAATGAATTCGCTACTTGAAAAGGGCGTTGAAAGGTGGTAAAATATTTTCACAATAAATTTATCTTATCAAACCTAACGGAAAGGAGAGCGGGAATTGATAAAAACGGATATTACCGTTCCTGTGGGCTATAGCACGGAAGACGTAAAATGCGCGATTTCAGAAAGGCTTCCGGTTGAGAGAAGCGAAATAAGAGAGATATGCATACTGAAAGAAACGCTGTCTGTAAGCTCGGAGACGGGTATAAGCTATAAACTGACCGTAGGTGCGTCCTTTTCCGATGAGCGAGAAGCAGGGCTTCTGAAAATGAAAAAGAAGGTCTCTTTGATGCCCGATTATTCTCTGGCAATACCTATATCTAAGCTGAAAAGCCGTCCCGTAATAGTCGGAAGCGGCCCGGCGGGACTTTTTGCGGCGCTGATACTTTCGGTTTCGGGAGCAAGACCTATAATTCTTGAACGCGGACTTTCGGTTGACGAAAGAATAAAAAAGGTAAACGAATTTACCCGAACGGGAAGCCTTGATACCGAATGTAACGTACAGTTCGGAGAGGGCGGTGCGGGAACCTATTCTGACGGCAAGCTGAAGTGCGGCAGTATGGATTCTATAAAAAGGTATATCCTATCTTCCTTTGTCGAAGCGGGGGCAAGCGAGGAAATAATGTATTCTTCCTCCGCTCATCTCGGAACGGATAAGCTTTCGTTAATAGTAAAAAATCTCCGCAAAAAGATGATTTCACTCGGTGCGGAATTTATCTTCGGTGCGAAAATGACCGATTTTAAAGTGAGAGACGGTAAGATATATTCCGTTGAATATGAAAAGCAGGGGGAAAAAGCGGTAATTGAAGCAAAAACGCTTATTCTTGCAACAGGACACAGCGCACATGACGTATTCCGTCTCCTTTTATCGAAAAACATTCCAATGCAGGCTAAAGGCTTTGGCGTGGGAGTGCGTGTGGAGCATCCGCGGGAATACGTAGACGGCTTGGTTTACGGCAAAAACCGTGACACGAGGCTCGGGAGCGCGTCTTATCATCTCGTGACGCATCTTCCATCGGGAAGAAGCGTTTACAGCTTCTGTATGTGTCCGGGCGGAAGCGTTGTAGCCGCAACCTCGTCTTCGGGCAGGGTAGTGACAAACGGAATGAGTGAGTATTCCAGAATGGCGGATAATTCAAACGCCGCAATTCTCGTCTCGGTCACTCCAGAGGATTTTGGCTCTGACTTTGCACTTGCAGGAATTGAATATCAGAAAAAAATAGAAGAAAAAGCCTTCCTTCTCGGAGGCGGATATAAAGCGCCCGCTATGCGTCTGTGCGAATTCGGCGGAAGCGTTAAGGGAAGCTTTGCTTCGGTTAAGCCGAGCTATCCTCTCGGCACCGTGCCGGCAGGAGTCGCGGAGTATCTGCCCGATTACATTTCGGATTCGATTGAAGCGGGCTTTAAGGATTTTGATGAATGGATGCCCGGCTATGCGTTTGGAGATGCCGTTCTTACAGGCGCAGAAACGCGCTCTACCTCTCCCGTAAGAATAATGAGAAGCAGCTCCTTTGAAGTTCCCGGGGTTTCAGGGCTCTATCCGATAGGAGAGGGAGCAGGCTATGCGGGAGGAATAATATCCTCGGCAAGAGACGGCGCAGCCTGCGCTCTTTCGATTCTTCTGAGGCTAAATTTGTAACAATGCACAATTATATGAAAAATATTTATATATTTAATCTAATTGACAACTTTCATATTAGTATGATAAAATATTTACAGTAACACAGTTTACGTTCAAACTCATTTTGTGGAGGAAACTATGAAAAAACTTAAGTTCTTCGTGTTTTTTGTGCTTGTAGTTGCCATAGCGCTTCTTACCTGCTCTTGTATGGATGCAAACACACTTAACTCATATCTTGCCGCATTAGGCTTTGGAACTCAGCAGCATACGTGCGTGGATGCAAACGGTGACACCGCTTGTGACGTTTGTTCTGCATACGTAGCGCCTACCGCCTGCGTGTCGCATATCGATAACAACGGTGACGGTATTTGCGATAGAAGCGGCTGCGGTGCGTCTGTTCCGATTGAAATGACTATGGTTACCTTTAACAACGTAACCAAGACGTATGACGGAAAACCCAAAACCATATCGGTTAAGCGCGCTCCCGCGGGTGCAAAAATAGAGTACAGTATGGAAAATACTCAAACCGAGGCGGGTACTTATGAAATCACAGCGACCATAACCGCAGATGGATATATTGATTGCGTGCTTACCGCAACTCTTAAAATCAACCCCAAAACAGTTAACGTAGAATGGGGCGATAATTCAAAGACCTTCGCGGCAGACGGAAAAGAGCCCACCCTTGAATATACCCTTGACGGTGTTATAGAGGGAGACGAGGTTAACGTTACCCTTGATTTCGGAGGACACGATTTTACTCAGCAGGGTAAAGTAACCGTAACCGCAAAGCTTGACAACCCTAACTATAAGCTTAATGCAAAGACCAAGGAAACCACTATTGTCTTCGGCCCTAACGTACGCACGGTAAGCTTTGAAACCGGTGTTTCGGGCAAGGATTTTGACCCGGAGCTCGTTGTAAACGGTGAGCCCGTTGAAGAGCCTAAGTCCTTCCAGAAGGTCGGATACACCTTCCTCGGCTGGTATAACGGAGACGTTTTATGGAACTTTAACGACCCCGTAACCGAGGATATGACTCTTACTGCAAAGTGGGAGCTTACGAAATATACCGTAACCTATTATCTGAACGGCGGAACCAACTCGCCCGATAACCCCGCAACCTTTACGGTAGCCGCTCCGACATATTTGTCTATGCCTACTAAGGAAGGCTCTATATTCCTCGGCTGGTTTACAGATGCAGACCTTAGAACACCGGCGCAGCCTCTCGGTAACGTATCCAAGGACGTATCCCTTTATGCAAAGTGGGCAGAGGCAGATAAGTATATCGAGCTTGTTACGGATAAAACCATCGATTCCTCAAACCCCTCGATAATCCTTACCGAAACTGCGATAAACGGCTCGTTTACCTATACCTTCGTAGCTGATATAAAAGACTTCGGTGAAGACGGTGCCGTTTATATCGGAAGAGGAAAGGATACCGTTGACGGAAGCTATCTTAAGATAACCCCAACGAAAATGATTATCTGCACCAACGGTATTGAAGAAACTACCGAGATAAGCAGAACGCATATTCGCGAAATGGCAGGATATCTGCTTCTTGAGCTTACCGTTTCAAACGGAAAAATGAGCGTGCAGTTCTCTACCTCTGACGGAGGCGGAGCTTCCTACAACGACCCCTGGTCAGGCAGAAACGGAGCAATATTCTTTGATTCCGAGAACGTTAATCTCAGCAACGCAACGTTCGGCTGGTACACCGATGCTCACACCTCTCCCACCTGGATTGTAGGTGACGCAACCGTAGGTTCTCCCGAAAGCAATTCCTTTACCGCTCTTCTCGTTGAAAATAAGTATAAGGATTTCCTTACAATCGGCGCAAACGGACTTTCCGCAAAGGAGGTTCTTGAATACTTCAAGGAAGCTTGTGAGCTTGGACTTCCGAAGTACGCTATCTGGTCGTACAGAGCAGATTCTGCTTCTGATTATGACGATACCGTGGCTGAATTCGTAAGCTTCTGTAAAGAAAAGGGTGTAGTTCCCGTTCTTTCAACCCAGCCCTCCACGGCAACGGTTGACAATACCGCCAGAAACGAGGCGCTGAAGGCATCGGGCGAGAGATATATCGACTTTGCTTCAATGGCTCAGTACACAGGCGTTCTTAACAGCGCAGGTGAATACACCGAGCACGGAGCAACGGTTCTCTATTCAAGATTTATGGCAGACTTCCCTGAAATAGTTGCTGCAAAGGCTACTATGAGAACCGAGAAGGCTGACGTTATAGAGGGTGTATCCGCAGACCTTATGTACCCCGAAAATTACGTTGCAGGCGATGACGTTACGTACGAAGCTGACGGAAAAACCGTTAAGCTTAAGTACGGTGCTTTTGAGGAATTCAGAAAAGCGAGCAAGACCGAGGTTTTGGATTCAGCTCTCACTATGAACGGCAACGCAATTAAAGACGGAAAGTATATGATAGTTTCGGCTAAGATAGACGGAACGCTCACCGAGGACCAAACCATTCTTCTCGGTCACGGATATATGTCGTCTACCGGTAAATGGCTTGAGATAAACGGCAAGTACTGCTGGGGCGCAACCTATCAGTCCTGGAGTACCGCGCATATCAATCCCACATCCAGAAAGTTTGAGCATAAGCTCACTATAAAGAATTATATCACTATAGTTGTAACCTGTGATACTCAGCATTCCAAGAAGGTTGATATCTTCACTGATGGCGGTCATGCAACTATCGGAGTAGAAGTAAACGGAAATGCAGGCGATATTTTCGTAACGAGCGCCGGAGTAAAGCTTACTGACGTAACTATGTCCTGGACCTGCAGCGACTACGCTAAGGATATCTGGGTATTCGGTGACTCCTATCTTTCTCTCGGCGACCCTGCGCGCTGGCCTACACACCTTCGCTATGACGATTACTATACCGCGCTCATGGTAGGTGCTTCGGGAATGAGCGCAGAGGAGGGACTTGCGAATCTCGAGGACGCTATCCAGTACGGCAAGCCCAAGTATATCGTATGGCTTGAGGGTATGAATAACGGTGAAAAGAACGGTGAAAAGAACAAGGGCTATCATCAGAGTGTGGCTAGACTCTTTGAAATCTGCGAAGAGTACGATATAATGCCCATTATAGCGACCATTCCTTCGTGTTATAAGGAAGGCGAGCCCTATATCCTTCACGATATTAAGAACAACGCTATATATAACGGACTTGACGAATTCGAAGGCAAGACCTACAGAATAATCGACTGGGCTCGCGCAGTAGAGGATTACAGCAGCGATACCGCGTGGTACGAGGGAATGCTTCATACCGACTACGTTCACCCCACCAACCTCGGAGCAAAGGCTCTCTATATGCAGCTTATTAACGACTTCCCCGAGATAATGGGCGGCACGGATGCTACCGTTTATAATCAGAGCGCAGAATCTCTTAAGGACGGAAGCAGCCTTACCATAGATGCTCCCGATGCTCTGCAGTATAATAAGATATTTACCTTCACGGCAGATTTTGACGGTGAGCTTAGAGGAAAAATTTCTATAGGTAACGACAAGAGCGTAGAAGGCAGCACCTGGATTGAGATAGACGAGGGAATGGTAAAGGCTTACAGCAACGTAGGCGGTACTGCTACCGAAATATTCTCAATTGAAAATAGCGTAGAAGTAAAAAATCTTATCAACCTAAGAATTCACGTTTACGGTGAAAGCGCGAACGTTTCGTTTGTATCTGCGGGAGAGAAGGATACCTCGATGGGCAATAAAGTGTTCAGCTTCAATGTAAGCTGGGGCAGCGAGGGTGATATTTTTGCTTCGGTACAGGGGCAGAATTTCACTAATGCTTCGCTCAACTGGTACACCTTTTAAATAAACTGACAAAGCGCGTTTTTCTTGAAAGAAAACGCGCTTTACTATAACTTTTATCATATAGAGGTATACTATATTTCATACTGTACAATTTTAATGTTTTATGGTAAAATTATATCGTGAAATAAAATTTTCGGAGGTCTTATGAAAAAACTGAAACTCTTGTTGTGTCTTGTGCTTGTTCTTACGGCAGCGCTCGTAATGTGCTCCTGTATGGATGCAAACACGCTCAACTCGTATCTTGGTGCTTTAGGTCTCGGAACGGGGCACACCTGCGTTGATGCAAACGGTGATACCGCTTGCGACACCTGTTCTGCATACGTTGCACCTCCTCAGTGCACCGCCCACGTAGACGGTAATAATGACGGTGTCTGTGATAATCCCGGATGCAATACCGCAGTTCTTATGGAAATGCGCGATATCGTCTTTAACAGCCGTAGCTTTACCTATGACGGCACTCCTAAAACCATAGAGGTTAAGGGCGCTCCCGCAGGCGCTAACGTAGATTACAGTACCGAAAATACTCAGACTAAAGCGGGAACCTATGAAATAACCGCATACATAACTGCTGACGGATACGCTGACTGTGAGGTAAGCGCAACTCTTAAGATAAAGCAGAAAACGCTTACTATCACCTGGGGTGAGGTTGGTCCGTTCCCGGCAAACGGAAAAACCCCTGAGATTGATTATACAGTTGACGGTGTTCTTGAAGGCGAACGCGTAGAGGTTAACCTTGATTTCGGTGATTGTGATTTCACCAAAGAGGGCTCTTATGAAGTGGTTGCAACCTCGAAAAATCCTAACTATAAAATAAAGACTACCAGCGGTGCAAATGCTATAGACTTTATAGTAGGTCCTAACGCGCACACCGTAACCTTTATAACCGATGTGGAAGGAAAAAATGTTGATCCCGAGAAGGTGGCTGACGGTGAACTCGTAGACAAACCTTCTGTATTCAATCTCGGTTATGAATTTCTCGGCTGGTATAAGGGTGAAGAGCTTTGGGATTTTAACACTCCCGTAACCGAAAGCATGACCCTTACTGCAAAGTGGAAGCTTTTAAACTATGAAATTACCTACTATCTGAACGGCGGTAGCAATAATCCCGCTAACCCCAATAGCTATACCACCGAGGACGGATTAAAGATGGCAGCTCCCACCAAGGAGGGAAAGGTATTCCTTGGTTGGTATGAGGATTCGGCTTATACTGTTCCTCTCACAAAAACTGCTCCCGGTGAAAGAATCAATGACGTAACTCTTTACGCTAAATGGTCTGATGACGGTTATACTCAGCTTGTAAGCGGAGCGTCTCTTGACGCGAGCTTCGTTCTCGATAAGTATATTGCGGCAGGAAGCTTCAGATATACCTTCTCTGCCACCGTAGCATCTATTGCGGAAAACGGTGTGATTTATATCGGCAGAGGCCGCGATGCTGCAGACGGAAGCTATATAGCAATCACCTCGCAAACCGTTACCGTTTATACTAACGGTGAAAACGGTGCGGAGGAATCCAAAACTCATATCCGCAATATTAAAGACTTTATCGTAATAGACGTTCTTGCTAAAAGGAACGGTGCAACGATAACCGTACGCACGGGTACGGGTGAATTTTCGGGCTTCTTCTTCTCCTTCGTAGGCACAAACGGTGAAATATTCGCATCTGCAGAGAATGCAGAGCTTAAGGACGCAAGCCTTGCCTGGTACGGAGAGGGCTTTGAAAATCCCGTATGGATTCTTGCCGATTCAAATACCTCGTTCATTAATGAAAAGAGCTGGGCAAAGGTTCTTGCGGACGAAAGCTATCTTGACGTTCTCCTTATGAGCGCGGGCGAAGCGGGCAGCGCTGAGATTCTTGAAGCCTTCGAATCTGCGCTTGAAATTTCGACCCCCGTTTATGCAGTATGGTCGTTTGACAGTGAAAGCGGAGCCGATTACGATGCAAATCTTGCAGCCTTCGTAGCTCTCTGTAAGGAAAAGGGAATTATTCCCGTTCTTACCACTCAGCTTGAAGCTGTAAATGCGGCAAACGCTGCAAAGAACGAGGCGGTAGCTGCAAGCGGAGAAAAGTATATTGACTTTGCCGCGCTTTCCGAGTATACGGGTCTTTACGATAACGGATATACCGAGCTCGGCGCAAAAGCGCTTTACGCAAAGATACTCGTAGATATTCCCGAGCTGTTAACTCCCACAGCCCTTGTGGATAAGGCAGAGGCAGAGGTTCTTAATTCCGAAAATAACACTCTTGTAGTGGCAACAAACAAAGTTAAAGACGGCAAGGTGTTGGTATTCACCGCAAAGCTTGACGGCGAGCTTAAGGACGACCAGAAGATTATTATCGGCCACGGCTATGGCTCTACTTATGCAGCCTGGACCGAGATAAACGCAACTCAGACTATTTCCTATAGCCAGGGTGCGAAGGCTGACGCAGCTCCTTCAAAGAATGCAGCTGCTCACGGAATCACTATTAAGAATTACGTAACTATCATAATGGTTCAGGATAAAGCTGAAGAAATCGGATACACGATTGACATAGTTACTGACGGCGGCAGCTATTCCCGTTCCCTCAGAGGAAATCCCTGTAACGGCTCGCTTGCTCTTACGGTTGAGGGCGGTTTGGAGCTCACAGATGCAAGCTTTAGCTTTGCCTGCCTTGATTACAGCGCTCCCGTATGGATTTTCGGTGCGTCCTACTTCTCTCTCGGTGATTCTGCACGCTGGCCAAACTATATGTACGCTGATGGATTTGCAAAGGATATTCTTATTGTCGGAAGAGGCGGACTTAATACCACGGGCGGACTTGTAGAGCTTAAGGACGCTCTCCGTCACGCAACTCCCGAGTATATAATCTGGGGCTACGGTATGAATGACGGTAAGGACTCTGACGGTATGATAAAGCAGGTAACCTACGATAACCATATCGAATTTCTTCAGATATGTAAGGATAACGGTATAGAGGCTATCTTTATGTCCTCTGTAAACTGTACTGATAACGTACACGATGGAAAAATAGATTACGTCTTTAACAGGCTTGGCAGATTTGCCGATTACGACTACAGAGTAATAAGCCTTCCTCACGCGGTAGACGGATACGAGGTCGGCTCCGAATGGTATGACGGAATGCTTTCGGGTGACGGCATTCATCCCACGCAGCTTGGCGCAAGAAACTTCTATCTTGAAACCCTTTGCACCTTCCCCGAGCTTATGCTTGGCGTTGATGCTACTGTAAAATCGGCTAAGTCCGAATCTCTTAGCGATGGTTCAACTCTTAAGGTTGAGGATACTCCCGAATTCGTTGACGGTGATTTTGCCATCAGCGTATCGGCAGACTATTCAGGCTACCTTGATGACGGTGCGATAGAGATAGGCACGGGCAAGGGTGTCGAGGGCGGCACTTGGGTAAGAATCACCGATTCTAAGGTAGAGGTTTACAGAACCGTAAACGGTGAAAGCGTTCTCGTAACCGAAGAGGATAACGAAATCTTAATGAACGAAATCTTTATGCTCAGAATTATCGTAAAGGATAATAAGGCAAACATAGCGTTCGTTTCTTCGGGCGAGCAGGCCTACTCGGCTTCTGCTGACAGAAATGCTCTCTTCAGCGTGCTTGCAGATTGGAGCTACGCTGGTGACGTATTTGTAAGAGCTGATTCCGTAGACCTCACGGACGTACTCATTAATTTCGCAACAAAATAATTAACACAACACTAAAAGGAGTATGCCCGCTGCTAAAACGGCGGGCAAAATCTTAAAATGAAACTCGTATGGATACTTTCGGATAATAAATCGAACTGGGTAGGTAAGCTTCTCGAATATAAATTCGTAAAGGCAGAAGCTATAGGCGAAGCAAAGCAGAGCGGAGAAGAAGCGCTTATTTTATTTGATAAGGCTCTCGAGAGGGCTACGCCTAAGTTCGCTCTCTGGTCATTTGCAAGAGAGAAGGGGGCAAAGCACTCCAAAAATCTTCGCGCGTTTTTATCTAAATGTAAGGAAAAGGGAATTATTCCGATTCTTACGACTGCGCTTGAGCCCAAAACCAAGAATAAAAACGCTGAAATTATCGCAAGCGGTGAGAAGTACGTTGACCTTGCCTCTCTTTGTGAATATAGCGGAATATGTACTCAGCGCGGATATTCAAAGCTTGGCAAGGAAGCAATTGCCGCAAAGGTTTTAGTAGATTTTCCCGAGATTATAACTCCGGATATCGAGGTAAGAAAGAGCAGCGCAAATCTTTCTGCAACCGGTAAGCTTACTCTCGGAGCAAACAAGGTGCGTGACGGTAAATATTTCGTTGTCAGCGCAAAGCTTGACGGAGAGCTTAAGGAAGGCGCTAAGATTATGGTCGGCCACGGCTATATGGAGAGCTACGGCAAGTGGTTTGAAATAACCGATAAGGAAACTGTTCATTCGAGCTACACAAGCTGGGTAAAGCCTTCCCTGAGGCAAACTCCGGCGCCTCATAAAATCATAGTCAAAAACTATATTACCGTAATTCTTACTCAGGATAATGACGGTATAGGAAACACTATGACTATAGTAACCGATGGCGGAGTATACAGGAGAAGTGGCTACGGCTGGAATGCCTGCCAGGGCGATATATTTGTTTCGGCACATAACGTTGAGCTTAAAGACGTAAAGGCAGCCTGGACCTGCGAGGATTACAGCGCGCCCATATGGTTTGTCGGCGCATCCTACTTCTCGCTTGGCGACCCTGCCCGCTGGCCGTATTATATGTATGCTGACGGTTATTCCGATAAGGTGTTTATCACGGGCAGAGGCGGTATGAACGGCATTAACGGCCACGAGGAAATCGCAGATGCGCTGAGATATGGCAAGCCCGAATATATGATTTGGGGTATAGGTATGAATGACGGCCCCGATAACGAGGACGATATCAACCCCGTAACCTATCAGAATAAGCTCGGATTCCTTAAAATCTGTAAGGAAAACGGTATAAAGCCCCTCTTTATGACTATTCCCAACTGCGGAAACGAAGCAAATCAGAGAAACTTTAATACCTATAAGCTTAGTTACGTAAATAACAGAGAGAAGGAGTTTGCTGACTACGATTACCGCGTAGCCGATATAGCTCACGCAGTAAACGGTATCGAGGCTCACAGCCCCTGGTATGAAGGTATGCTTCATTCGGACGGAACGCATCCTACCGCTCTCGGAGCAAGAAACTTCTATCTTGAGCTTCTCTGCGCATTCCCCGAGCTTATGATAGGCGCGGGCGCAAAAATAGCCGAGGCGAAGGCAAAGGCTCTTTCGGCAGGCGAAGCTCTTACGCTCGATTCTTCTGTTTCCGAAGGCGATACCGCAATTACCTTTATGGCGGATTTTGACGGTGCGCTTGACGGCAGTATAAAGGTTGGTAACTCTGAAAACTATCTTAAGCTCACAGAAGAAAAGCTTGCGGTATATGCAACCAAGGGCGATAATGAAGAGCTTATTTACGAGGAAGAGAACAGAATGAATATGAAGGAGCTCCTTATGCTTCGTATTCATAAGAAGGGCGATAAAGCAAATATAGCACTCGTTTCCTCAGGTGAGAAAAATTACGAGCCTCACACAAAGCTCTACACCGTAGAGGTCGATTGGAAGGACGCGGATAAAGTATTTGCAAAGTCTGATAAAACCGAACTTAAAAACGTAAATCTTAAATTTACGGCTAAATAAAAAGCTATGGAAAATAAATATTTAAAATCAAAAAGAGTAGAAAAGCTTGAAAGCGGAGCAGAGCTTTCGCTTGGTATGAACAGAGTAAAGGACGAGAAAGCCTACTGCTTTTCTGCCCGCCTTGACGGTGCGCTTCCCGAGGGAGCAACGGTATTTCTTTGTCACGGATATATGCTTTCCTACGGAAGATGGATAGAGATATCCGAGCATAATCTAAAAATATGCAGCAATGTCTCCTGGGCGGCTGTCCCGCTTACCGAGAGGGTATACGAGCACGGACTTAATATTAAGAATTTTATCAGTCTCAGCATCGTTTGCAGAACCTCAACGGGTGAAAAGGAAATCCGTCTTGAAACCGATGGCGGTGAGTACGTTATGGGAGCCGGTCACTTCAGCTGCTGTGACGGTGAGATTACGGCAAAGGCTGAGGGTGTTTGCCTCTATGATGCGTTTCTCGGCTTTACCTCGTTTGCCTACAGTCACGATATCTGGATTATCGGTGCGTCCTATCTTTCGCTCGGCGACCCTGCGCGGTGGCCTTATTACTGGTATGCCGATGGCGGTGCAGGTCCTTTTCTTGCAGGCAGAGGCGGTATGGGTGCTCAGCACGGTATCGCAGATTTTAAGGACGCTCTGAGTTACGGGGCGCCTAAGCTTTTGGTCTGGGACAGCGTGTCGGGAAATAACCCTGATAAAGACGATGTTTTGAATCCTCTCTTTTATGACAACACCCTTGAAATGCTTAAAATATGCAAGGAAAAGGGAATAAAAGTTTACATTCAGACTATGCCGAGCTGTCCTTTCCAGACTAATATGTATAAGAATGACGTTATACTTAACAGAACTCTTGAGTTTAAAGATTACGATTACGAGGTGATTGACCTTGCGCGTGCCGTGAATGCGCGAGACGAGAAAAATCCCGCGTGGTTTCCCGGTATGCTCTATACCGATAACGTTCATCCCACAAGGCTTGGAGGCAGAGCCTCTTATCTCGGAATAGCAGTAGATGCTCCCGAGCTTATAGTAGGCAAAGCGACCGAGGTTTATTCCTCGGCGGGAGGCTCGCTGAAAAATCTCCTGAGCGGTGAAAAGCTCACGGTAAAAGCTCCCGAAAAGTATAAGAGCCGCACGGCAATTACCTTCAGAGCAGATTTTTCGGGAGAGCTTTCGGGTAAAATTACGATAGGCTCGGAGACCGGCTCTTCGGTTATCGTAGATAAGGATAGCGTTAAGGTATATTCGTCTGTTGACGATAAAGCAAAGCTGATATTTGAGGCAGAGAATCCCGTGATTAGCGAGAAGCTTATCAACCTTAAAATAGACGTCAGAGACGGAGAGGCAAGCATATCCCTTGCATCTATGGGAGAGAAGAATCCCGACCCCGCAAAAACTACTCTCGATATATTCAGAATGCCCTTTACCGTTGACGGAGACGTCTTTGCCGAGGCAGACGGTCAGCAGCTTACAGATGCCCGCATCAAGCTCGTAACGGTAGAATAAGTTATAATAAATGCTATATCAAAAACTTCACTAACAGAAAAAGAGAGGACAACGGCTTAACCGTTTTGTTCTCTCTTTCTGCTTGTAATATGGGTTTGGGCTTAGCCCATATTTGCGTTTGATTAGTCAAATGCGATGCTTGCACTTTGCTCAAAGTATAAATTCTCCGCTAAGAACATCACCCGTTTCAGTCCGTTTTTTGCGTTTCTCACCATTCCGCAATACTTCCGTCAGCGTGTCGCCATACGGGGTTTTTCCAGGAGTGCGGAGTCTTATTTTCCTCAGCTATCAGCTCGCGGTTTACGTCAACACCAAGACCTGCTCCTTCGGGGAAACTGACCCAGCCGTCAGTAAAGGCAAAGTCCTCGGGATTTTTAACGTAATCAAGAACCGATTTGCCTACGTTGTAATGTATTCCTATACTCTGTTCCTGAATGAAGGCGTTGTAGCTCACCGCGTCAACCTGTAGGCAAGCCGATAGGGCAATAGGGCCAAGAGGGCAGTGCGGAGCGAGCGCAACGTCGTATGCCTCTGCCATAGCCGCTATTTTTCTGACCTCCGTAATACCTCCCGCGTGTGATAGGTCGGGCTGAATTATTGATACGCCGCCCGCATTCAAAAGACGCTTGAAATCATATTTTGAAAAAAGTCTTTCGCCTGTTGCTATAGGGGTTGCGGTGCAGCGCGCTATCTCGGCAAACTCTTCCATATTTTCGCATAGAACAGGCTCTTCTATGAACATAGGGTCGAACTCTTCAAGCTTTTTTGCAAGGATTTTTGCCATTGGCTTATGTACTCTTCCGTGAAAGTCTATTGCAATTCCGAAATGTTTTCCGCATGCCTCGCGGATAGATGCCACCCTTTCAAGCACGGCATCGATTTTATCATAGCTATCTACCATTTGAAGCTCCTCGGTAGCATTCATTTTGATAGCCGTAAAGCCCTCGTTTTGCTTTGCCTTAGCAGCAGCGGCAACCTCGCTCGGTCTGTCACCGCCAATCCAGGAATAGACCTTTATCTTTTCGCGGCATTTTCCACCCAGCATTTCATATACAGGCATTCCGGCGGCCTTGCCTTTTATATCCCACAGAGCCTGGTCAATTCCTGCTATAGCACTCATAAGAATAGGTCCGCCGCGATAAAACGCAGCCCTGTACAGCATATTCCATATATCTTCTATTGCCGTGGGATTTTTTCCGATTATGTATTCCTCCATTTCTTTGACGCAGGCAGCAACGGTGCTCGCCTTGCCTTCAATTACGGCTTCACCGTATCCGACAAAACCGCTGTCTGTAAGAATTTCCACAATGCACCATCTCGGTCTTACGAGGAAGGTGTTAATCGCAGTTATTTTCATAAGCTTCTCCTAAAAATAAATTTTTCATTCTGGCGAAATTGTATTCTCCGTTGTTTTTGAGTATCTTTATAGCTTCGCCCGCGCTTCTTTCACTAATAGCATTTGCAAGCCTTTTGTGCAGAGCGATAGCCCACCTCTTGCTTTCCTCAAGCCCATTCATCATTAAAAAGCAAGCCATAATTTTTTCTTCGGCATTATCGATAGCTAAAACGAAAAGCTCGTTACCGGAAAGCTCTATAATTTTGCGGTGAAAAGCAAAGTCTGCTTTACAAAAATCCTCTTTACTGTTGTATTTTTCCATTTTTTCAGCGAGTAAAATCAATTCCGATAGCTCCGCGCTTGAGCGCTTTGCCACCGCTTCTTTTATTGCTTCACACTCAATTATAAAGCGGAATTTCATAATATCAACGAATTTATCGTAGCTGAGAGCAGTTGAAATTTTACCCTTAAAGTTTTCGGGGTTTGCGATAAACGACCCCTTTCCCCTGTAGGTAACAATGATGTTTTTCTCTCTAAGAAGCTCCAGCGCCTCGCGCACAACAACTCGGCTTACTCCGAGAAGTCTTGTAAGCTCGTTTTCGGAAGGTATCATATCTCCTTCAGAAAGACCTTCTCGCTTAAAATACTCTATAATTTCAAGCCGCACCCTTTCTCTGAGGGGTGTTTTTTCTATTTTCTTCATAAAGTCTCCTTTTTAACTTGTATAATTAGTATACAACACAGCTATGAAAAAGTCAATAAAAACACTAAAAAATGGCAAAGATACCGCAAATGATATCCTTGCCACTTTGGCTTTCGAAGCTATTTTGTTTTTAATTTAGTCCAGCTTAAGTCTTACGTTAAACGAATGAGAGAGAGAAGCGTAGTCTTCTTCTTTCATACAGGCGCAGAGAAGCGCGAAAGGCTTTCCGTCTTCAATATAAATCTGAGGTCTTTCCATATTGGAAAGCTCGATTTTTTCTCCGTCTTCAGTGGTAAGACCTCTGAGAAAGCCTATCGGGTTTTCGGATAGCTTCCAATCGAAGCCGTCATCTGATTCAAAGAGCGCGACCTGCTTTTTACCCGCCTTTGTAAAGTATCCCTGAAAATCCTTTGCGAGGGAGTAGAATTTTCCGTTTTCATACCATATAAAAGCATCCTCTACCGACCATTCCTCTTCGGGATTTACCATTATCGGATAGGGGGCTTTTTCAAATGGTCCTATAGGCGAATCCGAGGTTGCAATTCCGCAAACAACGCTGCCGCCCTTAGGAAGCCTGCCGTTATTTTCCACCGCCTTATAAATCATAACGAATTTTCCCCCGTCAGTGACGGCAACGGCAGGGTTTGAGGTCATAAGCGAATCGTGTCCCGAGGGGCTTATATCTATCACGGGCTTATCAAACCTTTTCCAAGGGCCTCTCGGATTTTCTGCCACGGCAACTCCGACTCTCTGGTGATTTCTGTGGTCCCAGTATTCGCCGTTTCCGTAATTTCCCATATAGTACATATAGTATTTGCCGCCGTATTTTATCACGGAGGGGTTATGAATAACGTCTCTGTCCCAGTAGCCTTGACCTCTTCCGTCAAGAGCTATTCCGCCGTACTTAAATTTTCCGAAGGGCTCTTTTCCTGTCGCGTATCCGACCTTGGAATGAGTTACCCAGGCATCGAACCCAAGCTCCTTTTCCCAGAAAGAGAAATATAAGTAGTAAAGACCGTCATCGCCCTTCGTCATAGTACCGCACCATACGAAATAGCCGTCAAGCTCGAATATGGCATCGCGGTTCAGCTTTCCTATTCTTTTTGAAAAATCCATATTATTTTACCTCACGTCAAGAGTGAAGATTTTGATTTCGTCATTTCCGTAGCTTTTTTCGGGAATAACTCTTACGGCTTTAGTGGTTTCATTAAGCTTAAGATATGCAACCCGTCTTCTGTTAGCCGTCATTCTTGCGGCGCATTTCCAGCTTCCGTCATCGCAAAGAACCTCTACTCTCAGGTCTGAAACGAGAGTTTTCGGCAGATGCACGAGCGGCATATTTTTCATAACGTTGCAAATCGTGCCCTTTCTGTCCATATACCCGTCAGAGCCTGTGGTTTTTCGGTTAAGGTCGGAATCAAGCGTAAGCCTGACCTCGCTTATCCTTTCGGCATTTTCAAAGCTTACCTCAATGTAGTCTCCGCATTTTCCTACCCAGGCGTTTTCCTCGTCATCTATCGGGCGAGCGTGTCCGTTTACGAGCTTTTCAGCGTGCTTTCCGTTTGAAGAGAGCTTTGCTTTCGCGGTAAGAGCCGAAGGCTTGAGAGTATTTCTCGGAAGGTAAGCATCGTCTTCCATAAGCGTCCTCTTAAGCTCGTCAATATGGCTCTCGTAAACGCCTCTCGGAGACGTACCGTATTTACTTGCTATAGCAGCCGCAGTTCCAATAGCCTGACCGAGAAGGGCGCAGGTTGCCATAACTCTGGTCGAGCTCATAGCGGCGTGTGTTGCGCTGATATTTCTTCCGGCAAAGAAAAGATTTCCTATATTTTTGGAATAAAGGCATCTGTAAGGTATACCGTATTGCTTTGGAGCAGGGTGGAAAATATTCGGCGCTTCCTTCGTTGCAATACCGGCGGGATTGTGGTCGTCCATCGGCCAGCCGCCAAAGGCTACGGTATCCTCGAATTTTCCCTCGTCACGAACCTCGTTCTGCGTCAGAATGTGGTCGCCTATATATCTGCGGCTCTCACGCTTTCCGGGCAGAAAGCCAACGAAGTCAAGCGACCAGTTGTCAGCCTCGTAGTCTCCGCTGTTCTTTATGTAGTCCCAGATTCCGAAGGCAACCCGAAGCAGCTTATCCCTGAGTATCTCGGTGTCGGCAATAGAATCGTCCTCACCGCCAAGCTCCATATACCAATAATTCTCATCGGGATTCTTCATATCGGGAATTCTGTAGGGAGCAAGGTCATCTCCGGTGTATTTGTTTGCCCATTCGGGAGGGATAAACTTGATTTTTCTGTCCCCCTCTCTCGCGGTCATAAGGCAGGAAAGTCCCATAGTCTTTCTGTCGGAAACTTCGGGTGCAATGCTTTCGTTAAATTCGCTTCTTGCCTCTCTTCCGATTCTGAATTCAGCCTTTGTCAGAGGAGCGAGCACGCTGTCTCCTGAGCAGTCTGCAAAGTATTTAGCCTTTACTGTATGGAAGCTTTGCGTTGTCGTCTGCCAGCCGGTAATAGAAATAATATTCTTTCCGTCCATTTCCGCATCAAGACAGGAGCAGTTCATAATAGAGGTTATATTTTTCTCATTCATAACGAATTCGTAGAGAATGCTGTCCCATATCGGATATCCTCTTTCGGGGTTGCGGTAGAGGTTTTCGAGCATAATCTCCTCTATTATACCTGTTTCGCGGCAGTTTAAACCGCCCGCTCCCGAAACCCACATACGAATCTCGCTTGAAGCGTTACCGCCGAACATAGGACGGTCCTGCATAATAACAACGCTGATGCCGTGTCTTGCCGCTGCAATACCGGCGCACATACCAGAAAGCCCTCCTCCTACTATGCAAAGGTCGCATTCGTGAATATGACGGTTAAATACCTCGTTCATTTCTTTCTCCTTTTAGTTAGAGCCGTTAATATGCGGCAAATTTTAAAGATTGCTCTTGCATTTATCCTAACTTTATTATATAATAATGAAAAGATAAAAACCTTAAAAATACAATACAAATACTTAAAAATAAAGTACGGAGTATTAAAAATGAAGTCTTCAATAAAGAATTATATAGAATATCTCACTTCGTCTTGCGGCCTTAAAATCAGCCTGCACGGTGAAGGCGTTTTGCCGCACCTTGATTTTTTAGCCCCATATAACGCGCACGAATGCGTTTACTGTATGTACGTTAAGAGCAGTACAGAGTGTTGGCACAGATGCAGAGAGGGGCAGAGAAGAGTCCTAGAAAAGCTGTGCAAATCGGGAGCCTTCTTTGGAAGCTGCTATGCGGGAGTAGGCGAATTTGTATTTCCCATTTTTGCTTTTGACTCTGTTGTCGGAATGATAAGCGTGGGCGGATACGTAGGCTCTGCCGAGAAAAGAGGAGCTTTTGCACTTAAATACGGCTTTCACGAAGCAAGGCTCAAGGCTCTTTCGGAGGAAGAGCTAAAAAGTGAAGTGCCCGACTTCAATTTTGTTAAAACGCTTATAGAGCCGCTTTCCTGTATGCTCACGCTCTTTATTGAGAAAAGCAGCTCGTCTGCCGCGGGAGCTGAGAATCTGTACGGAAAAATCCTCTCTCTTCTGCATACGGGGTATACGCAAAAAATAAAAATCGGGGATATTGCCGATAAATGTCATTACAGTCCCTCTTTTATAAGCCGATATTTTAAGAAAAAAAGCGGAGTGACGGTGAGTGAATACCTTGCCGCCTTAAGAATGGAAAAAGCGAAAAAACTACTGCTTAACTCTGATATGAGAATAGAGGATATTGCAGCATCTGTCGGTTTTTTTGATACGAATTACTTTATTTCGTTTTTTTCGCGTTATTACGGTTGTCCCCCGAAACGCTACAAAAATGCAAACAAAACATAACAAAAAAGGCGGAATATCCGCCTTTTTGTGTATCTGATATTAATCTCAGAATGCCCATTCTCCGCTCTTGAATATCTCAACCTCTTTGCCGTCACGGGTGGTAGCAGTAATATCAAGGTCGTTTGTTCCTATCATAAAGTCAACGTGAATTATGGAATCGTTAATACCCTTTTCGTGAGCCTCTGCCTCGGTGTACTTTTCAAAATCCACGAGAAGATTTGTAAAGCCTCTGCCGATAGCGAGATGGCAGGCTGCATTTTCATCGAAAAGTGTGTTATAGAAGAGAATTCCGCTCTTTCTTATGGGTGAGGAGTAGGGAACGAGCGCAACCTCGCCAAGATAGGGCGCGCCCTCGTCCATCTTAATCATTTCGGCAAGAACCTCCTTGCCCTCTTCAGCGCTGAAGTCTACTATCTTTCCTGCCTCAAATCTGAACCAGAAGTTGTTTATAAGCTGACCGTTGTAGGAAAGAGGCATAGAAGAATAAACGATACCCTCAGCCTCGCCCTTCATAGGCGAAGAGAATACCTCTTCGGTGGGAATGTTGGGATTGTAGTAAACGTCAGAGCCGAGAAGCGTTTCACCGCCTGCAGCAAAAAGTCCATCGGGAATCATACCAACGGTAAGGTCGGTGCCGTTTTTCGACTTGTAGTGAAGCGACTTTATTCCCAGGGAGTTAAGAAATTCGCATCTTTTTGCGAGATTTTTGTTGTGCGTATCCCACTCTGCAACGGGGTCGTCATAAACTCTCGATGTATCAAGTATTGCTTCCCAGAGCTTTTCTACGGCAGCGCTTGCTCTCATACCGGGGAATACCTTCTTAGCCCAGTCCTTTCCGGGAACTGCTGCAATACACCACTGGTATTTGTTTTCCATTCTGTCGCGGATAGGCTTTATCGTCTTGGAAAGGCTAGCGTTAGCCTTAGCGTATTTTTTCTGGTTTATTCCCTTAAGTCCGTCAGGGTCATCGGACATAAGGTAAATTTTAGCGGGAAGAGTATCTGCCTGCCAGTTCCACTTTTCTATCTGCCAGTCTTCAAGCGTGCCAAGCACCTTTTCGGAGCAGTATCTCACCGCACTCTTAGCGAGGGGCTGATGCGAGAAGTCAACGAAAACCCTTCTTGCTCCCGCCTTGTAGCATTCTGCCACGAGCATTTCAACGAATTCGGGCTGATCGAGTGCCGCAGAGATAAGAACGTTCTGTCCCTTCTGCACGTTTGCTCCAACCTTAGCTATAAGGTGAGCGTATTTTTTAAGTCTTGTCTTGTTCATTTTATTTTTTCTCCTTTATAAATTCGATAAAGCTTCGCACAAAAGTCTGTAAACTCTTATGGCAGATGTAATTGAAAGTCTTTCCTTTGGGGTGTGTATATCGTATGCAATAGGTCCCATTGAAACGCAGTCAAGTTCTTCGATTTTGTCAGAAAAAAGACCGCATTCAAGTCCGGCGTGTATTATAACCGCCTTTGCCTTTTTACCAAAAAGCTTTTCGTAGGAGGTCGAAAGGACCTCGCGGATTTTTGAGTTCTTTTTATAATCCCAGCCGGGATAATCTCCGTACCTCTTTATCTGAGCGCCGTGCTCATTTGCGATTCTGCTGACCCTGTCTGCAAGCGCGTCCTTTTCGGCTTGCTTTGAGCTTCTCAGAGAAACCGAAATTGAGGCTGAGAGGTCCGTAGTCTCTATAATGCCCACGTTCATTGAGGTCTCGGGAAGTCCGAGCTCCTCGTTCATTTTAATAACTCCGTACGGCAGGTCTCCTATAAGGCTGAGAAGCCTTGCGGAATCTTCGGCGGAGAAGAGGCAAGCCTCGGCGGATTCCTTTTTCAAGGTAATGCTTATATCTTTTTCGAAATTTTCGTACTTTATGAGCGCAGCTTCTATATTTTCCTCTACGCCCTCGGCTGAAGAAAGCTTACATTCTGCATATCTTGGGATAGCGTTATCAGCGTTTCCGCCCTTTACCTCTCCTATCATAGCGCCCGCGGGAATGATTTCGGCAAGAAGCTTTATAGCGTTAACTCTTCCGTTATTTATCTCAGTTCCGCTGTGACCGCCGAGAAGTCCTGAAACGGTGAGCTTAAAATACTCCTTTACTCTGACAGCTTCGCATTTTGCAGATATATCAATACGCGTACCGCCCGCGCAGCCTGCAATAAATACGCTCTCCTCGTCAGAATCGAGATTTATCATAGTTTTTCCCGAGAGAAGCGAGCAGTCAAGCTCGCCCGCACCGATAAGTCCGATTTCCTCGTCAGAGGTGAAAACCGCTTCGATAGGCGGGTGAGAAATATCACTTGAATCGAGAATGGCAAGCATATAAGCAACGGCAATTCCGTTATCAGCGCCAAGCGTTGTGCCGCGCGCCTTGAGAAAGTCTCCGTCAATATAAAGCTCGACACCCTCTTTGGTAAGGTCTCTCGTTACACCCTCTTCCGAGGCAAGCACCATATCTGTGTGTCCCTGCAAAATCACGGCAGGAGAGCCTTCAAGCCCCTGAGAAGCGTCCTTTTTTATTATCACGTTATTAAAAGCATCTCTATGGTGAGTAAGAGCGCGCTCTTTAGCGAAATCTACGAGATAGTCGGCAATTTTTTCGGTATTGCCCGAGCCGCGAGGAATATTTGATATTTCTTCAAAAAAACGAAAAAAATCCTTTTCTCCCGCAAAATCTGAAAAATTAAGCATAGAAATCTCCTTAAAAATAAATGCGTAATACTATTTTACACTAAATTTCAATAATTTTCAAGAAGCAAAGTTGACATTTATACCCAAAAGTAGTAAAATAATTAAAAAAGAAAGTCAGGAGCATAAAAAATGAAATACAGCGTAGAAAATATGCTTGAATTTATAGATAAATCTCCCTCGCCCTTTCATACTGTCGATAACGTTGCGAGAGTTCTTACAGAGGCGGGCTTCACCCGTCTTTACGAGGACGAGAGGTGGCAGATAAAGGAAGGCGGAAAATACTTTGTCATAAAGAATTCCTCGTCAATTATAGCCTTTGAAAAGGGAGAGGAAGGCTCGCCCTTTATGATATGCGCCTCGCATAGCGATTCTCCCTCGTTTCGTATAAAGGATACCCTTACGGGCACGTATACGCGCCTCTCAACCGAAAGGTACGGCGGAATGATTCTTTATTCCTGGTTTGACCGTCCCCTTTCGATTGCAGGCAGAGTTATTTTCAGAACAGAAAAGGGAATAAAGGAAAGGCTTGTTAATATTGACAGAGACCTTCTTGTAATTCCCAGCGTAGCCGTTCATATGCAAAGAGACGTAAATACAAGCTTTGCACCTAATCCTGCGGTAGACCTTCTTCCGCTTCTCTCGCTTGATAAGGAGACTTCCTTCAAGGGCTTTCTTGCAAAAGAGCTTTCCTGTAATGAGGATAGTATTATTTCTCACGACCTCTACCTTTATACGAGAGAAAAGGGAAGCCGTATAGGCGCAGATTCAGAGCTTTTGCTCTCGCCAAGGCTTGATGACCTTGAGTGCGTTTACACCTCGCTCGTATCCTTCCTTAACTCAGAAAAAACAGGCACAACCAAGGTTCTGGCAGTCTTTGATAACGAGGAGGTAGGCTCAGAAACCAAGCAGGGAGCAGCGTCAACCTTTTTAAGCGACCTGCTCGAGCGCATATCCTCGGATAGAGAAGGCTATATAAGCGCGCTTCCTTCAAGCTTTATGGTAAGCGCGGATAATGCCCACGCGAAGCATCCTGCGCATCCCGAGCTTTCCGATTCGGTATCCTCTGCCGTTCTCGGCGGCGGTGTCGTTATTAAATTCAATGCAAACCAAAGGTATACGACAGAGGCTGTATCGGCAGCTCTCTTCTCCGAGATTTGCAGAAAGGCGGGAGTTAAAACACAAGCATACAGAAACCGAGCAGACCAGGTAGGCGGCTCAACTCTCGGCTCTATAGCGAATACGAAGGTCTCGCTTCTCACCGTAGATATCGGTCTTGCCCAGCTCTCTATGCATTCCGCAGTCGAAACCGCAGCCGCAAGCGATGCTGCTGAAATGGTAAAGGCGCTTTCTGCCTTCTACTCCTCGAAAATAGAAGCAGGCAGAGAAGAAATTGTCATAAAATAGCGGAAAATATAACAATTCAACCGTTAAGGAACAAATTTTGCCCTTAAAATATAAAAACGGACTTTGATTCAAAGTCCGTTTTTAGTTTGCTTTTTATTTATTTAAAACCTCTGCAACCGATTTTCTGATTATCTCTGCTTCTTCCTCGCTTACAGGCAAATCCGTTTCGGGAAAAAACGCCTTTTCGGGATTTTTACCGGTAAGGTAGGAATACCAGAGAAGTCCTGCCGCAAGTCTTCCTGCACCCTGTGAAAGATGGTAGCCGTCCTTGTGAGGCTGAGGAATGCCGTTCTTTATCAGTGAGGCGATAAGCTCGCCCGAGGGAATAATGCCATCGGCATTTATGAGCTTTGCTGCCTTTGCGTAAGCCTCCTTGAGAGCCTCTCTCATCTCTGCGGCAGTGCTTCCCATTTTTCTTTCCAAAAGAATTTTTTCGTCATATTGCCAGGTCTGATGGATAAGTATTTTTGCCTGCGGAGCGTAGAGCCTGACGAATTCGGCAATTTTCGGAAGATAGGGCTCGTAGGTTTCCCATTTTGTTGAATAATGGCTCGCCTGCTGAAGAGTAACGTAATCCCAACTGTCGCTCATAAGAGCGTCTTTTGCGGTTACGGGAAGTCCCGTAGGCTCTCCGTTAAACTGAAATTCGTATTTTTTTGCATTTTCAAGTATATTGAAGTAATGCTGTCTCAGCGAGCAACCGCCAATATAAAGGTTAACCGTCTTGACGTTGTCTCCGTTAAGCTTTGCCATCTTATGTATATATCTCTGTGCATCCTGAGAAAAGCTGTTGCCGATAGAAAGAATTTTCATATTCATACTCTCCGGGGTTGAATTTTTCTGTATTATTATATCATAGAGAGAGATAGTTGTCAATTGAATTTTTATTTGACCGTCAGGTGATGCCTCTCTGACGAGTATTCCACCACGTCAAATTCTGTAATCTCGTTTTCGGTCACGAAAAAAGAGCCGTAAGTCAAATCCGCTTTCTCACCGTTTACGTATACCTCTCTCAGAATATTCTGCTCTACGGGAACGCTTGCAAGGTTGCCGTCAGATTCTATCGGGCCGAGAATAGTTATTGTGGAGCGGAATATATTGTAGTAGCAATTATCTGCAGGGAAGGAGTAGAGAACTCCGTATCTGTTGTCATTTATGTCCCCCGTGTCCTCTTCGTCAAAAACGAGCCTTCTGTATTCCTCGGCGTCTCTTTTGACCCTTTTGTAGCCGTAGAACCTTTTTTCAACTACGGCAAACGCAGATATGCCAATGTAAACGGTTTCTCCGTTTTCGTCAGTATCGGAGAAATAAGAAACGTAGAAATCGTACTCCTCCGTAGATATTACCTCGTTATCAGCAAAGTATTTTCCTGCTGCCATTTTTGAGGTAAAGCCGTATCCGTTCATTACTGCGTTCATAAGCAGAAAAGGGGATAAGGCAAGTGCAATTATTAAAAGCCAGCTCACAAAGCCGCAGGCAAAATGTATAGCTAACCTTCTTCTTATCTTAGGCTCTTCCTCAAGCTCGTTAAGAGGAAGCTCAAGAGAGCTCACTTCAAAGAAATCGAGCAGAGCCTCGTAGGAGGCCTTAGAAGGAAGCCCCAGTCCGTTCTCCCATTTTGCTATTGCGCTTCGGCTGACGAAAACCTTTTCGCCAAGCTCCTTTTGCGTCAGCCTTCTTTCGCATCTCAGAGCTTTCAGCCTGTCCTTGAATCTCATAATCATCACCTCAAAGGCTAAGTATGATACGATTATATCAGTATAAAATCAAAAAATCAATAAAAAGCGTGTTACTTTTTAGTCTCTGAGAGATTTTTTAAAAAAGTAACACGCTTTTGTAAATAGTAGTTGTCAAAAACGATATTTTAGCTTTCGGTTTGAATGCAAATCCGAAAATTATTTACCTTCTTGTTCTCTGATTCTTTTACCCATTTCCTTGAGTATTTCTACCGAGGGAGCAGGGATTCTTCCGAGATAGTCAGGACCAACGTTAAGAAGAAGGTTAACTCCGTGGCTGTTTACCTTTTCCTTTATTGCCATAAGCTCGTCAACGCTCTTCCAATCGTTGTCATAGCCCTTGTAGCCCCAGGTGTGATTCATAGTTACGCAAGCCTCTCCGAGACCGTCCCAGTCCTTGTCGGGAAGCTTGTTGTCACCAAAGGAATGAATGTCTCCGATGCCGTTTCCGATTCTCGTAGGAACAAGGCAGTCGGGCTGAAGCTCCTTAATCATATCGTAAAGAGCCTGGCTCTGATGGGGTTTGATTTCGCAAGGGTCGTCACACCAGATGCAGAGAAGGTCGCCGTACTTGGTAAGAAGCTCTCTTATCTGAGGCTTAGCCTTCTTTTCAAGGAAAATGTCGAGGTTTTTCTTTTCTTTGTCCGGGAAATCCCAGTTGTTTGCCCAGTCACAGTTAAGCCAAGGGTCAACGTAATGAACACCGCCCGCATGCTCCTCGTGGAAGTCAAGCTCCTGAGAGTAGTAAAGACCAAGCTTAAGTCCGTGCTTTCTGCAAGCCTTTGCAAGCTCGTCAACTACGTCACGTCCGAAGGGGGTAGCGTCAACGACGTTGTAGCTGTCAACCTCAGACTTGAACATACAGAAGCCTTCCTGGTGCTTGCTTGTAAATACTATGTATTTCATTCCCGCCTCTTTAGCGAGAAGAACCCATTCCTCAGCATCGAAGTAAATGGGGTTAAATACGGTAGCGAGCTTTTCGTATTCCTTAATCGGAATTCTGTTATAGGTCATAACCCACTCGCCCGGGAACTCGGTTCTCTTACCCTTCCACTCACCGGCGGGAAGGCTGTAAAGTCCCCAGTGGATAAACATACCGAATTTCGCTTCTTTATACCATTCCTTATTCGTCATTTTAATTCTCCTTTAAAATTATAAACCAAGAAGCTTGATAGCATTCTTATGAGTTACCTTGTCATAAATTTCCTGAGAAATTATACCGTCACTAAGAAGCTTATTAATAAATCTTACGTGCGGATAATCGTAATGCTTATTACACATATCAGTACCGAAGTAAAGTCTGTCCTGGAACTCGATGAAAAATTTCTTCGTGTATTCAAAGTTACGCGAGAACATAGCAACGGGAGTACCGTCCGAAAGGTCGCAGTAAAGGTTATCGTATTTTCTGAGAAGAATCGGAACAACGCCCTCAACCTCGCATTCGTTACCTCTTTTTCCTACCTGGTCTGTGCCCTGGAAGTTAAATACGTAGCCGCGCTCACCGGGGGTCTGAAGCCTGAAAAGCTCAGCCCAGAAAACAGGACCGTGGCCGAAAATCTTGAGCTTGGGGAAGCGCTGAAGTGTATGCTCAAGCTGAGGAAGTCCGGGGTCGTCATAAAGGCCGAAATCTCCGTCCTTAACGTCAGAGCCGTCAAAAACTATAGGAAGGTCAACCTCCTCTGCCGCGCGGAAAAGATTTTGCACCTTGGGGTCCATAAGCTCCATATTCGGCATAACCTCACCGATACCCTTGCAGCCCTTGTTCTTGTAGTATTCAAGAACCTTATGTAAGGGAGCGTTGGGAGCGTTCGTCATTGCTCTGGGGTCTATGTTGCAGTAGGGAATAAATCTGTCGGGGTAAGCCGCGCAGATTTCAAGAATTTCATCGTTAGACTGAGGAAAGTAAATCTCCGAGTTAACAACCGGAAGAAGAACGCCCTTGTCAATGCCCTGTCTGTCATAAAAAGCAATAAGCTCCTCGGGGTTACAGAACGGTGTAACGAAGGGCACGGGATTTTTATAACAGTGCGCGTGAATGTCGATAATCATTTGTCTTTTCTCCATTATATCCGTGTAATTAAATTGTTCTGCCGAATATATTCTAACATATATAAAAGTGAAATAAAATAACAAAATTGAGGCTTTTAATAACAAAACCGATTTATATTTTATTTATGGGATTGTACTTTCTGAGCCACGTGAGAAGCTCCTCGTCCTTTACCCAGTCCTCGTAGTGATATCTGAGCTGGCTGTACCACTCCTCAACGAAGGCTTTAGCATCTATAACGGTAATGGTAGCGTCACCGCACTTTGCCTCGGTAAGAAGTCCAAGCGCTTCAAAATGCTCCTGCATCTTGTATCCGTCATACCAGAACCAGAATCCCGCAGGTCTGCCTGAGGGGGTAGCTCCTCTGGGAGGAACTGCAAAACAGTTCGAAACCTCAGCGTATGCCTCTGCTCTTATTACCTCGTCATCTATGGAATCAAGAATATC
This sequence comes from Eubacteriales bacterium, assembly GCA_045594785.1. Lineage (GTDB taxonomy): Bacteria > Bacillota > Clostridia > Oscillospirales > CAG-272 > UBA1740. The sequence continues at coordinate 122,212 of JAZNZE010000071.1, forward strand.
GGTAACTACGGAAGACTCAACGAAATGCTTCATTGTGTTAACCTTCATAGAAACTCCTATGAACACAACCTTACCGTCCGTATCGTAGATTCTCTGCCAGGGGGAAGTAGTGGAGAAAGCATATTCACCGTAGAGGCAAACACGTTTTTTTCCGCCTCTGTGCCCGGAGGTGATATATTCTGCATTCTTGCCAATAGCGGTTACTGAATGCGTTTCCTGGTCGCTGCGAAGAACTCCCGGGTATTTTCTGAAGGTCTCCGAAAGAAATCCTACGTCAGAGGGGGTGTTGTTTATATCCCAGTCCTTGTATGCTTTTCCGAAATCCTTTTGCCTGAGAGCAGGGAAGCAAAGCGTACCATCGGAAAGATATTCGCGAAAGCCCTCTATAACGGTTGCAGGGCCGCCCTCAACGTAGCCGAAGCTTTTCATTGAGGAATGAATTATAATGGTATCGGTCTTCTTTAAACCAAGGTCAGAGCAGAGCTTCAAAATATCATTTTTAGTAACTGTAGAAGGCATAAAATCACCGTCCTTTTGATAGTTGCCTTCATTATATCAAACGGGGTTTTCCTTGTCAATAGAATTCGTAAATCTTTTGGAAAAGTTACGAAAAACAAAAGAACTCCTTTAGCGTAGTGCCCTTAAGGACACTACGCAGCGATATAAATCCCTTGCGGGATTTGCGATATACGCGTGCCGCGTGAGATATATCTTCGATGCGATATGCCC